>CAZLJP010000014.1:0-1041 GCA_964559915.1 uncultured Candidatus Saccharibacteria bacterium | reverse complement strand
CAAAGAAAGGGGATAAGTACATGGGTGGAAAGCCGAAGACCAGTACGCCAGCAGATCGCAGGCTCAAGGAAAACAAAGGGAAGCCAGCACCAGTGAAGAAAGGGTAATACATGTCAGCACCACGAACTCAGCACAAGCCGGAAGAGAGCGAGCCGGAAACACAGATGTCTCATCCGCTTATAGAACATCTGCAAGGCGGTTTCCAGGGCGTCCATTTGCACCTGGATCAGTTGAGCGCCCGAATAGAAGCCGCGAACCCTGGCTTGTATGATCCACGCGCAAAAGACGGAGCCGAGAACACCAAAATCACACGTCGCCGCTCCCTCGACGAGATGGAAGCGGCCATGCGACGCCTGCTCTCGCCTGAACCGCGCCCACGCGACGATGACAGCCCGCGCGTGCTGTACGACGCGATCACTGAGTTGATCCTGCAGCGCCAGCTCGTTGCGGACCTGATGCAAGCGGCCACGAACAGTTATCAACACGGCCTTGCTGCCGTCCGCAAGATGACCGAACGATAATTTTTACCCATGTACTCATAGGTTGAATATTCAGCCATTGACAAAGAGAGAAGCGAGAGGTTATACTCATGCCAGAAGAACTTACCTCCCCTGGTGGAAGCGCGACGCCAACACCAGAGACGCCCGTGACGGGCACTGCTCCAGGGAGCGCGACGCCCCCGGCAGCACCGGCTTTGACGCTTGAGGAAGCGCTCAAGGAACTTGCTGATTTACGACATAAAAACGGCAATGCCACGGAGGAATTGGAACGCCATCGCAAGAAGTTGACCGCCTACGAGAAAGCAGAAGCCGAGCGCGAAGCAGCGAAGAAAGCCGCCGATGAAGCCCAGCTAAGCGAAATAGAGCGCGTCAAAAAGCAGCACGCAGAGGCAGAACAGCAAACCCAGCGGTACAAGCAGGAACTCATTTCCGCGCGCGTGACAATGGCCGCGCAAGCCAAAGGTATTATCGATCCTGAGCTTGCCACGCTGGCCATTCAAAACAGCCTGGAATATGGCGATGATGGAATGCCGACGAACGT
>CAZLJP010000013.1:0-1067 GCA_964559915.1 uncultured Candidatus Saccharibacteria bacterium | reverse complement strand
GCTGTAGGCGCACTTGCCGGCGTCACTTGCGGCATCGGCATGGCAACCGGGCGGTACGGCAATTTGCAAGAAAAGCCGTGGCGGGAGCGTCAGGTGCGCAAGAACTCATGAAGTTGCCCACCCATCCATTGCGCTCTTACTGGCCAGGGCGTTTGAAGCCATTTAATTCGCGAGCGCGTCTGACAGCGTGTTGAAGCCGAACTCTGTTTGCTCCGCCTTGACTCAGGGCGCCAGGTGGCCATCGAGCGATGTCGCGATTTGAACTCGTGATCTTTGACTGCGACGGTGTATTGGTCGACAGCGAGCGCCTGGCCAACGAGATCCTGGCCGAGATGCTCCGCGACCTGGGCCTTGGCCTGACGCTCGCGGACATGTTCGAACATTTCGTCGGCCGTTCGACCCAGCAATGCATGGAGAAGATCAGCCAACTGCTCGGTAGGCCGCCACCGCCGCAGCTATTTCCTGCATACCGGGCTCGCGTCGAAGCAGCCTTCGTGTCCGGGCTGGAAGCCATTCCAGGCATTGCGCGCGCGCTGGACCTCATCACGCTCCCGTGCTGCGTGGCGTCAAACGGCAGCCGGACGAAGATGCGCCAAGCGCTCGGTGCCACGGGCCTGCTGCCGCGATTCGAGGGCAAGATATTCAGCGCCGAGGAGGTCGGTCGTCCCAAGCCGGCACCAGATGTTTTCCTGCACGCTGCCAGTCGCTTTGGCGTTGCGCCTGCCAGGTGCGTCGTCGTGGAAGACACGCCGATCGGCGTGGCAGCGGCCGCGGCAGCCGGCATGTGCCCACTGGGCTATGCAGGACTCACTCCCAAAGCCAGCCTCGAGGCTGCAGGGGCTCAATGCACCTTCGAGCAAATGGCGGACCTGCCTGGGCTGCTGGCGCAGGTTGGCGGGCCACCTGATGATTCATCCAGGTCGCCGCCACTTTGCGGCGTGGCTTGATTCGGTGCTGATGCGCGGCCGAGAATGCGGTCGAGCACGGTCATGAGGGTCGCCGATGGTCAACCTGACGGAACATTGGGCCACCCTCGTCTCGATCATCATCGGTCTTGGAATCGCGGA
>CAZLJP010000012.1:0-1233 GCA_964559915.1 uncultured Candidatus Saccharibacteria bacterium | reverse complement strand
AACGCACCCCGGAACACTACCATTCAGTTCTCAAGCACTTCTTTTGCGACCCTGCTCGCACGCCAGAATCCTATAGCAGACCAGAGGTGGAGGCGTTCTTGCAGCAGCCGCTCGCATCAGGCCACTGGCGCGTTAGCGAACACATTTCACCATCCACCTACAACCTGCGGCTCTGCGCGCTACGGAGCTTCTACAATTATGCGAGCCAGTACGACGTGCCGTACCGCAACACGCACCGCTCTATCCTGCACACACCGAGTCCGGTTCGCTCGTTGCACTATCTCGACGCGAACACGTCCGTGCCACGCGAGATCAGTGCGCAGGACTTTCGCGCCATCATCGCGGCCATACCACGCGATACGGTGCGTGGCCTCCGGGACCGGGCGATCATCCTCTGCTACTTCTGGACGGCGCGCAGGCGCAACGAACTTGCGTCGCTACGCTGGGGCAACCTGGAAGAGTATTATGGGGTGTGCTATTACACCTTCGTGCGCAAGGGCAAAGCGCGCCAGGTGGATCGCGCCGAACTGCCAGCGCCAGCATGGGCAGCCATCAAAGAGTATCTCGTCGCTGATGGCCGCTGGGACACGATGCAGCCTGACGACGCCATCTTCGTCGATCACAGCCACGTCTCGCGTCGGGATCAGGCGATATCCGGACCGCGCATCAACCGCATCCTCAAATTCTACGCGAAGCAAGTCGGCATGGATGTCCATTTGCACGATCTTCGCCACATGGCCGCGCAAGAGCGCTATGAGCAGAATGGCCACGATATTCTCAAGATCCAGGAGCTATTGCGCCATGAAAACTTGAATACCACCTGGATCTATCTCAGACGCACGCGACGCAAGCGCGATACGGACGCCGAAAAGCTGATCGGCCAATTCGGCGATTTGTAGACACGAAAAAGCCCTGGTAGTCGCATTCTACCAGGGCTTCACACACGCTAGCTCTCTTTCTCAAGCACATAGACGCCGCGCATCGTGGCATCGACTTCTGTGCGGATCGCGATTTTACGATCTTTGAACCACTGGAGAGCGTCTTGAAATCGCCTTTGCGCAGATGGCAACGCGTCGCCAGTTGCTTCGTGCCATTCTGCATTTGCACAGTTGAGTTCATACAGACGTTGCTCTATTTCTGCGTTCATCCTCTGTCCTTTTCGCTCACGAGCACCAGCTCGTAGCGAGCAACTTCTGTCTGAGCGAGCGGCGCGGGCACTGCCACGTAGGTGTG
>CAZLJP010000011.1:0-1341 GCA_964559915.1 uncultured Candidatus Saccharibacteria bacterium | reverse complement strand
CCGCTTCGGTTTTAAGGTCAGCATCTTGCTTATCCTTACAATTCTCTTTATTGCAGGACGTTCCTAATAAAAGTGAAACGATCGCAACTATGATTATTCTTTTCATTTTATAATTTTTTCTCCAAATATTCCGGTGCAAATTCCTTCTTTGTCAAACCCTAAATTGATTGCATATTTTTGGGAATTCCATGAGCACATTTTACCATTTACCTGAGTTTCTGTAACAGAAGGAGTCCCTACAACTTTTATGATTTCTGAAAAAGATTTTCCTTTTATCGTTCCAAGGCTTTGCATTTTCTTTTGCAACTCACGAGAAGCCGCTATGCCAGGATTGAAAAACATTTTATAAAGCGCCAGGGCAATTGCTATTCCCATAACCAAAAGCGCAACATCAGAAATCTCCATTATTGTAATATTTAAAGCTTATTGATTTTTATATTGTCTATTTTACAAATCTTACAATCTTTGAAAAGGCATAGCTGCACTGGTCCGAACATTTGCACTACCCGGCCTTGCCTGTTTTCTTTAGGGGTGAAAAGTTTTTTGATCTTTCAATTTCAAGATCTTTTTTAAGAGATCCAATTTCCTGGTTACACTCTGCTAATTTGGCCTCCAGTTCCCTGACTTGTTCTTTTAGTATATCGTTCTCCACTTCTTTTTTAGTATAGTATTTCGCGGGAGGATCTTCCAATAAATGAGATTCATCTGTTTCATGTGGAACAATTCTTCCTTTTCCGTATAGAATAAAATTCCTGTCCCATCCATATGTTTGACAAAGTTTGTCTAAAATGTTTTCTGATATACTTAAGTTTCCTTTAATAATTTTGTTGAATTGAGATGGGTCTATACCTGCGCCTACAGCCACTTCGCGTGTTGATTTTACGCCTATTAAACTCCTTAACCTCTCTGAAATTTGCACGTCATTTAAAAATTTCACTAGAAAAATATTTAAAATGTGGATAACTTATTCCATATTATTTCCAAATTTATTTGGAATATGGAATAAATGTTCCTTATATTTGTACCAGATATTTCTACACAATTTAATTAAAACATTGAATATGGAAACTATAGGTTTAAAAAAAGATATTATAAAAGAAGTAAAAAAGGACCCTATTCTTTTCGGTCGGATTATGGAGTGCTTAGGCAAAAGACCTGCCTATGGTATTCAGTTATTGAATAACAACGACCCTATGCTTACGCAAGCTGCTGTTCTAAGGATATTATGCGAGCATTTGAATATTGGTGATCAGGGTGATCTTTTGGAGGTTATTTTAGATTCAAACGACAATAATAATATCGAAAATCCACAATTACAAGCTTCTCACTAAAAAACAAATA
>CAZLJP010000010.1:0-1523 GCA_964559915.1 uncultured Candidatus Saccharibacteria bacterium | reverse complement strand
TGTCCCCCGTCAGCACCAATGGCACAGATTTGAGGTTGTGAATTAAGGAGGGTTGGGGCTTCGTCGTAGTGACGAAGGAACGAAGATGAAGCCCCAACCCTCCTTGAAAAAATCGCCGGTAAAGGCCCCCGCTGAGCGGGTGGTGAAGGACATCCGGCGACAGACCCGCCGGCACTTCTCGGCCGAGGACAAGATCCGTATCGTGCTAGATGGCCTGCGCGGCGAGGACAGCATTGCGGAGCTGTGCCGCAAGGAAGGCATTGCCCAGAGCCTGTATTATACCTGGTCCAAGGAGTTCATGGAGGCCGGCAAGCGCCGCCTGGCCGGCGACACCGCCCGTGCCGCGACCAGCGGCGAGGTGCAGGATCTGCGGCGCGAAGCCCGCGCCCTGAAGGAATGCGTGGCCGACCTGACGCTCGAGAACCGCCTGCTCAAAAAAAGCATGATCGCGGATGGGGGCGACGACGAATGAGGTATCCGGCATCCGAAAAGCTCGAGATTATCAGGATCGTTGAGCAGTCGCACCTGCCCGCCAAGCGCACGCTGGACCAGCTCGGCATTGCCCGCCGGACATTCTATCGTTGGTACGACCGCTACCTCGATGGCGGCCCGGAGGCGCTGGCAGATCGACCCTCGGCGCCGAGCCGGGTGTGGAACCGCATCGCGCCCGAGGTGCAGAAGCAGATCGTCGAAATGGCGCTGGATTACAGCGAGTTGTCACCGCGCGAGCTGGCCGTGCGGTTCACCGACGAGAAGCGCTACTTCGTGTCCGAAGCCACGGTTTACCGACTGTTGAAGGCCCATGACCTGATCACCAGCCCGGCCTATGTCGTGATCAAGGCCGCCGATCAGTTCCACACCAAGACCACGCGGGCGAACGAGATGTGGCAAACTGACTTCACCTACTTCAAGATCATCGGCTGGGGCTGGATGTACCTGTCGACCGTGCTCGACGACTTCTCGCGCTACATCATCGCATGGAAGCTGTGCACCAACATGCGGGCCGAAGATGTAACCGACACGCTGGACCTCGCCCTCAAGGCCTCGGGCTGCGACAGCGCCGCGGTGCTGCACAAACCCAGGCTGCTCAGCGATAACGGCCCCAGCTACATCGCGGGTGAACTGGCGGAATACATCGAGGCCCGGAAGATGAGCCATGTGCGCGGCGCGCCGATGCACCCCCAGACCCAGGGCAAAATCGAGCGCTGGCACCAGACCCTGAAAAACCGCATCCTGCTGGAGAACTACTTCCTGCCCGGCGACCTTGAGGCTCAGATCGAGGCCTTCGTCGAGCACTACAATCACCAGCGTTATCACGAGAGCCTGAGCAACGTGACGCCCGCCGACGCCTACTTCGGCAGGGCAGCGTCCATCCTAAAACAGCGCGAAAGGATCAAGCGACAGACCATCGAGCATCGGCGCTTGCAACACCGCAAGCTCGCCGCCTAAAACTAAACCCCAGGCGAGGCCCACACTCCGCTAATCTACGCCCCGAGTTGTGCCGAATGTTCTGACGACGGACA
>CAZLJP010000009.1:0-1872 GCA_964559915.1 uncultured Candidatus Saccharibacteria bacterium | reverse complement strand
CCGTAACAGTAACGAAAGGAGCAGACAGTGGGATTGTGATAACCGGAACTGGCGGAATCGGTGGAATCTCTAAATTAGGAACAGGTTATTCACTAACTAAACCAAACGATAGCACTTATAATTTAGATACTGCAAATGTTTCAGTATTATACCAGCGCAGAAAAGATAGCTCAATATCTTTTGTCACTCCATATCAAAATAGTTTAAAGCAGAATATTTCAGATAGTTTGACAAAATATGTAACACCTACCCAATTAAATCAAAAAGGTGCCAGCTGGTTCAACATATTAAAATACGGAGCTTCACCGAGCAAGACTTCTTCTCAAAATACAACTGCTATAAATAGTGCGATTGCTGCTGCATTGGCTGTTAAAGGTACAGTCTATATTCCGGCTGGAACTTATTTGGTTGATTCATTAGTATGGAATCCTGCTGTTGCTATTGTTGGTGATGGTAGTGGAAGTGTATTGAAAAGTAATTCGGCTGTAACTATTTTATCTTATAATGATGGTGGGGTAACTAATGTTATTGCTCACAACAATACACTATCAAATTTTGTCTTGGATGGTAATAATATAGGAACAGTTGGATTATACACAAATTTTATGAGTGAGTTTACTTTGAACAATGTTTATTTTCAAAATTTCACTCAATACGGTGCACGTTTATACAGAACTTTAATTGGTAGTATAAATAATTGCTCATTTCTTTTTTCAAGTAACGGAATTTATTTAGAAGGAACTTCGTCAATGGGAGCAAATTTAATAACCCTTAATACTTGTCGTATTAGCAAAATAACCGGAGTTGGATTAAAGGTTAAGTGGGGTTCAGGAATTATTATTAATTCAGCAGATTTTGAAAGCTGTGGAACCAAAGCGGACACAACAACTGGAGCAATTTCAGTAAGTCAAATGACCGGCAATATCGCAATGGCGGTCAACAGAGGATGGTTTGAGGCAAACAGTGGTACGCAAATTAACATAGGTGCACCATTTGCATTAACTACTTACTCTTTTAATGAAACACCAATTACATTAGGGGACTCTGCTCAATACGGACTTTTGATTGCTAATGGTTCAACCGTGTACATGAGAAATTCAATGGTTTTGGGTGCAATTACAAAGGATATACAATCAACACATTTTGACACAAGAGTAATTCTTAATAATACCGTAGCCGGCACTACAAATGCACTTGACCATTCACTTATATTAAATCAAAATAGCAATAATATCGCCTTAAATGATAGCATAGCAGGTGGTGTATGGGTGAATATTACTAATAGATCATTAAACGCATCAGCAGACGCAAGAGTGTTGGTGAATAATTCCGCATCAGGTGGCTCGATGTATAAACCGAGTGTTAATGCTGTCACTTATCGGAATATTAAAGCAAATGACCTTGCCTTTTATAATAGCGGCGGTGATATGTCCTTTTTGCAGGATAATGGAACAGGAAACATAAATTTCAATGTAACCACTTTTAATGCCTTAAAATTAACAAGCAGTTCTGTAATATTTGGAGGGGCACCGACATATCCATTTTTGTCAACTGCTTCAAGTATTAGTATTACTAATATTCATTCAACAGTGAATTTCACTGCATCAGGAATAAGTGGCACACTTCCGACAGCGGTTGGAATTGCAGGTAAAAAGTACACTTTTAAATTAAGTGTATCAGGTACAGCTTCCTTATTGACATCGTTAAGCCAAACTATTGATGGGGTAAGTTCCTACAAGCTGTATGGACAGTATTCATGGGTAACAGTACAGAGTGATGGTGCTAATTGGATTATAGTGGGTTATGGGAGTAATTTATCAGGCACGGCCACACTTTCATCAGGCACTGTAACTGTTTCAACAGCATCTGTGA
>CAZLJP010000008.1:0-1940 GCA_964559915.1 uncultured Candidatus Saccharibacteria bacterium | reverse complement strand
GCGATGGATCACATCATATCCGACAGGCAAAACGGGAAGGTAACGGCCACTGCTTTCGGGGCAATAGTGGGCATATCCGGTAGCAACTTAACCAGGCTTCGCGATAGCAATGGTGAAAATACAGTTACCACTGAAGCGATAGGCCGCCTCTGCGATCATTATAAGATATCAGCCTATTGGCTTATCACCGGCAAAGGATCTATGATAGAAAATGATGAACTAACATCTGCCTTAAAGAAAATTAAGGCTGTATTCCCGGACATTGAGCAAGCCGTAAAAACTATATCCGCTGCTTTAAAATCAGAAATAAAAAACAAAAAGCCGTGAAAGAAAATTGCCTTTCGAAATCAGATCAGAAGCTTGCCATCAAAAAATAACGATGTACAAAAACCGGCCAATCACAAATTGAAAATCAAATCTTTAAAAAATGAGTAAGGGAAATAACAGAGTTCGAATCTCCTCTTCCGCACTAATAAAACCCGTACCAGTTGCGGGTTTCATAATTAATAACGAAAACCTTGCCAAAAGATTGCCAAAGATTTTCCATTATAGAAAGCCTAAAATAGTCAGTTCAAAAAACGGGATCTATATTGAATATTATTATCGAATACCCGCCGATGTAAGAAAATTTTATGACAACCAGAAATGGTACCGGTTCCGGATTCGTGAAGATATCAACCGCCGCCAAGGAAATGATAAAAAAGAATACGCTATATATTTAAGAGAGCAAATCGAAGAGAGCCTTAAGAAGGGCTATAATCCTTTTGGAGTCGAAGGCGTTATTGTTGAACAAAAAGAAAAGGATCTGGAAGAGAAAGATGAACTCGGAGCCAAAGATGCAATACTTCTCTTTCTGGAGGCCTGGGGAAAACGAGGTTTAGGATATTCGTCAATGATCCGCTACAAAAGAACCGCCGGCAGGCTTATAGAATGGCTTGAGAAAAAACATATTCCTTATCTGGATATCCATGAAATTACAGAAGATCATATTGAGCAATTTTTAAATGATCTCAAAGCTGAGAGAAATTTTTCAAACCGGGAATATAATAACACATTTGATTTTACGAGGACCATTTTTAATTACTTGCTGAAGAAAAAATATATTGATACAAGTCCGTGCGCAGGATTCAAAAAGCAGCCTGCCAAATCAAGGAAGCACCGGTACTTTGATGAGAATAAATTGAATGAAATTTTTAAGGTAATGGATATCATGGATCCTTATTTGAAATTTGCTTGCCAAATGGTTTATTATGCTTGTATCAGAAGCGAAATGGAATTGAAGTTTTTAAAGGTGAGTAATATTTTATGGAGCGAGAATAAAATTTTTGCTGAAAAAAGCAAAGGCGATACAGAACGATATATTCCTCTCGATACCAATTTAAAAATATTGTTTAAAGAAAGAGGAATTGATAAATATCCTGGCGACTATTATATTTTTGGAATTAATGGCCACCCATCAAAAGAACACTTTGGGAACGGATTTTTTTCAAAACGTTTCCGCAAGGTAAGAGACGCTGTTGGCTTTGATAAAAATTACACGATTTACGGTTTCAAGCATACCCGTGTGGTTGATCTGAAACAGGCAGGCGCTACTGATGCCGATATCATGAGCCTCACCGGCCATAGTGATTTTGCTGCTTATGCGAAATACCTGCGCGATCTGGGAGTTACTGCTGATGCAGATAAATTAAATAAACTGAGCAGGAAAATTTAAAAACATTTTTACTTTAAGAAGCACAAATTTTGATGATACCTGTTTCGTTCGATTATAAAGACAAGCATTACCAGGGAACCTTTTCCGAAGTCAGCGGAGCCGCTGCAAAAATGTGGCACCTTACTATCGACGGCTATCACCGCGGACAATTGCTTTTACTTGATAGAGGTTGGGCATTTTTTAGCAACTCCGGCGATTTTAAAGAGTTGGCCGATTATTTCGGGGA
>CAZLJP010000007.1:6012-8098 GCA_964559915.1 uncultured Candidatus Saccharibacteria bacterium | reverse complement strand
AACCTGGGCAAATATGAGCGGCAGGCGTGGCAGGCAGCCGAGTTCGCCGATCCCACACAACGGGTCAACGCGCAACTGCGCTACTATGCCTTCATCCTCCAACTCTATCACGCCACGCCCATTGATGGCTATGCCTGGATTCATGGCGTCAAGGCCGGGCGGCTCGTGCATGTTGGTTCGGTCGATGCGCCGATCGCGCTGGGCGAGGTCAAATCCATTGTCAACGAGTTCTGGAAGGTCCGAGGCAAAGATGCAGGTGAGCATAGCAATGGCATCGACATCCTGGGCTGGGACTTCGCCTTTGATTTGAACGAGACGGCGAAGCAGATGGCCGAGGACGCGAATATCAAGCTGGCCTTCAAGAAGATCCCGCGTGAAGTGCTGGAGAAAAAAGCGGTTGAGCAGGGCGATATTCACTTCTATGAGCTGGCCGCGCTCTCCGTTGATATTACTCCGATCAAAAAGGGGGTTGAGGTTGAGCTGACCAACTTCCTGATGCCGCCCGACGACGTACCAGAGGACATCAAGAACGCGATCAGCAATTGGGGCCAGTGGATTGACTATTGGGCAGTGGATTGGGATTATCGAGAGGATACCTTTCATAATCAGTGGCAGAGCTATCGTACCAAGAAGGAGCCGAAAATCTTGCTCAAGGCTCGCCATACCTATGAGCAGCCTGGCACCTATACCGTTGTTGTTAAGGTGATCGATATTTTGGGCAACGATACCACAAAGGCAATCACGGTAGAGGTGAAGTAATTAGAGCAGCGATAGTTTGATCTCATTGAGTTGAGCAGCATAAGGAGATGCGCAATATGCCTCGTGGACAAAAGAAAACAGCAGTAATGCAGCCCGGTTTATTTGACCTCAGCCCATTTCTCAAAACGGCTCCCTGTGTTCCCGCGCTGCGCAAGCTCGTCGCTGAGTGGCGCGAGAATAACTATCCTGGGATCACCGCAACAACGCGCATCCTGCTCAACTTCTGGTTCTCTACCGACCACCGCTTGCCAACCGGCCAGCTCTTTCGCTACCACGACGCGCAGCGTGAAGCCATCGAAACGCTGATCTATGTCTATGAAGTAGCGAAAGTGCGCACCCGTAAAGACCTGCTGGAGCAATATGTTTCAGGGAAGGCTGATCTGCACTTGCCTGGCTATGATGAGTTCGCGCGCTACTGTACCAAGATGGCGACCGGCAGCGGCAAGACCAAAGTGATGTCGTTGGCGATTGTCTGGCAATACTTCAACGCGATACGCGAGGATGATAACGACTACGCGAAGACGTTTCTGATCCTCGCGCCCAATGTGATCGTCTTTGAGCGGTTGAAAAGCGATTTTGAAAGCGGTCGGATGTTTCGCTCTGACCCGCTTATCCCCCGCGAGTTCAGAATCTTCTGGGAGTTCGACTGTATTATGCGCGGAGAGGCGGAACGCGCGCCAGCCGAGGGGATGCTTTTTCTGACCAATATCCAGCAGCTTTACGATCGCACAGAGCGCAAGAACAACGGCAATGGTGAGCCGGATATCATGACCGAGATGCTTGGCCCCAAGCCGCAGAGCGATCTCGGCAGCGAACTGGTGAGTTTTAGCGAGATGCTTGCGAAGCGGAGCGGAAAGCTCCTGGTGCTCAATGATGAGGCCCATCACACCCATGATGAAGAGAGCGAGTGGAACAAGGTCATTCGCAGGCTGCATGAGAGCTTACCCCTGGCCGCCCAGCTCGATTTCTCGGCTACACCGCGCTTCGCAAGGGGCGCGCTTTTCCCCTGGATTATCTCTGACTACTCTATCAGGCAAGCGATCCTCGATGGCATTGTCAAACGGCCAGTCAAAGGGATCGCTGACATCGAGGAGGGCAAGAGTACGATTGCCAGCGTCAAGTACCAGGGCTATCTCACCGCAGGCGTTGAACGCTGGCGCGAGTACCGGGACGAGCTGGCCCCCACCGGGAAGAAGCCGATCCTGTTCCTGATGATGAGCAGTACCGATGAAGCGGACGATGTGGGCGACTGGCTTGCAAAGAAGTATCCGGCTGAATTTGGCGGAGAAGATAAGGTGCTGGTCATCCATACCGATAAATCCGGCGA
>CAZLJP010000007.1:0-5912 GCA_964559915.1 uncultured Candidatus Saccharibacteria bacterium | reverse complement strand
ATCAAGCTCGATACCTTCCAGGTGGGCAAAGACAAACTCAAGATCATCACCATTGCGCCGCAGCTCCCCGAAAAAGCAGCCTACGACCTGGCTCTGCCCAGGCTCTCGCCCATCCTGGTACGCAAGAAAACGCTGGCTGAGGAGATCGAGGCCCTTGATGTGATGCAGTTCAGATTCAACCCTGATCCCTTGCCGCGCAAGCCAACCGATGCCGATGTCAAAAAGTTCCAGTATCAGGCGTTCGATATTCTGACGATGGAGAAGCTTTTCGAGCGTGAGTATGCTATTCAGGACGCGCAAAGCGCCGGTGAGATCGTAAGCTATTATGCCAAGCTCATTGCGACCAATCTCAAATTGCCAAGCCAGTTCAGCGCACTCGCCCCGAAGGTGTGGGAGTTCTTTGAACAACGCGCCTTCGGTGGCAAAGTCGATATGGAGAGTCCAACCATTGTCCAGGCGATGAATCATCGTATAGCGGGATATGTGGTGCTGGATGTCTTTGGTCGCGTGTTGAAAGATATGCTGATCGAGCAGGTTGAGCCGAGCATTGAGGGCCAGAGCCGCCAACTCTCCCTGATCGAGCCGTTTGCGTTCTCTCGCCCGGTGCTTGAGGCGCGCAAGTGCATCTTAAACCTCGTTCCCTGTGACAACGAGTTCGAGTACACCTTTGCTAAATTTCTCGAAAACGCGAAAGATGTGGTGGCGTTCTCCAAGCTGCCGCAACAATTCGGCTTCTGCATCGAGTATACCGACAACAACGCCAATCTGCGCTACTATTACCCTGATTTCGTGGTCAAAACCGAACTGGACGAAATGTGGCTGGTTGAGACAAAGGGCCAGGAATCGCTTGAGGTGCAGTATAAGGATAGGGCAGCTCGACTCTGGTGTGAGAATGCCACGACCCTGACTGGCCAACAATGGCGTTATGTGAAGGTTCCTCAGAAAGAGTATGAGAAGCTGCAACCAGTCGAGTTTTACGATTTGCTGCCGTTTGTGAGCTAGACTCGTACCATCGCGATGTTGCAGAAAGGACTGCTGCTGGTGGTAACAAAGAGAATAAGTGATCCGGAAGCAGCTCGCCAATGCACCTCGATGAAGTAATTAAGGAGAGCAAGAGAAACGTAAATATTGTAGAGGAGAAAGAGGAAAAAATGGGAAATGTAGTAATGAAGAGCCACGAGAGAAAGCTACTTGATGCTTTTGTAATGGATACTGCAGATTTAGAGCAGCTTGAAGACATGCTAAACAGTTTCAACCTATTTGAAGCAATTGGTGTGGTCAAACAGGAGTTACGCCATTCAAATCTTCTTGCCTATCTGCTCAATCCACAAAAAAATCATGGGTTAGGAGATGCCTTTGTGAAGAGACTGCTCAAAAAAATACTCATTATCACACAAGACATGGATAGAGATATCCCAATCACGCTAATCGATATAGACACATGGAGTTTTAAAAATGCGAATGTTTACAGGGAGTGGAAAAACATCGATATCCTTTTTATGGATAATGATCATCATTTAGCGGTAATTATTGAGAACAAAATAGGCACTGGTGAACACTCAAATCAATTGCAGAGGTACTATCAACAGGTACGACGCGAATATCCCAAATACCGCATTATGGGCCTCTACCTTACTCCTGATGGTACCCTACCATCAGAAGATACTTACATCGCAATTGAGTACAGTTTGATCTGCGCCATCCTTGAAGAACTTATCGAGAATAAAGAAGCTACCCTGAATAGCGAAGTTGTTGTCATGGTACGACATTACACCCAAATGCTCAGGAGACATATCATGGATAATTCAGAAATCGCAGACTTATGTCAGCGTATTTACCAGAAACATCAACAGGCACTCGACCTTATCTACGAACATCGCCCAGACCGCCAGATGACCATTCGTGAAATGTGCGAAGAACTTATAAAACACCAACCGGACTTGATTCCCGATGACGCGGTGAAGAATTATATCCGCTTTATACCTAAAAATTGGGACATCCCTGCATTACGTGAGGCACAGGGATGGACATCATCCCATAGAATATTGCTCTTTGAATTCGTCAATCTCGCTGACAAGTTCGGACTCGATTTGGTAATTGGACCTGGCCCATTAGAGATTCAACAAAAGTTTCGCTCTGTGTTCCAACCGGAAAAAGCGCCGCTTAAGCCTAGCAGCAGAAAAAAGTGGGTCCATATTCCTATCTTTTCCATACTCGGAAAAGAGTCATATGAGGACTCGTTTGATGAGGTTAGGGAAAAATTGGAGAAACGATGGCTCTTCTTTTTAGAATCTGACCTCCCAAAGCTTGATGCTAAGATTAAAGACCAAGAGTGGTTGGTTCAGTCTCCACCAGTAGAAAAATAGGCAATATCTAGACTCGCCAGGAAACTTATAGCTGCTAGTAGCCTAAAATATGTCGTTACCAAGCAACAGAGGCATTCCCAGATGATCTGGGAGCCAGAGACCAGACAACGCTGCCTTGACGAACTGCTTGAGGAGAGTTAGAGGCAGCAGGCTGAGCAGGATGGATAAAAGACGCGGCCAACGGGAGCTGTTCCAAAGGTCGCATCCTCAGTAGATCCTGGACCTTCTTGCGCAGGTGCCAGCACCACGCCCATTGGAGGGATAGGAAGCATAGGTTGAGAGTGTTCGCTCAGGTACCAGGCTCCCATACAATGAGCAAGTGAAAATTGAACACAAGTGATTAGCTCTGTGATAGATAAATACTATCAATTACAGAAGAAACTAAAGTGAATAAATCAAGATGTTGCGTATACTCGTCGTAGAACTACGAGGCTACCTGGCAAGAGAGATACTATTCATAAAGTCTATCGCTCGGCGTCCACTCTGATTATTTCGCTGTTGAGCGGGGTACAAGTCTCTTATTAAGAGGGATAGTCCCGCGAAAGCTATGTGATTGTACTTAAGGAGAAAGTAACAGGCATGCAACAACCACCACAGTCACAGCCTGCTCAAACACCGCAACCAGGGTACTATTGGCCACAACAACAACCACCCCAACCGAAGCGAAAGAGGAACCCGGTCGTATGGTGGGTGAATGGTGGAATCGCCTGTGTGGTTCTGGTTGTAATCATCGTGATTGGCGATGTTCTGACTGGTCATAGCTTCCCCTGGGGAGGAACGAGCTGTAGTTTGCCTTCTCTAACCGGGAACAATACGACCCACCCTATTCTCGCTAATAAATATAAAGGGGTATTCAAATTTAGCGCTGGCGCTGATGCCGTGCCGATGCAGTTAAACTCGATAAATGAAAATCAGCAAGGAGCTATTTGTGGAACCCTGGTAATAGGCACTCTTGCCAATAACAGCCACCCTTTCACTGGAACTGTTAGGACCGATGATAGTATCACATTCACTGCAACTCTAGCCTCTATGACAGTTCCCACCACATTTGACGGTGTCGTGGATGTTGATGGTTCCATTGTGAGGGCTGGTGCCATTCTGGGGGCCAGCAAGACCCCAGATGGATCTTTTATGGGAACGTGGGTAATTTCGCCTGGATAGAGTGGAGTAGTAATTCAGTAACCACCTTTAACCAGAAGTCCCGGCGGATTTGGTGAAACATGGTTTATTGTCCAACGAAATAGTATGCCCATCAATAAAGTCAGCTCAAGTATGATATTTATCGAAAAGGAGATCAATCTTATGGGATTTCGTCCGCGCCCGGCTACCTGGTTACGCCCACGTCGTCGTTTCTCTAAACCCTGGATACGTCGAGAACTCGTACGTGCTGCGGCGGCACAACAACGGAGGAAAAAACAGGTACAGAGAAAGCAAAACGCTAGACCCTATAGAGCAGGCCAGAAAAAAAGCTTTTTCAGCCGGCTATTTGGTTTATAAACCATTAAATCCAGAGCTCAGATGAGCAGGTTCCCTTCGTGACCCCAGATGCCTATACTGGTTTTCATTCTCGGAAAGCCCGCAAAACACGCCAGAAACGTCACCACTGCCACTACACAAAGGGACGGGGTATGGAATACTCTGGGCAGGTTTTGTTCCTTATTCCGATTTTGCAAACAACTAGTATTACAACGAGACTTTTTAGTAACGGAACTTTTGCAACTGAGCAAGAAGGCGCTTGCGATGAGAGCAATAGGCGGCATAGTTGTGGCGTTGCTGATACGCGATCAAGGCTAGGGCGGCAGGCAGATCGAGCACGGGTTGGGGCAAGGCAACCTGTAAGAGCAAGCGCACCTGAGTGACGCTCAGTGGCAGAGAGGCATGCGCGTCCAAGTCAGACACCTCAGCTGGGGTGGGCAAAAGACAGGTGGTCGTCGGGCGCAAGGCCCCCCTCTCTCTGGTTCAGGCGTTGTTGCCAGCGAACCAGGAAATGATGGGCAAGAAAGACCATGGTCATGTGATGGTGCCACCCGCGCCAAAAACGCAGTTCGTAGTGGTCCATCCCTAGTTCTCCCTTGCCTTCGGCAAAACAGGTCTCGATGGGCCAGCGCATGCCACTCACCCGCACAAAGGTGGCAAGCGGCGTCTCCAGCGGAGCATTACTCAGGTAAAACTTCCATTCTGGCTCCTCTGCTGATCCGCTGACTTTGCGCCGGATCACCACCCAGATTTCGGGACCAGGCAACCGATCCAGCGGCAGGATGGCACGCAGCACGAGAAAATCGGCGACGAGTGGGCCTTTGTGTCCCTCCAACAGGCGAAAGCGCTGCCAACGCGAGGCAGGCCACTGCCTGGCCAGATCTTCCACGGCCACTTTGGCGGGCGAGTCGGGATGCAAGCGCTCACGCCGAGGAACCGGCCCTTTGCAGGAAGAGACCTGAGGATGGACCCAACCCCGTGGGCGTGCTCGCTCCGTTTGCCCGTCCATTTCCAGCAAGGGCCAGACCTTGGTATCGCGCGGCACCTCGGCCAGATACCATAATCCCGTCGCGTCCAGCCGTTGCAGGAAAGCAGGAGCGTCACCATACCCTTCGTCGCAGGCGACCCACTGGGCTCGGATGCGTCCCGAGGCCATGATGCTCTCTACCAGTTGCGCGGCTAACTCGTGCTTCGTCTGAAAGGTGATCTCATCGGGAATCTGGCAGTCCTGCCAGCGCGTTTGGTGGTCCTCGTCGAACCAGGCTTCTGGCAGATAGAGACGCCGGTCAAGGAACGTGGCTCCCTTGCGACTGGCATAGCCGACAAAGACGCCAGCCTGGCAGTTGTCCTTTTTCCCGGTGTGCCCGCACCATTGCGGCGCCACGCCCGCTGAATGCTCTCCGTGCTTGGGAAATTCGGAGCCATCCACGATCAGTACCCCATCCTTTTCGCCGAGCGTCTCGTTCACCAGGCGCTGGTGCTCGGCCAGCAGAGCGTCATCATCCCACTTGCCCTCCCCAATGAATTGCTGGAGGGCGCGCACCTGCCGTTCCGCGTGCGATCCCACTCCCAACATGCGCAAGGCCATCGCTTCGACATTCTTGCGGGGTACGTCCGCCGTGAGCAGTCCACGCAAGTAGAGCGCTGCCCACTCGCGCTGTTCCCGTCGGTAAAACAGGGGCGCAAAATGCTGGTGGTACACGACCAATTCTTCGGCCAGGGAAGCCATCTCTTCCGCAGCACCATTCTGGACCGCCAGTCGCCCCAGAAGCTGCGGCTGGTCGGCGGTCACATCGACCATGAGAGACATGTGGTTCACCTCCAGAAACAAACTTCCCTTCAGTCTACCACAAAAAGTCTCGTTGTAATACTAGAGCGTTGTTTTATTGCAAAATCGGAAAGGCAGGAGAATGGTTGTGAACGTGGCGACCAGCCTTCGCGCGGAGGACCAGCGACAGAGACGCGGCAACTGGAGTAGCTCCCGGCTGCCGCGTCTCTGTGTGGAGGACAACGTTTACTCAGCCGCGCACCCATCAGCCTCTTTTAGATCCCACACAGCAGGCGGGCGTG
>CAZLJP010000006.1:0-43883 GCA_964559915.1 uncultured Candidatus Saccharibacteria bacterium | reverse complement strand
TTGAGGAGATTTGACCCTAGTACGAGAGGACCGGGTTGAACGCACCGCTGGTGTACCAATTGTCATACCAATGGCATCGTTGGGTAGCTATGTGCGGAATAGATAAGCGCTGAAAGCATATTAAGCGCGAAACTGACTTCAAGATTAGTTTTCCCTATGAGGACCGTGGAAGACGACCACGTTGATAGGCGCAAGGTGAAAGTGCAGTAATGTATTGAGCCGAAGCGTACTAATCGTCCCATTGACTTTTTACGTTCTCTTAACAGCGTAGAGCTTGCTCTGAACTGTTAAGAGAGAAGTACATTGACTAGTTATTGGTGCTTCCAAGCACCAGAGAACTAACCAACGCCAATCTCTTGCATAAAAGATAGGCATTAATTAGTTCTCAATAACAGATAGACGTTTGTTTTACCTTGAAATTTCTACATTTTGCATCGTGTATGGGCATCGATAGGCTTTATCTTTTATAGATAGAGCCCGTTCGGTGTCCATGGCGCGAGGGCGACACCTGTTCCCATGCCGAACACAGCAGTTAAGCCTCGCCGCGGTTACAATACTTGGCCAATCAAAGCCTGGGAAAATAGCACGATGCCGAATTATAAGAGAGCTCTCCTTACAGGAGGGCTCTTTTCTTTAGTTACACCGTGCTATTTTCCCGATGTAGTAAGTACGGGATCCCCGTAAACTTGTTTGTGGGGTTGTGCCACGACGTGGGAATTATATAAAACCTATCCGAATAGGAAGTCCTTTTTATTTGCGTAATGGCACTAGTAATTGCAATATAGTAAGTACCTATGCAAAAGCCTCCACAACAGATAAGCATGAGCACTAATAAAATAAATGTAAAACTATTGCAAATTTATGTTCTAGAGCGTAGAATTCAGACAGGTCTAAGGTGTTAACCTCGGCTTAATACTATATAAAGAGGAGTTGTTCTATGGGTAAGACCGCAGATATTCTCAAAACCAAAATCGTAACTCACAAAGACCAAATGGTGATTGTTGCACTGACTGCCGCTATTACAGCAGCTGTTATTACACCCATCGCTTTGGCAGCAAATGATACCACAGTAAGCGCTAACGAGCCAGTTACTTCTGTAGCTGCTGGCCCAAGCTGTGATGCTCCTGTTGCTAAGACTACTAGTACTGCAAAGAAGGCTACTACTACAGCTAGCACTACAACTGTAAACAGCCAGAGTGGCAACAGCGGTTCTCAGAACGCAAACAGCGGTCAGGGTAACGCAAACAACACTACTGGTGGTAGCGCAGCTGCTAACGGTAACAACCAAAGCAACACTGGCGGCCTCATCGGCGGTGTTAACGCAATTGTGCCTGTAAGCGCGCTTAACAACAACAGCATTGCTAACGGTAATAGCGTGAGCGTACTGAGCGGAAGTAACATACTTCAGACTGTAAAAGTTCCTGTCGTAACAAGCATTCTTTCAACTGTGGGTGTAACCCTTTAGTAGAAGAAGATAAACCTTACATATGGGTTTTCAAAGACCTCTCCTAACGGAGGGGTCTTTTGCTTATAAGAGCCAAACACTAATAGACTATACCAGGAATGATATAGTCTATTTTTGGTATATACCACACATGATATAAATAGATGCGAGTACAAAAAAGTTTTCACACCCCTGTTAGTACATTACAATGTGTTCACTCAGAGAACGCATTGCAACAAAAAAGTGTTCAATAGCCTATTACAGGACCTATGCATGGCCTGTCATAACACTTGTGGAAAAGTAGGCACTTTTTGTTCGCTATGTTACAAAATGTTCGTATTTTTACCTCTGTAATAAAAATACTTAACAGTATTGAATACAGTTTTTGCATAGGTGTATTGCCAATGCCTTACCACAAGCAGTAAACTATGCATAAGCTTTCATAACAGATGTAAAAGCCAAGCCGAAACAATAATCGAGTGACACAAAATGTCTGAGGGTAGAGAAACGGGAGTAAAATCCCTAATCATAGGTGGTAATGCATACGTTACTATTCGTGATGCCGCTAATATTTTAGGGGTTTCTATTGATACTGTCCGTCGCTGGGACAGGGCCGGGACTCTCAGGGCAGAGCGTTTGGATGGAAAGAATAGATACTTCCAAGTTTCTGAGCTAGAGGCTTTTCGTGAGACTCAACCACTTTCTTCTTCGGAGGTAGCCAAACTTCTTAATGTTTCTGTTTCAACTGTACGTCGGCTTGATAATGAGGGCCTTCTGGTTGCTATGAGGAACGAAAAGGGTAAGCGTCTTTATGAGCGTTCGGTCATCGCTGCTTATCTACAAAATTCTGAGACACAGAATGAGTCTACTGATGCAAAAGCTGTCACGGAAAGTCACAGCTTTACCTCTGTTTTGGCAGCAAATGCACAGGTTAATCAAGAGGATTCTTCCAGCTACCGCGAGCCTTCATTGCACGACCTTGAACTCGATGAATCTGGCACACTCAAAACCCCGAATATCCATATGCCATTCAGCGGCTGGCATGTTGGTTTTTATATGCTGGCTATCGTGTTTGGTATTTTCGCTTTCCTATCAAGCTCCGGTTTTAGCTCTCAGAGCAAACTTGGCATTTTTGGCAAATTGCAGAAAACCGAAACCAATCGTAGTGAACTCCAAACTAGTGGGTCTATAAATATACAAGGAAGTTATGGCAGTACTCAGCCGGGAAATCTGGCAGTATTACCTATTACAAGTGAGCAGATTAGCGACGGTACCATAAAGAGTCGAGACATTGCTGATGGTGTTATAACCCTAGCACATCTCTCTTCACAGCTACAGGGCTACATTCAAACTGGTAGCCAGGGTAGCGGCTCTGCGGGCGCCATAGGCGCTACTGGCCCAGCTGGTCAAACCGGTACTACTGGTGCAACGGGAGCTACGGGTGCTCAAGGCCCTCAAGGTGCTACAGGACCAGCATCTGCTATTACGGACGTAGTTGCGGGTAGCGGACTTGCTGGAGGCGGCTCTGCGGGCTCTATATCGCTTAGTCTTCAGAGTTGTAGTATCGCAGGACAGATAATGAAGTGGAGTGGTTCTGCATGGGGCTGCGCAGCTGACAATACTGGCGGTGGTGGTGTAGCTGATGGCGATAAAGGTGATATTACGGTATCAAGCAGCGGAGTAGCATGGTCTATAGACACGGGTGCTGTTACTAATGCCAAGTTGCAGAACAGTACAATCAACGCACTGTATGGGACCAACCTGAGTGGCAGCGCCAGTATTGTCCTAGGGGGCACGCTCAGTATCAATATGAGTGCAACGCCAAGCTTTACGTCCGTCAACGCAACTACCTATACAGGTACCTGGCAAGGCGGTGCAGTTGCTGTACAGTATGGCGGAACCGGCAATGTTTCCTTCACGACTAACGGATTATTGTATGGCAATGGTACCGGAGCAGTACAATCTACAACAGCAGGTACCAGTGGGCAAATCCTACTATCTACCGCTTCGGGTGTACCAACATTTACAACAGTATCTGGTGATGCAACCATCAATTCTACCGGAGTAATTTCATTAGAAAACATTGTTGGTCTTACAGCAGGAATTTACGGAAACGCTACACAAATACCGCAAATTGTAGTTGATACAACAGGACGTATAACTAGTGTAACTAATACAACGATTACAGGGGTGACTCCAGGCGGAAGTGCCGGAGGGGATCTTTCGGGAAATTATCCAAATCCTTCTGTTGTAAAAATTAATGGCTATAATTTAGGTGTTACAAATCCTACAACGGGCAGTATTTTACTCGGAAATGGTACGAGCTGGAACACTGCATCACTTGTAGGCACGCTTAATGCATTATTCACGGGTGACGTGCTTATCAATGGGTCAGGAGTAACTGCGATTCAGGCCAATAGCGTGGCACTTGGTACCGACACGACGGGTAATTATGTTAGTACGGTGAATGCAGGCAATGGTATAGATGTGACGGGCAGCATGGGTGAGGGCTGGACTCCTACTATAGCTGTGCTGTATGGGTCTGCTGCCAATACTGCCGTACAGGGTGATACCCAGGTTACTGTTACTGCTGGGGCTGGCTTGGCCGGTGGCAACACACTGACACTTGGTACAGGAGGCGCCACTACATTAAATATAGGCGCCGGCGATGGTATAGCGGTTAATCCAGATGATATAAGTGTCGTAGTTCAGACTGGCGGCGGTCTAAATGTTGATAGTAACGGTGTTGGTCTCATTACTTCTTGCGGCAATACGCAGGTCCTAAAGTGGAATGGTAGTGCGTGGGCTTGTGCAAATGACGAGGTGGGCGTAGGCGGCGGCGGTATCTCGTCTCTTGGCGGTCAAACTGGCTCCACGCAGACCTTTGTTAATGATACTAATATCACGATTAGTAGTGCAGGCGACGCACACACGCTTGGCTGGACGGGTACGCTTTCTGTTGCTAGGGGTGGTACTGGTAGCTCAAGTGCTGCTGGTGCCCGCACAAACCTGGGCGCTGAAGCAGCACTGAGCTTTAACGGGAATGGCCTATTCAGCCGGGCTGGCAATACTATCACTGGATTAGGCTGTACAAATGGTCAGATACCAAAATGGAGTGGCTCTGCCTTCGGTTGTGCTGCTGATGTCGATACGGATACAAATACTACGTATACTGCCGGCACGGGGTTGAATTTGGCCGGAACACAGTTCTCGTTAGCTGATACAACTGTTTCGGGCGGTAGTTATGGTTCTGCTACTCAGGTGGCTACCTTCACGGTGGATGCACAGGGGCGGCTCACGAATGCTGGTAATACTAATATTGCTATTGCTGGCTCACAGATTACCAGTGGTACTGTAGCCGATAGTCGTTTGAGCGGCAATGTGACACTTCTGGGTTCTACAATTACTAAAGATGAACTTACGAGCAGCGGTGTGCTCGGCTTTAGCTGGTCAGACAGCGAAATCAGCGATAATTTGACAATTGGCGCTGGTGGCTCTGTGGCCGATGGTGCACTCAGCGCCAATGTAACAAAACTTGGCTCTAATATAGATTTATCTAGCTCTGAGGTGACAGGTAACCTGCGAGCTAGTAGCTTGCAGAATGCAGCAACAGACCTTGGTGCAGCCGATGTAAACATTAATTTGAGTAATAGTAATAGCTCGTTTGTTACTAATCTAACTACTGATGGCACAATTAGTGCTGCAAACTTCTCTGGTAACCTCAGCGGTGACGTGGCAGGTAACGTAACAGGCAATCTGTTTGGTAATGCGAGTACTGCAAGTGCGTTACAGAACGACCCAGCCGCCTGTGCTGGCAATCGCTTCGTAACAGATATCGGAGCCAGTGGTACTCTCAGCTGCGCACTCCTGACAGATGCAGACATACCAAATGGCATTACTGTAGACCTCGCAACTAGTGCGACTAACCTCAACGGCCTCGCAGCCTCTTATTACCTCGATTTGGCCAATGCCACAGGTGTGCTGGCAGATGCCCGTCTAAGCGGCAATGTGACGCTCCTAGGGGCTACTATTACTAAGGATGAGTTAACTAATAGTGGTACGCTTGGCTTTACATGGAGCGACGCAGAGGTCAGTGATACCTTAACTGCCAGCGTCTTCAGGGGTTCAGGTACCACAACGGATGCAATTGATCTTGGCACAGCAGAGGTTGCGGGCGTCTTAACTGGTAACAGGGGTGGCACTGGCCAATCAACGACTACGACTGGTGATTTGTTGGTCGGGGCAGCAGGCAACACATGGAATAAGGTAGCCGCTGTTGCTGTCGGCTCATGTCTTATTAGTAACGGCGTAGGTGCTGCTCCTGTATGGGGTAGCTGTGCTGCTGGCGGCGGTATTACAGGTTCTGGTACAACAAATACCTTGCCTATGTTTACGAGTACTGGTGTACTAGGCAACTCTACATTGGCTCAAAATGGCTCAACACTTGAACTTGCTACCGGCAATAACTTTACCCTGATTAGTGGAACCGTCACTGCTACGGCATTTAGTGGCTCAGGCGCGAGTGTCACCAATGTGAACGCTGCACAGCTCAATGGTCAAGCAGGTTCGTACTACCTTGACCTCGCTAACGCTACTGGCACGCTTGCTAATGCTCGTTTGACCAACAGTGGTACTTTAACAGTAAGTCCTGGTACGGGCCTATCTGGTGGCGGCGGTGTTGCACTGGGTGGTACCACCACACTCAACCTTGCTAACACAGCCGTATCAGCTAATAGCTATGGTTCTGCCAGCCAGGTGGCTACCTTCACGGTGGATGCACAGGGGCGATTAACAGCGGCGGGGAACACCTCAATTGCCATTTCCGGCACGCAGATTACTAGTGGTACTATCAATGATGCACGCCTGAGTAGTAATGTGACTCAGCTGGGGGCCACCATCACTAAAGACGAGCTGACTAACAGTGGTGTGCTTGGCTTTAGCTGGTCAGACACAGAAGTAAATGACACTTTGACGATTGGCGCGAGCAGTACGGTGGCTGATGCCGCGCTGAGCGGCAACGTGACTAAACTCGGCTCATCTATACAGAATGCGGAGGTAGATGACGACCTGACCATCTCTGCTAGCGGTTCTGTGGCTGATGGCGCATTAAGCGCTAACGTTACCAGACTTGGCAGTGCTATAGACCTAGCAACGGGAGAGGTCTCTGGTAACCTAAGAGCTAACAACCTACAAAGTGCAGCCACTGACCTCGGTGCTGCCAATGTGGACATTATCCTGAGCAATAGTAATGGCTCTTTCGTAACCAATCTGACCACTGACGGTACTATTACCGCGACTACATTCGCTGGCAATCTAACGGGTAATGTCACGGGCAATATATCAGGCAACGCCGCTACCGCTACCGCTCTTGCACTGAATCCAGGTGATTGTGGCTCTAATACCTTCGCTAATGCCATTGCTGCTACCGGTGATTTAAGCTGTTCTACTATTGGCAAGACGGCTCTTGCCAACTCTGGTACACTTGGCTTTACATGGTCAGATAGCGAAGTCAGTGACACCTTGACGATTGGTGCTAGTAGCACGGTAGCCGACGCGGCTTTAAGCGGTAATGTGACTAAGCTCGGTAGTTCTATTCAAAACGCAGAAGTTGATGATGATTTAACCATTTCCGCCAGTGGTAGTGTTGCTGATGGTGCCCTTAGTAGTAACGTTACGAAATTGGGCGGCGCTATAGACCTTGCCACTCCAGAGGTATCTGGTAATCTCAGGGCTACTAATCTACAGAATGCAGGTGCTGACCTCGGTCCCGCTGACGTAAATATTAATCTTAGCAACACCAACGGTTCATTCGTCACCAACCTGACCACCGACGGTACAATAACTGCCGCAATCTTTAGTGGCGCTCTGTCTGGTAACGCGACTACCGCTACCGCGTTGGCCGCTAACCCTACAGCTTGTGCTTCAAATCGCTTCGTAACAGATACCGATGCTAATGGTACGCTCACTTGTGCACTTCTGACAGATGCTGATGTACCAAACGGCATTACAGTTGACCTTGCCACAAATGCGACCACGGCAGCTAACTTAGTAGGCACTGGCAGCACTACCAATGCAGTTGACCTGGCCACGGCTGAAGTAGCTGGTAATCTTAAGGCAAGCAACCTCCAAAATGGTGCCGCTGACCTCGGTCCCGCTGACGTAACGGTGAACCTAACAAATTCAAACGGTTCGTTCGTCACCAACCTGACCACCGACGGTACAATAACCGCCGCAACCTTTAGTGGTGCATTAAGCGGTAATGCCGCAACAGCGACAGCACTGGCAGCCAACCCTGTAGCCTGTGCAAGTAACCGCTTTGTAACAGATATTGATGCCAACGGCACGCTCAGTTGCGCACTCCTGACAGATGCAGACATACCAAATGGCATTACTGTAGACCTCGCAACAGCCGCTACAGCTTTGCAGAATAACCCTGCGGATTGTGCTACCAACACCTTTGCTCAGACTATTGCGGCTAGCGGTGCCTTGACCTGTTCTAATATCAATCTTGGTACAGCCGATATCACTGGCAACCTTAAGGCTACCAATTTACAAGCTGCGGCAGCCGACTTAGGTGCTGCTGACGTCACTGTTAATCTTAGCAACACCAACGGTTCATTCGTTACCAATTTGACCGTTGATGGTGTAATTACTGCAACAAGCTTTGCCGGCAATCTAACAGGTAATGTAACTGGCGCTCTCTCTGGTAACGCGACTACCGCTACAGCACTGCTTGCAGACCCTGCGGACTGTGGTTCTAATACCTTCGCGACCAGTATTGTCGCAAATGGTGCACTAGGCTGTGCTGCTCTAACAGATGCAGACATACCAAATGGTATAACTATCAACTTGGCTGCTGCAGCTACCGCGCTAGCCGTTGACCCCACAGCTTGTGGCGCTAATACCTTTGTCACTGATATAGCAGCCAACGGTACCCTCAGTTGTGCTGCCCTGACAGATGCAGACGTGCCTAACGGCATAACTGTTAACTTGGCAGCCGCCGCCACTGCGCTGGCTGCTAACCCGGCTGATTGTGCTACCGATACCTTTGCTCATACTATTGCTGCGAGTGGTGCCCTAACATGCTCAACTGTGAGCAAGACTGCACTGGCTAACTCCGGCACACTTGCATTTACCTGGTCAGATGCAGAGGTGTCAGATACGCTTACTGCTAGCGTGTTCAAGGGTTCTGGTACTTCAACAGACGCAGTTGACCTGGCCACGGCTGAAGTAGCTGGTAATCTTAAGGCAAGCAACCTCCAAAATGGTGCCGCTGACCTCGGTCCCGCAAATATAAATATTAATCTCGGTAATACAAATGGAAGCTTTAATACCAATTTGACCACTGATGGTACGATTCAAGGTGCCATAACCAATGCTACAAGCACTATCCAGCTAAACGGTGCCGATATCAATACCGCAGGCACACTCACAAATGTGGCCTATGAAAATCAAGCGAATAGCTTTACCCTAGCGAACACGTTTAGCGCGGCCGGGACCGCCCTGACGGTAAATAATGACGCTACTGTAAGTGGTACGCTCGTGGTTGGTAACTTTGACCAGAGTGCCTCAAGCGGTACATTCAAGACAGGCACGGGAGCAATTTCGCTGAATGGAGACGCCACCATTAGTGGCTCAAAGACCTTGACGGTTGGCGGACTCACCACACTGAACGCAGGCGTTAATGTAACGGGTAATTCACTCTTCGCAGGCAATATCTCCACTTCTAACGGCAATATTCTGATTCAACAGGCAAATGCAGGTGCCTCGATGATAATGGACGATGTTGCGGGTAAAACTGGTTCGTTCAAGGCGGGAGCACAGAAACTAGCAGTCCTCTTTGACTCCACGGGTAACTTTAGCATTGGAAAAGAAACCAAAGCGAACATTCTTGCGAGTAATACAGCAGGTACGGATATCATCAGCATTATTGGGAGCAGCGGTAATGTTGGTATTAACGACAGTAACTTAGCTAACCCATACACACTATCCGTAGGAGGCACAATAAATGCTACGGGCGCTGTAACTTTGGGTAGTACGTTGAACGTAACGGGGGCAAGTACATTAGCCGCAGTATCAGTTACAAGCCTAAAAATTGGCACGAGTGCAACTGCGGGGTATGTGCTAACTACCGATGCTTCTGGTAATGCTACCTGGCAGCCACAGACAGTCCAAAAGGTATACCAAGGGACAACCCCTAGAACCAATACTGTTATCTGGGCTAACACCGCAAGCTGTACTACGGGAGTCTGTAACGTTATCCTGAGTACTGATGGTACTACTGGCGGACCAGCAATATTTGCTAATATCTTTTCGGTTCAGTGTACGGCACAAGGCGCCGGTAGCGCTACGACAAACTGGAACTGTGGCTACAACAGCTATACGGCGGGTACAAAGACACTCTCGATGACACTGACTAATCTTGGCACCACACTTGCAAACCCTGCTTTCCAGAACGGCAACGTATATATAACAGTGATAGGTAACTAGGAGCTCAAGATGGCAAAGATTGATATAGAGCATATTGATGAAGGTGAGCAAGAAGAGTACATAGACGCACCGGATATGGCAGTAGCAGGGGACATGCCCGAGATAGACGAAGTCGTACATCATAAGCGAGGAGGGCTAACAACACTTATTGTGTTATTGCTTTTGGTTGCTGCCGCTAGCACTGGCTATCTATTATTCCAAAAGCGTAATGCTCGGCAAACACCTCTGCCAGCATCCTCGCAAGAGCCAGTGCAACTAACAGAGGCCGAACAGCTGCACAAAAAACTGGGCCAGACGCTGGACTTACCGGCTGAGATACCTAATCTGGCAACCGTATTAGATGCTCAAAAGGTCAAGAATCAGCTCTTCTTCCAGAAAGCTCAAAACGGAGATAAGGTGTTAATTTACGTCAAAGCTGGCCAGGCGGTGCTGTACAGACCCAGCAGCGGTAAAGTAATCAACCTCGCTCCAATCGCTCTCGATACCGAGAGCTCCCAAGGGGTGAGATAGCCAAAAGCGGAAATATATTGCTTAAGGTATTGACAAAATAAACGTCTTATGCTAATATAGACTTATCTTCGTTAAGAAGAAATCAAAAGAGAGGGCGATCCCGTATACCAAACCGTGGATGTCCTCTTTTTATTTCTCTAAATTTAATTTTTGGGAGGCCTCACATGGCAGGTACTAAAGCAGGCGGCCAAGCCGCAGCAGCAACTAACAAGGCAAAATACGGTGCTGATTTTTACGCAAAAATCGGTGCTACAGGTGGCAAGAAGGGCCGTACAGGTGGTTTCTTCGCTAACCGCGAGCTCGCTCGTGTTGCCGGTGCAAAGGGTGGCCGTATTAGCCGCCGTACCAAAACCGCCGCTTAAGTAAGCGTTGGTTACTGAAAAGTCGTCTGGTTCTTGATTGAGCCAGGCGATTTTTCTATTGTTGTTTGTTTGCGGCGGTAAGGTCGGCAAAAACGTGATGCGGTGACATGCCATAGTGTATGGCAATTGTGACAGTGGTAATCAGTGCTCGATTGCTGTAACCCAGCATTACCACAAGTCGGGCAGGTACTTCGCTGGTGCAGCCAGTCACGATAGGTATCAATACAATCCTGAACGTGGTTTTCGTCGATAGTTTGACCATATACCTGCGCCAGTGATTTGGCCTGGTCCCAGGCGGCCACCTCAAGCATCAATAATTCAAAGTCAGAATCGTAGTTGCTGTGGCCAAGAACAGCGTGACTCGCCTCATGTAGCAGAGACCAAGCACCTTCACTGGTCTGTATTTCTGATAACTTATAGGTAATTGTCTGTGTGTGGGGTGACCAAGAGAACACATTACTCGCTACAAAGCTGGCCTTTGGCAGCAGTTCGGCTAGCAAATCGAGTATCTTAGGTTGTGCGGTCTTTGGCGAGCTCATAGCAACCATATATTACAGCTTCCTCGGGGTGATTAGCCATCTTAATTGGGGGAGTCGGCGCAAGGGGGTTTTCATATCTTTTTAACTCTGCCAGTAGAGGTGTCTCAAATTTTTTGAAATGGCTGCCCACGCCACCACCTACAACAATTAAATCTGGTTGAACAATAGCAATGACAGCTAGCAGCCCTTTGGCTATATTGTGTGCTATATGCTGCCATGCGTCGGTGTTGTTAAGCTCGCTCGCTCGCTTACCGTACTTGGCCACAATAGCCTTACCTGAAGCAATGGATTCCCAGGTTGCCATTTCGTGACCGTTTTGGACTCTCATTAAACCAGGCTCAGCGTCGAGCAAAGCATGGTCTAATTTACCATTTACGCACACCCCCACCCCTATCCCAGTGCTAATTGTAATGTATACAACGGTCTCAAATTTAGAGCCAGCAGCCTTGGATTCTGCGATTGCTGCAGTCTTAGCATCATTTTCTACTACAACCGGGCTCTGAAACACCTTTTCACAATCAGCTTGCAGCGGAATATCATGCCACTTCAGATTGCCACCAGCAATTAATAGCCCCTGTTTGTGGTCAATTTTGCCGGGCGCAGCCACGCCAATAGCTTGAAAATCCTTTGTAGACAAATTAGCAACAGTATCGGCCAATTGTATTAAAAACGTCTCATATTCTGGGGGGGTAGGGAATTTTACCTGTTCTACGACTATGCCAGTACTATCAAACACTGCTACAAGTGTTTTGGTCCCCCCGATATCAACTGCGCCGTACATGCCAATAAGTGTACAGCCTTGGGTGGTGGTTGTCACCTTAATTGACAGTTGCTCTATAGGGGAAAAACAGATACAATAGTACGCAACTGTTCGAGATGGTTATGAGGGGTCATATGACTCCTCTGTCTTTTCGGCGGAAATACATCTATAAGGAGGCATGTACTACATGTCAAAATCAACTACTTTCACAATGGACGAACTACTCGCCCAGAGTGATATTCAACAAATTAAAGCAGGTGACGTCGTAGAAGGCGTCGTAACCTCTGTTCGCAAGAACGAGGTATGGGTCGACCTAGGCGCGAAAGGCACCGGTGTTGTGCTGCGTCGTGAGCTAGGCCATGGCCAGCTTGAAGAAGGCCAGGAGATTGTTACCAGTGTGGTAGACCCTGAGCTGGACGAAGGACATGCGCTACTAAGCATGCGTCGTGCCGCTAAGGACCGTGGCTGGGAAGAGCTTCAAAAGGTCTTCGATAACCAAGAAATCATCGAGATTAGCCCCTATGATGCTAACCGAGGTGGCTTACTGGTAGAACTTGAAGGCATTCGTGGCTTCCTGCCTGTATCACAGCTTGCTGCTGGTCATTACCCACGCGTATCTGGTGCTGATAAGGATGAAATCCTACAGAAGCTCAATGCGCTAACAAGCAAAACACTGCGTGTACGTATTCTTGACTTGAGCCGCAAGGACAACAAGCTTATCTTCTCCGAGAAGGAAGCAGTCAAAGACGATATGCAATCACGCTTCACTAAGCTGAAGGTTGGTGACGTCGTAGAAGGCGTTGTGACCGGTGTTATTGACTTTGGTGCCTTTGTGAACATCGACGGTATTGAAGGTTTGATTCATATTTCTGAGATTTCTTGGGAGCGTGTAGAAGACCCTCGTGCATATGTGAAGAATGGCCAGACTATCGAAGCCAAAATCATCGCTATCGACAAAGATCGCCTCAGCTTGAGTCTCAAGCAGATGCAGGATGACCCATGGTTGAATGAGGTTAAGTCCTTCAAGAAGGGTGATGTTGTAGAAGGCAAGGTCACACGTATTACGCCATTTGGCGCATTCGTACAGCTGAGCTCATCTGTAGAAGCCCTCGTACATGTATCAGAAATGTCTGATGATGAAGGTGCTGATCCAGAGAAAATCTTCCAGCTCAACGAGAAGAAGAAGTTCAAGGTGCTCGATATCGACACCGAGGGCCGCAAGATTGCCCTCAGCCTCAAAGACGCTAAATAGCAACAATGTAGGTTTTTAATCGGCAGCATGCCAGAAAGGACACAAACGTGGCGACACAAATCGAAATCGAAGACATGACAACCGTTGGTGACCTGGCCGAAAAGCTAATGCTGCCGGTGACTAAGCTTATAACCGAGCTATTCAAGAACGGCGTTATGGCTACTGTTAACGAGCGTATCGACTTTGATACTGCTCAGATTATCGTAGGTGAGTTAGACCTCGACATAGAGCTCAAGCGCAAAGAAGTAGAAGAAGCCGCACCGCGTGAAAAACGTGCCGTTAGTGATGCTGGTATTGATCGTCCACCAGTGGTAGCAGTGATGGGTCACGTTGACCATGGCAAAACAAGCCTACTAGATGCTATCCGTGGCGCCTCTGTTGCTAAGGGAGAGGCTGGTGGTATTACACAGCACATCTCTGCATATCAGATTGAGCACGGCGAACGTAAGATTACATTCCTCGACACTCCTGGTCATGAGGCCTTTGCTGCTATCCGCGAGCACGGCGCAGTCCTAACAGATATTGTGGTCATAGTTGTAGCTGCCGATGATGGTATTAAGCCCCAAACACTTGAGGCTATCCGCTTTGCACGCAAGGCAAACGTCAAGATTATCGTTGCGGCCAACAAGATGGATAAAGAAGGTGCCGATATAAACCGCCTCTATAGCCAGCTCAGTGAACATGGTTTGACATGGGATGGCTGGCCAGGTGGTGATACACCGGTACAGGAAGTCTCCGCCAAGACAGGTAAGGGTATCCCTGAACTACTCGACATGATTCTACTTGTTACAGATGTAGAAGAGCTGAAAGCTGATGTAGCCGTACCTGCCGCTGGCCTCATTGTTGAGGCGCACATGGAAAAAGGCCGGGGTCCTGTAGCTGAAGCATTAGTTGAAGCTGGCAAACTTCGTCCTGGTGATTTCATCGTAGCTGGGGGTACCTATGCTCGTATCCGTAATCTAGAAACAACTACCGGTAAGCCAACTAAAGAAGCATTGCCGTCTACCCCCGTTCGTATTACTGGCTTCAAGGAACTACCAGAGTTTGGTGATGAATTCACAGTAGTAGCCAATGAAAAACTGGCTCGTACTGCAGCTGCTAACTACGCTGGTCGTAGCCAGGCCGGCGGTCGTCTAGATATGACCAGTAATGAACTTCTCCGCATCATTAACCGTTCTAATGAGCTCAACAGTCTCAATATTATTATCAAGGCTGATGTACAGGGCTCACTGACCTCTGTTATTGATAGCCTCAAGGCGCTTGATACGAACGAAGTAGCCATTCGAATTGTCGGCTCCGGCGTAGGTGCTATTGGCGAGAATGACATACATCTTGCTCACAGTAGTCAGGCCATCATTTACGGCTTTAATGTCTCTGTATCACCAAGTGTTAAGCAGCTTGCGAACCGCGACAAGGTATCAACTCGTATCTATAAAGTTATTTATGAACTGATTGACGACACCAAAGAAGAGCTTACCAAACTACTTCCACCAGAAATCGTGGAAACAGAGGTGGGTCGACTTGTAGTCAAGGGAGTCTTCAAGACCACCAAGACAGAGATAATCTGTGGTGGTGAAGTTACCAAGGGCAAGCTCATTACTCCAGCTCTGGCGCGTGTAGTACGTGGTGGTGAGACAATTGCTGAGGTTGAGATAACCAACCTCAAGCGTGGACCCCAAGATGCTAAAGAGATATTCGAGAAAGAAATGTGTGGCATGAACCTGGCCACAACTGCCAAGCTTGACTTGCAAGAAGGCGACCATATCGAAGCCTACACCCGAGAAATCAAAGAACGCACCCTGTAGACTACTTTAAAAACTGCTCTAAAAGTGGTATAATAGTACTAATATGGAGAATACTAAGCCTACTCCTAGCGAATCGGATAACGACAACCAAGAGAATACCAGCTCAAAACGGCGTAGTCGTGAGTTTTTGACATACTATCAACGTCTACTGGGTCGTCGGCCAAGTCTAGAACAAGCTCTAAACTCTTCAGAGACCGAAGAAGACGACGAAGAGGAAGAGAAGCCTAGGAAGTGGCGTAACTTCTTTAAGGGCCTATTTACTAATGTGGTTACGCCACCAACTGGCGATTCATCAGAAGAAAAGCAGCATGGATTCAATCCTGATGCATGGTATGCCTGGCAGATGGCGTCGAATATAGAAACCAATGCCGATAACACGGAAGATGCTGAGCAATCTGTAGTAGAGTCAACAACAATTGAGGCTCCAGAGGAAGCAATAATCAGTCCTGATGCTGCATTGCTAACAGAGGTTGGTGACGATTCTTCACCTTCTGGGGACTCAATTGACGGAGTGCCTGTCGATATACCAGAACAGACCATTGAGTTGCCTGTACCTATGGAGTTTGAAGCTACTATTCCACACAATACACCAGCGGCTGAATCAGCACAGCCTGTCGTTGAGCGAGAAACAGTTATTGAACGAGGTGTTGGCGGTGGTCTGCCACTGTTACTCGTTGGTGCCGAATACTTGGGACGTAAGCGTGCCGATAAACAGTTAAAGAAAGAGTTTGCTCAGAAGATACAGTCTGCTGAACGCAAGGATGTCCAACATGAAGCCACACAAGCGCATCTACAAGACCTGATCCAACAGAACAAGGAGCAACTCGAGATACTTAAGCGAGAACGGGGCATGGTGGAGGCTAGACAAGAAACTATCCAATTACCACGCCCCGAGATGAACCCCAATCTGCCACCGCCAGAAGAGCGTGTACCGACTAGTCGTATCCTAGAGAGTGTGGTGGATGCAGCCGAACATAATGTGCCAGTGGAACGAGTTTTCGAGAGAAGCCACGAAGTGAAAGACGACCAAAGTACGGCGTCTACTGTTGCTGATTCTGGTGCATCATCTATCGGTGCGGTGATAGCTACTCAGTTGGCTCAACGCCAACCAGTAGTCGGTCGACCACAGACGGATATAGGCCAAGGGCTGCCAGTTGTTGATGAGCAGACAGCCCGTGATATATATGCCCAAGCCATGAAATCCGGTTTTATAGGGGCCATCATGCTGATAATTCTAGGACTCGTGGCTTATCTGGTGATACAATAAAATAAATGAAGGGATACTGACAATGTTTAAACTTGATGACAATTTACTACAAGAACTTGGCCTCGGCACACTCGGCGCCGAAGATAAACGAGCTATGCTTGGTCATATCTATGAAACACTCGAGATGCGTGTCGGTATGAGTCTGGCGGGCCAGATGAGTAATGAGCAACTTGATGAGTTTGAAAAGTTTATTGATAGCAACGACGAAGCCGGTGCATTGAAGTGGCTCGAAACCAACTTTCCTGATTACAAACAAGTTGTTGCAGCTGAGCTAGATAAGCTCAAATCAGAAATTAGAGCTACAGCGCCACAGATTTTAGCTGCATCACAGCAGCCCCAGGCGTAAAACCCCCTAGAATAGGTGCTTATATCCAGCTAGAAATGCCTGTACGGGCATTTCTTTTTTACCAGCGGGTTTTAGACTGTCTATGCTCAAAGCATCTTTGCCGCATTGCACCACCAGCTGTTTATTTTCGATGGTGATGTTGCCCGGTTCACCCGAACCAGATACGACGTGGCCGGCTGTTATGATTACTTCTTTGCCAGCTAGTTCGGTCCGGCTTTTAGGCCAATCTATGAAGGCACGAATTTCTCGCTCAATAACGTCTGCGGGCTTGGTCCAATCTAGTAGTCCGTCTTCTTTGGTGAGCTTACGAGAATAGGTAGCGCGGTCAGGATGTGACTGGGCTCGTGGACTCAGCTCGCCTGAGGTGTAACGAGGAATAGTTGCACTCAGCAGCTCATCACTCAGCCCAATAAGTTTGTTCGTGAGGCTTGGCGTTGTCTCACCCTTTGCGATTGGCAGACTTTTTGTGACTAAGATTTTACCCGTATCCATGCCTTCGTCGAGCAGCATTAAGCTTACGCCGGTTGTTTTCTGACCGCTCAAGACCGCAAATGATATGGGGTCAGCGCCTCGCCACTCTGGCAAGACCGAGAAATGACTATTAATAATTCCTTGCTTAAAGCCATCAATGACTGTCCTGGAAACAATAATGCCAAAATCAATGAGTATGGCTAGCTGACTATCAAATTTTTTGTCCGCGATGAGCTCGTCAAGTGTTTGCTTATTAGTAGCAGTATAAATTGGTGCCCCTGGAACTGTGGCAGCCATCTCTGATTCGGTAGCTGGCTTGGTGATGATTGCCTCAATGGTGCAGTGTTTTTGGAGTAATGATAGAGATGCCGCGGCAACTGGACCGCTCCCAAAGAAGACTACAGAAAGCTTTGCCATGACTGCTCCTGCCACAAATCGCTGTTGTCGACGATTTGTGTTTTATAATCAAGTGGCTCAAGATGACCGCCCTCATCAAGATGATAGAAGGCGTCTTTCTGGTCCCGAATATGGTCAATAAATACAATACCGTTGGTATGATCAATCTCGTGTTGGAAGACACGGGCAAGGAATCCCTCTGCGGTTACGCGGATTGGTTGACCGTCCTGGTCAAGCGCCTTGATTCTGACTTTCTCATAGCGTTTTACTTTGCCATAGATGTCCTTGACGCTGAGGCAGCCTTCAAAGTCTTCGACTTGTTTGCCTTCGTACTTGGTAATTTCCGGATTAATAAAAACCTGGAAGGTACGGTCTAGTTTGTTGTCAAAATCATTGCGTATTACCACCACCCGGAGTAGCGAATCAACTTGCACGGCCGCAAGTGCCACACCAATTTCATGAGCACGACTATCTTCCCAATCTAGTGTCGCTTCCTCCATATCCTGTATCAATCGCTTGATTGCATCATCTACTAGGCCCACTTTTTTGGAGCGTTCACGAAGATGGTGATTCGGTAGATGGATAATGTTGTCTTTGTTCATTATGCTCAGTATACCGTATAACAGATAGGCAAAGAAATATATGTTGTTTCAGCTACAACAGATTAGTAGGGTCGATATCGTATGAACAATTTTTTGGGAGTGTACGGATAATTTTTACGAGCTCAGAGCGCTGTTTTGCCTTAATCACCAGCTGCCACTTAAACTTACCCCGTGTTTTTTCTACAAACGCTGGTGCTGGGCCACTCAGCTCAATGGCAAAGCCTCCGTTAAGAATGCTGGATGCGATGTCGCTGGCGGCTTGGCGTGCACTTGATTGTACGGCACGCTCAACACCTATCTTAAGAACAAAGTAATAGGGTGGAAAGCGATATAACTCACGTTCTGCCAACTGTGTATCATAAAACTGTTGATAGTCTTTGGCGGCCGCTGCTTTGATGACAGGATTTTCCGGGTGGTACGTTTGGATGATTACTGTACCCTTGTTGTGGCCTCTGCCCACGCGCCCAATGACCTGGCGCAACATCTGATACGTTCGTTCCTCAGCAGTATAATCTGGAAAATATAGGCCCGTATCAGCCAGCACCACACCAACAACCTGTAATTTAGGCAAATCAAGGCCCTTTGTTAGCATCTGTGTTCCCACCAAGATAGCAGTCTTGCCACTTTGAATTGAGTCGTACTGTGCTTCTAGCCGTTCATCTTTCTTCACATCGCTGTCAAATCGCTGTATCACCGTACCAGGAAAGAGCCGCTCGAGCTCCGCGGTAATAGTTTTGGTGCCAATGCTCTTAAATTGTATATCTGCAGAGCCACAGTCTGGGCAGCCGGCTGGCGCATTGGTAGTGAAGCCACAGGTATGGCACCGCAGATGATGATGGTCACCATGATAGGTTAGGGGGACGTCGCAGCGTGGGCAGCTCGACTGCCAGCCGCAACTTTGACAGAGCACAATGCGCGCCGTACCACGTCTATTTAGAAACACGAGGCTTTGATTACCCTGTTGTAGTGCTTTGTCTATCTCTGTTAATAGGTCGTTCGATAGCCAAGGCGAGCGGCTAAAACTGTCTCGTTGTTTGAGGTCAACAACAGTGATTATCGTGCCGTCTTCACCACCTGTTGCCAGTTGTTCCATGCGAATGATTGGACGCTTCTTCTGAGTAAAGGTAAAGAAATCCCGTACCAGTGGCGTGGCGCTACCGAGTACGAGTTTGGCTCCGTGTAGGCTGGCAAGCTTGGCTGCTACATGGCTCGCTTGATAGTAGGGCATTTGTTCCTGCTTGTAGGCAGTGTCGTGGGCCTCGTCAACTATGACGTAACCAAGATTATGAATCGGGCTAAACAGTGCTGAGCGGGGTCCTATAATCACCAACGGCTCACTCGCACTGTTAATCCAGTTCCAGCTATTGCGCTTTTCAGCGGGAGTCTGTGTTGAGTGCATAACAACCACCCTGCCTGGGTATGAGGCTTCTAGGCTGGCTACTAACTGGGGTGTGAGCCCAATCTCTGGTGTCAGAATAAGTACGGACGTATTTCGTGCCATTGCTTGTCTTGTGAGCTCTGTATAGACTCTTGTTTTGCCGCTGCCAGTTTCACCAAAGAGCAGAAATGGTCCAGACTCTGATTCAATCTGTTGCGTAGCTTTTGTTTGTTCATTAGTGAGAGTGGGTAAATTCACTGTTTCACCTAGCTTTGGTTTTGCACTCGGCTTTCGCCCTTGTTTGGCTAACGAACTAGGTATAAATAATTGTGTAATGAGACCAAGTGGTCCTGGGTAGTAATCTGCTATCCATTGATGCAGTGCCAATAGTTGCAAGGGGATGGGTGTGGCTATAGTATCTGTTATAGTTTTGGTCGCAAACACCGGCTGCTTAACACGATCAACAACAATACCCAGCGCTGATGTATTGCCAAAGGGCAAGTTCACCAGCTGGCCAATTGCAAGCTTGCTAGGGCTGCTATACGTCAAAGCCTCACTACCGTGATAACGATTGCTGCTAACGAATACCTCATAAAAATGCATACCTACAGTATAGCTGCCAAGAAAAGTATGTTGAAATCTATGTGCAGCCGTCGTATACTTGACGTTGTTCGAATAACAATGGATACTTATTGTTAAGCAAGTGTGAGAGCAGGAATGTTAGACGTATTTATTACTTCACGGGTCAGACGAAAAATTATTGTGGTGTACGCAAAGTACCCCGATTTTAAGACGCATGTCCGAGGACTAGCAAAACTTATTAAAGAAGATGCGGGCAACATCCAGCGTGAGCTAAAGCGCTTGGAAAAAATTGGCTTCCTTATATCAGAGCGCCAGGGCAACACCAAGATATACTCGACTAATAAGCACTTCGCTATCTTCAAGGAATTACAAAGTATAGTGTTGAAATCACAACGTATAACGCAAAAAACTAAACGGCCAACCAGCTAAATAGTTGCGTAATCCTCTCTGTTAAGGTACAATTACAAGCATGATACAAGTTACACGTAAGGATTCTAAGGAATCAACCGAGAACCTCCTACGCCGTTTTACGCGTAAGGTTCAATCTGCCGGTGTAGTGGCAGCCGCCAAACAGGCACAATATTTCGAGAAGCCTCTGAGCAAGCGTGATCGTCGCTCGAAGGCAATCATCCGTCGCGAGCGTAAGAACCTCAAGATTAAAAAGATGAAACTTGGCGTCCGCTAAGTAATCACATAAAAGCCCCTGCGTTATAGCAGGGGCTTTTTTATTTGGTCAGAATTTGTTCTGACAGGGATGTATTTGCTACACTTATAGAGATGACTATCAAGGAGAAACTAGAAGCGGATTTGAAAACTGCCTTATTAGGTGGTGATAAAGTTCTGGCAACAACGCTCAGGGGTCTAAAGAGCGCCATATTGAATATTGAAATCTCCAAGGGAAGCCGCGCAACGGGCGGTCTGAGTGACGCAGAAATTATTGAACTGTTTGGCAAGGAAGCTAAGAAGCGTCAGGAAAGTGCTCAACTCTATATTCAGGGGAGCAGCCAGGAGAGGGCTGATGCCGAACTTGCAGAGAAGCGGGTCATTGAACAGTACCTGCCGGCTCAGATTAGTGACGAAGAGCTGAACAGCGTTGTTGATGCGGTTACAGGTGAGTTTAGTGAGCTAACAAATGCTCAGATGGGCCAGATTATTGGCAAGGTAAAAGCACAACTGGGTGCAACCGCTGACGGTGGTCGAATTGCCGCAGCTGTTAAGGCTAAGATTCAATGATTATTCCTAGGCTTAGAGTAAATATGTTATCAGGAGGCCGAGCCTCGTGATTATTTTTATGGGTGTAGCTGGTAGTGGCAAGAGTGCCCAAGGCCGTTTATTGGCTGACCGACTGGGTTATCCTTGGCTCTCTACGGGCGAGTTCTTGCGTATGTTAATTGCTGGCGAGCGTCGCCGCGATATGCTGGAAGGTAAGTTACTCGGTGATACCGAAATTATTTCACTGGTACAGAAAATATTTAGGATAGTTGATACAGAACACGAATTCGTTATGGATGGTTTCCCGCGCACAGTCGCACAAGCAGACTGGCTCTTGTCGCAGCGTCGGCACGGACAACTGGACATTACCGCCGTTATCCATCTGCGGGCCTCAGAAGAGGTCGTATTAGACCGTCTGCTGCAACGTGGCAGGCAGGACGATCAAGCAGAGGCTATCAAGGAACGCTTCAACGAATACCAACAGGCCACCCAGCCAATCATAGAAGATTTAGATAAGCACGGCGTTCCTGTATTTGAAATTAACGGTGAAGGTGATGTAGAGACGATTCACGAAGAAATCGTTAAAGCAATTGCCTCAGTAAAAACAACCTAATGTATACAAAAGTTAAAACTCCGGCTGAAATTAGTGCTATGCGCGAAAGTGGTCGTATGTTGGCTACTGTTCTTACTGTATTACGGGAGCGCATTGCAGTAGGCATGACAACTAAAGACTTGGCAGTAATTGCCAAGGATGAGTTGCGTGCGTTGGGTGGCCAGCCAGCGTTCCTGGGCTATAACGGTTTCCCTGATGTGCTATGCGTATCGGTGAACGAGGAAGTCGTTCACGGCATACCAGGTACACGTATCATCCAGACTGGCGATATAGTCAGTATGGATTTTGGCGTAACTTACCGTGGCATGATTACAGACGCGGCCATAAGCGTAGTTGTCGGCGCTGCTGACAGTACACGCACCAAACTAGTTCAGATTACGGAGGCTTCACTACTTGCTGGTATAAATCAAGTGAGGGCCGGTGTACATATTGGTGATATTGGTCATGCTGTTGAGACAGTGCTCAAGTCTGCCAACTACGGTATCGTCAAAGACCTGGTTGGCCACGGTGTAGGCCATGAACTTCACGAAGACCCCAACATCCCAAACTATGGCAAGAAAGGCTCTGGAGCAGTACTAGAAGCCGGTATGACCATCGCAATTGAACCAATGGCTACACTCGGTAAAGAAGCGGTCTATGTTGGCAACGATAACTGGACAATTCTAACTCGTGACGATTCACTGGCTGCTCACTTTGAGCATACTGTCTTGATAACGGAAGACGGCGCAGAAATCCTCACCTCATTGTAAGATTGTTCGGTAAGAAGTCGTGGTTGCCTAAAGATAACGACAAGCGGTATACTGCTGTCATGCGCGATCAATCATCGCAATATTATTTTGGCCTTGATATAGGCACTAGTACTGTTCGCTGTGTCGTCGGTATGTTAGAGGCGGCAGAAAACGGTCGTCTATCTATTATTGGGCACGGTAGTGCGCCAAACTTGGGCATGCGTAAAGGCACTATTGTGCATCTTGATGATGTTATTGATGCCGTCGTACATGCCGTAACAGAGGCGGAACGCGTCTCTGGTATTCATATTCAAACAGCAACTACCAATATTAACGGCACGCACGTGGCTGGCCTTAACTCTAAGGGTGTTATTGCAATTAGTGCCGCTGACAGGCAAATTGACGATAATGACAGGCTACGCGTTGAAGAGGCTGCAACTATCGTACAATTACCGCCCAACCGTGAAATCATTCAAGTATATGCCAAAAACTACAGTGTTGATGGTCAGGACAATATCAAAGACCCCGTCGGCATGCATGGGATTCGTCTAGAAGTTGATACTCATATCGTGACGGCTGCCACACCTAATCTACGCAATCTTGATATTGTACTCGAGAAGGCAAAGCTCCATGCTAGTCATCGTACTGTTTCAAGCTTAGCCGCAGCCGAGGCAGTCTTATCTCGTCAACAAAAAGAATCAGGCACCTTACTGCTCGACATTGGTGCCGGCACGACTAACTTGGTGGTTATAGAAGACGGTGAAGTACAACATGTCGCCGTTATACCTGTCGGTGGCATGAATGTGACCAACGATTTGGCAATTGGTCTCAAGACTGATTTGGACATCGCTGAGCAAGTGAAGGTTAAGTATGCCAGCTTGGCAGAGGACCGCCCTCGTGGGTATACCTACGTAGAGCATGATGGCAAAAAACACCAGTTTGAAGCTGAAGACGTGCACATTATCACGGAAGCTCGTATAGAAGAACTACTTGAACTCGTAGACAAAGAACTGAAGAAGATTCACCGTTCCCGCAAACTGCCTGGTGGCGTGGTATTCGTAGGCGGTACTGCCAATCTGCCTGGTCTAGCGGAGTTCGCAAAAGAAAAGCTCCAACTCGCTGCTCGCATAGGTGTACTACAGCCTGTCGGCGGACTGGTTGATACTGTCCAAGACCCGGCATATACAACAGCGGTGGGTCTGATGAGCCTGGATATGTTGTTGGGTCCCTCTGTCAACAGCAGTGGTTCGCCAAATAGTGCTGCTTTTGGGTTGATAGATGGCCTGCTCAAGAAGTTCAAGCGCTGATAGATATTTAGACCTCTAAAAGCCTACCCCATTGAACACAAAACCTCTATCAGGTATACTCGCTATATATTAGGTCCGTTAAGGAAGGGATTTCAGAAAATGCCACAACAAGTTGCACCGGCTATTGAAACATTCGCTCGTATTAAAGTAATTGGGGTTGGTGGCGCCGGTGGCGCTGCTATTAACCGTATGGTAGAAGCAGGCGTCGAGAACGTCGAATTTATTGCGGTGAACACCGATGCTCAGGCGCTTCATCATTCACAGGCACATACTAAGATTCATATTGGTAGTGACACCACACGTGGTCTTGGTTCTGGAGCTGATCCAACCGTGGGCGAAAAGGCCGCAGAAGAATCCCTACAAGAGATTAAACAAGCCGTAAATAACGCAGACATGGTATTTATTACAATAGGTGCCGGTGGTGGTACTGGTAGCGGCGCAGGTCATGTAGTTGCGACTGCAGCGAAGGAGGCGGGCGCGCTCGTTGTTGGATTTGCAACAAAACCATTCGCTTTTGAGGGCGATAAGCGTCGTCGAAATGCTGAAACGGCAATAGCAAACCTTCGTGGCTCAGTGGATACATTAATTGTCATCCCCAATGATCGACTGCTACAAACAATTGATCGCCAAACACCACTTCTTGAAGCATTTAAGGTGGCCGACGACGTACTCCGTCAGGGCGTACAGGGTATATCAGACCTTATTACTGTTCACGGTCTTATTAACCTCGACTTTGCCGATGTTAAGGCTGTTATGAGTAATGCCGGTTCTGCATTAATGGGTATTGGTCGCGCCTCTGGTGATGACCGTGCTATCAAGGCGGCACAACAGGCTATCGAATCACCGTTACTTGAGGTCTCTATTGACGGCGCTAGAGGTGTACTATTTAACGTCATCGGTGGCAGTGACATGTCTATGCATGAAATTAATGCCGCAGCCGAGGCAATTACCGCCGCAGCCGACCCAGATGCTAACATCATCTTCGGTGCAACCATCAATCCTGACTTGGACGGCGAAGTTATTATTACCGTTGTGGCAACTGGCTTCGATGCCTCTTACTTCAGTGAACGTGCGGCGAATGCTGCACCTGTAGTCACTCAGCCCAAGGTTGATGATAATCTCATGAAGGATATGGATGTCGACTTAGAGCCTACAGATGAAGCAGATAGCTTTAAATCAGACGCGCCGATTCCAAATATCTGGTCTATCGACAATAATGGTGATGAAGACAAAGCTACAGACACTAATAACGCCACTACATCAGAGGATAAAGACAAGCTTTTTGATGAAGAATTAGAGAAGCCATCATTTTTGCGCAGACTCAAAAAACTTCGTGGCGGTAGCAATACTGACAAAGAAACCGAAGAAAAGCCCAAAGAAGACCCTGAAAAGGGTGATTCTACCGAAGATAAAGACGCGTAAATAATACAGCGTTATTTGCTTGCAAAACGCCATAGGTGGGGCTATGCTTATAGTTACAAGCACTATATATGGGGATTAGGATATAGTACTGGTACGTTAAAACGAATACATAATTTATCTAAAGGGCTATTTTTATAGCAAAAATAGCTTGGCAGGATGAAGGAGGTACATGTGAAGTGTAGCCAATGTCATAATGCTGATACAAAAGTTATAGAGTCACGCGATGTGACTGATGGTGAAGCGATTCGCCGTCGTCGTGCATGTGAAAATTGCCAACATCGATTTACTACCTACGAGCGCATTGAGCGTCCGCAGATTATAGTAGTAAAGAATAATGGTAATCGCGAACTGTTTAATCGCGAGAAAATCTTGGCTGGTTTGTATCGAGCAAGTGAGAAAACTCCAGTCACGAGCCTACAGCTTGAACATCTTGTTCATGATATTGAACAAACGATTCATGCGTGCGGCGACCAAGAGGTTGCAAGTACTAAAGTAGGTGACATGGTCATGGAGCGGCTCGCCGCACTAAATGAGGTGGCATATGTCCGATTTGCAAGTGTCTATCGACGCTTCAAGGATATAGCAGGCTTCGAACGCGAACTAATCCAAATTCGCGAACGAAAAGTAGGGACCACGAAGGCCTAGCATACAGCAGATTCTTCGTGAGCTCCCCTCGGGACTTGATACCGGAATAACTCAGGAGTACACTTGAGTAACAGAGTATGAAGGCTCGCGGGGAGCTTTAGCAGCACATTGAGAGACGCTGCGAACTCTAAATAAACAACCTACAAAAATCATTAATAACCATAAGTGAGGGTATTATGGGACAAAACACTATCCTGGGGCGCAGGCGTCTGTTTACGACCCCTAAAAGCAAAGGTTACGACCAACTAAAATGGGCAAAACGTGATTCGGTCATTATGAATCCGATGACCGGCAAGCCTGTTTTCGAACAACTTGGCGTTGAATTCCCGGAAGGGTTTTCGCTGAACGCTATTAATATTGTTGCGCAGAAGTACTTTACTGGTACACCTGGTACTAAAGAACGTGAAGCTAGTCTTAAGACATTGATTAATCGTGTTGTTGATACGGTTACTCGACAGGGTCTACAGGAAGGCTACTTTGAAACTGACGCGGAAGCAGAAGATTTCCGCGAAGAACTAAAGTATGTGCTTGCATCACAGCGCGCAGCATTTAACTCACCAGTGTGGTTTAACATTGGTGCACCAGAACGTGCGCAACAAGCGAGTGCTTGTTTCATCCTTGGTATCGAAGACACGATGCCAGCAATCCTTAACTGGTATACCGAAGAGGGAATGGTCTTTAAGGGTGGCTCTGGCTCTGGTATTAATCTCAGTGTTATCCGTTCTTCAGTAGAGAAGCTTGGTAAAAGTGCAGGTACTGCATCTGGTCCGCTGAGCTTTATGCGCGGCGCGGATGCGTCTGCTGGTGCTATCAAGAGTGGTGGCAAGACACGTCGTGCCGCTAAAATGGTGATTCTCAACGTAGATCACCCAGATGTAGAAGAATTTATCTGGGCCAAAGCCCGCGAAGAACAGAAGGCTCGCATCCTACAAGATGCAGGTTTTGAAATGGGCGTCGATGGCAAGGATATATTCTCCGTACAATACCAGAATGCTAATAACTCAGTTCGTGTGAGCGATGACTTCATGGAAGCTGTACTCAACGACGACAATTGGGACCTGCGGGCAGTTACCACCGGCAAGGCAGTCAAGACTGTTCGTGCCCGTGAGCTATTCCGTCAGATTAACCAAGCCGCATGGGAGTGTGCAGACCCAGGTATGCAGTTCGATACGACGATTAACAAGTGGCACACTACGCCAAACGCTGGTCGCATCAATGCCTCTAACCCATGTAGCGAATATATGCACCTTGATGATTCTGCTTGTAACTTGGCATCTATCAACTTACTGAAGTACCTCAAGGATGACTTCAGCTTTGATATCGAAGCGTTCAAGCACACAGTAGAGCTCATCTTTACTGCCCAGGAAATCTTGGTTGGTTACAGCGAGTATCCAACAGAGAAGATTACCAAGAATGCCAAAGCTTACCGTGAACTCGGTATCGGTTACGCTAACCTCGGCGCATTGTTAATGGCCCAGGGCTTGCCGTACGATTCAGACGAAGGCCGCGCACAAGCAGCTGCTATTACAGCACTGATGACTGGTCACTCATACGCCACTAGTGCCAAGATTGCCAACCGTGTTGGCCCATTTGCGGGCTTCCACAAGGACCGCGACGGTATGATAGGCGTGCTTAAACAACATCGTGCTGCAGTAAGTGGTATTGATGCTGGTCTTGTATCAGAAGAGCTCTTGAGCGCTGCTGCTACAGCATGGGACGAAGCTGTTGAGCTTGGCAGCCAGTATGGTGTGCGTAATTCACAGGCGTCTGTTCTGGCTCCAACCGGAACCATCGGCTTGATGATGGATTGTGACACGACTGGTATCGAGCCAGACCTCGGCTTAGTCAAGGTTAAGAAGCTCGTTGGTGGCGGTACTATGAGTATCGTTAACCAAACAGTGCCACGTGCACTAAAGGCTCTCGGCTACAACAAAGAACAAGTTGACGACATTGTTAATTACATTGATGTTGAAAAAACAATACTTGGTGCTCCTCACCTCAAGAAAGAACATGAAAATGTCTTTGCTTGTTCAATGGGTGATAACTCTATCCATTACCTTGGTCACGTCAAGATGATGGCTGCAGTCCAGCCATTTATCTCTGGTGCCATCAGTAAGACAGTTAACATGCCAGAAGATGCATCTGTAGAAGATGTTGAGCAACTACATATTGACTCATGGAAGATGGGCCTAAAGGCTGTTGCGATTTACCGCGACAACTGTAAGGTCGGTCAGCCACTCTCAATGGCCAAGAAAGAAGGTGCAGATAAGCAAGATACTGCTACTGCTGCCACAGAGAGCGAAAAGATTGTAGTGAAAGGTGCTGTGCGTCGTTTGTTGCCGCAGGTTCGATCCAGCCGTACGTACAAGTTCCATATTGCTGATTTGAAGGGCTTCTTCACTGTTAGCGAGTACGAGGACGGCACACCTGGTGAACTATTCATCAATGTCTCTAAGCAGGGTTCAACTCTGTCTGGGCTGATGGATTCCTTCGCAATCTCTGTAAGCCATGGCCTACAGTACGGCGTACCTCTCAAGAGCTACGTCAGGACGCTTATGGGTACCAGCTTTGCGCCATCGGGTATCACTGATGACAAAGATATCCGTACAGCAAGTTCAATCACTGACTACATCACAAGGCGTTTGGCGCTAGACTATCTCTCATTTGATGATCGTTTGGAGCTTGGCCTAGCATCAATTGATGATATGCCTGATGTGCAGACCACGTTGATTGATGAGTCAGTTGTTGAGACTGTATCAGAGCCAGTTGCCATCACTCCAGCACCTCAGGAGGCTCCAGAAGCTCCAGTAGCTGCCAAGGTAGAGGCACCAAAGGCTGTAAAATCTGATTCAACCGCACCGTTGTGCTACAACTGCGGCAATCAGACACAAAAGGCAGGTAGCTGCTACGTATGTACTTCATGCGGTAGCACCACCGGCTGTAGCTAGACAACTAACTAGCTGACTAAAACGGGGAGTAATCCCCGTTTTTTTATGCTTATGTTAGACTTTAGATATGAAGATAATTATCCTGTATTACCCCAAATCTGAGCACGCCCGAACTGTTGAAGAGTTCGCTCATGATATCGAGCGCCAGCAGGGGGTTAAAACAGAGTTTATGAGTCTTGCCACAAAAGAGGGTGCTGCTATAGCGTCCTTATACGATATAGTGCGTTATCCTGCTATATTGGCCATGCGTGACACGGGTGAGTTGCTACAGTTTTGGTCAGATGATGAGCTACCTCTGATGAATGAGGTTGCATCCTACGCCCACCTCTAGAAATTGTTCTATTGCTTAGTGTTGCAAATTGGTCTACAATCATAGCCATAATCCATTTGAGTGGCTATCAACCACAAGGAGCGGGAAGAGACCTTGCCTAAGGTGTTAGAACCCGACGTTCCTGGCACGTAAGACCAGATAAATAAGCGCTAAAAAGAATCTCTTTTTAGAAACTGGATGGTACCGTCCGCGATATGCGGATTCCAGTGACTAAATAGGGATTTTTTGTTTTCTAAGGAGAGGAACACATGAAATTTAAATCAGGTACACGCAGACGAGCACTGGAGTATGAGAAGGATATTGCCAAACAGTGGCAAACGAATAAGACTTTCGAGAGGTCTGTAGAGCAGCGGTCTACAGATAAGACCTGGGTATTCTACGACGGTCCGCCATTCCTGACTGGTAAGCCACATAACGGCCACATCATGATTTCAGCACTCAAAGACAGCGTTGCCCGCTATTGGACGATGCAGGGCTACAGAGTAGAACGTCGCTGGGGCTGGGACTGTCACGGTTTGCCAGCAGAAGTGTTTGTAGAGAAGCAACTAGGTATTGAGAATAAGAAAGAAATTGGTACCAAAATCAGTATCGCTGATTATGTTGCCGCCTGTCGTGCTGCTATGGTCAAGACTGGCACAGAGTGGGAAGATGCTATCGAGCGCGTTGGCCGTTGGGTAGAGTTCAAGGGCGCCTACAAAACTATGGATAACGAATACATGGAATCCGTTTGGTGGGCTTTTAAGAAGCTCTATGACGATGGCAAGATTTACGAAGGTGAGAAGATTCTCGTCTACTGCACCAAAGACGCCACACCTATCAGCAAGTCAGAAGTTGCTATGGAAAATAGCTACCAGATGGACACAGACCCCAGTGTGTACGTCTATTTCCAATTAGAGGACAGCGACGAGTACCTGTTGGCCTGGACTACAACACCGTGGACCTTGCCAGCTAATGTAGCTCTCGCGGTCAACAAAAGTCTCAAATATGCACTAGTCGAACATGGTGATAAGAAGTTCTATATAGCAGCTGATGCCGTAGAGAAGGTTATGCAAGATGAAAAACGCCAGCCGCTAGCCCATAAGGTACTCAAAACAGTCAACGGTACAGAGCTGGCAAATCGTCACTATATACCGCTGTTCCAGAATCACGGTCCAGACGCGCATCGTGTCTTGACTGCCGATTTTGTAACTGCTGACAGTGGTACGGGCATTGTTCACCAGGCACCTGCCTACGGAGAGGAAGACTACGAACTGTGCAAGAAAGAGGGTGTGCCTCTGGTCTCGATTGTTGATGAAAATGGCCATTACACCGAAGGCCGCTGGCTTGGTGAGAATATCTGGGATATCAACAAAGAAATAGCTAAGACACTTCTGGCAGAGGATAAGGCACTTAAGATAGAGTATATCCGTCACGAATACCCACACTGTCACCGTTGTGGCACCAAGCTCATGTACCGTGCCCATCCTAGTTGGTTTATGGATATCCAGGCTCAGAAGCAAGATATGCTGGATGCCAACGAAACGACACGCTGGAATCCCGACAAGCTACGTACGGGTCGCTTCAAGAATATCCTGGAAACCGCCCCGGACTGGAACCTGAGTCGGGACCGCTATTGGGCCACCCCTATACCTGTGTGGCGTGGCGTACGTAACGACGGCACAGAGGTAATAAAGGTCATAGGCTCGTTTGAAGAGTTCGAACAGTTGTCCGGCAAAAAGCTCACTGACTATCATCTGCCCAATGTTATGGATGTAGAAATAGAGGTGGACGGCTGCAAACTGCGTCATATTGGCAAGGTGCTGGATTGTTGGTTCGAGAGTGGCAGCATGCCATTTGCTCAGTTCCATTATCCATTCGAGAATACAGAGACGTTTGAGCGCAGTTTTCCGGCGGATTTCATCACTGAGGCCATTGATCAGACCCGTGGCTGGTTTTATAGCCTGACGGCGGTAAATGTGGCCTTATTTGGCAAAAGTCCGTTCAAGAACCTGATATGTACCGGCTTTATCAATGCTGCTGACGGCAAAAAGCTCAGCAAGAAGCTCGGCAACTATGTTGACCCAATTGAGCTAATGGACGCCTATTCGGCTGATTCATACCGTTTGCTATTACTCGGTAGCCCGCTAACCAACGGCGAGAACTTCAGTCTTGCAGATAAAGACGTCGGCGATGTCGCCCGAAAACTCAGTATGGTCTGGAATATGTATGATTTCTTCACCATGTACGCAGAGGTAGATGGTTGGCAGTGGAATGGTACACTCACCGACCCAAGTCTTCATCTAGAAAATCCACTCGATACCTGGATTGTGAGCCGAGTTCACCAGCTGTCACAAGAAGTAGAGACGGCTATGAACAGCTATGATCTACCGAATGCTATTAAGCCAATCCTGCCGTTTATAGATGATGCATCAAACTGGTATGTGCGACGTAGTCGTCGTCGATTCTGGAAGAGCGGTGATGATAGCGACAAAGACAAGGCATATCAAACGCTTCATTATGTTTTAGTACGTCTGAGCTATATTCTGGCACCTTTTACACCATTCTTGGCCGAGGAGCTCTACCAGAAGTTAACAGGGGGTGATAGTGTTCATCTAGGGAACTGGTTACCGGCAGGTATTGTTAACCCAGCCGTAGTCGAGGAAATGGCGCTTGTTCGTGACTATGTCAATCAGGGACTCAGCATTCGTGCGGCCAACCGTATTAAGGTTCGCCAGCCTCTAGCAGCTGTAATCGTGCCAAAACTAGGCACAACCGTAAGTTTTGAAGATATTTTGGCAGAAGAACTCAACGTCAAGACAGTCCAAATAGGCAAAGAACTAACACTCGACCTCAATATTACCCCTGAGCTAAGGGCCGAGGGTCTCGTTCGTGAGGTTATTCGTAATGTACAGAATGCTCGCAAGACAGCAGGGCTCAATATTGATGACCGTATACAGCTTGTTCTAAAAACCACCGACAAAGACCTCGCAGAGGCAATCAGTAGCTATGTAGAGACCATCAAGGCCGAGGCACTAGCGGTAGAGCTTGCTGTGAATGGCAACAAGGCACACCAGGAAGTTACTAAGGTGGAGGGAGCTGAACTAACAATCGAGCTAGAGAGGGCTTAAGGCGCCTTTACAGAGGGCTTCTAATCTGTTAGACTAGTCTGGTTAATCAATAATTTCTAAGAAAGAAGTTCATGAAAAAAGCTATCATTGCGACTGGTGGCAAGCAGTACCTCGTCGCAGAGGGCGAAACCCTCGAAGTCGAACTCCTAAAGCAAGAAGGCAAAACTGCAACATTTGTGCCCCTTCTTGTAATTGACGGTGATAAAACAACCGTCGGTACGCCTGAGGTTTCAGGCGTTACTGTAAAGGCAGAGATTGTTGAGGCTGACGTCCAGGCGGATAAGGTCACTTCAATTCGCTACAAGGCCAAGAAGCGCGTACATACAGTACGTGGTCATCGCCAGCACCAGACGCACCTCAAAATTACCAAAATTGGCTAAGCTTCTAAGCTCCAATCGCGTCCAAAAATGTCCGGCATATGCCGGACATTTTTTTATGTAAGTTTATGTACTGGTACTACTCCATTCATAACCAAATTGGTACATATCCAGAAGCATAATTCGGCTCACTTGCTTCACTACTCGCTGCGCACAAAATAGTGGACCACATATGAGGCCTGGCAACATTTTTGCAAAAATACCCAACACAGCACATATTTTTAACAGGGGTAGTTTCTGACTTGTGGAAAATGAATCATTTTTTTATTCAAAAGTACTTGCATAGTAAATCAACATAAAGCATAATCTTCATCAGATTCTGTTGTAGGCTATCTCTCGCAAGTAGCGTACATCACAAACAGGATCGAAAACTCCAAACCAAACAAAAACAAAAACGTCCAAAAACTAAAGCAGGATTTCAACCGGAATCCTGCTTTTTTTAATGTCTGATTTTCTGCCAAACAAACGTCCACTTGTCTGCAAAATATGTGCAATATACGGCAGCTCTTTTGTGTGTCATAGTGCGTGGGTAGAGTCCGCCTTGCTGAATTTACAGAAGCCATCTTGTCTTATATGCGACAAGGCCGCATACTATAGCAAAAGGGTAATGTTTATAGTGACGGGAAGCCTACGTAGAGCATCAATACGGCCAGCTATAATAGCTGTACTAGCAGCTGTTGTTTTGGCGCTGGCTGCCGTGCAGTCCGTTCTTGCCATCGCCCGTGGCTACGAAGCGGTTGATACTGGCTTGCAAGTTGGTATGGTGGTTGCCCTTAGTACCGAAGGTAGTGCTACGGTAGAACGGGCTAATCAGACTAATGCCAAGAGAATCGTAGGTGTTGTTACGACATTCGACGCATCCTCTGTCACCTTAGCATCAGGTGAGGCTAAGGTGTTGGTAGAGAGTGAAGGGCAGGTATTGTCGTATGTTAGTGACCTTGGTGGGCAGGTCAAACAGGGTGATTTGCTGGTCATGTCACCCCTAAAGGGCATTTTGATGAAAGCAGACGAAACCACCACTTCCCCTGTAATCGCAATTGCTGCAGAGGATGTAGTGGCTACCGTTGATGATGCATTGACATATAGTGTTGAGCAAAGTGGCTCCAAGAAAGAAACAAAGATAGTAAAAGCCAAGGTAAACCTTAATCGACAAGGAGCGGTAAGCAATGGGGGTGCTAGGGGTGAGCCTTCTACGCTTGCCAAGCTTGGTAAAGCAGTCGTTGGGAAAGAAGTAGGCGAAGCACGCGTTCTGGCCGCCCTAATTATCTTTATTATTGTGCTCATCGCCGAAGGTGGAATTATTTATGGTGCAGTTACTAGTTCAATCACTGCACTGGGTAGAAACCCAATGGCCCGTAAAATTATTCGACGTGAAATAGCACAGGTCGTGATTGTTGCCATTGGCGTGTTGCTCGTGGGGCTAGCTGGGGTGTACGGAATCCTCTGGTTTTAGATTATTTAGGTTAATGCCTGTGGATAAATCTAACATTATTTAGCAACAATATGTAAATCGTAACAAAAATTACAACACATATATTTAAATTTATACCCAAAAAGTTCATCTATTAGCACAAGCATTAACAGTGACAGGTTGAAATATACGTTGCATTTATAACTACAAAATAATGTACTTCTTGGGGCTAAAAAGTGATTTTTTAGCCCCACGGCAATTGAACAAAAAAAGTGCATTGACGCTTGTAGACACCACTGTTAATAAACTATAATTTACCTATCAAAAGCGCAAAAACCGCGTTTTGAAATAAAAACCACAAAACAAAACATCTATGGACAATCAGATTTCAAAGCCTGAATATACCCCCGAGCAGAGTACGCTTGACTCTGCCGCTCCATTGAGTGATAACAGTTTTGTGAGCCAGTATGGTAGCAGCAATGGCGTTTATTCTACGGAGTCACTAGAGGTAAATGATGGCACGAGTCCTGTTCCGCCTCCTCAGCCCAGCTACACATACCAGCCAAAATTAAATTTTTCTAAGCGTAAAGCACTGATTGTTTCAGTAGCCATAACGGCGGCGGTTGGGTTGCTCATGGGTGGTAGCCTGATACTTTTTGTACGTAAGGATTCCAAGAACCACAACAGTTCTCAGACTGGCAAACAGCAAGATGTAAATTTGCGCGGGGCTGACCAGTCAACTATCCCTTCGGAATTGCAAGGTGCGAGCGAGTCGTTATTGGTTAACGGTGATGTCATTACCAGGAGTAATCTAAAGATTTCCAACGGTGGCTTCGTAACCACTATCAGAACGCAAAATATTGGCGCCGACCAGACGATTACATTGCCTAGTGGCAGCGGAACACTCTGTCTAGACAGCAATAATTGTAGCTATGCAGCAAACAGCTCAGTTACAGCCCTGCAGCAGCTTGTGAATACTCTCCAAGCACAAGTGAGCGCCATTGGGCCTGTACCAACTGCTGGTGTTGACAGTATCAATAACCAAAAGGGCGCAGTAACCATACAGGGCTCAACAAACCGTATCAATGTGAGTACCGCCAACGGTATTGTTACGGTCAGTACTTCACAGGACCTTGATGCTAACGCAAACGTACAGTTCAATAGCCTGGCCGTTTCGCCAACTGGTCAGATTGTTTCTAATACCTTGGCGCAAACTTCAGCCGGTAACAATATTGCAATTAACGCTGGTGCAGACAGTATTATCTTCAGCGCTAATGGCCGCACCTACCAGTTACCAAACAGTGGCATTGGAAGTCAGATTATCTGTACCACCGTAACTTGTGGTAGTAGTGGTGGTGACGTGACAGCTACAACTCCAGGAGTAGCCAACCGTATAGCGCTCTTTACAGCTGGTAATGATATCACTAGCAGTTGGCTCGCGCAGAATGGCGCAACACTAGAGCTAGACAGTAGCTACAACCTGAGTGTTCTCGGTGGTAACATTACTGCAAACGGTACGGTCAGTGGAACTCAGCTGATTTCTACGGTTTCAAGTGGAACTGCTCCACTTACAGTTACCTCCAATACACTAGTAACTAATCTGAACGCTGACTTACTTGATGGCCAGCATGGCAGCTATTACCAGGATGCTAGTAATCTAACGGCTGGTCTAGTCCCTTCTGCTCGTATCAGTGGCGTATACAGTGGCATCACTGGGGTTGGTACTATCACGAGTGGTACCTGGAATGGTACTGCGCTGACAGACACTTACGTATCGGATAATCTAACGGTCTCATCTGCTGGTACGGTTGATTGGGCGGCTCTAAATAACTACCCAGCCGGTTGTTCGGCTGGTCAGGCTGTTACCGCATTGAGTGACTCATCCCTTGGCTGTACCACATTCGCCGCAGGCAGTGGGTCTGGTAACTATGTACAGAACCAAAACAGCAGTGACCAAGCTGCTGATTTCCGCATATCTGGCACTGGACGAGCTAATACTGCGCTTGTCACACCTGCGCTACGTCCTGTATCAGATAGCACCAGTGCTCTCAAGATTCAGAATGCTAACGGCAGTACAGATATCCTGACAGTTGATACCACTAATGGCCGTATCGGTATCGGTACCGTACCAACTTACAAGCTGCAAGTCGCAGATACTTCAACTGCAAACTCTGGTACAAGTATTGGTGCTTACGTCGGTCTTGCGGTTAATCCTTCATCGCCGCCTAGTGGAGCCGCAGCATTTATAGGTACCTCTAGTATTACTTCTGCTATATCGTCCAATGTCAACGCTAATACGCAGTTGTTTGGCACACAGTCTGTCGCCAGCAATATAAGCTCGGGTAATCTTGGTGGAGCGGTTGGCATTAGCGGCCGTGCCGAGAATATTAGTACTGGTTCGATTGCTGTAGCTATTGGTCTACAAGGTCTGATTGTAAACTCGGGTAGCGGCAACATCGCCATAGGAGCTACCATACTAGCAGCGAGTCCTGCAGTAAGCGCCGGCAGTATTACAGACCAATACGGTTTGTATATTGATACGCAGAAAGTGGCTGGGGTTACGAATGGATACGGAGTCTACCAACTTGGCACAAACGATATTAACTACTTTGCGGGTCGCGTGGGTATTGGTGAATCGAACCCGCTTTCACTTTTCAGTGTGGGATCAGGCAGTGCTTTCCAAATCAATAATTCTGGTCAAGTCATCGTCGGTACATGGCATGGTAGCGCAATTGGCTTTGCCTACGGTGGTACTGGCCTGACCGCCGCCCCAACCAATGGCCAACTATTAATAGGCAATGGTAGCGGCTATACACTAACAACTCTGAGTAACAGCGACGGAACGGTAGATATTATTAATGGACCTGGTTCAATTGAAATTTCTGTACCTCGTGCCGATAAGTGTACTGAGTGTGCTGACAATACACTCAGCAATCTGGCAGATATAGTTGCTATTAATAAGTCACTACTACCAGCCACGGCGGGCACAATTGATTTGGGCGGCAGCAGTGTGCCATACAGTAAGCTGTATCTCTCTGGTACTTCATCAAGCCCTGCATCGAACAACTTTACGATTACTGGCAATGCTACTTCTTCTCGAACAATTAACTTGCCAGATGCAGATGGCACAATTTGTCTGCTAGAATCCTGTGTTCGTTTGCAATCCGGCTCTCCAGGTACACAACAAACCGGTCATATTAATATAAGCGGCAACGTCTTGGCCACTAATCTGGTACTAGGCGGCTCAGCTACTGTAAATACACTCGCTCCGGCCGCTAGTACGGCTCTGACATTGGGTGCCACCGGAGCCGGCCAGACAACTAGTCTACAGGGCAATAGCATTAGCTTCACCAACGGTACGGCTACATATAGCTTCAACAGTACATCAGGGGTTCATACACTCTGTGATGATTCTGGCAACTGTGCTGGTACTGGCGGTGGTGTGATTGCCAGCGGTGGTAGTGCATACAATTTACCAGTATTTACATCTGCAAATACTATTAGTAACTCTATCTTCAGCCAAAATGCTGGGGCTACTGCTGCTACTATAGCGGGTACGCTTCAAGTGACTGGGGCCACAATAACTGGCAGCGGGGCTCTCACAGTGAGCTCTACAGGTGGTGGTAACGTACTTAACCTCAGCTCCGGGTCAGGCACACTTGGCCTAACAGGTACTACGAACATAATCCAACGTGTTGGCAACAGCCTGACATTGGATATCAACTCCGGTGCCAACTCAACACTCACCATCACCAACAGTAATGGTGGTTTTGTGGCCAACCTTACGGTAGAAGGTGGTCTTAATATAGGCAGTGGCCAGACATACAAGATTAACAATGTTGATATCAATACAGGTGGTACGCTTAATAACGTAGCCTATCTCAATCAGGCCAACAATTTTACCAACATCGGTACCACTAGCTTCGGAGGTCCGATTACGGCGGGTACATATAATAGCCAAACTATTTCAGCGGCCGCAAATCTTACGGGTACATTAGACATCCAGGGTGCGAGTGCGCTGCGTTTAGGTGCAGCCTCTAGCAACACAGGTGCAATATTATTTAGAAATAATGCAGGTTCCAATACTGTTACTCTCAAGGCAGCTGATAGCAATCCTCTGAGCTCATTTACATTTACACTGCCATCGGCTTTGCCAGTATCAACAGAGTGTCTGAACCTGAGTAACACCGGTACTATCGGTACCCAGAGCTGTGCCAGCGGTCTTGGTGGTAGCGGTACTCAAAATTACATTGCCAAGTTTGGCGTCGGTGGAGCATCTGTAGAAGATTCATCAATCTCTGATGACGGCACTGATGTCGTGATTCAGGGTGGTAGTCTTATACTTGGCAAGAATGGTAGCGGTGGAATCCAAGGTATCCTGTCGCTACGTAATGGTGCAAACCCAGGAAAGACCGTTAGTGTTGCCGCACCAACTAGCGGTGTATCAAGCGACTATACCCTAGTGCTACCAGATGACAGTGCAAGTGATGGTCAGTGTTTGGTACTATCAACAACTGGACAAAATCGCTCGATTATAACCGGTAGCTGTGCTGCTGGCGGTAGCGGTGGTAACCTTAATGCATCAGGGACTGGTAGTGCCGTAGGACGTCTACAACGGGTCACTGCTTACAACTCAGGAACATATACCGGGGGTCTCAGCCAGATTTATGACAATGGAACAACAGTTGGAGTTGGCGTCACTCAGGGAGCCGCTCTACTGACTGTCGGTTCAGAAGCAGACTTTACTGTGAGCGATGGTGGTGCTGTAACCGCAGATGGTCTCTCGCTCAATGGCTCTGGCAGCAACTCTAGCATTACCAACGTACTGGATATATCAGGAACAGGTAGCTTTACAACCAACAAATCTGGTGCCGCCTTACAGCTCACTGGTGCCCCTCAAGCATCTGCTACTACGGCGCAAATGCAACTTGGCTCAGCTTTAGTTAGCGGTAGCATAGCGGGTACATATATAGGTGTTAATGCATCGAATGGCTATACCGGAGATTTTGTAAATCTCCAAGTTAACGGGGTGAGCAAGCTCAAAATTGATAAAGACGGCAACGTTACCAGTGGCACAATCAATGGTGTAACACTTGGTGGCTCTGGCGCGCTGAGCAGCGGCGGCTACACCTTAACGCTCACTGGCAATAGTACACTTAATCAAAATCTTACCACCAGCTCAACAGTGCAGTTCGGTACTTTGAATCTAACCAATGCGTTAAGTGCATCCAACGGTGGTACCGGTAATGATACATCAGGTGCACAGGCTGGTGCCGCCCTTATCTTCAATGCTACAACTGGCAAGTTTGAGGCTAATCGCATCATCTCTAGTGACACATCAATCTTGGTTGGTAATACCGATGGCAACATTGATTTAGTAGTCAACAGCTGTACGACCTGTGCCAAGACCGATCTTAGTAACCTAGCAGCTACTACCAATATCAACAGTACATTGCGTGCACAAACTGGCGTGGACTTAGGTGCAGCTGCCAATCCATTCCGCGAGTTATATATCTACGGTAGTTCCTCTACTCCAGCGTCTAATAATTTCAAACTAACCGGTACTGCTACAGCCCTGCGAACCATCACACTGCCAGATACAAGTGGTACGGCTTGTCTGACCACTACTTGTGTAACTTTACAGGGTGGCGGGCATACGCCACAGAACGGTTATATTGATATATCTAATGATCTTAACGTCGGCGGTAACTTTACCTTGGGTGGTTCGGCAACCGTTAACACTCTGGCTCCAGCTGCAAGTACTCCGCTACTGCTTGGCGCTACTGGCTCTGGCCAGACCAGCCGCTTGCAAGGTACAGCCGTTACATTTGTTAGCGGTGGCATCACCTATAACTTTAGCCATAGCGGTAGCGGTACGCATACAATCTGTGATGACACGGGCAACTGTGCGGGAGCGGGTGGCGGTGTAACTGCCAGCGGTGGCGCAGCTTTCTCTTTGCCAGTATTCAACAGCTCTAACACCCTCGTAAACTCTCTTATCAGCCAGGATGCAGGCGCTGGCGCAACTATTGCCACCGTTAACGGTAAGCTTGCAGTCGCAGCTACCAATACTTCTGGCACAAGCCTGGCCGTGAGTAACAGTGCATTAAATGGCAACAACAGTAACCTAGCCCACTTTAGCTTTACTAATGCCAACAGCACTGCTTCTGCCACCACAGTAAACGGCATAGCTGTTAGCCCAACTGGTAGCGTGAACGGCAACTCAAACGCCAATACGCTTAACGGCATCAGGCTCAACAACGTTACCCCAGTAACCAACAATTCCTTTTATGCTATTAATGTCGGTACGGGTTACAACGATATCCTAAGGCTTAACTCTACAAGTCTGATTAATGGTAGCGGTTACCTACAGAATGCTGCACTCGATTCAGCGTTGACCTATAGTAACCTCACGAAGGTTGGCACTATCACTGTTGGTACCTGGAACGGCACAGCACTGACAGACACCTATGTAAACGATAATATTACTATCTCTTCAGCTGGTACTGTCGATTGGGCTGCCCTCAATAATTATCCAACTGCTTGTTCTGCCGGTCAGGCAGTTACTCAGCTGAGTGATGCAAGTCTTGGTTGTACTACCTTTGCTGGTGGTAGCGGCTCTGGTAACTACATCCAGAACCAGAATGCCAGCCAGCAATCTGCTAGCAACTTCTGGATTAGTAACACTGGTAGAGCTGATGTCAGCGTGCTAACGCCAACGGTAGATACCGCTACCGCAACAACGCTCAACATCGGTAATACTACTGCTAGCAGCATTACATTGGGCCGTAGTGGTATCACGACTACTTCTAACGGTAACTTTGCAGTTGCCAACACTGGCAACGTGGCCTTCCAGCGCAATACCACGGGCTATACTGTCACTGGTAGCCAGGATCTTACTATCGGTACTGGTGTGCTTTTCCGAGTCACAAGTGCTACTTCCGCCCCCATCGTAACTGGTATTTCCGGTGGTGCAGATGGTCGTATTGTCACATTGGTAAATGCCAGTGGTAATAGTTTCGCTATCAACAACAATGCCAGCGGCACTCCAGCCAACTACGTTACAACAGGTACGGGCACTAACATGACTGTGCCAAACGGCAGCTCAATACAACTAGCGTATGATTCTGCCTCATCTGTCTGGCGTGTGATTGGTGACGCAGCTGACGCAGGCTGTAGCACCTGTGCCTCTACTGATTTGAGCAATATCACGGGTACTAATGTGGGTGCGGCTATTAACAAGACGGCTGGCAATCTAAATTTGACTACTACCAGCTCAGGTAACATTGTGCTTAACAGTGCTGGTACTATCGAACTACAAGATAATACCAATATCACGGGTACGCTTAATACGAGTGGTAATTTTGATACGGATGGCTCCTTAACTGTCGGCACCGCTAACCAGTTTGTTATAAGCAATGCGGGTGTTGTTACAAGCGGTACATGGAATGGCTCAGTCATAACTGCTGTTTACGGTGGTACTGGCCAATCTACGACTGCCGTTGGAGACTTGCTAATTGGTGCTGGTGGTAACACATGGAACAAGCTTGCTATTGGCGGCAATGGCAACTGTCTAGTATCTAATGGTACCACCGCCAGCTGGACTTCATGTACGGCTACCACTCTTCAGGGTGCTTATACTGCCTCAAGCACCGCCCCAACTGCAGCCGAGATTATCCTTGCCGACACAAAAGACATACGATTTACTACTAGTGCTACAGCTAGTGCTGCCAGCGTAGTTATGAGGCTTGCTTGTACAACCTGTGGTACTGGTGCCACAGGCAACTTCCTAGTGCAGAATGGCCTCGGCTCATTTGATGCATTATTCAGTGTTGCCGGTAACGGTGCAATACAAATTGGTGGCGGCAATGGCGCTGGTACCTATGGCTATATCTCTCTAGGTGGATCTGGAGGCAAGACCACTGGTTCATTCACTCTCAACGGTACGGCCCGTAATGCCAAGAGTATTATCCTTACCCCAGAATACGCCGGCGCGGTACTGGATAATCAAGATTCAGGTGGCGCTAACTGTACGGCTAACTTTAACGGCACTATGACTAGCGGTTTTGATACTACCAACCGCAGCAATTACTACAGTTGGCTGTCGAGCCAGACAGGGAACCAATGTTACGACGTAGTAGTACAGGTGCCAATGCCAACAGATTGGTCAGCTTGGAATACGGGTGGCGGTAACAGTATCGATATTCAAATGATAACCAACGATGCTAGCAACTCCGCATATGCCGTAGGTATTTTAGATACTAACGGTAGTGCGGATGCCAACTACGGTGCTGCGTATACCTCACCGGGTACGCTTACTACAAGCTGGGCAGATATGGCAACCAGTGATTTTAGCGGTACCTATGCTGCCAGTGATAGTACGACCACCAAGTATCTGACTATCAAGATTCGCATGACCTCTAAGAATAGCGCCAACCTCAAGCTCGGTAACATAACTTTGCGATACCTTAGCAAGTTCTAGGGGTAATGAGTGAGATTTAGTATACTTAGCTTAAGAGGTATAGAGCAGTAATGGGAACCATAAGGCAATGACTAAGCAACACCACGCCACACCACGTTGGATAGTACGACTCAAGAGAGCTGTACGACGTTTTAGCCATCGGTTAGGGTTATGGTGGCGGCGTAATAATCAGCGCTACGGCTGGCGCTGGCGTGCAGCTAATGGCTTGGCCGCTGTTTTGATAGTTGCCAGCGTAGTCTTGCCAGTGATATCAGAGCTACGGCAGAATAATGCCTACAAGCTATCGTCTGCGACTTTAGGCCTTATCGGTTCACAACAGAGTGCTTTATCGAGTAAGCTGCGCTATAACACTCAGACCAAAGCGTATGAGTTCAACAAAGATGCAGTCAAAGAGTACAGCCCCATTAATCAACTTCAGAAACAGGTAGGTGGGGAGTCAAAAGACAGTAAGAATTTGTATGCGCTAGATGTGCACGAGGACATAACCAAGGGTGTAACCTATTACGATGTTAATACTCAGTTGAGCTTTGACCTGATACCCGAATTCAAAGGACTTGGCGGCAAGATAGAGCAGGGTAGGTTGGTGTACCCATTAGCTGACAAAACCCAGGCCATCTACACACTCAAGAACAACGGGTTGAAAGAAGATATTGTTGTACAAAAAACAACAGAAGATACATTACGATTTGCTTATACCTTGGATTTGCCCAAAACACTGGAAGCTCGTGCGCTGACAGATGGCAGTGGCGGTATTGGTATCTATAGCGCCAACCCTACTCTGTTCAATAATATGAGCTACGGCACTGATAAGGACAAAGAGTTAGTCGAGAAGGCAAGGGAGAATAGTCAGAAAGACAATTTGGTTTTCGGCTTGCCAGCGCCAATTATTACCAAATCAAACCAAGATAGTGATGTAAATGTCACAAGTCGGTTTGAACTAGTAGGCAACAAATTGACCGTGATAGCGGAAGGATTGAGCGCGCTCACGCAACCATTCAGCATAGACCCAAGTGTTGTTATGAACTCAGTCAGTGGCTTTAGTGATGGTAACAATGAGAGCAACATTGCCTTTGGCTCCGGGATAAGCCGTGGTGGG
>CAZLJP010000005.1:0-45000 GCA_964559915.1 uncultured Candidatus Saccharibacteria bacterium | reverse complement strand
TTAGCCGCCAATATATTATTGTCAGTCAGTGCGTTAAAGAGGGTAGACTTGCCAACATTGGGCAGCCCCACAATTCCAATAGATAATGCCATAATCTTATTTTAAGTATAACAAGAGCCTAGGCACCAGCAAATTACTTATGCTAAAGTTAGGAGTAGTTATGATACGACGCGGAGTACTATTTTTAATACTGATTGCCCAATCTGTTAGTTTAACCACAGTTCTATTTGTTAATCATAGTCAGGTTCAGGCTGCCAGTTTAGAACCCGCTAACTTACGTGCACCACTGGTCGATGGGTATCACATGTTACGCAGGGGTGATGATGGTGACAATACCCTTATTAAACTGAATGTTTACTATAGATCAACAGATCCGATGCCTACTATAAATATTGATGGTGTTTTTTGTTCGTATGATGATCATGGGGCTAAAGAGACAAGTAAGTTTATCGTCAAGCTTAATGGCAATATACTACGAGATTTCTTTAGTAACGGCAACGTGGTTGATTGTGGAAATGGAACCCCGAGCTTTAGTGACCTAAGCCCCTCGAACCCACACAACTCGGATATTCCTGACGGTACTGGCGGTTTTTGGCGTGTGGCAGATGTGAACGTTAGTCTTGATGCGGATAGAGATACTGGTCATTACAATCGTCAACCCAAAGGAGGTAATTCTCAAGGTGGTGATAACTGGGCTACGTATAACTTTATTGCTAAGATAGTTAACCCTAATCAGAATAAATGGATTGGGGTGGAGAGTAGCACGACATCAGACGGTAGTTATAGTATTAGCGGTCCTAACTCACACCAGCTTGAGTTTGGCCCGCCTCTTAATTGTGGGCCCACTAGTTCGCCACTGACTAGACAAGTTGGTACATGGGATGCAATAGATGGATCAACCTCGCGAAATAACCCTCCAACTATGAAACTAGAACGAAAGGACCTCAACAGCTCTTCGTGGGAGAACATTACCAAGGACACAACTGCCTTCGATAATGTACGTTCAGTAGGCAGCGGACAAGGCAAATACTATGAAGCCACTGGCAGCAATAAGGAATACTCACGATTCGAATATAAAAACTTTGAATCGGGCAGGCGTTACAGGCTTAGTGTTGATAATATCAATGGTGGAGGAGGTCAGGCGTTAGTAATGATTATTCCTTTCTCGACCATTTATGGCTCTGGTATTAATACTGGTTGCCCCGCTTCCAACCCTTACCGCGTGCCTTGGTTTACTGTTAATGATGGCGACTTAATTAGTAACGCTTGGTGGCAAGATTTTAATGCTGAGCTTGGTACCACTAGGTACACCAGCAGCACGCCAATGGGAATTAGAACCTATCCTAACAAATCGACTAGTAATCTTGCCGCTATATCAAGGTCGGATGTTATAGGATTCCGGTCAGGCCAGAGTAATACGCTATCAATGCCGAATTATCCAAGGTCTTACAATCCGGTACCAAGTGTATCTAGTTGGCCTAGCCCACAGTCCTGCCCATGGGGCAATAATCCTCCGTCTGTAAACAGGAGTGGCACTAAATATTATCAGCTCAGTGGCAAGGATGTACCTGCTGGCTACCATGTTTGTGTATTCAAGGATGGTGGCGTGGAGATTAATGGTGATATTGGCTATGTGGACAGTGCCTTTAGTCTTGATAATGTCCATGTGTTGAAGATATATGCAAAGTCTAGTATCTCTATTGATCATGGTGCAAATGAAGACCCCAATGGTGATCGTGATCGCACCGACGATATTGATGCTAAAGTTAAAACAGTTAATGCTGTGCTTGTCAGCGGCTATAAGTTATTAACCTGCGGTGACCCAGAGCATGGCCCCGAAGAGAATATAGATAATTGCCGTACCAGTAATACAGCTAACCCAACGTTAACAATAAATGGTGCTATAGCCACCAAAAAGCTACGCTTATACAGAAATATATTTATGTCTAGCTTACCGATTGGTGGCCAAAATAATGAGCCCAAGGCTGCCGAGATATTTAACTTTACGCCAGAAGCCTGGCTATCTGCTTTGAGCGGCAATCTTTCGGCGGCCAGTGGCTATGATGCATACACTATTATGCCGCCAATTCTGTAGGGGAAATACTTGTGTAAAAACAGTTGCGCTACGGTATAGTGCTTGTGCTATAATGCGGCTAATGCTAACACAACATAGTACGGGTGGGGCCCGTTTGTATAAAACAGATATAGTATGAGTATTTTAAGCGGGGTTGGGAACTTTTTTGGACTGGATATCGGTACGACCGCTATTCGTCTAGTTGAATTATCAGGCAATGGGCCTACTAAAGGCCTGGCTCGATATGCCTTTACTCCCGTTGACCCCAAACTATCTCTCAGTGATTCAAAAGCCGATCAGCAAAAGTTAGCTAAAGTCATACAAGACCTTGTGGTCCAAGCAGGAGTAACTACTAGAAATGTTGCTGTTGGTTTGCCTTCGAATCGTGTGTTTACCACAGTTGTAGATTTTGACCGCTTGTCTCCGGCAGAACTCGGTAAGTCAATTCGATTGCAAGCTGATTCGCTTATACCCACGCCCTTAGCTAGCTCTAAGCTGGATTGGGCGCTACTTGGTGACTCGCCGGCCGACCCATCTAAGGTAGAAATAATGATAACCAGTGTTTCTAATGATGTGGTGGAAGCCCGTCTTGATATGCTGGAATCAATTGGCCTTAACGTAATTGCCTTTGAGCCAGATAATCTAGCACTAGCCCGGGCGTTATTTGCCCCTGATGCAACCGCTCCACAGATGGTTATCGATATTGGCAGCAAAAATACTGATATTGTGGCCACTATCAATGGGGTACCACGCCTCACGCGTTCTATACCAACAGGCACAGAGGCGATTATTCGTTCTGCGATGCAGGGCCTTAACATTGATGAAAAGCAGGCAGAGCAGTTTGTATTCAAGTTTGGCCTGGCCAAGGACAAGCTTGATGGCCAAATACACCAGGCCATAATAGGCACTATCGAAGCTCTGGTTACTGATATAGAGAAATCAAGCAAGTTCATAACGACTCGTTATCCTAACACTAAGCTCGATCGCATTATTGTGACCGGTGGCGCCTCAGCCTTGCCCGAATTCCCGCTATATATTGCCAATAAACTAGGTGTAAATATAGAAATTGGCAATGCTTGGCGTAATGTGTCTTTCCCTAAATCTAAGCAGAACGATTTGCTGGCAGTATCGAATCACTTTGGTGTGGCCGTAGGTCTAGCGGAGCGTACAGAATGATTTTTCCTAAATTTATCCGTACTACGCTGCCAGGAGGCGAAGCCTCATGATTCAATTTAATCTTTTGCCAGATGTAAAGCTAGAATACATCAAGACCCAACAGACACGCCGTGTAATCGTACTTGTATCAGTTATCGTAAGTGCGGTGTGTGTTGGGCTGTTGGTGACGCAGTTCTTGACAGTAGCTGTGTATCAGAAGCAAAAACTAGATAATCTCAGTGATGAGATTGCTCAATCGAGCAAGCAGTTACAGGCTGTTCCTGACCTCAACAAGATACTAACTGTTCAGAACCAATTGAACAGTCTTCAGGGCCAGCACGATAAGAAATATATTGCTTCACGGTTGCCAAAATTCTTAGATAAAGTGACACCTAACAATGTGACTATTAACAAGCTTGACGTTGACTTTGCCGCTAACACACTTACGGTAAGTGGCAAATCAGATAGCATTGCCAATATTAACAAATTTGTAGATACGCTCAAGTTCACTACCTATCAAACTGGTGATAGCAAGGAGGCCCCGAAAGCCTTTACGTCAGTAGTACTTGATGCATTTGCAAAAGATACTACCAGCACTACGTATACCATTAAGACAACTTTTGATCCGGTAATCTTTAGTACAATATTGCCTGAATCAGGTGGCAGCCAGATTGCTATTAATCAGACAGACGCTATTACCTTGAATGTCCCAGATATCATCACGACTCGTTCAGAAACAGAAAAGCCGGGTATATTTCAATCTAATACCACGCAGGGGAATCAGTAATGGCACTTAATCTCTCTAGCAAGCGACTCCAGATAGACAGAGCTAATGTACAGATTGTGGCAGCCGTATCGATAGCCGTATTTTTTGTGGTATTTACCCTAATTGGTACTAAAACTATGGTTTCTCAATTACGCTACCAATCCAAGCTGATATCCAAAAAACAAACCGCTAAAGACACACTGGATGCAAACCTGCAAAATGCCGATAAGTTAGTGACCGCCTATAAGACATTTGTAGGTGAGCAGGCAAATGTTATCGGCGGTAGTAGTACTGGCACGGGTGACCGCGACGGAGACAATGCTCGTATTGTGCTAGATGCGCTCCCAAGTAAATATGACTACCCAGCACTAGCCACGAGTATTCAAAAGATACTAACCCAACCTGGGTCAGTAGTAGATAGTATTACGGGTACTGATGATGAGATAAATCAGGCGGCAAATCAAGAGAACGCTCATCCACAGCCTGTTGAAATGCCATTTGAAGCAGCAGTAACAACTAATTATCAGACATTGCCGAACATATTACTAACACTCGAACACTCTATCCGACCCATTCAAATCCAATCACTAAGCATCAATGCCTCAGACAAAACAATCAAATTTAGTTTCAAAGCAAATACGTACTATCAGCCAGAAAAAATTCTTGATATCAAAAAAGAGGTCGTCAAATGAAACAAAATGATATAGCACTCATACTCGTTATTGGATTTATTAGCGCTATTTTGGCCGTAACCGTATCAGGTCTGACTGTAGGGTCTAAGCAAAACCGCCAGCAAAAGGTTGAAGTTGTGGATAGGATAACTGACGAGTTTATTCAGCCGAATAAGCAATATTTTAACGAGAACTCCATTAATCCTACACAGATTATCCGTATCGGTGGCAATACTAATCAGCAACCGATTACTGAGTAGGCGGGGCAGGACCACGTCGCTATGAGCGTACTATCGGCCGCTACACAAAAACAGGTTGAGGAAAAGCTAGTTAGTGATGGGCTGATAACTGCAGAGAAACTGGCTCAAGTTACTGCTACTGCCGCCAAAGCGCAAACACCTTTGTTTGGTGCTCTGGTGCACGAAGGTTTCATTACCAACGAGGCGTTGACTAAAACAGTGGCCACTATAACCAAGGTTCCATATGTTAATTTACTGAACGCCAAGGTTGACCCGGCTATCTTGGCATTACTGCCACAAGAGGTGGCAGAGCGCTATATGGCGGTGCCACTTGGTGAGATGCAGCGCCGTTTAGTAGTGGCTATGCTGGATGCAGATAATGTGCAAGCAGTTGATTTCTTGGCTAATAAAGTCGCGAGACCGCTCAAAGTCTACACTGCAAGTGAAGAGGGTATTCGTAATGTCCTGAAACAATATGACACCAGTCAAATTAGTCAGGATGTTGTGGAGGACTTTGCTGATTCTGTTGGTCTGGACAAAGACACTACGATTAACGTAGATAAGCAAAAAGCAGGCAATACTAATGACCAGAATATCGCGACCGCTGTCCAGGATTCGCCCATCACCAAGGCTCTCAATACGATTATGGATTATGCTGTAAAGAGCCGAGCCAGTGATATTCACATAGAGCCACTCGAGAAAGAGCTTAAGATTCGCTGCCGGGTAGACGGTGTGATGCGTGAGGTCTTGCGCTTGCCCAAGAGTACTGAACCGCCACTAGTATCCCGAATCAAGATTTTAGCTAACCTAAAGATTGATGAGCACCGTGTACCACAGGACGGCCAGTTCACGGTACACGTAGGTAAAAAGGCAGTTGACCTACGTATTGCTATATCGCCTGTAGTCTGGGGTGAGCAGGTAGTCATCCGTTTGCTGGATAAGTCTGGCACGAGCCTGAAACTGGAAGACATGGGCTTCCGGGGCCGCGCACTCCGCACCATCCGCAAGGGCCTAGAGCGGCCTAATGGTATGATTTTGACTTCTGGCCCTACTGGATCAGGTAAATCAACTTCGCTATATGCGCTTTTAAACGAAATAAAGAACGATAGCATCAACATTGTCACTCTAGAGGACCCTGTTGAGTACAAAATGGATGGTATTAATCAAATCCAGGTTAATGCGGAAGTTGGACTAACCTTTGCCACTGGGTTACGATCGGTGTTGCGCCAGGACCCGGATGTCATCATGGTGGGTGAAATTCGCGACAAAGAAACTGCTACCTTGGCAGTACAGGCGGCGTTGACTGGGCACTTGGTTTTTAGCACACTACACACTAACTCTGCAGCTGGCATCTTGCCACGACTTCTTGATATGGGTATCGAGCCTTTCCTGATAGCCAGTACAGTCCATACGGTGATTGGCCAGCGTTTGGTCCGTCGTCTGGGTGAGCAAACAGAGAGTTATCAGTCTGAGGCAGCAGAGACGGCAGCGATCCAACAAACTTTAGCTGGGTTATTGCCCGCAAAGCGAGAAGGCGCTGCGGCGGTCTATAAGGATTTGGGGTATGAAGACTTGCCTCTTATAGGCCAAAACGCTTATACTTTGAACAAGGGTGTAGAAAGTCCAAGCACACCCGGTGGTTATAAGGGTCGTATGGGCCTGTATGAAGTATTCGAAGTTACCGAACAAATACAGGACTTGATTCTCAAACAATCGGCAAGCACCGAAATTCAAAAGATGGCGCAATCTCAGGGTATGATTACCATGAGGCAAGATGGCTATCTCAAGGCACTGGCTGGACAGACAACACTAACAGAAATTAACCGAGTGGCAGCCGTAGATAATGCGTAAGCCAAGTTTACATACACAGGGGATACAATGGGCATCACAGTAAACACAACCGTAAGTGGGGGAGACAACTAATGGCTGCGCCTCGAATTGAGCTATTGCTCGAAGAAGTTATCAAGAAAAAGGCTTCTGATTTGCACTTGCAGGTTGGTTTGCCGCCGATGCTGCGTATTGATGGCAGCTTGATTGCCGTCCCAAGTACTGAAGCCCTGAGTGAAGAGGCGGCCGAATCCCTTATATTCGCTATTTTAGACGAAGACCAAAAGCAGATATTGCTTAAAGACAAAGAATTCGACTTTAGCTTTGCCTTTGGTGATTTGGGCCGATTCCGTGTGAACGCTTTCCATGAACGAGGCAATCTGGCCGCGGCCCTACGACTTATTCCAAATGAACTTATGACCATAGAGCAGCTAGGCCTACCTAAAATTGTGAATGATTTTGCCAACTATCCAAGAGGACTTGTGCTAGTGACTGGCCCTACTGGATCAGGTAAATCAACCACACTGGCTGCTATCATCAACAAGATTAATAACGAGCGCAATGCCCATATTGTGACTATTGAAGACCCGGTTGAGTTTACGCACAAATCCAACAAATCAGTTATCGCCCAGCGTGAAGTCCACTACGACACGTACTCTTTCTCTGCTGCGCTGCGTTCGAGCTTGCGCCAGGATCCTGACGTGGTAATGCTAGGAGAAATGCGTGATTTGGAAACCATTGCTGCAGCTATTACCATCGCAGAGACAGGTCACCTTGTATATGGTACTCTGCACACCAACTCCGCATCCCAGAGTATTGATCGTATGATTGACGTGTTTCCACCACATCAGCAGCCACAAATTCGTTCACAGTTGGCAAATATTCTGATGGCGGTGTGTTCGCAGCGCCTCATACCGGCTATTGGTGGTGGTCGCATTGCAGCAGCCGAATTGTTGATTGCTACACCCGCAGTACGTAACATTATCCGTGAAGGTAAGACCCATCAGCTTGAAGCCGTTATCCAGACCGGTGCTGAGTTTGGTATGCAATCTATGGATAAGACATTAGTGTCATTGGTTCATGCCGGTACTATAACCTACGATGAGGCCCGTAACTACGCAGTTGACCTAGACGAGCTAGATAGGCTGATGAGGAGCTAAGACCCCGTAATGCTAACCTACAAATACACAGCCAAAGATCCTGTAACGGGCGAGAAGGTCAAAGCAGAACTACAGGCCGATAATGAACAGGCCGCTGCCAAACAACTCAAGGCACAAGGTTTGGCTCCTATAGAGATTGAAGTTTCTAGGGGCAGTGGAGGTAATAGTTTTGCGGGGCGTATCAAAGCTAAGGATAAGATTCTTTTTTTCCGTCAGTTAGCTACGTTGATTAATGCTGGCTTACCGTTGGTTCAGAGCTTGCGTACCGTATCTGGTCAGGTACAGAACAAAAAGCTCAAAATTATTGTCAGCCAAATTATTATCGATGTGGAGGCTGGTAAGGCTTTTAGTGTAGCTCTGGGTGCCAATCCAGAGGTATTTAACCCAATTGTGATTAACCTGGTGGCTGCTGGCGAAACATCTGGTACTTTGGACGCGGCGCTGGAACGTATCGCTACCCAACAAGAAAAAGATGCCGAAATACTTAGTAAGGTTCGTGGCGCACTCGTTTATCCAATCATTGTAGTGTTTGTGATGATTGGCGTGCTTGGTTTCATGATAGTTAAAGTATTGCCTCAAGTGCAGACTTTATACGATGGGCTTGGTGGTAGCGCTAAATTGCCAATACTGACCAGGATTTTACTGGCCATATCAAACTTTACCATCAAATATTGGTGGATTGTGCTGATAGTTATTGGCTTTGGAGCCTTCTTTACTACTCGCTGGGCCAGGACATTGGGCGGCAAGCGAGCAGTAGATAGCTTTAAAATGCATGGTTGGCCCATTGGCCCATTGTTCATGAAGCTGTATATGGCCCGTTTTGCACGTACGGCTACTACCCTGATTGCCAGTGGCGTACCGTTGCTACAGGTATTAGAGATTACCGGTAAATCTATCAATAATGTTCATATAGAAGAATCGGTCATGGCCGCCGCTAGCAAAGTAAAGGGTGGCAAGGCTTTGTCTGACTCATTAGCCGGTGACCCTAACTTTTTACAACTAGTGCCTGATATGCTGCGTATAGGGGAGCAATCTGGTGCCATGGAGAGTATGACTGCTAAAATAGCCGATTATTATGAGAAAGAAGTCGATCAGCAAATCAAAACTATATCTACTATCATTGAGCCAGTACTGATGGTGGTGTTAGGCATTGTGGCCTTTATTATTGTCGCAGCCGTACTCTTGCCAATTTATGGGCTAGCAGGTCAGAACTTCATTCGTTAACACACTGTAATATATGCATAAAAACACTTGCTTTTTGTAGAATGTAACAGTAGTATCATAAGCATAAGCATTAATGAATAACGGACAAAGGGGGCATTTGCCGTATGTCATACCAACAACTTAAGAAAAAGACCGAAGGCTTCACTATTATCGAAGTTTTGATTGTGCTAGCAATCGCTGGCTTGATTATGCTGATTGTATTCTTAGCAGTTCCGGCCTTACAGCGAAACAGCAGGAATACTGCAATCAGGAATGACGCGTCCAACCTTGCAGGTGCAATTTCTGACTACGCTGCAGCCAATAATGGTAAGATTCCAGCAGCTAACACTGTCGCAATAGATGCAGATGGTAAGATTACGGTAACAGGTGCATCGGGCACCAATGCTGTCGAGGGCCGTGTAAAAGCCGGCACAGCATATAAGAATGCTGCTGTTACAACTAGTGACACAGCGGGTACTATTAGCTATGTCGCTAACGCGAAATGTGACTCAAATGGCACAAATACCGTTGCTTCAAACCGTGCTATCGCTGTGCTGTATATAATCGAAACTGGCCAGAGTAGCAAGGCTGTTAATTGTATCGACGGCTAAGATTAGCTAAATCTAGTAAATAATAAAAGAGGCAGAGTAAGTTCTGCCTCTTTTATATAGATTCTAGGGCCGTGCTATCATAATGGTAATGATAATAGCTCTGCTGACTGTTCTGGGTCTGTGTTTTGGAAGCTTTGCCAATGCGTTGGTTTGGCGTATCTATCAACAGCACTTGCCAAAGAAAAAGCGTGCAGGTTCAGATGCTGACCTTTCAATAGCTAGGGGCCGTTCTATGTGCCCACATTGTAACCACACGCTTGCCCCAACTGATTTAATACCAGTCTTGAGCTGGCTTACGTTGCGTGGCAGGTGTCGTTATTGCCAAAAATCCATAAGTGCTCAGTATCCTCTGGTTGAGCTAGTAACAGCAGGGGTATTTGTCGCATCATATGTATTCTGGCCAGATGCCCTAAACAACGGTACTAGTTACAGCATATTTGCTATCTGGCTGGTGGCTAGTGTCGGTTTTGTCGCACTTATCGTGTATGACATTCGGTGGATGCTGCTGCCAAACCGTATAGTATTTCCCCTAGCAGCCATAGCAGCTCTCAGCGCAGTCCTACAGGTGCTTGGGTCTCATTCATTACCACATACTACATTGATGGCTTTGAGCTCAGTAGCTGTGGCTGGTGGCATTTTCTATGGGCTATTTCAGTTATCGGGTGGCAAGTGGATTGGTGGCGGTGATGTAAAGCTGGGCTTTGTTATAGGTCTGCTTCTGGGTTCGCCGGCGCTGGCCTTTATGATGTTGTTCACTGCCTCAGCACTAGGTCTTATAGTATCCTTGCCAGCAGTATTACTGCACAAGAAAAAGCTAGCTAGCCGCATACCATTTGGCCCGTTTTTGATTGTTGCCACAATTATTGTGCAATTATTTGGCCAATCTATCTTAGACTGGTATGTTGCCACAGTCCTCTATCTGTAAAAACCTGTGCAAAACTAAACCAAACCAGATAATGCTTGTGTTATACTGGGCATATATGTACAGGGGTAGGGACGTATCCATGGCTAAATCTAGCGGCTTTACAATTGTAGAGACGCTGATTTTTCTCGCAGTCAGCGCAGTGATGTTCGTATCAGCAATGTTGCTCATAGGTGGTAGCCAGCGTAAGACGCAGTTTAATACTACTACTCGTGATTTTGAAAGCAATATCATAGATATTGCTAATGATATTGCTACTGGCTACTACCAAAGCAACGGTAGTATTGGGTGCGGAGTGGCAGCAGGTGAGCCTACAGATAGTAGCCCAGTGCCCATCGGCACAAATGACAAGTGCATATTGGTAGGTAGAGTTATCTCGTCAAACGGGGAGAATTACACAGTTCAATCAATCATGGGGTTGCGTACAAAGAATGCAGACGGCGTAACAGATGTAACGAGTCTGAACGATGCAAAGCCACGGCTCATAACAGCTGCTGATGCTACTACCACTAAACCTATCGGCTATGGTGCAACGATTGAGTGTATAAGAATAGATAATCAATCAGCCTGCAACCCTAATGTGGCCCTCGCTTTCTTCACGAATTTGCAAAAGAGTGTGTCTACGTTTGTATCAGGCGATTCAGGTGGTGGAATCAACGCAGTTATGTACTCTTATAATGTCACCCCCAATCTTGAGGCTGCAATCAGATCGGCCACATATGGCAATCCTGTAAAGAAAGCAACGATTTGTGTCTTGAGTGGAACGACCAACCAACATGCAGACATCACAATTGGCCTGGATGATAGTTCTAACCTGGGGGTTACGACGACAATTGCAACCGGAGCATGTTCATGAGACTACGTCGTAATAACCAAGGTGATACTATTGTCGAGGTACTTGTAGCTATTGCTGTAGCTAGTGCAGTGCTGGGTACGGCATATGCTATCGTTAATCGTACAACGCGCGCTCAACAGCAGACAACGGAGCATACACAAGCACTAAAAATTGCTGAGAGTCAGCTCGAGCTTCTAAAGACAACTGCTGCGAGCATACCTACTACATCTTTTTGCTTTAACAACACAACCCTTACGACAAATCTTAATGATTGTAAGTTAGCTAGCCCCGAGAGTAGATACGACATTACTATCACTCGTGCATCAGCCGTGTTGAGCGATACAAAATACAATATTTTCATCGTGCGAGTATCTTGGTCACGCCTCGGTAGTGGCGGTAATGATGAAGTGAGTCTCACTTATAAGGTGTACAAATGAGACGCATTGACTCCAAAGGCTTTACCATTATAGAACTCTTGGTGGCTACCGTAACATTTTCACTGGTACTTCTGATATTAACGGGTGCTATAGTTCAGTTTAATCGCATCTATTATAAAGGGACAGTGAATACCAAAACCCAAGAGGCTGCTCGTACTTTAGTCGAAGAAATCGCTCGTAATATACAGTTTGGACCCAAAGACGCTACTTATACTATTTCATCAGTAGCTGCCGCTCCTCCTTTTAAATATCTATGCGCAGGTAACAATCTTTATGTTTTTCAACTTAAGAAGGTTATTGGTGAAGCTCCAACCAAGCATGGATTATTAGTAAATAATACGGCATCATGCTCAGATCCCGGGGCATCCTTTAATATCAATAATCCCGGGGCATCATTTGGTAAAGCACGAGAATTACTGGGTGATAACATGCAATTAGTTAGTCTAGACATACAACCCGTAGGAACGATGAATTATAAGATATCTGCTGAAGTAGCCTGGGGCTCCAGTGCTGATTTTGATAGCAGTAATCCCGACCCAGCTAAGCATAACTGCAAGTATTCCGTACGGTTTGGCGGTCAGTTCTGTGCTTTCAGTAGACAAGAAGTAATAATAACACCAAGGTTAAATTAAGATGGCAAGAAGAAACCAAATGATAACACCAACAAGAGTGACCAATAACCAGGACGGTATGGTAGCTATTGTGATAGTCAGTGTGTTGATGATAGTTATCAGTCTGATTACTCTTAGTTATGCCACAACTACTCGTCGTGAACAGCGGCAGGCATTGGATGCTCAGCTAGCATCACAGGCCTTTTATGCTGCTGAATCAGGGTTGAATATGGTTGCTAAAAAATTGCAAACCAGCGCTAACCCTGCTGCGACCAAGAAAGAGTCATGTGATGAAACTGCGGGTGGAGTATTTGCTGCAGGTGAGTATAGCCTTGATAGCTCCAATAATGTTGCGCTGACGTGTGTATTAATTAACCCCGTAGCCAACCCTATTGTGCTTGATTCTGTTACCCTGCAGTCCAAGGTACAAAAAATAAATACCAATGGCGAGAACTTTGATACAATTGGGGTTGCATGGAAGCCAGAAGCCAATTCATATGACCTAAATGGCTGCACAGACCCTAATACAAATCTGCCACCTGCTGGTGGAATTGCTTGCGATGTGCCTATACTCAGAGTAGACCTAGTCGATGTCAAAGATGGAACAGGCCTCAAAAGAAGTGAACTGCAGACAAGCCAGTTTACGGCTTTCTTTAAGCCGCATAAATCTACCGGCACCAATTCCATTGCTTATAGTGATGCAAAAAAGACCAATACTGCCGGATTTGGTCAGGTCAGTGTGGTAAAGTGTTCGGCAACTTTATGCAGCGTCGATATTAACCTTGGGTCACTGACTGCAAATCAATACGCTATTCGAGTTATGGCGTTGTATGGCGTTGATACTGGTGCCAATGTGCAAATAACCGCAAAGCGTGATGGCCAGTCATTGCCTCTATACGGGGCTCAGGCGGTCGTCGATGTGACTGCCCGAGCGCAAGATGTACTTAAACGCGTTCAAGCGCGAATTAGACTCACGGGGAACTCTGATCCTGCTGATTTTGCTATAGGTGTAGATGGCGATATTTGTAAACTGTACAAAATTTACCATGTCGGATCAACGACAAATGACGTGAAAGCATCCTGCGATACTGACCTGTAAGTAAGCATCAACCGTCCTCTTTTTTATGATGGAACTTCTCGTGAATACTCTTGAGGTGGGGGTCGGTGACGTGAGTGTAGATTTGAGTGGTTGATACATTGCTGTGGCCCAACAGCGCCTGTACGCTTCGTAGGTCAGCGCCGTTCATAAGTAAATCAGTGGCAAAACTATGGCGCAGCGTATGGGGCGATACGTGCTTAGTAATGCCCGCCAACAGCGCGTTCTTTGCCACCATTCGCTGTACGCTGCGGGCGGTTAGACGATGAAAATTGCCAGATGTATCGACCGTCTTACGGCCACTGTAACGTGCAAATAATGGGCGAGTGTTGTCAGTACGCTTATCGATGTATTGTTGCAGCCAATCAGCTGCATCTGGGCTAATAAAGATAGGGCGGTCTTTTTGACCCTTGCCACGTACCATAAATTCACGTCGCTTCAGGTTAATGTGATCGCGGTCGAGGCCCACCAGCTCACTGACACGTAATCCTGAACTAAATAATAATTCCAAGATGGCTCTGTCTCGCAAGCCGGGTAGGGTAGTAATGTTTGGCTGAGCAAATAATCGTTCTAGTTCCTCCGGGGTTAGAAATGTGACTTGTTTGCGAACGGTGCGAGCAAGTTCAATTTTGTCTGCAGTCATAGCAGGGACGTCACGTCTGGCGCAGAACTTCAGGAAACTACGTAGGGCTACCAAATGGTAGTTCATTGTATTCTTTTGTAGCTCATCACTAGTATTGGTACCCAGTCGATTGAGCCAGAGCCGCCATTTGCGGACTAGTTCAGCATCAATATCGGTCACTTTTATATCACCAGCAAAGTCAGATAACCTCGTGAGATAGTGATCGTAGTTGCGAATCGTCTTTTGCGAACGGTTCTGTTCAATCTCTAGATATTCTAGAAAGTCTGTCTTGGCTCGGCTGAATAACATACCTACATTGTACGACATTCCGCCAACAGTGGCCGTCTCTGTTATATCTGATATAATAATCAAAGCAATCTAAATAAGGAAACAAATGGAACGAACACTAATTATCCTCAAACCTGATGCGGTGCAACGAGGGCTTGTTGGTGAGATCTCAAAGCGTCTTGAGCAGAAGGGTCTTAAGCTAATTGGTCTAAAGATGTTACGACTTGATAGCGCACTGTTACGTGCACACTATGCTCACATTGTTGATAAGCCTTTCTACAAAGGGATAGAAGAATTTATGCAGAGCTCACCAGTTGTCGTAATGGCCTGGCAAGGATTTGAATGTGTTGATTCAGTACGTAAGCTAGTCGGTGCTACAAACCCACGTCTTGCTGAGGCTGGCACCATTCGTGGTGATTTAGCTATCGGGCAGGGTAGAAATTTGATTCATGCTTCCGATAGTAAAGACAGTGGCGAAGAAGAAATCACTCGTTTCTTTTCTGAAGAAGAAATTTTTGAGTACACGAAGTCTGAATACGACCACGTGTACGAACCATACGAGAGGGCGTAGCCCTCATGCTCGTCCCCTATCTGCACAGAACAGATTGGGGGCGCTCGGTGATGTAGAATTGATGTAAACACAAACCCTACATACATCTCACTTGTCCCCATAGTTCAATGGATAGAATAACTCCGTCCTAAGGAGCAGATAGCGGTTCGAATCCGTTTGGGGATACCAAATAAATTGCCTCACCAAAGGTGGGGCTATTTATTTGGTAGCTCGCGAAGCGAGCCCGAACCGTAGGTTCGGTCGACAAATCCGCCCGCAGAAGCTTGCTTCGAGGACGGGTGCAGTCGTGCATTATCCGTTTGGGGATACCAAATAAGAAGCTCCGCTTTGTGTGGGGCTTTTTGTTTGGTATCCATCAGTTGTACTGCTAAGCATGAGCATGTACACTGGTGTAAACACCCAAGGGGGATACATGAAACGATTTATCATTAAGAAGCTTAGTCTGCGCACCATACTCATAATTATTGCCGTTGTGGCGGTTGTCAGCGGCGCAATCGTGTGGGCTACATCAAGAGATGACAGCGATACTCAAACACAACAAGGCTTTTACTCCGACACAGCTAGTAGGTTCACGTTTACCTATCCAGAGAGCTGGACGGTGTTCGATGCACCAGAAGTAGGTAGTGCGGCCAAATCGGTGAATTGGACTGAAGTTTCGAAGCCTATTTCTCTGTCCCCGACAGGCGATAAGAACGGTAACATGATACAAATAAAGCCAGGCTGCCAGACAACAGGTGCGGATGGTCAGGAGATTTCTGTACTACAGAGCCTGGAAGACCAAAAAGACCAGTATCACACCCAACAGTACATAGCCATCGGTAACTACGACGGCTTCTATGATTTGGTGAAGTTTGATAGCCCAACCGAGTCGTATGTGAAGCATATTTATTTCATGAGCAATGGAGCAAGCTGCCTAACGTTTACGTATACCCAACAGTACGTCAATAATGTTGACGGTACTGGTTTTGATGACTCTGTGAACGAGCCGGTTCTTAAAGACATCGTGAAATCCGTTGAATTTTTCTAGGAACTTATCAGCCGAGGTATCCATACTCTATTAGTAGGTTAGCTGTCATAGTACAATAAGCTTATGCCCAAAACACAAAAGTATTTTGATGATCAGATGGATGACGAAGAGGTGTTGTTTGTCTTTCGCAAGCACCCAATCGTTATGCGTAAGGGAATTGTTTTGTGGGCTGTCGCCATGCTAGTTGGACCGTTATACACGACCGTACTAACCATCCTTTACGCCGATAATCCAGATAAATACCCCAGCGTTAGTTTTTTCTTCCTGTCATTGGTCGCCAGCTTCATATTCTCGCTGATTGTGTTCTTCCCGTTCTGGCTGGCATGGCATTACAGTGTGTTTATTGTGACCGATCAACGCTTTATACAGATTACCCAGAAGGGCTTTTTCCATCGTAGCGTAGTAGACGTAGGCCTCAATCAAATCCAAATGGTTAATTATGAGATAGCTGGGCTGCAGGAAACCCTGATGGGATTTGGTACAATAATGATGCAGACATACATGGGCGAATTACTCATACATGAGGTGCATCATCCGGCGCATATCCAAAAGAAGATGCTCAAGATTCTGCGAGACAAGGGAATTATCACCAATAGCGCCAGCAGCTTTCCCGCTGCCAACCAGTAAGGAACAACTACTCAGATGGTCAGAAAGAAGTTACAGCACGCATTTAATAAGGTGAAAAAGCCTGACGAAGCCACCGTGCTTACCAATGCGGTTGCCAATGCACCTCGTATCACTAACGAAACCGTAGCAGAACACCGCGAGGAAGTGCTCAAAAAAGCTCGTAAGCATATCATTCCGTTAGCACATTCAAAGCACCAAGTCGTGTTACTGACGACTGGCCTGTTTATTGCTGCTGTAATTGGTTTCTTTAGTTATGTCACTCTAGCGCTCTATAAGTTCCAACAGTCGTCTACTTTCTTATACCGCGTTACACAGGTGATTCCATTCCCTGTGGCCAAAACAGGCGACAGTTTTGTAGCATACGAGAACTATTTATTTGAGCTGCGACACTATACCCACTATTACGAATCACAACAGAAACTTGATTTTGATAATGACCAAGGCAAACAGCAGTTGGCCGAATTTCAGAAGCAAGCCCGCCAGAAGGTCGTTGATGATGCCTTGGTGCGCCAACTTGCGAAAGAGCACGGCGTGAGTGTGTCTGACAAAGAAGTAAAAGAACAGATAGATTTGGTGCGTAGCCAGAATCGTTTGGGTGAGAATGACAAAGTCTTTGAAGACGTTTTGAAAGATTACTGGGGCTGGAATGTGGGCGATTTCAAACGTAGCCTGACACAACAGTTACTAGCGCGCAAGCTGGTCACCAAACTGGATACAGCAGCGGGGGAGCGGGCTAACGCTGCCTTGGCTGAACTCAACACCGGGGCTGATTTTGCCGCAGTCGCTAAAAAGTATTCAGAAGACGCGGCTAGTAAGGATAACGGTGGTGATTATGGCGTGCAGATAAGTCGAACTAACCGTGACCTTACAGCACAAACTGTAGACGCACTGTTCAAGCTACAGCCTGGTCAAATTTCAGGCATTATTAACACTGGCTACACCCTAGAAATCGTCAAGAATCTAGAAAACACCAATGACCGCGTACGTGGTGCTCACATCACAATCAATCTCAAGGATATCAACACCTATCTTGACCCGCTCAAAGAGAGCCAGAAAACAAGTGTTTATATTCATTAACAAAGGGTAGGTGGGTAATATGAGTATCCAGACCGACATTTCACAGTGGCTGAGTGACAACCAAGGGACTCTCGTAGGTGTTGCTTGTATTTTGCTGGCCGCGATGGCCGTCATCTATTTTGGTGAACGTTTGATACGTGGCACTGTGGCTCGAACGGTCCGTGCCTCTAAACATCAGACCCGGGCAGAAGAGATGAAGCGAGAAAAAACCATCTCAGAAGTCATCACGCGTATGCTCAAGATTATGGTATGGCCCTTCGTTATATTGAGTATCGGAGCTCAGCTTGGCGTACAGATTGCACCATTTATTGCTGGTGCTGGCATTATTGGACTGGCACTTGGTTTTGGCGCTCAGACGCTGGTCAAGGATATGATTGCAGGCTTGTTTATAGTCATTGAGAATCAATACGGTGTGGGTGATGTGGTTGATTTGGATGGCACAATGGGCACGGTAGAGGAGATTACTCTGCGCAAGACAAAACTGCGGGACTCTGCCGGTGTTGTACATCATGTACCCAATGGCACAATTATGAGAGCTTCAAACATGTCTAGTGAATTCTCTGGTATTAAACTGAACGTTGGCGTCGCTTACGACAGTAATATCGAGAAAGTAGCAGAAATTGTGAACAAAGTAGGCAAGGCACTGGCAGCAGACGAAAAGTGGTCCAGCAAAGTCATTGAGCCACCACAATTTGTGCGTGTTGATAATTTTGGGCCATTTTCTGTTGATGTCAGAATTATGGGTAAGGTAACGCCGCTTGCACAGTGGGAAGTTACTGGTGAGCTGCGTCTTCGTCTGATTGAAGCTTTTGCCAAGGCGCATATCGAGATGCCTACGAGCCCGATGATGATGCAAGATACTACTCCCAAGAAAAAATAGTAATGGCCGAACGGGGTATCGCCTGTGAAGGCGGACAAGAAAAAAGACTCACGAATGTGAGTCTTTTTTCTTGGCGGACCGAACGGGATTCGAACCCGCGACCTCCTCCGTGACAGGGAGGCGAGCACTCCGCTGCTCCACCGGTCCAGGCGAATGTGTACGGAACACAATGCTTCAAATCGTAACAGTTACAGAGGTAATAATCAACTTCCATAGCTGGTGGGCGATAAAGGATTCGAACCTTTCACCTCCACAACGTCAATGTGGCGCTCTAGCCAAATGAGCTAATCGCCCAACGATTTGATACGAAGACTAGGATAGCATTTACAGGGGTAAAATACAACACCAGTTGCTTGAAACGTCTCAGAGAAGACGGTATAGTTCTTGCAGTCATACGCCACCTTAGCTCAGTTGCGCAGCTTGCTGCAAAATCAAATAGGCGCATGCGATACCAACTGAGCAAATAGACATCGTGCCACCTTAGCTCAGTTGGTAGAGCGACACATTCGTAACGTGTAGGTCAGGAGTTCGACCCTCCTAGGTGGCTCCAGCGAGTATCGTATAACGGCTATTATGTGACCTTCCCAAGGTTGAGACCAGGGTTCGACTCCCTGTACTCGCACCATCAAAACCTGTAAACTAGAACTAATGCACATACCCAAGAATTACTTTCAAGACCGACTGGTTCTGCTACTTATTACTCTGAACACCTTTTTGGCTGTTGGTAGCAGCCTGCTGGTGCTTTTACGTCTCCGTGGAGGCAACCCCGAAGGCTTTGTCGGACAGTATCATGCCAACCTAGGCCTCAGCGCATTTAAACCAGGCTCAACCAGTACCTTTATTAGCTTTGTGGCGTTTGCTGGGATTGTGCTTATTTTGCACGTGCTACTCAGCATGCGGATGTATCATCACCGTCGTCATTTTGCTGTGGCTATCCTGTGGCTGGCACTATTCTTGCTCTTACTACTGCTGATTGTCGGTAATGCATTAGCAGGACTACAATAGGACCCGATGAAAGATATTGAAATACCTTATGTCGAGGAGCGTGGTCGTCGCTATAGGGCGTTTGAAATCCTGCCAGGTGCAATCAGCTGGTCAATTATTCTTTTCCCGCTGATACTGAGCCAGATTAGCCCCCATGCTACAGTCTTTTTCATTATTGCTTATCTGTTGCTGTGGTTTGTGAAGGCCCTATCGCTTAACGTTCGTGCCCTCCAGGGCTATCGTCGGCTACAACAGCATCAAAAATTGCCGTGGGACAGATTGCTCACAGAGTTGCAAGAGCGCAAAGTCACGCAGCCATCGGCTCATATCCCGGCTTGGCATTACGAAACGGTCCGCCGGTTACAAGAAACACCCCCGTTAATTGAGCCAGACGACATGCTCCATGCGATTATTGTTGCCACGTACAACGAGGCTCCTGAGGTGCTTGAGCCGACGATTCGTACGGTGTTAGACAGTACCTATGATATGAAAAAAGTAATTTTTGTATTGGCATACGAAGAGCGTGGTGGCCTCGAAGTAGGTGCGAATGCCCAAGCTCTAGTGAAGAAATACCAGAGCCAATTCAAGCACGCCATCGCCGTTGAGCACCCCAAGGATATCCCAGGTGAGGTCATAGGCAAGGGCGGTAATATTACCTACGCTGGTCGTGAACTAGAGAAGTATATAACTGCTCAGAAGATTGACCCTAAACGTGTAATCGTCACGACTTTGGATGCGGATAATCGTCCACACCCACACTATCTGTCGGCAGTAAGCTACCTCTACGCTGCTGCGCCCGACCCTATTCGCGTATCGTATCAACCGGTACCGATGTTTACCAATAATATCTGGGATGCACCAGCGCCTATGCGCGTCATAGCTACCGGTAATACCTTCTGGAATGTGGTGTTGAGTCTGCGGCCTCACATGATTCGTAATTTCTCCTCGCACTCGCAGAGTATGCAGGCGTTGCTCGATACCGATTACTGGAGCGTGCGTACCATCGTAGAGGACGGACATCAGTTCTGGCGCTCTTATTTCACCTATGACGGTAACTACGAAGTGTACCCAGTCTATCTACCCGTGTATCAGGACGCAGTATTGTCGAGTACGTTGCTCAAGACCCTGAAAGCCCAATTCATCCAACTTCGCCGTTGGGCATGGGGTGCATCTGATGTGGCATATGTCCTCGAAACCGGCTATTTTCGCCCCAACAAGGTGCCGAGGCTCGACCTGCTCTTTAAGTTTTTGCGTCTACTAGAAGGACATGTCAGCTGGGCAACAGCACCGCTTATCCTGGCATTTGCCGCCTTTATCCCAGCATTCTTCAACCCACAGGACTATGCCGCCGTACAGCTGCCGCAGATTGCCAGTAGTATTCAGACGGTAGCGCTCGGCGGTATCTTTATTACTTTGTTCCTCAGCCTAAAGCTATTACCACCTAAGCCGGCACGCTACAAACACCACCGTACGGTGTTTATGGTGCTGCAGTGGGCCATGTTACCGATTACGACTATTGGCTATAACTCCTTATCAGCGCTGTACTCTCAGACTCGACTGATGTTTGGCAGGTACCTGGGTAAGTTTGATGTTACAGAGAAGGCCTTTGTAACCGACGATAATAAAAAACAGAGCTAAGATTACTTATTCTAGGGGTGAAATGCCTGATAGTGAGTAGCCGCAGCCTTATCAAATCGTTCTAGAATGCTAATCGTAACAGTGGTAATGACATCACGGTCTACAATAGTAGCGTCTGCTAGAGGGTGTAATGCTGAAATAACAGTGCCTGTAAGCGCCGTAGCGTCCTGTAGGGCGCTTTTTCTATGCTTCAGGCTCTCATAGAGGCTAAGTAACAAAGTATCCCGTAAGAATGGCTCTAGGCCAGTAGTTTTGCGTACGCGCAGGGCGCCACTGAGGTCAATCGACTCTGTGGTGGTAAAAACGGCGCCACAGTTTGAACATTTACGCCGGCGCCACACTTGATTGGCGCGCTTTTGATGCCGTGAGTTAATAACTCCAGTGTTCTGAGTACAATACGGACAAACCATGACTATATGTTGTCATAACGCTTATAAAATGTATAGTGGAAAACCACGTGAATATGTGGGGATAAGATTAAAAACAGGGGTGATGTTGCTGGCCTAGGAGCATGCACTTGAGCTTCAGATTCAATTTCTCTCCGAGAAACGCAACGAGCCGTACAAATGGTACGGTGAAGTGAGTATCACAAGAGAAAATTGGATATGGAGCCAAGAACCCTTGCAAAGAGCTGGCTTTGCCATATTTTACAGGGGTGATGCATGATTCTAGGGATATAAAAAGCTCCGGATTGCTCCGGAGCTTCACTCGATATTAGACAGTTGCTAATGGACGAGTGCGTCGAATTCGACTGATCGAGTTCTTTGTTGGCTTCAGTTCTTCGTAGAATAGCTGAAAGCCCTCAAGAGAACTTGTCTTGGTACTCAAAACTTGAGCGCCTCCCAAATTAACTCATGTATGCTATCACTTAGACGGATTCGTGTCAATAAGCTAGCCAACTGTCCACGCTGTATACCAGGGGTGACGTCGCTTATGATAAATGATTTTTACGACATGGTTACAATGCCACACAGAGGCTATCAAGTTACACGTATGGTGGACATATTTTCTATATAACGGGCAGTGTAATTAAAACAATAATAAAGTACTAGTATTAAAAGGCTAGTATGCTATGATAGGTGTTAGGTGGGATTTTGAGAGTGGTTTACCACTTCAGGATATGTCGGTTGGATACCATGCGAGATTACCCAACTGCACCGTAAAAGAAGGACCTCACTGTCCTTCTTTTTCGTTACAGGGGCAGGTTGGGTGTATAATAAGACTTAAGCAGTGAAGTGGCTTCACCAACCACAGAGCTTCGTCGGAGTGGCAACAGAGGTACGTTAACCAATGTCGCAAGAGTGAAATGATATCGGTGGAACAGCCTCTACAGGGGCCCGATACGCACAGACCGAAGATGGTTTTGTGCGTTTTTAATTTTAGAGGCCAGAGAGGAAGACATATGGCAGAGCACAAAGACTTACATCCAATGCGACATTCACTCGCGCATATCATGGCGACTGCTGTAACTTCGTTATGGCCAGGGGCTAAGCTGGGCGTTGGGCCGGTGGTAGAGAACGGGTTTTATTACGATATTGATCTTGGCGAGACTAAGATTTCCGAAGAAGATTTTGCCGCTATTGAGGCTAAAATGGCTGAGATTATCAAGGCTAACCAGTCATTTGAGAGGTTTGAGCTACCTGTTGACGAAGCTATTACATGGGCCAAGGATGCCAGCCAGCCATATAAAGAAGAACTGCTTAATGATTTGAAGCGGGCTGGTACCACCGTTGCCAAGGACCTAGACGCGGCTGAACTGGGCACTATTACCGAAGGTGAGACCGCAATCGATACAGTTTCTTTCTATAAGAATGGTGATTTTACTGATCTTTGCCGTGGTCCACATGTCGAGTCAACGGGCAAGGTTGGAGCATTCAAGCTGATGCGGGTGGCGGGTGCTTATTGGAGGGGTAAAGAAACGAATCCTCAGATACAACGTCTTTACGGTGTGGCTTTTGCCACCCCCAAAGAACTACGGCAGCATCTCGATATGTTAGAGGAGGCCAAGAAGCGCGACCATCGCAAGTTGGGCAAAGAGCTAGATTTGTTTATAGTATCTGACCTGGTCGGGTCTGGGCTGCCTATATTTACCCCTAGGGGTACGGTAATCCGAGAAGAGCTTGCGGAATTCTCAAATCAGCTTAGGCAAAACTACGATTTCCAGAAAGTCTGGACACCACACATGACCAAAAAGGACCTGTATGAAGCATCCGGGCACTGGGCAAAATTCGGTGACGAACTATTTTTGGTCACCAGCCAAGAGACGAGTGACGAGCTGGTCCTCAAACCTATGAACTGTCCGCACCACACCCGTATTTATGCCGCCCAGCCCCGTTCTTATCGGGACCTGCCGGTGCGCTATCTCGAAACAACTACTGATTATCGCGACGAGAAAACTGGAGAATTGGGTGGCCTAAGCCGAGTTAGGGCACTGACCCAAGATGATAGTCATGTGTTTTGCCGCCAGGACCAGATTGAATCAGAGATAGACAACTTGCTGGCATGCGCAGACCAACTCTATACGGCTATGGATATGAAACTACGGGCTCGCTTGAGCTATCGTGATGAGAGCGATGCGTACTTGGGTGATGAGGCGCTGTGGCAGACTGCCCAGGAACAGCTTAAAAACGCTGTTATCGCTAACAAGCTCGAGTATTTTGAGCAAACAGGCGAAGCTGCATTTTATGGTCCGAAGATTGATTTTATGGTCAGTGACGCCATTGGTCGTGAGCACCAACTCGCAACCGTACAGCTTGATTTCGTGCAGCCAGAACGCTTTGGCTTGGAATACACTGCCGAGAGTGGCTCAGCCGAACGCCCCGTGATGATTCATTCCGCGCTACTAGGGTCAATTGAGCGGTTCATGAGTGTATATATTGAGCATACGGCCGGTAAGTTCCCGGTATGGATTGCTCCAGAACAAATACGACTCATCTCCGTTAATCAGGAGCCAGACACGGTTGCCTTTGCTAGCAGGATATTAGCCCAGGCTAAGGAATTGGGCCTCCGTGTGAATGTCGATAATGCCAACGAGTCCGTTGGTAAGAAAATCCGTGATGCTGAGATCTGGAAGATTCCCTATACCGTAGTGATTGGTGAGAAAGAAATGACCACAAATCAGGTTGTCCCAAGAGTCAGGAAAGATATGGAAGTGCAGCCTGAACATCAGCCGCTTAGTTTTGATAACTTCCTCAAGTCCGTTGCTCATGAAGCAAAGAGTCGCACCACCAAGAGCTCGCTCTAGGGATTTATGAGCAAGCCAATAATAGCTGTTGATATAGACGAAGTTCTATTCCCTTATGTTCAAGAGTTTGTTATTCATCACAACGAGAAGTATGCTACTGGCCTTCTACCAGAACACTTCACATCTTACGAATTTGAAAAAGTTTTGGGCACGAGCATCGATAAAGCGATGGAACAAATTTACGAATTCACCGGGCTGGACCATGGCCTAGCTAAGCCTGTTCTCGATGCACAGGATGGCGTTAAGCGTCTGAAAGAGCGCTTTGACATATACTTATTAACTGCGCGTGACCCCCGATTTAGGCCCACGACCGAAGCGTGGCTGGAACGACATTTTCCAAACACATTTTCTCAGTTAATTATGGTTGGGCACGAGCAAGACCCGAGTCTCAAGGCTCGAACCAAGGCAGAGGTCTGTAAGCAAATCGGAGCAGGATTCCTGGTAGACGATTCATCTAAATACATCACTCAAGCCGCAGAGGCGGGTGTCCCAGGCGTACTCTTTGGTGATTACTCCTGGAATCAGATGGATAAGTTGCCAAAGGGCGTGGTACGGGTTAACGGCTGGCGAGAACTCGCGGAGCATTTTGATGTCTGAACCTAACTTTAGGGCACGAGTTGAGGCGGTGGTGGCGCAGATTCCCAAGGGGAGTGTGATGACTTATGGTCAACTAGCAGCCCTATGTGGTAACCCACGGGCAGCACGGATTGTGGGTGGTATTGCTCATTTTGGTAATCCGAATTTGCCATGGCAGCGGGTCGTTAATAAACAGGGCGGCTTAGCCGCTGGTTATCCCGGTGGTAAGGCAGGGCACCAAAAGGCACTAGAGGCTGAAGGTTACCAGGTGGTTGGTTATGCAGTAAGTGTAGAGGAGTTGCTGTGGCGACCAAACCATTAATCGTCATTCTAGGCGAAACCGCCTCCGGCAAGTCTGACCTAGCTATGCAGGTTGCCCGGCAGTTTGACGGTGAGATTATTTGTGCAGATTCTTGGACGGTGTACAAGGGTTTTGATATCGGGACGGCCAAGCCAAGCGATGCTGACAGAAAACAAGTACCCCACCATATGCTGGATGTGGCTAACCCTGAAGATGGTTTTAACGCAGCCCTTTTTCAAAAATTAGCCTACGAAGCTATCGACGATATTGTCGCTCGAGGTAAGTTGCCAATTCTTTGCGGAGGCACCGGTCTATACATAGATAGTATTCTCTACGACTATAGTTTTCTGCCAACGACTAATACGGAATTACGTGATGAGTTAAACCGTAAAAGTTTAGACGAACTGATACAGCAAGCTGAGGATATGCGGCTCGATACATCAGGTATTGATCTACGCAACAAGCGCCGCGTCATTAGGCTTATCGAAAATAACGGTATTCGGCCAACTAAAAAGCCGCTTCGTTCCAATACGCTTATTCTGGGCGTGAGCCGCCCGAGTGAAGAATTATACGAGCGTATTGTAAAACGTATTGATGCCATGGTTGAATCCGGATTTGTGGATGAGGTAAGACAACTGGGCGAGCAGTACGGCTGGGATTGTGAACCCATGCGCGCACCCGGATATCGTGCCTTTGCTGCATACGTGCGTCATGAGATTTTATTAGACCAAGCCAAGGAACGGTTCAGACAAAATGATCTTCAGCTCGCAAAAAAGCAACGCACTTGGTTTAAACGCAATAATAGTATTCAATGGATATATAACGGAGATGAATATGTTGCGTTGGTTACATCATTTCTGAACAAAAACAAGTAGCATAGTAAGCCTAATCTGTTACAATGTAGGTATGGTTGAACAATTGTTTGGGTCTAAGACGCGTGTGAAGTTATTACAACTTTTCTATAGTAATCCGAATCGTTCTTTTTATGTTCGCGAGATTACTCGCAAAATTGACGAGCAAATTAACTCAGTTCGTCGTGAACTTAGTAATTTGTTAAGCATTGGTATCATTACGTCTGACGATGCCAAAAACAAACTCTATTATGAAGTGAATCAAGACTATGAGTACTACCCACCACTAGCAGCAATATTTGGTGGTGGCGTTATGGCTGCTTCTGCAGCACCAGCCGCAGACTCCCAGGCGGCAGACATAAAGACACTTGGCAATGTTGAGCTGGCTATCTATACAGGGCAATTTACTCGTGACGAGACGAGTGGGACTGATCTATTAATTGTCGGTGATGTAAACCAGACCAAGCTTGGCAAGTTCATTACAGACTTGGAACAGCAAGAAGGCAAAGAACTGCGCTTCACGGTCATGCCGATGCAGGAGTTCAAGTATCGCCAGCAGGTCAACGATCGATTCTTGACGCTGGTATTGTCCGCCAAGAAACAAGTATTAATTGATAAGAAAAATGTGTTAACCCCGGTTAAAACCAAAACACAGACCAAAGAGGAGGAATAGACATGGAACTACAGTATTACGGTGGTAATTGTGTGCGTATTAGTACCAAGAAGGCATCAATTGTGATTGATGATAATCTAGATAGTCTCGGTGCCAAGACAATCACTAAGGCGGGTGACATTAGTTTATTTACTGGTCCACATGCTGCAGTAAAAACTGATGTTAAAATTGTACTTGATCAACCCGGCGAATACGAAGTTTCCGACGTGTCTATTCAGGGTATTCCAGCCCAAGCCCATATTGACGAGAAAGGCACGCATAACGCGACTATCTATCGTTTGGTAGTTGATGATATCCGCATTGCAGTAGTGGGACATATCTATCCGGAGTTGAGCGGTTCTCAGCTGGAGGCTATCAATACTGTTGATGTGTTGATTATCCCTGTAGGCGGAAACGGCTATACGGTTGACCCAATCGGTGCGCTGAAGCTCATAAAGGACATTGACCCCAAGCTTGTTATACCGACCCATTACGCAGAGAAGGGTCTAAACTATGAAGTTCCACAGCAATCTCTCGAAGATGCGCTAAAGGGCCTCTCTATGGAAGTTCATGAAACAGTCCCCAAGTTAAAGATTAAGCCAGCTGAGCTTGCCGACACGACCCAACTGGTTGTTCTTGAGAAGCAATAGCCAAACAATTGAGACACAAAAATAAAAGCTCCCATTTGGGAGCTTTTATTATGCGGCGATAACGCCTTTCTTTTTGAGCGTGCGGATAGCTTGTGTGCTAATCTTCATCGTAACCTTCTTGCCGTCGACTACTAGAGTCTTCTTCTGCAAGTTCGGCTTCCATACCTTCTTGGTGTGGCGCTGAGAAAAGCTGACGTTGCTACCAAATTGCTTGCCCTTGCCAGTGATTTCACACTTCTGCATTGTTAATCCTTTCATTCCTGCCACACTCAACGGACCGGAACATTCAAGGGCAAAGTATAGCTGTTTTTACCCTGATAGTCAAGCGTCTGAGAGGAGTTTGCTATACAAGTGGAACGTAGTCAGGCACGAGCTTGCTTGTGTCTGACAAGTACCACGTCATAAACGAATGTTATACTACTTGCAATGGAATTCTCCGCAACTAACATAATCTTGTTTGTCGTCTGTTTACTTATTGCGTTGAGTATTCACGAGATGATGCACGCACTGACCGCACATTGGCTGGGTGACCCAACCGCTTCTGATGAAGGCAGGATTACTATCAATCCTTTAGCCCACATTGACCCTGTGACCACAATCGCACTACCCGTTGTTTTGGTACTTTTTGGCTTGCCACCCATTCTGGCAGCCAAGCCCGTGCCATTTAACCCCGATAGAGTTAAGTTTGACGAGTTTGGTTCTGCGCTTGTTGGTGTTGCCGGTCCGCTAACTAACCTGGCGTTGGCCGTGTTGTCTGCAGGCTTACTTAATCTTCTCCAGCCTGATTTTGGCAGTCTTATACGAGAATTCTTATTGATGTTTGTGCAGCTGAATGTTGCACTATTTGTGTTTAATATGCTGCCTATACCTCCGCTTGACGGCTCTCGGCTGCTCTATGCATTTGCGCCAAGACCACTGCAGCAAGTAATGCTGCAGATAGAACAATTCGGCCTATTCGCAATACTGGCGATTCTTTTCTTACTGTTGCCAGTGCTGAGCCCAATTATGGTCACATTGAATGACTTCATATTGAACTTGCTGGGCGTGTAGTTACACATTTTTAGCTAACTCGGAGTGGTATAATAGATACAGGCTTACGCTAAAAGAGGCCTGTAATGATAATCTGAATACTTATCATTAGGGATTCCAATATTCGTGTATGACTGCGGTCGTATCGTGCGGAGACCCACCTGGAGATTTATAGTCCGGGTTGTCATAAGGTCTCGTAAGCCAACTAAAAAGTCCGAGGAAACTCGGACTTTTTATTATTTACGCAGAATATTGAGCTATAGATTCAAGCCGCTTTAGCGGATTAGCTGGCTTTAGCCAGGTGGCGTAAATATCCAATATATTGAGTTTGGTCAGGATGAGAAGACTCGAACTTCCGCTCTCTGCACCCCCAGCGCAGCGCTTTACCAACTAAGCTACACCCTGACAACTCATCAAGTATATCGTATCTTTATCTGTTATTATAGTGAGTGAAGATGAGCAAAGAACTAAAAATTACTTACACAAACCATAGGGGCGAAACCGCTGAACGTCACATTTTACCCAAAGAAATTTGGTATGGCTCTACGCAGTGGCACCCAGAAGAGCAGTGGTTACTGAAAGCTCATGACCAAGAGAAAGATGCTGAACGTGATTTTGCACTCAAAGGTATCGGTGCTATCAAAGAGCCGGTAGATAGTAGTCCCTCCAAAAAGGAACCAGTCGTAGAGGAGACTAATGCTACTCCCAAAGCAATTAAGCTGTACGGTGATGGTGGCTCACGCGGCAACCCAGGCCCCTCTGCCTCTGGTTACGTGTTGCTGGATACGCAAGATAACATTATCTTTAAGGGTGGCGTCTACCTGGGCATTACTACCAATAATCAGGCAGAATACCGGGCACTGAAGTTTGGCCTAGAAGAGGCCCAAAAGAGGGGCGTGCAAGAAGTCGCTGTGCACATGGACAGCTTACTCGTCATCAACCAGATGAAGGGCATATTCAAGGTCAAAAACCGTGATTTATGGCCAATTCACGAGGCTATCAAAGAGTTAGCCGCACAGTTCAAAAAGGTAACCTATACTCACGTTCCGCGGGAGTTCAACAAACTTGCTGATGCCGAAGTGAATACGACTCTCGACGCAGAACTTCAAAAGTAAGCTAAAACATGATAAAATACAGGGGTCAGGCTATCGGCTGGCCGCGTGTGTTTACATACGAGGAAAGTCCGGGCAGCGTAGGGAAAGACAGTTGCTAACGGCAACCGGGGGCAACCCTAGGGAAAGTGCCACAGAAACGAAACTACCTCGTAAGAGGAAAAGGTGAAACGAGTGGGGCAAGAGCCCACAGTTGTGTACGGTGACGTGCATGAATGGTAAACCCTGTCTGCTGCAAGGCGATCGATCCAACACAGGTTTCCCGCCTGGGTCGGTCATCAAGTAATCCGCTTGAGCTGTTGAGCAATCAGCAGACTAGATAGATGGTCAGCGCCTTTTGGTACAGAACCCGGCTTATAGATACTCTGACAATATCAAAAACCACGGTGTAAAAAGCCGTGGTTTTTGGATATTTGCACAGAACGAGCACACGTACTCGTTCTGACCGGCATGCCAGCCAGAACCATGGCCTTGGGCCATAATCCTGTGCGCAAATAATGAAAACACCTCGGTCATCCCGAGGTGTTTTTCGTCATTGGAGCGACGTTTATTTGGCTGCTTTTACAACTGCTTCAAATGATTTTGGCTCGTTGACGGCCAATTCTGCCAATACCTTACGATCAAGTGTGACGTTGGCTTTTTTGAGGCCAGCAATCAGACGGCTGTAGGTAGTGCCATTTAGGCGTGCACCAGCGTTAATGCGAGTGTTCCACAACTGGCGGAAAGTTCGCTTGCGGTCCTTGCGGTCGCGTGTAGCGTTCTCCAACGCCTTAGTAATAGCCTGCTTACCGCGGCGGATGCTGCTGCGGTTGCTACGGGTCATACCCTTAGTAGCTTTACGGATTTTGTTATGTCTTGCGCGTGTAGTAACGCCTCGTTTAACTCGCATTATTTATGCTCCAATCTTCGACTTAATGTTCCTGGCAATTTTGCCAGTCAGGCCACCGGCCACAGCGTAACGACGCTTGCGGGCAGCTGATTTTTTGGCAAGCAGGTGATTGCTGCCTGAGTGACCGTGCATGATTTTACCGTTTTTGGTAACGCGGATACGATCCTTGGTACCGCTATGATTCTTTAGCTTTGGCATTGTTGTTGCTCCTTACGACGAAACTTAGTTGTTTACCCGACAATTGGGGTTGCTGATCAACAGTGATGCTTTCACCGAAGCCTTCTATGACGCGCTCTGCTAGCTTGAAGCCTAATTCTTTATGAGCGTTCTCACGACCCCTAAAGAAGACGGTTAACTTAACCTTATGACCTGCATCCAGGAACTTGGTAACCTTACCGAGTTTGACCTGTAGGTCGTGGTCGCCAATCTTGAGCCCAAAACGCATCTGTTTAACTTCCAGCGCTTTGGTGTTTTGTCGGCTTTTCTGTAGCTGTTTTGTCTTCTGGTAGTTGTATTTACCCCAGTCGACAATCTTGCATACAGGCGGATCAGCATTCGGAGAGACTTCCACCAAGTCCAAACCACGCTCTTCGGCAAGTTTGAGTGCATCATTTCGCGACAAAACCCCAAGTTGTGATCCGTCTTCGTCGATAACACGCACGTTTGCTGCTCGAATTGCCCCATTCAAGCGAGTGGCCTGGCTGATAAACTCTCCTTAAATCTTAATATAGCTAATCGGGTAGATTGTAACAGAAGTTACAACAGGGGTCAACTATAATAATGTTTCTTGTGCCTTACGGCGATATTGCAGCGCTTCGGTGATGTGGGGGATTTCTACAGATGAGGAATCCTCTAAATCTGCAATAGTGCGGGCGACCTTGAGGATACGCATGTAAGCGCGAGCAGAGATGCCCAGCTGCTCAGCGGCCTTGTCCAGTAGCTCCTTGGCATCTGGAGCTAGCTGTGTCTCATGTTTGAGCTGTTTGTTAGATAGGCTTGCGTTGGTGACCATGGGGTCTTTGTAGCGCGCTTGCTGGGCTTTACGAGCTCTCAGGACGCGTTCTCTGATAGTCTTGCTTGGCTCAGCTGTGCTTTCGCCCAGCAGCGCAGCGTGTTCTACCTCATCCACATCTACATACAGGTCGATACGGTCCATAATTGGTCCCGACAGCTTCTTTTGGTATTTCAAGATGTCATTTGCGGTGCAAGTACAGGCCTTAGTACTGCCATAGAAGCCACACGGACAGGGGTTGGCGGTGGCGATGAGCATAAAATGTGCCGGAAAAACGAGCGTATCCTTGGCTCTGGCAACGGTAATAATTTTGTCTTCTAGTGGCTGGCGCAGCGCTTCCAGGGTTTGTCTTGTGTACTCAGGCAGCTCATCAAAAAACAAGACTCCTCTGTGGCTGAGAGATATTTCTCCCGGGCGGGGCGTACTACCACCACCAAGAATTGAAATTTGACTAGCAGAGTGGTGGGGCGCCCTAAAGGGTCGTTCGCTAAAGATTTGGTCATATTGTCGACTCGCCAAGCTGTGTAGGTGTGTAACTTCAAGCATTTCTTCGAGCTCTAAGGAGGGAAGAATCGAGGGAAGTGCTTTAGCAAGCATACTTTTTCCAGCCCCCGGCGGGCCATTCATAAGGAGATTATGAGAGCCAGCAGCGGCAATTTCCAGCGCTCGCTTGGCGCGGGCCTGGCCAACTACATCAGCGAAATCGTAGCTATTCACCTTTGTTTTGGGCGATTGGGGAATCTGCCCAGACGGATATTCATTGAGTGTTGTCGTACCTGTCTGCCCTAGATAGAACTGGTGCAAGGAAGTTATGGGTACCAGCGTAAGCCCAGGTACCAATTGTGCCTGGGCTAGGTTGCCGCTCGGTATATATGCCTTTGTAAAACCAAGTTTTCGGCCAGCAATTAGTTTGCCGATAATGCCCCTGACAGGCCGAACGCTGCCATCAAGCCCGAGCTCACCTATGACTAGGCTATCTGCTATATCTTTGGTTTGTATCTGTTTGCTGGCTAATAATATAGCCGCAGCCATTGCTAAATCAAAGCTTGTACCATCCTTGGGTACATCAGCGGGAGCTAAGTTAATAGTTATTCGTTTTCGTGGTAATTCTATGCCTGCTTCGGCAAAGGCACTCCTAATACGTTCTTTAGCCTCATCCACTGCTTTATTACCAAAACCAACAACCACAATATTAGGGAGGCCATTAGAAATATGACATTCAATGGTCACATGCGTGCCATGCATACCGGATTCAAAGATTGTGCCCACCGCTGCACTCATGCGTCCATTGTATATAGACTTAACTAAATATAAAAGCCCCGCTTTGTGCGGGGCTTTTATAGTGGGTTTTGATTTTAGTGCTGTTTATATAAGACTCTACCAATACTGTCTTGGTATGGAACGACGACTTGCGAGAAGTCGTCGTTTCGGAGTCTTTTTGTTTTTGAGCACTTAATTTGTTCAGTGCTACCCCTATAATAGGGGTCAAAACAGCGCTTGTCAATAATGATTATGCTAAATAATGAGCCTTAAATTGAGCCTATTATGGGCAGGGCGTAGACTAATTTTGGACTTATGCGGTACCTCGGAGGGATATCCCACAGTTCAGGATAAGACCACACAGAGTAATCTGCCGGGATGTGTGTTCACTTGGGCAGGTGTCTCACCACTAAGTTATCCATTATTTGCTCCAAGTGCCTACAAATATATCGATTAGCACTGTACACCTCCTGGTGCTAGAAATGTATCCATGGGCTCCGTGCCAATTTATATTTTACTTGGCAATACTTGAGGAGGTAGGGGCTTACATTTGAACGAACAGAACAAGCGCGCATAGACAATAATGTTAATATTATAAAGTAATATAATAAGAAATATAGTTGTTGTAATAACAACATAATTTTCAACCAAAAATTCAATAATCTTAAGTAGCTAACAGATATACGTTGTAATTATAACTACAGTATACTCTTGACATAATAGCCCAAATAGAGTAGTCTGGTGGAGTAAGCACAAAAACAAAAACTTACATTCTACGGCCCGGGTAGCCGATAACGCTCTCATTAGAGAGCGGTCAGTCACCGCAAGTGACGACAAGCGCTCAATAGTCTACTTTAGTAGCGGATTTGTCGTCCTTGCACCTAGTTTATTACCTAACCGAAGCACCGTGTCCAAAGCGGTGCTTTTTATATGAACAAAAGAGTTCGGATACTACCCGCTACGATGAATACTCTTGTATACTTAGAAAGTTATGAATTTTCCAAAGTACAAAAAACTAAAACAATTTCTAGGCTATAGTGCGCTTTATCTATCGGGGCCTCTTTTTATAGCGCTGACAAATCCAGACAATTTGCCGTTACCGCTACTGGTATTACCGTTTTTGTGGCTGTTCGTGGCTCTGTTTGTGGCCATCAGGCAAGTCCTGGGTCGTTTTAAGGATATTCGAACCCGCCAGGCAACATTGGTTGCTGGTTTTGGTGCGACGTTACCGGTGCTGCTGATTATTTTCCAATCAATACATCAACTTTCTATCCGAGACATACTTTTATCGATTGGTTTAGTAGGTGTGGCGGCCTTGTACATGCTCAGGGCTGACTTTATTAAGTAAATGCTTATATATACCAAGGCAAGCCTGGTATAATTCAAAGAAGTATGGACCAGCATTCAGGGAGTGAATTACCACCAGTTCAAGCCACAGAGGCATTACAGCCCACAGTAGCGCAATCTTTTGAGGCGCCATCTATTGACGTTGGCAATGAACGGCTTGCTTCGCAGGCGATTGAAGCAGCACAATCAAACCCTGGTCAGGCGCCGGCCACTAGCCCACTTGCGCCTCCGGCTGTTTCTCAGCAAGCAACGGCTCTCCCACAGCAGGCTCAGCCGAGTTTCCCCGGTATGCCAACAATTGCCGATGACACTGACCTGATTGAAAAAGAATGGGTGCTTAAAGCCAAGGAAATCGTAGCCCGGACACGGCACGATCCCTATCAACAGAATAAACAAGTAGAAAGTTTCAAGGCTGACTACATGAAGAAGCGCTACAACAAAGATATTAAACTGACGGAAGACTAGTCCATGGTGGCATTTATAACGGTGTTAGCAATCTTGCTTGTCTTGCTATTGGTCACTGCGCCAATAATTTATCTGCAGGTCCAGAAAGTATTCCGTGAACAGAAGAATTTTGAGCGCGGCCTCAAGATGGTGCCCCTCTATATCCATCTGCCACCGCTGAGCGAGGACACTGATTTAGGTGGGCGTGATGTCCGTGACGTAACGGAAGAGAACATATCCAAAGCCCAGATAATGTACAGCATCATTCAGAGCACAATGGTAAAAGGTTTCAAGAGCCGATTCTATGGCCAGCGTCATTTTGCCTTTGAGATTATCAGCACCAAGGGATTTGTATATTATTATGCCGCTGTGCCGATTTCTATGGTTGAGGTAGTAAAGCAAGCGGTTGTGAGCGCCTATCCAGCAGCTCGCCTCGAAGAAGTGGCAGAGCACAATATCTTTAGCCCGGTAGGCAAAATTAGTGGCACCATGGGGGGTGAATTGACGTTGAAAGAGAACTTTGCCTATCCCATCGCTACATATCAAGAGCTAAAACGTGACGCCATGGCCTCATTACTTAACTCACTAGCTACACTTGATAAAGAAGATGGAGTAGGCATTCAGATACTGATGCGTCCGGCATACGAGGGCTGGCGCAAAGAGGCAAGTGCTCTAGCTAGTCGTAAGCGCAAAGGCGATAAAGATAGCAAGAAGGGCGCGGCACTCGCTGGGTCACTTATGAAAGATTTGGCCACGGCTGCTGTCAAACCACCAGAGGCAAAGCCAGCTGGCGGAGCTGATGCGCCACAGCTCTCGAGCCTTGAACAAGCAACGCTTGATGCTATAGATGATAAGACACGCCAGCCTGCCTATGAGGTGCTGATTCGTGTGGTGGCCTCATCAAATATATCTCAGCGAGCTGATGCCATCCTGCGTAATGTGGTTGCGTCGTTCTCGCTGTTTGATGCACCTGGTAAAAATGGCTTTAAGTTCACACCCGCAAAGGACATCGAACGCTTCGTAACGGCATATATTATGCGGTTCTTCCCGCAAGAGAATAACAAGAATATCCTCAATGCCAGTGAGCTTTCGACAATATTCCACTTCCCAGATCAGCGCAGCATTCCAACCTCTCAGCTAGAACGACAAGGCAGCAAGCAGGTGGATGGTCCACGCAATATGTCAGATGATGGCTTGCTAATGGGCTACAACGTCTTCCGTGCTGTTAAGAAGCCAATTCGTTTGAGTCTGGAAGACAGGCGTCGTCACATGTATGTTGTGGGACAGACTGGTGTGGGTAAATCTGTGTACCTCGAAAACCTGGCTCTTCAGGATATGATTGCCGGTCGTGGCTTTGCCTTTGTTGACCCCCATGGCGATACGGCAGAGAAGTTGCTTGCTATGGTGCCGCGTGAGCGCACCGAGGATGTCATTTACTTCAGCCCAGCAGATATGGAATATCCAATGGGTCTCAATCTGTTTGAGTTCGAAGACAAGACACAACAGGACTTCTTAATCCAGGAAGCTATTAATATGCTGTATAAGCTATATGACCCACAAAGACAGGGTATTATCGGTCCGCGTTATGAGCATTGGTTCCGTATGGCTGCTAAGACGGTAATGGCCAACCCAGAAGGCGGCACGTTCATTGATATTCCAAAAGTGTTTACAGACAGCAAGTATGCCAAAGACCTGCTATCTCATCTTGATGACCAGGTAGTGCTGGACTTTTGGAATAAGGAAATGGCTCAGACGAGTGATTATCACAAATCTGAGGTACTTGGTTGGTTTGTGAGCAAATTCGGTGCCTTCATGGCCAACGACATGATGCGTAATATCATCGGGCAGAGCAAGAGTTCATTCAATTTGCGTGAAATCATGGACAATAAGAAGATTCTGCTCGTGAACCTTAGTAAGGGTCGCACCGGTGAACTGAATTCTAAGTTGCTGGGTATGATTTTTGTGATGAAATTCCAGGCTGCAGCTATGGCTCGAGCTAACATTCCAGAGGACCAGCGCCAGGACTTTTGTTTGTATGTTGATGAGTTTCAGAACTTCTCAACGGATTCGTTTGCGACTATTTTGTCTGAGGCTCGTAAGTATCGTTTAAATCTGATTGTAGCCAACCAGTTTACTACGCAGCTAACCGATGAAATTCGTGATGCGGTGTTTGGCAATGTGGGCTCAATTGTGTCATTCCGCGTGGGCTCTGACGCTGATGCCGACTCACTAAGCAAGAAGTTCGCACCCGTGTTTGATAGAGACGATATTCTGCGTATACCAAATTTCAATACAGTCTCGCAGATACTTATTGGCGGTATCCCTACGCAGCCATTTAGCATGATGACACTGCCACCGCTGGGTAATCCTAACGAAGAGCTGGCCAAGGCATTGAAGCAGCTGTCTGCAGCCAAATTTGGCCGTCCTAAGGCCAAGGTTGAGGCTGAGATATTCGGTCGTTTGGCCACGAATGAAGACCCTAAGCCAGCATTCGGGCCTGCAGCTGGCGCTGGTAGTGTCCCGGCTCAGAGAACACCAGGAGCTTCGCCACGACCAGCAGCTCCAGCCGGTGGCTCATCGTTCTTGGACGACTGGCTCGCCAAGCGCAAGACAGCCGCCACGACGCCCGCACAAGCAGCTCCAGCACCGGTTTCCGCGCCGCAGCCAGAACCAGCCGCCGCTCCCCAACCAATGCAACCACCAGCGCCTATCGTTCCCAAGGCTCCTGTGCCTCAAGCAACGCCTGTTCAGTCAGAACCAAAGCCAGCAGCACCGCTACCAGTTCCAAAAGCCACCGAAGATGCCGACGACACAATCAGTATTGATTCGGACGGTACACTACGGCTTAGATAGATTTACGTCGAAATAGTAGACGGAACAACAGCTCGATAATGCTACCGACTATAAATCCACCAATGAACAAAAAGAAGAAAGCAGCATAGTTATATTCAAAGCCGTTACGGCGTGCTAGCACTACGAGCACGACACTGCCAAGCAGTGCGCCAAGGCTACCGCCAAAGAATGACGAGGGTCGTGCAACGGTCTTACCCAGGGCTTGGGAAGTAACTTCTACGGCAGGTGTGTGCACGAAGCGGCTCAGCACCCGATCTGGCGCCGATAGATGTTTGCGTACTTGTTTGAGAGTCTTTTTATAGGTGTCTGTCTTTAGCTCTTTGCTGATACCAAATTGTTGGGCACTTTGTTCGGTGTTATGGTCTCCCGCAGACACCTCTTTGCCACTAATGGCCTGGGATTCAATAGTTTCACGGAGTGACTCTACATGTTTCTGTAGAGGGTCTTGTTCGGCCTGTTCGGCCTTTTCCTGGAGTCGTTCTAAGTTCTTGCGTGCTTCGGCGCTGGCATCAATTGTTTCTCTGCTGTGTTCACCGCTATGTTGTAGCTTCTCGCTCATAATTAGTAGCCTCCTGCATTTCCAAATTCGGTTCGTACCACATCTAGCTCTTTAGCGAGTAGGCGACTGCGTGCGAAGAAGTAACCCACCACTGCTGCTAGGCTAAAGCCAATCATCAGTGATGTGCCAGGCCCTGTGTTTGGCAGTGTGGTAGTAGCAATTTCAATACGCTTTGTTACGCTTGGCGGTAGCTTTATATTTATGGCGTTACCATAGACGTTGGTCATAATCATATCAAAGTGATTAGGGTCACTTGATGAGGCGGGTGTACTTGGTAGTGTAGCTTTTACTTTGACAGTAATCAGGGTTGTTATGGTTTGTCCTGCCTTGATATCCGTCTTGGGCCAGGTTGCTGTTTGATACGCTCCCATAGTGCCTCCGTGGAGGTCTACAACATCAGCATAATCCAGTACGTCACCGAGCGCCTCGGTCACCTGATAACCCTTAATAGCAATTTTGCCACTATTCTTAGTAGTTAATTTGTACTCGATTATATCACTAGGCTTGGCGGTTGTGTCGTTGGCATTTGCAATACCCTGGGTAATGTTACGAGCAGCTTTACGGTAGTCCAAACATGCGACAAGATCGCTACTTGTCTCAGATTCTTGGCATGACTTACACTGGCTTTTGCTTGTTTGTGTACCAGGGAGTTCGGGGCACACATCACATTGAGTACTGCTTGTCTGCGTGCCTGGAGTATTGGGGCAGACATCACACTTAGTTCGGCTAGTCTGTTTACCAGGCGTATCAGGACACACATCACACTGGCTCTTACTTGTCTGCGTGCCACTTAGGCCAGGACAGACGTCACAGTCTTCAGAATCAGTTTGTCGCCCAGAAATATTAGGGCAGACATCTTTTGGCGGTGGCGGCTTCGGTATATCAATAGATACCAGGTTGCCACAGTCAAACAAGATATAAAACACTTTGCCTTCAGAATTTCGTACCTTCAGGGCTTTGTATGATGACTTATGATTCAGGCTCCAGAAGTGGCGCACGTAGAACCTATCAACATCAGGAATCTTCACTGACTTCTCCCCATCAACACCAAAAGATAGACGGCCCATAGAGTATAAATCACCACTATGGTCTCGGGGCGCAATACTTGTAGTACTAGCATCTGAAACATTGTCACAGCTGATACCGAAGTAGGCCAGGATGTCTTTAAAGTCCTGGGTATTTTTCTTGCAGTGCTTCAGCGCCTCGTCCTTATCTCTGAACCCACCATTTATGAGGTCGGTGTTAGGGCTAGCCTGCAGCGAAGCTTCTGGAGGTGAAATCACTGCAAAACTTTGCAACAACAGAGCCAGACTTAGCATTACAAAACCAGCGCGGCGTATAGAAGCCTCACTATGGAGCCGTTTGGCATAGAACGATACGTGCCCAATCAAACTAGGGTTGTAGGGCAGATTACTAAGTAGTTTTTTGAACATATTTTTTCTTCTTTATTATATGTATGAACCTTATGCTTATTGAATCATAAAATCATGTGTTCACGCAATACTAAAACGTAGGAAGTTATACACCATTTACAGGTGTAACAGGCTTGCGAGAGTTAAAAAAGTGTTTATAATAGGTAGCAAGAGAGTTAGTTGCAAACAAGAGAGGGTTACAAGAGCGTGTCTGACAAACAAAAAGACTATTCAGCTGATCAAATTCAAGTTCTAGAGGGTCTTGAGCCGGTTCGTAAGCGACCCGGTATGTACATTGGTGGAACCGGAGCAGAGGGTCTCCATCATCTCGTATGGGAGATTGTCGATAACGGTATTGACGAAGCTTTGGCTGGTCACGCTACACAGGTAGACGTAACTCTGCTTGCTGACGGTGGTGTAACGGTATTCGACAACGGCCGTGGTATCCCTGTAGACATTCACCCTAAAACAGGCAAGAGCACGGTGGAAACCGTTCTGACCGTACTGCACGCCGGAGGTAAATTCGGCGGCGGTGGCTACAAAGTATCTGGTGGTCTACATGGTGTTGGTAGCTCTGTCGTGAATGCACTATCTGAAAAACTTATCGTGACTATCCACAAAGACGGCAAGATTCATAACCAAGAATATGAACGTGGTGTACCAAAGAGTGACCTTAAGGTTATCGGCAAGACTGACCGCACAGGCACTGAGATTACATTTTATCCAGACTTTAGTATCATGGAGAAGAACCAGTGGAATTACGATGTCATTCTTGATCGTTTGCGCCATGCTGCATATCTGACAAAGGGTATCAAGACGACACTGAGGGACGAAGAACGAGGTCTCAGCTACGGCTTCTATTTCGAAGGCGGTATCCAATCATACGTAAAACACCTTAATCACGGCAAAGAAGTCGTTGATGACGATGTTTTCTACGTCGACAAAACAGTTAATGATGTTCAGATTGAGATTGCCATACAATACACTGACGGTTACAGCGAAACTGTCAAAGCATTTGCCAACAACGTCCTAAACCCCGATGGTGGTACCCACCTGACTGGTTTCCGCGCCGCACTAACTCGTGTTATTAACGACTATGCTCGCAAGAACGGTCTACTTAAAGAGAAAGAAGAGAACCTTTCTGGTGAGGACACTCGTGAAGGACTAACCTCTATTATTTTGGTCAAACTACCTGATCCACAGTTCGAAGGTCAGACCAAGAACAAGCTTGGTAACCCAGAAATCCGTGGTTATGTTGAGCAAGTATTGGGCGAATACCTCTCCTACTACATGGAAGAACACCCAGCAATTGCTCGCAAGATTATTGGTAAATCACTACTTGCTGCCCGCGCTCGCAAGGCCGCCCGTGCCGCCCGTGACAACATCCTTCGTAAGGGTGTGCTCGACGGTGCAAGTATGCCCGGCAAGCTAGCTGATTGCTCAAACAAAGACCCTAAAGAATCAGAAATCTACTTGGTGGAGGGCGACTCAGCCGGTGGTTCTGCTAAATCTGGTCGTGACAGCAAATCACAAGCAATTTTGCCACTGCGTGGTAAGGTGCTGAACGTTGAGCGTGCTCGTCTAGACAAGATGCTAGGTAATAACGAAATCGTCAGTCTTATTAAGGCACTGGGTGTCGGTATTGAAGAATCATTTGATATCAATGGCCTGCGCTACGACCGTATTATTATCATGACTGATGCTGATGTTGATGGTAGCCATATTTCTACACTGCTTATGACATTCTTCTTCCGCTATATGAAAGAAGTAGTCGACGGCGGACATCTATATCTTGCCAAACCACCACTGTTTGAGCTCGTACGTTCGTCACGCAAGAACCCTGTCTTTATATATGACGAAGCAGACCTGGACACAGCACTTGATGAAGCTATCGCAAAGCGCAAAGCCGACGGTGTTGCAGTAGTGAACCCAAATGATGATCGCCTGAAGCAAGCCGGTTTTATAGAGCAGAAGCGCTACAAGGGACTTGGTGAAATGGACGCAGACCAGCTGTTTGAGACAACCATGAACCCCGAGAAGCGTGTACTTGTACAGGTAAAAGTTGAAGACGCTGAAAAGGCAGACACAATCTTTAGCAAGCTCATGGGCACAGAAGTGGAGCTGCGCAAGAGCTTTATTCAAGCCAATGCTAAATTCGTAAAGGACCTGGATATTTAGACTATGGATGACCAAAACCCACCAATTGACCAAAGTACAGAATCACAAGAACCAGAGCAGCAAGCACCTGATAACTCGGTTCGTTATGAAGAATCAATGGAAGACCGCCGCCGCGGCCAAGAGCATGCCGAGGATATTCTTGATGCGCATCATTCTCGAATAGTTGAGCGTCGAACCGTTGAAAATGTCATGGAAGACAGCTATTTGCGCTACTCCATGAGTGTGATTATTGATCGTGCTTTGCCTGATGTTCGTGACGGTATGAAGCCGGTTCACCGCCGTATTTTGTACACCATGAATGAATCTGGCCTCCGTAGCACCTCTCGTCACCGTAAATCAGCGACTGCAGTTGGTGACGTTATGGGTCGCTACCACCCGCATGGTGATTCCAGTATTTATGACGCAATGGTTCGTATGGCCCAGCCATGGGCTATGCGCTATACCTTGATTAACGGCCAGGGTAACTTCGGTAGTATGGATGGGGATCCACCAGCTGCCATGCGTTACACCGAGGCCAAGCTTGCCAAATTGGCAGACGAAGCTCTAGCAGATATTGATAAAGAAACCGTCGATTTCCGTGAAAACTATGACAATACAAGGGTAGAGCCAACAGTTCTGCCAGCTAAACTACCTAACTTGCTCTTGAATGGCCAGCTAGGTATCGCTGTCGGTATGGCGACCAACATTCCGCCGCACAATCTTAGTGAGCTGGTTGATGCAGAAGTAGCCTTGATTGATAACCCTGAGGCAACTCTGGATGACTTATTAGTTCACGTTAAGGGTCCAGACTTCCCAACAGGTGGTGTTATCTATGGCCAAGAGTCTATCCGTACCGCCTATGCGACCGGCCGTGGTGGCGTAGTTACGCGTGGTGTAGCCGAAATTACCGAAGGCAAGAAGGGCCGCTCCCAGATTGTTATTACCGAAATTCCATACGCACTTAATAAAGAGTCATTGGTTCTGAAAATTGCTGAATTGGTAAATACCAAGAAGATGACCGGTATCTCCGACCTGCGTGATGAAACAGCTCGTGGTGAAGTACGTATCGTCATTGACCTCAAGAAAGACGCCTATCCTAAGAAGGTACTCAACCAGTTATACAAGCTAACGCAGTTACAGCAGAGCTTCCACTTCAATATGATGGCTCTTATAGATGGTATTCAGCCTCGTGTACTTGGTCTGCAAGATATCCTAGGTGAGCACATCAAGCACCGTAAGGTAGTTGTTCGTCGCCGTACTGAGTACGAGCTACGCAAAGCCAACGAACGTGCACATATCCTCGAAGGTCTTAAGATCGCACTTGATCATATTGATGAAGTTATTAAGGTAATCCGAGCCAGCAAGAGTACCGAAGAAGCTCAGAAGAACTTGATGACCAAGTTCAAACTGAGTGAGATTCAGGCCAAAGCTATATTGGCTATGCAGCTTCGTGCACTGACTGGTTTGGAACGTCAAAAGATTGAGGATGAGCTAAACGAGCTCCTCAAGCTGATTGCTAAGCTCGAAGGCATCTTGGCTGACGAGAAGAAAATCCTCAAGATTATTCGTGATGAACTGCTTGAGCTGAAACAGCAGTATGGCGACGAACGCCGCACGAAAGTAATCCCACAAGAACTCGGTAAGCTGGGTGATGAAGACCTCATTCCTGATGAGCAAGTAGTAGTAACGCTGACAGCGAACAACTACATCAAGCGCAGCCAGATTAGCGACTACCGCAAGCAAAATCGCGGTGGTAAGGGCAAGCGTGGCATGGCTACCCGTGAAGAAGACGTTATTGAGCACGTGGTCAACGCTAGCACCCATGACTTCCTCCTATTCTTCACTAACAAGGGTCGTGTCTTCCGTTTGAAGACATATGAAGTACCAGCTGCTAGCCTCAGTGCTAAGGGCATCGCACTTGTGAACCTATTGCAGCTCCAGCCAGAGGAAACAGTGAGCTCCGTAATAAATGTGAGCAAACAGAGCGACGGCAACCTGTTAATGTGTACAGTCCGTGGTGTAGTTAAGAAAACGCCATTTGAGCAGTACAAGAATGTCCGTCAGACAGGTCTGATTGCCATTAACCTTGATGAAGGTGATGAGCTGAAGTGGATTCGTATGACAACAGGCGATAATGAAGTAGTTATCAGTACTTCTCAAGGTCAGGCTATCCGTTTCCACGAAAAAGACGCTCGTCCGATGGGCCGTGTCAGCCGTGGTGTCCGCGGCATTCGTCTGCGTGCAGGTGACCAGGTTATTGGTATGGATATTGTTGCAGAGAATACCAGCATCTTCGTGATTAGTGACCAGGGTTATGGTAAGCGCACCAAGATTTCACAATTCACGGCACATGCTCGTGGTGGCGTGGGTATCCGTTCAGCGGTTGTTAACACCAAGACCGGCGCGTTAATTGGTGTTAAGGCACTTGATGGCGACGACACACAAGAGGTAATCATCATCTCTAGGAACGGTCAGACAATTCGCCTTGGCTTGCAGGACATCCCAGAGTTGGGCCGTGCCACGCAAGGCGTTCGTATTATGCGTCTCAACGACGGTGACCAGGTGACCTCACTTGCCCTTGTAGATAAAGCGGAAGACATAGAAGAAGACGAGTCTGACGAACCAGAGGAAGTGAAGAGTGAATAGTATTCCAGATTTATCTCGGGTGCAACGAATCCAGGCAGCGTTTGATGCTGAAAATGACAATTATCCCACGGCTATTACGCCAGAAGGAAAACGCCATCATACAAGTCTCCATCTAGGGAAATTGCTTGGTAAGGTCATGACTGTCGAAGAGCGTGCTGAACACGGTGAGCTAGATACCAATATTATTGAGAACGAAGTTATAGGTGACTTAGTTATCTTTGCTGCGCAATACGCAGAAGTCATAGGTATTGATTTGGAAGAGGCATATATAAGCAGACTGATGGATGTGGCTATTCGTAATGGTAACGGTGTAGAGTCTGCCGAACGTGCTTTGCAAACTGAATAGACTGTAATCAAAATTACATCATAGTCTGCCAACTAGTCGCTTGACACGTATCTGTTTAACAGGTAAGATGGTTTGAGTTTCTTGCGAGGTCTCTATTAGATTGTCTCTAAACCCGAAGGAATCGAACGTTAAAAATTTGTATAGTGCAAAGATAATTACTTCGGTAATTATCGTTTCAACGTCAGTTCAATAGCAATACGTAAGTATTGCGGAACTATGTTTTAAACACAGAACCTTAAATGGTTCAACAGTAAGTCAGTTTCTGACTGAAGTTTGGAATTAGATTCTTTTTTTGGAGAGTTTGATCCTGGCTCAGGATGAACGCTGGCGGCGTGCCTA
>CAZLJP010000004.1:0-86223 GCA_964559915.1 uncultured Candidatus Saccharibacteria bacterium | reverse complement strand
GAGTCAATTGTCTACACCGATGCTAAAGAACTAGCCAAAGTGCGGGATGCGCTGAAAGCAGCAGATGTAGAGATTCTTGAAGCGAGCCTTAGTTATGTTCCCAATAATACGGTGGCCGTAAATGATAAAGAAACGGCCGGCAAAATCATGCGCATGATGGACGCGCTTGATGATTGTGATGACGTAACTGCAACCCACGTAAACTTCGATATTCCAGAGGAATTTCTTGAAGCTTAAGCAGACCTCGGTAGTATTAGTTGTTGGCCTGGTCTTCGGGTTTATAACGGCCAAAGTAACAGGTGACTATATATACACCAAAACCAAGCAGATAGATAGCTCTGCAGAATGCAGAACTCAATATGTTTGTACTGAGTACGAACAAGGTTCAAAGGGTTTCCCTGTTGCATCGGGTATACACCGGATTTGTATTACTGATAAGCCATGCGAAAAGGTTGTTACGAGCGGCTCTATATACGGGCTCCCTGTCACTGTCCTAAATACTCTGATTTGGTCGCTACTTTTCATTACGTCTAATGTTGCTGTGGTCGCGGCAATATCAAGGATTAAGTATGCGCATACTCGGCATTGACCCAGGAACTGGCATATTGGGATTTGGGGTTATTGATGTGGATAGCCGTGGCAAGGCGACACTTGTTGATGGTGGTGTGATACGCACCCCAGCACACCAGCCAGATAGTGACCGACTGATTACAATCTACGATGAGCTACATGAAGTTATAACTGAGCTAAAGCCAACGGTAATGGCAGTAGAAAAACTATTCTTTGCACAGAATGTAACTACCGCTATGAGCGTGTCCCAGGCTCGCGGTGTAGTGCTGCTGTGCGGCAAGCAACACGGATTGGAACTGTACGAGTACACGCCACTACAAATTAAACAGGCAATCACCGGCTATGGCCGCGCTGACAAAAAGCAAATCCAAGAAATGGTGCGCGTAATCCTTGGGCTTGATACCGTGCCCAAACCCGACGATGCAGCCGACGCCATTGCCTGCGCACTAACCTGCGCTCAATCTCTCAAATACTGATATGTAACATACTGATGATAGGGGATATCTCACAGACATTCGATGTCGTCTCTGTCACCATGGGTCTAGACTCGTTTCGACGAGTTTTTTAAGTTAAAAGGAGGAAAGCCTATGAAGTATACGAAGCCACTATTCCTCACAGGTACCACTATTATCACGCTAACACTAAGTGGAGCTGGAATCGCTTCCGCCCACTCTAATACCGACCAACATAGGTCGGACCACCGCACGCAACTTTCTCAGCGTGTTCAGTCGAATGTCAAGAAAGATGCTGCGAAGCCTGCAATAGAGCAGAACAAGGCCAATAACAAGGCTGCAGACCGTTGGGCAGAGATTCAAGAGAGACGAACTGCAGCATTACAACGAGCCGTAGACGAGGGTAAGCTTACTCAAGACCAGGCAAACCACATTACTAATGCCTGGGGAGAGATTGACGGTTTGGTAGACCAGGCACGTACGGCAACTGACCCGGCTATCAAGCAAGCAACTTGGAATCAGATTAAACAGAAGTTCAGTGATTTGAAGGGCTGGGCAGACTCGCAGAATATCGATAAGAAGTTTGTTTGGTACTTTGCATGGTCTGGACATCACTGGGGTTGGTTCAAAAAATCTGACTAGCCAGTAGTCCCTATGTGTATAATGCCGGTCCATTTGGGCCGGCATTTTCAATGCCCTTCGGCATAACTCGGGTATACTAGTGGTATGATTTCCACACTTCGGGGGACTATTTCTGAAAAGATAGGCGAGCAGGTTGTATTAGATACTAATGGCGTCGGCTATGGCTTGAGTGTTACTGCAGAAGATTACGGCCGACTACCAACTGGCCAGGAAGCCAAGCTGTATGTGTATGAACATATTCGCGAGCAAGGCTACGACCTATTTGGCTTTGTAAACCTAGACACTAAGAAACTATTTGAACAGCTACTCGGCGTAAAAAACGTCGGGCCAAAGGTTGCTTTGGCTGTACTTGATATTGGTACTGCACCAGCCGTACGTGGAGCAATTGCTGCAGGCGATGTGAAGCTACTGCAAAGTGCCAAAGGTGTAGGCAAGCGCGCGGCCGAACAAATTGTTGTAGAGTTACGAGATAAAGTGGGACTCGGAAGCAGTGACGCAGCTGAAGGTATTGTGACTCGCCCAGGTGTAGCTAGCGGTGACGAAGCAGTTGAAGCCCTTATCAGCCTTGGCTATTCTCCGCAAGATGCTGCAGCCGCTCTGAAGGAAATCGACAAAGATTTACCAGTTGAACAGCGCGTTACACTTGCACTCAAGAGCAAGTAATAACCAACTACGGTATACTGTAGACAATGATTGAACGTATCGTTGGGGCTGCCCCTCAAGATGAAACACCAGAAGAGCAAGAGTTTGAGATAAAGCTCCGGCCGCATGATTTTGCCAACTATATTGGGCAAGATCGATTAAAGCAAAATATCCAATTAGCAATTGCTGCTGCTAAGAAACGCGGCGAGCCGCTTGACCATGTACTGCTCTATGGCCCACCAGGGCTTGGCAAGACCACTATGGCGAGTGTGATTGCCAATGAAATGGGTGCCCAGATTCGTATTACTTCTGGCCCGGCTATTGAGCGAGCTGGGGATTTGGCAAGCTTGCTGACCAATCTACAAGATGGCGACATCCTGTTTATAGACGAAATTCATCGCTTGCACCGTAGTGTAGAAGAAGTGCTATATAGCGCTATGGAAGATTACAAGCTTGATATTATGCTGGGCAAGGGGCCAAGTGCACGTAGTATGCGGCTCGATCTTCCTAAATTTACTCTAATTGGTGCCACTACACGTACTGGGGCCTTGGCAGCACCACTACGTGACAGGTTCGGCCACATTCATCGTTTGGAATTCTACACACCAGATCAAATTGGCAGCATTATTGAACGTGCCGCGGGCATATTAAATGTCAAGATTGATACTAAGGGCGCACTTTTACTGGCAGAACGAGCACGATTAACACCACGTATCGCCAACCGTTTGCTTAAGCGTGTGCGAGATTATGCTGATGTAAACGGCGACGGGATTATTGATACCGTCGTTAGTGACAAGGCTCTGGCGCTGTTAGAAATCGATGACCTGGGCCTGGACCCAGCCGATAGACATCTACTCAATGCAATCATTGATAATTATAACGGTGGGCCGGTTGGCGTAGAGACGTTGGCGGCACTGACGGCTGAAGAACGGACCACTATAGAAGATTTTATAGAGCCATATCTGATGCAGGTTGGATTACTTGAGCGCACGCCACGAGGCCGAAAAGTAACCCACAAAGCCTACAAGCACCTTGGCAAAAAATCTGACACCACACAAAGTTCATTGGAGGTATGATATAGCTATGCACGAACGACCTAACACCCCAGAAGCACCGCGTATTCATAGCTCTATCGAAGCAGCTACATCACCTGGTGAGGAAATTGTATTCGTCATAAGGAAACACTGGTTCGGCCTGTTTGTTATGTATCTACAGGCAACCATAGCCTTTGGTATCGTTAGCTGGTTACTGTTATTCTTGCTGCCGACAGTTGTCGATCCAGGGTCAGAAGAAAGTGTGCAGTCGTTTGCAGCTTCGGGTGTCCTGATATTTGGCATGATTCTAGCTTTGATACTGCTGTTGGTCACCTATATCTATACTCAAAATAAGTTGATTTTGACAAACCGTAGTATTACTCAGGTTGCCCAGAATGGGCTATTTTCGCGCAAGGTTTCAGAACTTTCTCTGCAAAACACAGAGGATATTACTGCCGACAAGAACGGTATTTGGGCTCATATATTTAACTTTGGTGAAATTAAGGTAGAGACGGCTGGTGAGCAGTTCAACTTTCACTTCAAGTATTGTCCCAACCCTAATTACTATGGGCAGCAAATACTGGATTCGCGGCAAGTATGCATCCAGAACAATCCCCCACACTAGATTATTCGGTGAATGGGTTCTGGCGGGCTTGGTCAAACAGCGATTTGACTTCTATATTCTGAGCTTCTAACTGTGTCATGCGGGTAACAGCGCTTTGGTCAACCCGTAGCTTGCTGATAGGCTTGAGCTGGGTGTCTACCTGTGACTGAGTCGGCTCATTGGTAATGAGTGAACCAATATGATTTACCAGGTATATGTATATGCCCAGCAGTCCAACAATGAATATAAATGTGGTATTTCGTTGAATGAGGCTGATACCCGGCCGAATTTTCTGTAGGATTGAATCGATACTTTGTTTCATGGTCTACTTCTTGATATATACATTAATAATTAGTGAGAAGGTTAATAAATTACGATTGTCGGGGTCGGGCTGTATGTTTAGGCTGCCAACCTGGGAGGTGCGGCGGTTCTTTTCAAGCAGGTCTAAGAAGCGGATGAAGCTGCTATAGGGTATAGGCTTTGCACTATCTGATGTAACCGTAATCTGTAAGCGCTCAACATTATTAAGCCCAGTTACTTTTTGGGTCTGGGTGATGGTACCAACCTGCTGTTGATTCGCTGTGGGTGCGCCGGTACTGGCCTTGCTACCCAAGCTTGAGGTAGGGAAGGTTACACTAGCAATAGGCACATTGGACTCATCGGCGAGGTTTATGATTTCACGAACGGTTTTGGCTTGGTCTTTCTCTTGCGGTACCACTGTTCGAGCTATGCTCTCGATATCTTTGTAGGTTTCAACATCTTTCTTGGCGGTGACGAGCGAGCGCTGCACTTCTTCCAGAGCAGTAGATTCTACCTTATAATGGCTTAGCTCATCATTTTGCTTGGTTATTTGCTTGTTGCCAAGCACCAATGTAGCCACGCCACTGCCACTTATGAGCACGAGTACGGCAATCAGTACATAGAATAATTTTTTACTTGTCATCTTAGTTACCAGCCTTCTGTGTTGCCGAGTACTGGAATGTATTCTCTTTGGCGAACAACGCCCTAATCGTCACCTGGCACGGGTAATCTGAGGGTTTAGCAGGGTCATCTTGGCAGGTGATGCTGACAATATCAGCTTTCTCAAATATCTTGTTGGCTGGATCGGCAAGGTTGAGCTGCACCTGGGTCGCACTCTGGTAGTTCGTGGCTACAGCAGTCAAGTCGATGCCACCATCGAGTGAATTAATACTGAGGCTCTGTAGTGATGTGCCGGGTGGCATCGTGCCGCCAACCTTGTTGAGTAACTTAGAAAATAGAACTTGCTTAGATAACACGTCACTGGCCAGTTTGATACTGTCACTAATATCAGCCATACGCTTCTGGGTTTCTTCTAGTTTTTGGCTTTTGAGCTGAGCTTCTCGCTGATTGACTTGTTGCTTTTCGTCAGAGATTGATTGATGTATGAACATAAAACCAGCACCAAAAATAATTATAATACCAGCAACACTCAGCATGCTTACAAAAATCCAACGCCGTAACTTGGTGTTGAGCCGTGCATAAAACAGCTGCGATTTCTGAGCATCAGGCAATAGATTAATCACCTCCACAGCTCCTTTGGCGCAGTCAGTGACAATCCGGCCACAGTGACGTACATTGATTTTTCCGCTCTGTTAGGCGGTTGTAGATGTGAGAAGTTGAGGTTTTGCCATGGGTCACACATACGCACCGGTAAGCGTAGGGAATTTGTCAGATACTCTGATAGGCCAGGCATATTAGCGCCACCACCCATAGTCACAACCTGGCCGATTTTTCGTTCAGTGCCAGATCGTTCCTCGTAGTAACGAATCATACGACGGATTTCTTTGCCTAGAGCATCGAGTATGGGTTTGAGACCCGCATGGATTTGCTTTTGTTTCTTGCTCACGCCCAGACCATACTTGGTTTTAATAATATGTGCTTCTTGGTAGGTTACCCCAAGGGCCGTGGCGATACTCTGGGTGAAATTGTCACCGCCGCCAGAAATAGTACTACTCACGACTAAGCCTTTGTCGTAGATGCTTAAATCAGCTGATAGTGAGCCAAAATCAATCAATACAGTCGGTACATCGTTATTCTCCGCCTGTAAAAACAGACGGGCACTTGCGGCAATCGTGGTCTCTATGCCAACTACATCAAGGTCCAGAATTCGTGCCAGGTCAGTATATGAATCAACGATATGTTTGGGCACAGCCACGATAATATAATCAATGCCTTCTTTGGTTTGGTGCAATGGTGCGTAGTCAATGTATAAATCATCAACTGGTACAGGTATGTACTGTTCAACCTCCTGGCGTATGGCATCTTTGAGCTCTTTGCTGCTGAGCTTTGGGAGTTGTACATTGCGATTATAAGAACGAGAAACCGGGATAGAGAAAACGACACGACGAGTGCCTATATTGCCAATGACATCGTTTTTAAATAAATCGTAGGCAGCCTTGGCAACTGCTTCTGGGTCGACAATCACTCCGTCAATAATTGCTTTGGGGTCAAAGGTAGTGGCGCCGTAACCTAATACCGGCTGTTTTTTGCCGCTTGGCGGCCCAACTTGCATGACTTTCAAGCTTCCAAAGCCAACATCAACTCCGAAGAGTGGTTTGTCTTTGAAAAACAGTGTTTCGTTACTCGTCATTTATTTGCCCACCATAAGAGGTATGATTAGCATAAGTATAACACAAGAACGTAGGTAATAATCACTGGTCTCGTAGTAATTGTTACGGCGTACATCCTGTTACATCAAAGATATAACAGACCCTAACTAAAACGTGCGTTTATACGACTTCACTACCCAGGCTATTGGACCGCTAAAACCACTTACACTAGCACCAAACGTTATCGCAGAGGAATTGCTCAGCTCAACTGTCTGGCCGGCAAGGGCACCAATGTTACCGTTATTAGATATGCTTACTTTTGACCATTTGGCGTAAAATTCTGTTGATCCGGCCGATGCACTGTTTTCTAGGCTGATGGTTGTAGTGTTTCTGCTATTGAACAAATCGTTACCAGTAACGTTTATGCAATCAGGCGAGCACGCTGCGGCACTGGCATAGGTGATAAATCGTAATCCTGTACCACCCAGGTTGGCATTGAGTGCTGCACCGTTGCGTATCGTTACGCCACTGGCCCCATCAACCATAATTTGTGGTCGAGTTGAAAGACCCGACTTTACTACAATGATTGCGGTATTACTAATAGTCAGATTGCCAGTAATCCATATATCACCTTCTATGGTTATGATGCAGACACCCGATATGGTGACATCGCCTGTAATTTTGGTATTCGCTGGCCACGTTTTTGCACCTAGCAATGTACAGCCAGCAGCTGCCCCTGTCATATTGTTGGTAATAGCTGCTTTCTGAGCCTCTCGGTCATGTTCTGGCAAAGGGCTCGGTGATACATCGCCAGCTACCAACCCTGGGGCTGACATACGACTGCCGTCAGTTTGGTCATTTGCCGTAACTTGGCCATAAATGCGCCCATTAGTGCTTATTGAAATTGGCTGGCCAGCATTATCGGCTGCCACGCACAGACGGGGATAGGTTGCTCCACCAGCCACGGGACATGATTGATGGGCAGCTTGTACGTCTACGGGTGTAATTGGTATGCCGAGCAAATCTAAGCCAATCTGACTGTTGTTTTGTAGGGTGATGTTGCCGTTCACGAATACTTTGCCGTTCACAATCTTGGCGTTGTTCTTGAGTATTAAACCGCCCACACCACCAACGATGGAGTATGATCCACTGCCAACACCTCTCATTTCTACTTGGTATTTTCTGGTTGAGGCAACAGTACTGGACGATGCCGGGCTATATGTCCTGGCAGTGACATTAATAAACTTCTGAAAATCAGTACTGCCGTCTACTACAGTAGTTTGATACGTCGTCTTAAAATCTGTGCTGGTTGCCAGTGTCACCTCGCTGCCACTGCCCGCCCAATCACCGTCAATGTTCAGCTGGCGTACAGCGTCATCAAGGCCGGCATCTGCGGCAAACTGCGCATTTACTGTATAGCGTTCTTTCTTGGCTGACTTTAAATTAGCGCTAATCAACTGCAAAGATATGACGCCAATAAGCATGATGAACGAAGTAGTTACAAGTATTGATAAGAGAATATAGCCGTCTTGAGATTGTCGCTTCATGACGAGGTGTTCCTTATGGTTATACGAATAGTATTGTCAAAATGGAGGGTTTTGCCAAATGATTGCCGTTGCATCTGCAATATCAGCTTAATTGACCGGGCATTGGGAATATTGGTAGTGATAGCATCGTCCTGGTCATAAAACACAAAATTCATATCGCTGAAGTTACGACTCATTACGATGTCTGCCGGGCACGAAGCTGTTTGTAAGGATATTGGACACGATCGTTTTTCGGCATTGCCGGCGGCGTTTGTATCAACAAGTGTTCGTTTATACAGCGTATTACCAGACACAAAGTAGACAATCTCATTCTGGTATGGGTAACCCGTATCACTATTCATAATAAAGTTATTGCTGCCATCTAGAGCCGGCGTAGAAATAATGAGGATAAGACTACTGTTGCTGGTTGACCAGGTGCCGCCAGGTGCATTGGGGTCGGGGTTTGCGTTACTTGAACGGATTGACGAGCTCTGTCGCAGTTCCTCTACCACAGAGCGCAGGATATTTTGAGATTCGGTTGCCAGCTGTGCATACAGTGTCGACCTGACGGTATCGCCGTACATGTACAAGCTAACCGTCACAAAGCTGAGTATCAGCATGCTAGCTATAGCTATAGCAATGGTCAGCTCGGTGACTGTAAAGCCAGCCTGCTGCCTGGCGAGTGATACTTTTTGCTTAATATTGCCCAACACCGACTTCTCCGACGTAGGTATAGTATTTGTAGGTATGCTGCGCACCTTTATCTCTGTAGGTGAACGTCAATTCAACACGGCGCATGCCGGTGTTTGGAGTGGTGACTACATAGTTAGCTGATTTTGGGCCCGTAATGGTGGCTGGAAGCTCGCTACTAAAATCATACGTACCATTACTAACTGCTGCGAACCCCTGGCTACGCAGGCTTTCGACTTTGTTCTCTGCCAGTGAATTAATCAGTGACATATCACGAGCGCGGTCGTTGAGACCGTTCATAGTGGTGATTAGACCACCAAGTGTGGGCACTAGAATTCCAACCACCGAAATGGCTATCAAAAGCTCAATTATAGTGAAGCCGTTTTGTGATTTTAGTACCACTGTTTCTCCGCGTATTCTTACTCAGAGTATACCATAAGCAATATAAAAACACCCCTGTGGAAGGGGCGTTTTTATTGTGTAGCGATTGCTACTAGTTATTCAGGCTCTTGATAACGTGAGGGTTCTGAATAGTTGTGTTTGGTTTCTCGATGAATGTCTTCAAGCGGAAGCCAGTACATGCAGTACCATTACAGTTGAATGGAATGTAGATGTATGACGAACCGTTACCAGGGTCGCTGGTTGGAGCTGCCACACCGTCAGCAGCAGTAGCATCAGCTACGCCAGTGTTGATAGTGATTGAGTTACCACCGTTTGGATCAAGCAAAGCCTGTTCGTCCAGTCCTGCCAAGGTAGTGTTGTTGAACGTACTTGGGTAGCTGCCGTTGTCGTTGTAGGCTTCTTCAAGCTTAGTCGCGATTGACTTCAGGTCTGTAAGACGTTGCGTGTCACGTGCCTTAGCATTTGCGCCAACAATGTTGTTAATAACAAGCAATGCCAAGATTGCGATGATAGCGATTACGATTAGAAGCTCGATAATCGTGAAGCCTTTTTGTGCTTTTTTAATTGTTTTGAACATATAATGCCCACCCTTATATTACGTATTTACTTATAGACCGCCCGCGGATAATACTGCGATGCGTATGTTTATACACTAGCATAAGCATGATGATATGCAAGCAGTTTTACACAGGTGAACTACTGAATTTGCGTCGACAATTTACTGATTGGGCCAATCACACTAGCTGCGATTAATCCCACCATGGCGCCCATCACTACAATCATGATTGGTTCCAGGATAGAACTGAGACTTTCCACTACCGTATCAACCTCTTCTTCATAGAAGTCAGCTACTTTGAGCAGAATTTCGTCAGTCTGGCCAGTTTCTTCGCCGATGGCCAGCATTTGGCTCACAATTGGCGGTAAGACCTTGCTTTCCGACAGTGGCACAGATAATTGCTGGCCATTAACCACAGCCTTGCTCGCCGCTATCAGCTCGTCTTCGATTACGGCATTACCGATTGCTTTGGAAGTAATCGTCAGCGAATCCACTACATTAACGCCAGCCCCCATGAGACTGGCGAAGATGCGTGCAAAGCGGGCAATGGCTACTTTTTTGATAATCTCGTTAATGATTGGTATTTTCATCATCAATTCGTCTTTTTTACGTCGCCCTGGAGGGGTCTTGATGTAGCGTCGCAAGAAATATGTGCCCACAAAGCCGCCAACCAGCAGAAGGATAGCATTGGAGGTCATGAAGTGGCTGATGCCTAGTAGTGCCTGTGTCAATGGCGGCAGCTCCGTATTGGGCCCCGCTAACTCTTTAATAATTTTGCCCAGTTTGGGCATCACAAACACCATCAGTGCGATGAACACCAAGAAGGTAATCGACAACAGAATAATCGGATACGTCATGGCGCCCTTGAATTTGGCACGGATGTGCGCGTCCTTCTCTTGCTGTATGGCGAGTTTTAGTAAAATCTCGTCTAGGATACCGCCAGCTTCACCAGCTCGCACCATGTTGACGTAAATAGTCGTGAAGACCTTGGGCTGCTTGTCCAGGGCGTCGGCAAACGACATACCACCTTCAACATCTTTGCCGATGCTAGCAATAGTAGTTTTGAATGAAGGATTTTCGGTTTGTAACTGCAAGGTGTTGAGCGACCGTACAAGTGGTACACCAGCGTTAATCATGGTAGAGAGCTGACGTGTAAATACCATCAACTCCTTGCTCTTGACCTTTCGGTTCTTGGCAGAGAAGGGGTTGCTCGCACCCCGGCCGCTAACAGCCCTAAGCCCCAACGGGCGAATATCTCGTAGCTTGAGTGATTCATTTGCGGCATGTTCGCTCGATGCTTCAATAGCACCGGTTACGCGCTTGCCTGATTTATCAACGGCAGTGTAGGTAAATTTCATTACTTCTCAGCCGTGACTCTTAGGATTTCTTCAATAGTTGTTTGGCCACGCAGTGCCTTTATAAACCCATCCAGCTGCATAGTGACCATGCCTTCTTTCATTGCTTGGTTTTGGATAACGTCACTAGTGCTGTTGCCCACAATCAGTTTCTGGACATCACTAGAGTTGCCTAACACTTCGTAGATACCCATACGGCCACGGTAGCCTGAGTGCCCACAGCTGTCACAGCCATCATCATGAGCCTTGAATATGCGAGTAATCTTAGACTCTGTGGTGGAAAGTTTGGTGGTATCAACCTTTGCTTTGCCGGTATTTGTCTTGCCAATACCACCCTCAAGCGCTGCTTTCTCTAGTTCATTGATACGCCGCATCGCGGCGGCATCATCGGTGTGATAAATTTGGGCAATTTGTTTGAGGCTCGTGGCATCAGGAACCACTTCTTCACGGCAGTCGAGACATAATTTTCGCACCAAACGCTGACCGACCACGGCTCGCACAGTGCTGGCGATTAAGAACGGTTCAATACCCATGTCTAGTAAACGTGGCAGACACGTTGCGGCGTTGTTGGTGTGCAACGTGGCAAATACCAAGTGTCCCGTCAGGGCAGCCTGCACAGCAAGGTCAGCGGTTTCGGTATCGCGAATCTCACCCACCATGATGATGTTGGGGTCTTGGCGTAGTAGGGCACGCAGACCAGCAGCAAAGGTCATGCCTGCCTTGGGGTTAACCTGGGTCTGATTAGCGCCCGGGATTTTGTACTCCACAGGGTCTTCAACGGTAGAGATATTAACACTTGGTTTATTAAGGATACTCAATACACTAAACAAACTAGTCGATTTACCAGAGCCAGTCGGTCCCGTCACCAGCACCATGCCGTGTGGCTGACGAATAGAGTCATTCACAGACTCTAATGAGCGGCCCCAATAGCCAAGGTCTTCGAGCGACGTAGCTTTGCCGGACTCGTTGAGGATACGCATCACACATTTTTCGCCCTCGGTAATAGGGAGGGTCGAAACACGGAGTGCGTACAGGCCACTGCCAATTTGGATTTTAAAACGGCCATCTTGCGGCACGCGTCGTTCGTCAATCTTGAGATTAGACAAGATTTTAATACGAGATATCAGGGCATTGTGAACCTTCTTGGGCAGCTTGTTCGCCTCACGCAAAATACCGTCAATACGGTAGCGTACCGACACATAACCATCACGTGGCTCAATATGAATATCACTGGCACCGCTGCGAATCGCGTACTCAATGAGCAGATTCACTGTCTGGGCGACTGGCGAATCTTCGGCAACATCCTCTTCGCTTACCTCTTCGTCGACTGTATCGTCTTCCGCCTCGGTGGTAATAACTTCAGTAATCTCGCCGCTGATGTTGCCACGGTACTGGTCCAGCGCTGCCTGAATGACACTGGCCGGCGCAATATGAACTTTAATTTTGTTGCCAAGATGCTTTTGCAAAAAGTTCAGTGCCAAGACGTCGTCGGGGTCTTCCATAGCCAGTAGGCTGGTCTCGTCCTTGTCGATGCCAAACAGCACTACACCATATTGCCGGGCGATGCGCTCAGGTACGAGCTTGAGTACTTCACGCTTGATTTCCTTGGGGTTCAGCTCTACATACGGGATATCAATTTCTTTAGCATAGAGCTGAGTCAGGTCTTTTTCGGTCACTAGGTTTTCGGCAATGACCAGGTCTTGTAAAGGCTTCTTGTCGGCTTTTTTGGCTTCTTTGAGCGTCGTCAACTGATCGGCGCCTACTTTTTTAGCCCCCACCAAGAGTTTTTCCACCAGAGCGTCAGAGATACGCATAGTTAGGGTTAGTATAATGCAAAAGGCTTATGTATAACATAGGTAATCCTTGCTATATGCCAAGTGGGTTGGACATATAGCGGCGGGTACTCGCATCAAGCGAAAGCTGTTTCGCTTATGCTCCGTTCCTTTGCTATAATTATGTCTAAACGTGGGGCAACTAAAGAAGAGGGGATTTTATCGTGGCCAAAAAAGATAAACCAGCTAAGACAATGACTGATACCAGTGCAGCTGACGGAAAGACTAAGGCACTAGGCTTAGCACTCGAGAGCATTGAAAAGCAGTTTGGCAAGGGTTCAATCATGAAATTGGGCGAAGGGCACAAGCAAAACGTAGAAACAGTTTCCACCGGTGCGCTGAGTTTAGATTTAGCACTGGGCGGCGGTATCCCTAAGGGTCGTGTTATCGAGATTTATGGACCAGAAAGCTCTGGTAAAACGACACTGACACTGCATGCTATCGCAGAGGTGCAGCGTAATGGTGGCACAGCAGCCTTTATTGATGCTGAGCACGCGCTTGATCCACAGTATGCCAAGCGCATTGGGGTAGATATCGAGAATCTACTGCTCAGTCAGCCAGATAACGGCGAACAGGCGCTAGAAATCGTAGAGACATTGGTGCGTAGTAATGCAGTTGATTTGATTGTCGTTGACTCGGTAGCTGCGCTAGTACCACGTGCTGAAATTGAAGGCGATATGGGCGATAGCCTGCCTGGCTTGCAAGCTCGTCTAATGAGCCAAGCACTACGTAAGCTCACCAGTGTTATTAGCAGGTCAAAAGCCACAGTTATCTTTATTAACCAAATTCGTATGAAGATTGGTGTGATGTTTGGTAACCCAGAGACTACTACTGGTGGTAATGCACTGAAATTCTATGCATCACTCCGTATGGATATCCGCCGCATTGCTCAGATCAAAGCAGGTGATGCCGTGGTAGGTAACCGTACCAGGGTAAAGGTGGTCAAGAATAAGATTGCGCCACCGTTCCGTGAAGCCGAGTTCGACATCATGTATAACGAAGGCATCAGCATTCCTGGAGACGTGTTAGACCTCGCTACCGCCAGAGACATTGTCGAGAAATCTGGTGCATTCTATAAGTACAACGGCGAGACCATTGGCCAGGGCCGCGAAGCCACTAAAACCTACCTAGCCGAGAATCCCAAAGTCCTCAAAGAACTAGACAAAAAAGTCCGCGACCTCGCCGCAGCAGAGTAGTAATGACACATGCTGACCATGGTCCACTAGTCCACGATGTTACATACTGGCAGTATTCTGACCAAGAAGATGTGTCCCCAAGGTATGTGACAGTCGGTCCTGAACAGATTTCTCAAATTACTGACCCACACCTACGTAGTGCACTTGGTCAGCTAAGCACACATGGTCATATAAGGGATGGTATGCGTGTTGTGCCTCTCGTCAACGCTGACGGTTCTTTGCACGGTGAAACCAAGACAGTGCCCAAGAGCCTGGCTACTCAGCAACTCATGCTTCAGTACGATGAAAATCACGCAGATTAAGCAGCAGGTAAAGCGGGCAGACCGGTATTCTATTTATGTTGACGGGAAATATTCTTTTTCGCTTGGTGAAAATGAATTTTTGAAGCTAGGACTGCATTCTGGGCAAGAAATAACAGATGAGATTCTGGCGGAATACAAAGATGAATCAAGTTACGGGAAGTGGTTTGATAAAATACTTAACTCGTTAAGCTTTAGGTTGCGGAGTGAGTGGGAGCTACGTGATTACTTACATCGCAAAGATTGCCCGCCAGAGATTGCCGATAAAATACTTAACAAGTTAAGTATTAATGGGTATGTCAATGATGAACAGTTTGCCCAGAGGTGGGTAGAGAACCGCCGCCTGCTGAAAGCAACCAGTCGACGACGCTTGTCCCAGGAGCTCAGACAAAAGCGTATCCCTACGGACGTCATCGACAGAGTTTTGGCAGAAGATAAAGAAGATACCGACGAACGTGAGGTGCTGCGCCAACTAGTCGAGAAAAAACGTACTCGCTACCCCGACCAACTCAAACTCATGCAATACCTGGCCCGCCAAGGCTACAACTACGACGACATCAAATCTGTATTAAACGAAACTACTTAGGCGGGAGCTGGGGCGGTCAGGCCGGCTTTGGCTGGTTTTTCTAGCTCTTTAATTACCACACGCTTATTAGTGATTTCTACGATTTGGTTACGGTCAATACTCAGCTGGCCAGTGCTGAAATTCTTCACCAACGATTGTGCAACATACAACTTTTGGACATACAGAGTTGCTTCATCGGCAGCAAAGTCGGTAATCTTGCCGACTTTTCGTTTGTTCTCGGTGTAGACGGGTTTATCTATCAGCGCAAAATTAAGCTCGAGGATGGACTTGAGCCGTATTAAATCGTCGGGGTTTGTCATGACATCATGGTCGTCCACAATAAGACCTTGTTTGGTGATATCACGGATATCTTGTGTCAGCAGCACGGTTCGCTCCTTGCTGAACCTATCACTACAGTAGAACCCCTCAATTTTGAGATTATTTGGGTTGATGATGGCTGTCTGGCTGGCACCCACCGCCGCCCCTGTGCGCAGGCTCATAATAGGTTGGTCTAGTAGGGCGGCCGAAAGTCTAAGCATTATATATAGTATAACGCAGGATAGTATTACTACACGACACCTTGCCGCAAGAGGTCAGACTGATGTAGCATAGAGCAGACATGGCACAGCAAACGATAGTTACAGATAATGCGGCGGCGACGGAAGAGTTTGCGGCAGCTATTGGTGCGCGGCTACGTGGCGGCGAGACTATTGAGCTAATCAGCGATTTGGGCGGCGGCAAAACCACTTTTAGCCGCGGCTTAGTACGCGGCAGTGGCAGCACAGATGCGGTGTCTAGTCCTACATTTACAATTAGCCGGGTATACACAGCGCCGAAGTTCGCTATTCATCATTTTGATTTTTATCGCCTGCCAGATGCCGGACTGGCCGCCCACGAGCTCCACGATATTATTAACGACCCAGAGATAGTGATAATTGTAGAGTGGAGCGATGTGGTAGCGCATGTGTTGCCAGAGAATCGTCTAAAGATTGTAATTACGAGTACGGGTGATGAATCACGCACACTCACACTGACGTATCCTGATTCATTAGAATATCTAGTAGAGGATTTATGATTATACTTATAATACGAACCGATAACCCCCAGGCCGAAGTTGGCCTCTACGATGACAGCCAGCAGCTTGCCTATGAAACATGGCAAGGCCATCGACAACTTGCCGAGACGCTCCACACCAAGATTAACGAGTTGCTTAAAGTCCAAGGAAAAGACTGGGTGGATATTTCTGGCGTGGTAGCGTACCAAGGCCCAGGTAGCTTTACAGGGCTGCGTATTGGTCTGTCTGTGTCCAATGCCATCGCCAACGCGAATGGTGCGCCAATTGTGGCAACTACTGGTGATACATGGGTAGCAGACGGCCTAGGACTACTTGCTTTGGGCAAGGGCACCACTGCCGTGATACCTGAATACGGTGCTCCTGTCCACATCACAACCCCTAAAAAATAACTTCGGTCGCAGGTTGACAAAACACCGGTAGTGGTTATAGTCAGTAGTGTAGATACTGCGTAAGATTCATAGCAGCATGGTGGAATAACAAACATGGAAAAATCACCCCACGAGAGAAATAACCCGCTCAGGCGGGCGCAGCATTATCGCTACCAGCGGCCGGAACGTATTGCGCCACGCACAAGTAGTGATGTTCTGCCTGCGCCAGAAACCGAAGCTGTCGACACCCTTGCCCCAGGGCAAAAAGCCAAAACGGCGCGCGTTCACAAGGCAACAAACCCTGCATTACCTCGTTTGACTCGCTCATTTGTGTTGCGCCGTGAAATGGTAGAGGAGCATGCTCAGGAATATCGTCGCAAAGTTCGCAAGAAGTATGGCGGACATATTGTTGGCGTGCTGATTGGTCTTATTGTGATTGCGGCACTCGGTGTTATTGTGTGGGGCTTTAGGGATTTAATACCAGTGAAACTTGATTTTTGGCACCACGCGCAAACAACTACAAAAGAACCGGCAATCGTACGTACTACGAGTTTAAGTAGCTCGCTGGACGAAACGCCTATTAGTAGTACGGATATTATTGGCCACAAGATGGCCGCAGATGAGCCACGGTCGCTTAGTATACCTAAGCTAGATATTCAGGCGCGTATCTTGCGGGTGGGCGTGTCGTTGGATAGCGAGCCTATCGCCCCAAATAATATCTATGATGTTGGCTGGTTTGAAGCCAGTGGTAAGCCAGGCAATTCTGCTGCAGTGCTGCTCAACGGCCATAGTCATGGCCCTACCAAGGCAGGCGTCTTTGCTAATCTCAAGGACCTTGTGCCAGGAGATGTGGTAGTACTAGAGCGTGGTAACGGCACTCGTCTGACATATATTGTGCACAAAGTGCAAGACTATCCTGCCAATCAGATTGATATGACGGCGGCGTTACAATCAATTGAGCCAGGCAAACAGGGGCTAAACCTGATGACAACCCCAAACAAGTACAATGCGGAAGAGACTGTCACAGCCAAACGCCAAGTTGTCTTTACCGTACTACAAAACCTGTAGTTTTTAATTGACCAGTGCTAGTCAATAGCCGTATATTAGATGTAGGATTGTTTAACTGATACGTTACCGTCCATTTTGTAAAATTTTGATTTGATTCTAGAACGTATCCAAACTAATGAAGTGATAGTGATTGTTTGGGAGCGGCTCTAGTAACTAAAGAGGTGTTATATGGAACCAATTACCCTAGTGCTGGCGTTAGCTGGCGTTGCTGCAGGGTTTGGCGCGAGCAATGTTACTGCTAAGCGCAAACTCGGCACGGCTCAAAATCAGGCTGATAAAGAATTAGCCAAAGCTAAAAAAGAGGCTATAAAGCTCAAAGAAGAGGCTCAAGAGGCAGTCCTACAGGCTAGTGAGGAAGCTCGCGAGTTGGAGAAAACACGCCGTAAAGAACTCAAAGATATTGAGCAGAGACTGCTTGGCCGCGAAGAAACACTTGATAAAAAACTAGATGAACTCGACAAGCGCAGTGAAGCACTGCGTAAGGGCGAAGATGAAGTCGAAGGCCTCAAGAACGAGATTCGTGAAATCCGTACTAAACAGCAGGATAAGCTAGAAAAGATTGCCAAGCTGAGCAAGACGGATGCCGCCGATAAGCTCATGCAAATGACTGAGCGTGATATCAGAGGCGATTTATTAGGTCTTGTTAGCAAATTGCAAAATGAAGCTAAGGAGCTAGCCGAAGAGAAGGCTGGCGCAATTATCGTAGAGGCTATGGAGCGTATGGCCAGTGAAGTCACTGCCGAGCGTACCGTAACTGCCGTCAAGCTAGAAGACGAAGAAATGAAGGGCCGTATTATTGGCAAAGAAGGCCGCAACATCCAGGCCTTGCAGCGTGCTACTGGAGTGGACATCATGGTAGATGATACACCAGGCATGATTATTCTTAGTAGCTTTGACCCGGTTCGTCGTGAAGTTGCCCGCCAGGCGCTTGAGCTTCTGCTCAAAGACGGTCGTGTGCACCCAGGCCGCATCGAAGAGGTCGTAGAGAAAGCACAAAAGAATGTAGAAAAAGACGTTATGCATGCCGGTGAAGATGCTGCCCGTGAAGTCGGCATCATTGGTATTCCCAAAGAGATATTGCATCTTTTGGGTGAGCTAAAATACCGCACTAGTTACGGCCAGAATGTGCTCAAGCACAGCACTGAAATGGCACATATTGCTGGCATCATTGCCGAAGAAGTCGGTGCCAATGTGAAAATTGCTAAATATGCCGCCTTGGTACATGATCTTGGTAAAGCACTGACACACAAAGTTGAAGGTAAGCACCACCACATTAGCGGTGAAATGTTACGGAAGTACGGTGCTCCTGAAGAGGTTGCGTTGGCAGCCGAACAGCACCACGATGATGTCGACACAACAAGTACGGAAGCAGTCATCGTACGTGTCGTTGATGCTATTAGCGCAGCCCGTCCTGGCGCACGTAATGTTTCAGCAGAGAACTTTGCCGAACGCATGAAAGACCTCGAAAACGTGGCTAACGGCTTTAGTGGTATCGAGAAGTCATATGCTATCAGCGCTGGTCGTGAAATACGCGTATTCGTGAAACCGTCACAGATTGATGATTTGAGTGCTATCAAGCTAGCCCGTGATATCGCAACCAAGATTGAAAGTACTATGCAGTACCCAGGTACAATTAAGGTTAATGTTATCCGCGAAACTCGTGCCACTGAATTTGCTAAGTAGTCTAACGAGACACTTATGAATAAAGTCTCTAAGACACCAACAGTAACTCGTGATACCAAGATATTGAGTTTCGATTTAGAGACAAATAATCTGCACGGTGAACCATTTGCTATTGGTGCTGTGGTGGTTGATGGACATGGTAAGGTCCACGATAGCTTTACGGCTCGTTGCCCAATTAAAGGTGATGTCGACCCATGGGTGAAAGCCAATGTGCTACCAGTCATCAAAGATATGGCAGAAACACACGCTACCTATGAAGATATGCGTGAAGCATTCTGGCGTTGGTACCTGGCAGCAGAACAAGCATCTGACTATGTACTTGTTAGCAATGGCTACCCGGTAGAGTATCGCTTCTTGCTGGATTGCCAGCAGGCAAATCTAGAAGAACGGTATTGGCAGCACCCATTCCCAATCTTGGATTTAGCGTCAATTCTAGTTGCTAATGGGCAAGAATCGAGTGCATATAAAAACCAGTTACGAAAAAATGTTCGCAAGTCGGCCAGCTTTGTGCAGCACCATCCATTTGATGATGCTAAGCTCGCTGCCCTCATAGCCCTCGAAGCGTTGGGCGTACGAGCCTAACAAACCTCTGGAAATCCACCGTCTAATCTGTTAGAATTACCCAGTTGTCTAAGACACCGGGGTGTGGCGCAGTTGGCTAGCGCGGACGGTTTGGGACCGTCAGGTCGAAGGTTCGAGTCCTTTCACCCCGACCAAACAAAAAGTCCATCGAAAGATGGGCTTTTTGTTTGGTCAGTGCTCAGTCCTCGAACCTTCGACCCAAGATTTTTCGCTAGTGAAAAAGATTGTAGGTCGAAGGTTCGGTCATCAAGGCCAGGCACAGAAGTTTACTTCGAGCATGGCCGTAGATGTGCATTGTCCTTTCGTGCTCTATGAGTGGACTGGGTTGGCTTGAGCAATACTTCGTATTGCTGAAGCGGGCGGTACTCAAAATAAACATGTGAACACGTTTATTTCTCCGTTCCTACGCTATAATACAAATCATGCTTGGCAAGATATTATTTGTCACTTTGGTAATCCTTGTTTTCGCTATGGCTGCCCAATGGTTGATTAACAAGTACAGCAGGGATAACGAACTGCTACGTAAACTGGTGCATGTTTGCCATGGCATCGGCATTGCCATATTGGCGTTTATCGCGCCGTTTAGTGTGTTGCTTGGTATAGAAATTATCTTTTTGGCATCGATGTTCGTTGCGCGATACTTGCAGGAGCACTTTAGCTTCATCCCTTGGATTAAATACTTCGGCAAAGTATACCGTGTTGGGCGTATTTCATACGGCGAATTCTTCTATCCTATAAGTGTTATTGTTGCACTATTCTTGGCTGATTCACGCTGGGAGTTTGCAGCAGCTATTCTGATATTGGCACTGGCTGATTCTGCGGCGGCAATAGCAGGCAAGCGATTTGGTAAGTCCACAACCTATCCTGTTCTGGGTCAGAAAAAGTCACTTGTTGGGTCAGCGGCCTTTTATGTGGTTTCCTATGCAATCATCGGTGTATTTATTCTGATTAGTGGAGCGGACGTCTCCTCTGAAATTGGCCTGGGGAGTTTACTGTGGGTTACCCTAGCACTGACTATTACAGAGAATCTGGGCGTGTACGGTAGTGATAACCTACTCATCCCAGTGGTAGCAGTAGTATTACTTAACCGACTGTAAGCTTGCCGCCGTGCGCACGCAGAGCGTTGATAATAACAATCACATCCACTACTTCTTGTACCAGGGCGCCTTGAACGGCGGTGAATTTGCCCGTAGCAAATATTACCATCAGTCCCAGGCTAATAAGGATACCTATCAACACGCTTTGTTTTGCAATGAATAAAGTACGCTTGGCTATGGCTATGCTTGTGGCCACGCGCGAGATGTCGTCGTGCATAATTACGACATCAGCTGTTTCGCTGGCGGCGGTCGAACCGCGTGCGCCTAACGCGATACCAACATCAGCAGCAGTCAGTACCGGTGCATCGTTGACGCCATCACCAACGAATGCAATTGGTGCACTCATAGCCTCTACGGCATGAATTTTGTCCGCAGGTAAGCAGTCGGGATACACATCACGAATGTCTAACTCCTGTGCAATAGAAATAGCTGATGCTTCATTATCACCAGTCACCAAGGCAAAATTTTTGATGCCGAGGCTTCTTAGGTTTTTGAGGGTGAGAGCTGCTTCGGGTCGGATACTATCCTTGAACGTAATCGTGCCAGCTAATACACCCCCAATTGCTACGTATGTCACAGTCTGTTTAGGTGCCTTACCCTGCAGAGTTTTGGGCATATCTATACCCGACTCGATTATCAGGCTGCGGTGGCCTACCAGGATGTGTTTGCCCATCAGCCTGCCGCTGAGCCCATGGCCGGCAGTTTCTTTGACCTGTTTTGCGCGTTGGTACGATATCTTATGGTCACCAGCATAGCCAACAATGGCTTGTGCCAGGATATGAGAGGAGCTTTGTTCCAGGGCAGCCGCCGCCTGAACGACATCTTCTTTACTGAATTTCCCGTAACTGGTAACGGTGTTCACCACTGGCCGGCCTTGGGTGAGTGTGCCTGTTTTATCAAACGCCACAGTTTCAATGTCAGCCAATTGCTCTAAACGAACACCCGATTTGATAATAATGCCATGCTTTGCGGCGCGGCTCATGCCAGAAATCAGTGCAATGGGTGCGCCGAGTAAGAGTGGACAAGGCGTAGCCACTACTAGTACCTCGAGAAATCGTATTGCTTCACCTGTTACAATCCATGTCGCCCCAGCTATAAAGAATGATACAGCCGTGAACGGTATGCTGTAGGTATCAGCCAGTCGCACAAAAGGTGATTTACTGGCCAAAGCTCCACGTACCAATTTGATGATTTGCTCGTACTGGCTGTCAGCTGCTGCATGATGGGCACGGATAATAAGCACACCTTCAATATTAATTGATCCGCTTAGGACGTTTTCGCCAGCCCTTTTTATAATAGGAACGCTCTCGCCGGTAATACTTGATTCGTCGACACTTGACTCACCCTCAAGAATTACAGCGTCTACGGGTATGACTTCACCAGCCAAAATTTCTAATTCATCACCGATTACTATATCTGAAACTTTGATATCCACACGTGCTTGTTTCTTGATAAGGTGGGCAATTTTTGGTCGATGGTTGAGAAGGCTATTCAGCTCGTTTTTGGCCCGTCCTTCAGCATATTTTTCTAAAGATTCACCGCCGGTTAGCATCAATACAATAACCAGGGCCGCCCAGTATTGCTGCAAAATAACTGAGGTAACTATTGCTACAAGTGCAAGTAAATCAATACCAAATTGACCTGAACGCAAAGTTTTTATCATGTCGATAAGTAATGGAATTGTCACTAAAAGTGCGCCACTGGCGAGAATCCAGTGTGCGGCTAAATCTCTGCTCGCCAAATCAAGTGCTGCTCCTGTTATGGCAATTACAATTGCAAAACTCAGTTGGCGATAATCTTTTAAAAACCGTTTAACGCGTCGCAACATGGGGGTCCCTCATTAGATGATTAAGTTAGGCTTATTATAACAGATGTAAACTGGTATAATATGCTGGTTCAGCGGGTGTAGTACAACGGCTAGTATATGAGTTTTCCAAACTCGAGATCGGAGTTCGATTCTCCGCACCCGCACCAATTTCTGATTCTTTGCTTGCAAAGAGTTAGAAATTGGTTTGATTGACTGAGATTGAACTCGGTCAGCGAGCCAAAGCGAGCGAGAGTTCGATAATCGAGGACGCGCACAGGTGCTTGCACCGAGCACGCCGCAAGATTATATCTATATTCTCCGCACCCGCACCAATGCCCCCGTAGCTCAGCTGGACAGAGCAGAGGACTTCTAAGCCTAAGGTCGAATGTTCGAATCATTCCGGGGGCACCAAGAAAACGTATGCACCAAGAAGAATTATTAGATTTGACAGACGAGAATGATGCCGTAATCGGTACTATTTTGCGTGCAGACTACGGCAAATTAATAGCAGATAAACTGGGATATATCCGTGCCTCCAACATACTTATCATCAACGACCAAGGCCAACTCTGGATACCTAAACGTACGGCAGATAAGACAATCGCGCCTAACGGTTTAGACTTCAGTGTAGGTGGTCACGTTGATTCAGGTGAAGATTATCTAGACGCAGCTGTACGAGAAGCCGAAGAAGAAATTAATATTACAATTAGCCCTGCCGACTTAGTTTCTATCAAGAAGTTCAGGCGTGACGATGTTCGTTACTACACTATGTTATACGCATATCGAAGCAATGAAACACCACAGTTTAACCCAGAAGATTTTGTTTCTGCTAGCTGGATTAACCCACAAGAAGTAAAAGCTCAAATTCTGTCTGGCGTTCCGGCTAAATCAGATATACCAGATGCAGTAGACGCACTACTATCATCAGAATACTACCAACAGATATAAGTTATTGTTATTTTTGCTCGAATGCAGTAAAATTACCTCTGTTATTTAAAGCTATGGCGAATGTAGCTCAGTTGGTTAGAGCGCCGGGTTGTGGTTCCGGAGGTCGTGGGTTCAATCCCCATCGTTCGCCCCAAATAATAAGTCCCACTTTTGTGGGACTTATTATTTGGCACATGTGTATCGAACCCACCCTAAGGTCGTGGGTGAAAACAGCCTGTGGCTGTTTGCAAGAAAATCTTCCTCTGGCAACTATGTTGCCATGAGCGAAGTTTTGGGGCTGCAGAATGTGGCCAATCCCCATCGTTCGCCCCAAATAAAAAGCCGGTCTGATGACCGGCTTTTTATTTAAAGTAAAGTTTTTTTATTCTTGTTCGCTGCGACGACGAACCCAGTAGTAGGCGGCCACAAGGAGAACGATAGTCCCAGCACCAAGTGCGTACCACTTTTTGTTGTTGTGTGATGCGCTTGCTTTGGTGGTGCTTGCGCCAAGTGATTGACCGTCCTTTTTCTCGGTGCTGGCTGCATTATCGGTAACTTGCCCGTTGTTTGTGCCATTGGCGGCAGTTGCTATGCCATTCGTCTGACTCGCGTTAGCGCCGGTGCCGGTAGTGCTGCCAGTTGCACTAGCAGTAGTAACAGTCGTAACAGTTGGACTTGGGCCATTAACAATAGTAACTGTTTTAGCGTCAGTCATTTTTATTTCACCAGCACTCGTGTTGTTGGCAGAAATCTGGTACTTGTATGTACCATTAGCAGGCATCGTAATGTTGAATGCTCCTGAATCACCGCCCTTAGGTGGATGGTCGACGTGCTGTGAGCCAATGAGTATCTCATTTTGGTATAAGCTGACGTCGTAGATGTCGTCCTCAATCGTTGAGAGGACGTTATACGCGACATTTAGCGTATGGTTAGTACTAGATGCAGCAGGAGTCATGATTTGTACGTCCCAATAGCGACTGGCTGCCAATGTCTGTGCTGACAAGCCAAGGCTAAGGACAACAGTTAGTGTCAGTGCAATTAAAAGCTTTTTCATTACTTTGTTCCTTTCTGCTCACGGCGAACAAGTGTCATCAGGGCTGCTCCCGCAAGAGTAATTGCTGCAATCGTGTTGAGCCATACATTTGATGCGCCAGTATTAACGTAGTGGATAATATTGGCAGGTATGACCGCAGGTGAGGTTATGGCAACGGTAGTGCCGACAAATGGCGTATTGCTACCAGTGCTGATATTGGCAAAGATGACATTGCCACTACCCTGAGGTACACAGCCGAGGTTTGTGCTACAACCGCGCGCAAATGCGATATCTGGGTATTTGCCATCACTAACGCTTGATTTGATTAATGCCTTGTAGGTGAGAGTGACAATCTCTCCTGGGACAAGGTTTCGGAGTAGCCAGATACCCGGAGAACCGTAGGTTGGCTCAGGAGTCAGTTCGCCCTTGATGTCACCACGTACACTTGAATCTGCTGTCCAGCTGCCGGTTACATACTCGAAACCTTCTGGTGGCAGATCGGTTACTTCAGTATCGAACACCATGCCACTGTCTTCTGGGACAGTTACGGTAAGAGTGTAGGTGACAGTGTCGCCTACGGTAGTTGGGTTAGGACGATTATTTGACTTAGCAATATTGAGTACGGCGTCACGGTAGTTGCCAACAGTACAGTCGATAGTAACACCAGGCTGGATGTCGTCGAGGTAGAAGATGTTACCATCAAGACCTGCTTGGTCGCCATCACAGCTGATATTACCGAGATGCCAGTTACTATCTGCGGGGATATTTTCTGACAACTGGTAGGTGTTGTCTAGTACGACACCTTTGAAAGTAGTTGTGCCGTCTTGGCCGGTGGTCTGAGTTTTGTCGTAACAAGTTGCCTCATTGAGGGCTTTTGATAGGAACGCCTCGATATTGAACTCTTGGTCACACTGACCGTCGGTTAGGTTGAACTCCCAGTCGGGTAGGGTGGGTTCATCCTGATCTTGTACGTCGTTACGGTTGAGGTCGTTGTACTTGGTAACAATTACTTTAGCAGGAGGAACACAGTCATTTTCGTAGGCTGCTTGGCCGTCCTCGTCCCAGTTAAGGCCATTGTGGTATGGCGGCACCGGTGGGATGATATCTCCCCAGTTGTCACCGTTGTGGTTGACTGCGGGGTCGAAGATTGGACCCTGGTGTTCGCCGTAATGATCACCTTTACCTGCTTGGTTGCCAGCAGTGCCGTCAACGGCTGAGATGGGTACAGATAGGGTTACATACGGGTTCTTTACTGCGGCAGTGGCGTGACAGATAGTAATCTTACGCTGTGCAGTATTGGTGATGGTACAGCTGGCTTCATCGCCATTCTTGACCTGAACGTTCTTACAGTCACTGTCGTCTTTGTCGTAGCCGTAGGCGTCGTTCTCTGTGACAGAATATGTACCAGCGTTAAGCTCGACGGGTGCGCTACCCTCAGTAGTTGTCTGGCCGTTTACAAAGCTATAATCTGTGTCACTACCATCAATCTTGAAACTAAAGTCTTCGGCTTCGCTGTCGCCGCCCTTGACAGCCTTGTTAACGATTAGTGTACCTGGCTTGTCATCATTCGTGATTGTACAGGTCTTGGTCTCGCCAATCTTGATTGTGCCACTACAGTCTTCACTGAGCGTCTTTGCGTATGCACCGTCGGTAAGTTCGTCAACACTGTAGGTGCCTTCGCTGAGATAGACCGTCGTACCAGCTTCTTCGCCTGGGAAGTTCGTGTCACTAACAGCGTTCCCACTAACGGTCATATTGAAGTCGCCAGCTGACTTGCCACCGCCGTTGTCGTTAACAACGTGCTTTTTGATAATCAACTTTGGTTGGATTGCGGTGTTGGTAATGGTACAAGTGGTTGTCTGCCCAATGACACCTAAGGCCGTCCAGGTACCTTGCTGATCGACTGTACAGTTCTGGCCAGCAAAGCTAGTAAACTGGTAGCCAGGTTGCTGCGTTTCTCCAACAATGTGTAACCCAGCAGTAACAGGATTGTTTACGCCACTAGATACTGGTTGGCCGTCGAGCGTTAGGCTAAAGGCATCAGGTAAGAGTGCGGTACCATAAGGGTTAAGCGCTAGCTTTATGATATTGATAATTGGCGCTATGTCACTGTTGGTAATAGTACAGGTGACGTTTTCTCCCTCGTCAAGGGTGACACTGGTGCCGCTAAACACTCCAGAGGTGCCGCCTGTACAGTTCCAGTTGCCCTCTGAATATCCGGCAACATCAATTTCACTGAGTGTATAGGAGGTGTTGGCATTGACACTAGGTGTGGCGGTGTAGGCGGTAGTTGTACCCGGAGCACCAGCTATAAAGCTGAGACTAGTATTATTGACCTTTAGTCCAAAATCACTTGCAACTAGTGTGCCACCGAAGGCATTGGTGACATTTTTGACAATAGTGAGTGTTGGCTGCTGTGCAGTGTTCGTGATGGTACATACAGCAGATTGACCAGCAGCAAGCGTAATATTGCTGCCATTCTGTGTACCGGTACCAGTACATGTCCAGCTGCTGGCGCTGTAGCCTGATGGGCCATTTTCACTGAGGGCATAGGTGCCAGCTTTGAAGCCAGCGCCACTGACAACATCTGTGTTTGTATTGGCGCCTGGGCCAGATAGTACACCGGCATTTCCACCGTTAGCTGTAAGCGTCCAGTCACTCTCAGGATTGTCGCCACCAAAAGCATTGTTAACAATCTTATTCAAAGTTAATGATGGTGCAACGTCATTATTGGTAATGGTACACGTTTGGGTTTGTCCGGCCACTACTACCAGGTTCGCGCAGTTGTTGTAGCCTGTTGCATATCCCATAGTGTCGGCCTCTGGCTCGACTACACTGTAGGGTCCACCGACTGGTAGAGTAACGGTTTTTGCTCCATCAGGTGACGTGGTAGCGTCGAAGTTATAAGTGGTGCCATTAAGGGTGAATGTGAAGTCAGCGTACGTTTTGTTGCCGCCATTGTCATTCACAACATCTTTAATGACTTTGATGCTACCCGTTTGTTGCTGATTGCCAAAGTTACAAATGGCATCTACTGCAGGTCGACCAGCGGTCACGGTGGCTGTCATCTTGCCATCTGCGAGCGAGGTAACAACACAGTTTGTACCGCTACCACTTATCATTGTGTAGCCAGCTGGACCACTTTCGGTAATAGTAAAGACGCCATCTGGATTAATGTTCGGGATGGTTACGGATGTTTGCCCACTGGGGATATGGAAGACGGTTTGCCCGCCAATAGCAGGTGAAACGGTAAAGCTAAAGTCACTAGGAACTGCACTTCCGCCGCTAACAGTCTTGTTGATTGTTATGCTTGGAGCGTACAGAATACCAGACCCGGGCAGAGGAATTGTTTGTGCTCCGGTATTCTTGTAGTCACCAGCGTTCTGGGCTGCAGCAAGAGCACTGTGGGTGCTTGAGCCATTACAGTCGCCAGCAGTGAACGAGAATTGTAGAACATACTCGACTGTTACATTACCGCCGGCGCTGAAGTTAAGGTTAAGCTGCTGCTGCCAATCAGAAGAACCCCCACCACCCGCTACGCTAACTGGGGCACCCGCTGGAGTGACAGTTGCAGTACCAGCCGGTGTTACGGAGTCAATGCTAAAGTAGTTTGTGAAGAATTGAGCACAGCCGTTTGCTGCGTTGGAGAATACTACAAGCATGGAGCCCTGAGCGGCTTGATTGGCCGTGAGAGTAAAGCGGAAGTGAGCGTAATCACCTTCCTTATAGAGAGTGGTATTGCCACTCGTCCAGGTACCATCAGTATTTTTACCCTGATGATTACTCGAGTTTATAGTGGCCCCGGCTGCATAGACAGTGCTACTGGCTAATACTGGAAACAAAATTTGCGTCGCACTAAATAGTACGGCAATAAGACTCATACCAAGTCTTTGTTTGATGGTACGAAAACTAAACTTTCTCATAACGACCTCCTTCACTGTAATCGTATATTAGGCAAGTAATTAGGTTTTAGTAAGAGAGTTTATCCAAAGCAATCGCCAGGTTTTGCTCACTCCGCCCCCTAGTCGCTTGTCTGTAGATATTTGTTCTATTACGCATTATCCAACTTTACTTCACAGTATGCAAGGATGTTTTGCAAAGTAGTATGCTATAGATTTCTGTACAATGTATATTATGAAGCGTCACATAACGTTGCGTCACTTTAATACTGGCCTAGGTTTACTTGTTATTTTTCTAGCGCTGTATATTTTTACTTGGCCATTTTTACCTAGCCTGACGTGGTGGGTGCGACACGAAGCACCTGTAGTGTCACGCAGACCAGAGACTGTCGTGGCTACTAGTGAGCCAACACCCACACAGAACACTCTCTTGATTCCAAAACTTGAAATGAAGCAAGCGGTCTATGATGGGCCTGATGTACAAACACTCAACAAAGGCGTATGGCACCTGCCAAAGAATAGCACGCCAGATAGGGGTGGTAACACTATTATCGCTGGGCATCGTTTTACCTACAGTGGCAAAGCAGTTTTTTACTATTTGGATAAAGTGTCGAAGGGCGATGCTATTACGCTGTTTTGGGAAGGTAAGCGATACGATTATGTAGTAACTGGAGTTCATGTAGTATCACCAACGGACTCAAGTTTGATAGCCCCAACCACCAACTCAATACTTACAATCTATACCTGTACGCCACTGTGGTCGGCCAAGGATCGTCTAGTCATAACTGCCGAATTAATGGAGCCAAAACTATGAAAGAGTGGCACCGGACAGCTATTTTAATACTGCTATTGGCAGTAGCCGTTGGCTACATTATCTATCTCAGAACGGGTTATCAGCTGCGCCTAGAAGAGCTATTGGGTTAGTCTATAGCTCGTGAACAAGACTGATTTGAGCACCGATGCTATTTAAGCGCTCGGCCAAATCCTCATACCCACGATTGATAGAGTAAATGTTACGCAAGATTGATACGCCGTCGGCAGCAAGCATACCAATGAGTAGCAGTACGGCGGGTCGCAAAGCGGGCGGACAGACAATATCAGCCGCGCTCCATTTGGTTGGTCCGTCTATATAAGCACGGTGTGGGTCGGCGAGCGTTACGTTAACACCGAGCTTGCGCATCTCTGTGTAATAGAGGGCTCGCTCTTCGTAGACCCAGTCATGAATGAGTGTGCGCCCCTTGGCAACGGCAGCTACCGGTACAAAGTACGGCAAGTTATCAATATTTAGACCAGGGAACGGACGGGCATAAATCTTTTCTTCGAGTGCCCGCAAACCACCATCGTGCTTGTGAACGGTGATGTCTGCTAAATCGGTCTGTCCGTTATTGGCTTTATATTTTTCTGACACATCAATACGGAGCCCCATTTTCTTGAGCTTTAGTAGCTCCAGCTCCAAAAACTCAATCGGAGAGCGGGTGATGGTGAGCTTGGAATTCGTAGCAACAGCTGCGGCCACAAATGTCATAGACTCAATGGGGTCTTCGCCGGGATAGTAGGTAACGTTCTTCTTGATTTCTTTGACACCGCGGACACGCAAAGTGCTGGTGCCGATGCCTTCAATCTTGACTCCCAGTTTCTTGAGGAAGAAACAGAGGTCCTGAACCATGTAATTGGCGCTGGCCATTTTGATTGTGACTTCGCCGTCAAACTTTGCGGCAGCCATGATGACGTTTTCTGTGGTGGTATCGCCAGATTCGTATAGCACCACTTCTTCGGGTAATTTTTTCTGGACAATAACATGGTAGTGGCCGGTTTTTGCCACAATATCAACACCAAACTCTTCCAGTGCAAACAGATGCGGCTGCACGGTGCGTGTGCCTAATTTACAGCCACCGGCATACGGAATCTTAAACTCTTTAAAGATGTGCATAAGCGGGCCAAGCATCATGATGACACTACGAGTTTTGCGAGCAGCGGTCTTATCCATTTTGGACATGTCAATTATTGCAGGAGGTTTGATTTCTAGGTCGTTGCCTGGCAGCCACTTGACGCTAACGCCAATACTGGTCAGAACTTCGATAATACGATAGACCTCTTCGATACGGGGCATATGCTTTAGGCGAGTCGTACCTTTATTAAGCAAGGCTGCAAATAACAAACACACAGCAGCATTCTTAGAAACATTGGTCTGGATGCTGCCGCTGAGCTCGTGACCACCTTCGATACGGAGGTTCACAGCGCTGCTACCCAAGCTAATAAGCGGCTTTTTAAGCACATCACTGATACGGCCAAGCGTCTCCAAGCTCAGGTTTTGTTTGCCATGCTCGATACGATTAATGGCTGACTGGCTGGTCCCCAGTTTGCGAGCAAACTCCGCTTGCGTCATGCTGCGCTCTTGTCTTACTTGGTAAATAAGGTGTCCGATTTTCTCATTTGTTGTAGGCATAATCTATATATTATACCTTTTCTGATATATGTCTACCGATAAAATCTACAACTATACTCTGTTATTTCTCATGTACAATGTACGTATGAATGACAAAACTGTTTGGGATTTAATCAAATCTGAGGAGCATCGCCAGCGCGAAGGCCTGGAGCTAATACCATCAGAAAACTATGTTAGCCGTGACGTGTTGACGGCACTCGGTAGTGTCTTTACTAATAAATATTCCGAAGGCTATCCAGGTAGGCGTTATTACGGTGGCCAGGAATTTACCGACCCTCTCGAGCAGCTTGCAATTGATAGGGCCAAACAACTCTTTAAGGCCGACCATGCCAATGTGCAGCCACACTCCGGTGCGCCTGCCAATGAAGCCGTCTATAGTGCATGGCTTGAGCCGGGTGATACCGTGCTGGCAATGGACTTGGGTCACGGTGGCCACCTAACTCACGGTGCACCCGTTACTCGCAGCGCCAAGCTATACAACTTCATTCGTTACAAGATGAAGGATATCAGTACAGGGGAGATTGATTACGACGAGCTGCGCGCGTTAGCACTGGAACACAAACCCAAGATTATTTTGGCTGGCTTTAGCGCTTATCCGCGTGAGTTGGATTATGCTAAGTTTGCGGCAATTGGCAACGAAGTGGGCGCATTGTTGATGGCTGACATGGCACATATTGCTGGTTTAATCGCCGGTGGCGTGGCCAAAAACCCCTTTGATTATGGCTTCCATGTCATTACTACCACCACGCATAAGACACTACGTGGACCACGTGGTGGTCTGATTTTGAGCAAGGGCACAGTAGGTAACCCACTCAAAGCTCCAGAGAAAACACTAGAAAACATTCCAACACTTATTGATCGCTCAATATTCCCTGGCATGCAGGGCGGCCCGCATATGCATGTGATTGCCGCCAAGGCAGTCTGTTTTGGTGAAGCACTTCAGCCAGAGTTTAAAACATATGCCCGGCAAATAGTTACAAATGCGGCTGCGCTGGCAGATGGTCTGAAATCGCGTGACTTCCAACTGGTAACAGGGGGCACCAGCAACCATCTCATCCTAGCTGATGTGCACAAGAGTTTTGGTATTGATGGCAACGTAGCCGAGACAGCGCTAGATGCCATTGGCCTGACACTCAATAAAAACGCCGTCGCAGATGACCCACTGCCACCTTTTAGGCCCAGTGGTATACGGCTTGGCACACCAGCCATCACCACTCGGGGCCTCCGGGAGAATCACATGGATCAAATTGCGGATTGGATGAAGCAAGCCATCGATGCACGCGAAGATGAAAAAATACTTAACAAGTTAAGTATTGATGTGAAAGACTTTGCGCTTCAATTCCCGCTGCCAAGTGACAACTAGTACTAGCTGCGGCGAAAACGGTTAGTGAACAGTATTGCAGCGCCAGTACCAAGTGCTATCTTTGCCACATCGAGAGCATGGTGCTTGAGCTCTTCGTGACGCTTAAAGCGTTCTGCCGCAGGACTTTTTTGCACTAGGTCAATAAATTGATTCGTATCGTGTTGTAGGGAACCGGAATTCCGTTGCGTCCAGTAATTTAATACACTCTGCATTGCCATGATTTCGTCCAGGAGCTCCTCACTTTCGGGCATCTGTACGTTAGTTACCCAAAACGACTCGCTGTCAGTAATGGCATTCAAGAAACTGACACGACGACTTTCTGTTCCACTGAATAGCGCTTCACTTTGAATCGCATATGTTTCAATATTGTTCTCGTTCGAGATATTAGCGAGCGCTTTTGAGAAAGCGAGCGCCTGTTCAAGCGTAAAGTCTTTAATCTTGGATAGATTATTTTGGCTTGGCCGCTCGGCATAATCTCCGCAGGCATCGAAATAGGCACGTTCGGCGATGTCAAGCAGGCTAATTGCCTCAATTGACATACCAAACTCGGAATCTTGTACACCACCCTCAGCATACTGTTCTTCCATAATGATAGAGATTATGCGCCCGAATTAATTTTTTGCAAACTTAAATCAGTTCGGGTTCTTGCTCGAGAGTTATGCCGAATTTTTGCTGTACCGTGTTAACGAGTTTGGCTTTGAAAGCTTTGAGTTGGGCAGTGCTTTCGGCGTGCTCGTTAACCAGGACTAAGGGCTGAGTTGCCCAGGTTGCCATGCCGGTTTCGGCGTCGTGGCGGTCCTTGAACCCTGCTTTTTCAATTAGCCACGCTGCAGAAACTTTGACGCCAGCGGCTGTTTGCCAGTGAGGTGCATCTGGGAAGTCTGCGGTTAATTGCAGGGCATCTGCGTTGGAGATAATCGGATTAGCAAAGAATGAGCCATTATTGGCCACGACTGCCGGGTCGGGTAGTTTAGCAGAGCGAATGGCAATCACCGCTTCTCTAATAGCAGCAGGGGTTATGTCTGTAACCTTGTGTTCGTCAAAATAACTTTGTAGTGAAGCGTAAAACGGCGGCTGCGGTGCAGTTTTTTGCAGGCAAAAGGTGACATTGATTATGAAATACCGCCCGCGCTCAGTTGTCTTAAATATGCTAGTGCGGTAATCAAAGCCGCAGTCACTGCCACGGAGTGTGACGAATTGCTTTTGTTCCTTATCATAGGCTTCGATTGTGGTGATGACGTTTGAGACTTCGCCGCCATAGGCGCCCACGTTTTGTACGGGAGTTGCACCAACAGTACCAGGGATTAATGACATAAACTCAACACCAGACAGTCCCGCTTCCACAGTTTTGGCCACAAAATTATCCCAGTTCATGCCCGCACCGGCTGTGATGTACTGGCTGTCGTCGTAGTCGCCAGTCAGTTCATAACCCTCAATTTTGTTGACCAGCACCAAGCCAGGGTAGCCAATATCTTCCCAGACAATGTTACTGCCATCACCAATCATCATGACGGGTAATTGACGCTCTTCTGCCCAAGTAATGGCTTCCGCAATCTCTTGCCTGGTAGAAATATCGGTCAAATAGGCTGCATTACCACCGAGTCGCATGGTTGAGTGGGTACTCAAGGGTACGTTCTCTAATATATACATACCATAAGTCTCGCATCTCAACAGCTTACTGTCCAGCCAGGCCTGCCCTTAAAACATACGGCCTACTGAATGTTGTAATCCTTTTCTTTGGGGTTGATTGCGGGTTCGGACAGGCGTACCATGGATAGTGAATGGCAGAGATGAAACAGGATTTTCCATACAAAAACTTGGGGGCGAGATTAAAGGGTGCGCGGCAAAAGCTGCACGAGAGTCTGGCTGATGTGTCGGGCGCTGTCGAAATTGAACCAACCGTATTGTCTGAATTCGAGCAAGGCACCAATCGACCAAGCGAAGACATCTTGCTGCTACTGATTAGTCATTTTGCAATCAAAGAAGACGAAGCCACCAAGCTCTGGGAGATGGCCGGCTACGAGCAAACCGATACAGGTACTATTAGCATGAGTGCTGACGCAATCGGCGATATCAAGAATGCCGTCATGGTGATGCCACTAGATACACGCATCAGCTACACCGATATGGCACACGTAGTGGTTAATGACCACGGTGTCGTGCTGAATTTTATGCAGACAGCTGGCCCCAACAATCAGCCGCTTACTATCTCACGTCTTGGTATGAGCCGTGAACACGCACAGAGCGTTGTTGATTTGCTACAAAAAACATTATTAGAGCATAGCCGCTCACACGAAACAAAGTCGTTGCCACAGTCCACGGCCGAACAAGACATCGATCTTAAATCTCAGCAATAACAAAACCGCCCAAAATAGGGCGGTTTTTAGGGTAAACTAGCGCTATAAGTCTGCGTCTACATAGCAGTGGTGCTGCCACGGCGACTCGCTCGCCCACCCTTGGCTCGGGCGGCTGTAGTAAGGTTCTTACCTGCAGTAGCCTTGCCGCCCTTACTGGCGATTGCCCGTTGCTTATCCGGGTCCATGGATGCAAAGCCACGATCTGATTGTGCCATACGTACCTCCTTGGCGTTAATTGGCATGTATCATCGTACCGTAGTAAGTTGCTTATGACTGTGAGATAAGCCACAGCCAAGCTGCTACCATGTTTCTAACAGATGTGCTAATCTGTAAAAGCCTTTATGCACCCGTAGCTCAGCGGATTAGAGCACTGGTCTTCGGAACCAGGTGTCGCAAGTTCGAATCTTGCCGGGTGTACCAGGAGAAATTCAAGCCACCCTTTATGGGTGGTTTTAATTTCTGCTCGATTTATCGAGACAAGATTCGAGCTAAAGTTCGGTCATCCAGGCCACGCGCAGATGCTTGCATCGAGCATGGCTACAGATGTGCGTCTCTTGCCGGGTGTACCACCATTGACATAATCTATTTGTAGTATTATAATATCAGCATAATTTAGACGGTATGGATGGTTGGTTGGGTCCTTGGAAAAATGCACCTGGGTTTTATAAACACGGGTGTTTTTTATTTGAAAGGAGAACACTATGACGATCACACAACTACAACAATGGGTAAGGGATGATTGGGCCAAGCGCTCAAACCATCAGCCCAGTACAGAGTTACAACTTCTGTACATTCTGGAAGAGCTTGGCGAGGTTGCTGAGGCTATCAGGAAAACTGGTGGCGCAAAAGCCAGAAAAGATATAAAAGTGAATCTTGGTTCAGAACTAGCAGATTTGATTATTTCCATAACAACACTTTCGAATAGTTTTGATGTTGACCTAGAGAAAGAGATTAATCTCTTTCAAGTACGCCTAGCCCAACGTCACAAAGCTGGCTTCTAGGGCTTATAATACGTATACAATGGCTGAACATAAATTACCAACAGAAGGCGTGATGCACGGACCATATCCCTCTATGCCGCAGGATATGGTTGAGCTATACCAGGTTCGTTATGTAGAAGGTATGAATAACGAGATTAGCCCAGAGCAGTTTATGGCCGACCGCGAGAGTGAGTGGCAGCACGACCAGCATTCTGAAGCTGTCATGGTAGCCCTAGCAGAGGGCCGAATCAACCAGAAACAAGCGCAGTATATTATAGAAACTGTCTTGCGCCCCTATTGGGTCGGTCATAGACACGCTAGCGAATAAGCATCACCCATAAAGTGTTAGAATTCGTGCATGGATAAGCTGGAATTGTTGGAAGCAGGGGCTGTGAGTGCTGCACGCCAACTTATCGGCTGGCGGCTATATAGCCAAGAGGCTGATGGCCTAGTTGGTGGGATGATTGTTGAAACAGAGGCGTATACGCAACAAGATGCAGCAAGTCATAGCTACAATGGCCAGACCAGGCGCAATCAGATTATGTTTGGCCCAGCAGGCTATATCTATGCCTACTTCACCTACGGTATGCACTACTGCATGAATATTGTTACAGGCAAACAAGGCGACGGTGAGGCTGTACTAATACGTGCATTAGTACCTGACAAGGGGCTAGATACTATACGTGAACGTCGTAATAATCGGCCCGATTCAGAACTAACAAACGGTCCAGCAAAAGTGTGTCAGGCATTGAATATCACAAGAGATGATAATGGAGTTAAGCTAGGCGAAGGTCGTTTTGTTCTTTTGCCCCCCGATAACACTAAACTAGACATTATTGCCACTAGGCGGATTGGTATTAGTCGGGAGAAGGATAGGCTTTGGCGATTTATTACTGAATAGGGTATGATTCTTGCCAAAACAGAGGTGATTTGCTACAATCCTTGGGTCTCCACGGGCCTATAGCTCAGTTGGTAGAGCAGAGGCCTTTTAAGCCTCGTGTCCCGGGTTCGAGTCCCGGTGGGCCCTCCAAAGAAAATGTCTCAGTTTGTCTGAGGCATTTTCTTTGGTCTTTAAGTTGTTCTATTTATTAGTAACGGGTGCTGCAATATCTACAGAGGTTTTAGTAGTAATAAATTCGTACAGTACATAGAAAGTGGCGCTATACATAAACAGGAAGTACAACGAGAACGGTATGCCGATGATGGTGACACAGAGTAGAGCTATGGCAATATTTGCTCCAATAACTCCCCAGACTTTGCCGCTATGGCCCTTAGAGATTTCCCAGCTTTTTGACATTGCTTCAAGTGGCCCGAGCTTTTTATCAACCAGCAGGTATGGTGCAAAGATAAGTCGTGGCAGTAGGATGATGCCCGGCACGATTAGCAGTAAAAACGCCACCGCTAGTGACAGCCCTAAAGCAATTATGTTCACAAAATATTTGAGATATACCACTGGTGCAGTCTTTGTTAGCACATCGCCCCAAGAAATTGCTCCTCCACGTACGGTTATAAAGTAGGCTACCATCGTAACAACGCTAATATAGATACTAAATAAACTGCTGAGTAGTTGTCCTGACTGGCCCAGACTTTTTTCTAAAATACTTGATACGATGCCGCTTATAAGAATCAGTACTAGCAGTACTACCCAGTTTCGTTTAATAGCTTCTTTTGAGTATTTATAAGCTCCCCATGCACCTGGCCATGTTTCGGGCACGAGAGGTAATGGTGTTTGCTGTGCTGGCTCTTGGGGTGTGACTGGTTGTTGGTCCATAAGAGGTTCCTTAATAAAAACTTAAGTAGTATTAGCTGAACTATAGCATGATTTATTGCTAGTACAACTAATATTTATAGAAAGCTAACAGATAGGATACAATGAGTATCGATGAAACTACTCAACGGCAGAGACTTAGCTGGATATATCAAGCAGCGTCAAGCACATGAAGTTCGTGGGCTTATTCAGGCGCACGGTGTCCAGCCCAAACTCGCAATTATTCAGGTCAAAGACGACCCAGTGATTAATACCTACGTACGACTCAAGAAGCGCTACGGTGATGACCTGGGTGTAATTGTAGAATCACATCATCCTGAGCAAGCAGATGTGCCAAAGATTATCGAGCAACTCAACCAAGACAATTCCGTACACGGCATTATTGTTCAACTGCCCCTGACAGACCCAAGCCAAACTGACGAGATTGTAAACTTAGTCGCCTCGAATAAGGATGTTGATGCTCTGGGGCAGACACCAGGTTTCGAGCCAGCTACACCCATGGCCATCATGTGGTTGCTAGCGGGCTATAACATCGATTTACAGGGCAAAAAAGTCTTACTCATTGGCAAGGGCAAGCTGGTAGGCGCACCCCTAGAAAAAATACTCAAAGAATCAGAAATAGATGTTAGTGTGGCAGACCGCTCCACGACCAATCTGAAAGAGCAGACACTAGAGGCAGATGTCATCATCACGGCTGCCGGCAGTCCAGCAATTTTATATCCAGACATGGTTAAAGCGGGTGCGGTAGTAGTGGATGCTGGCGTGGCAAGCGAAGACGGAAAAACAGTAGGGGATGTTGCGCCAGAGCTTTATGAACGAGAAGACCTAACCATTACGCCAGCTAAAGGTGGCGTTGGCCCCTTAACCGTCTGTGCACTATTCGAAAACGTCATCCGTGCCGCCAAAGCTACAGCGCGGTAACGGCCGCCCTGAACTGTTCACCACGGTCTTTGTAGTTGGCGAACATGTCAAAACTGGCGCAAGCAGTAGAGAGTAAAACTACGTCACCCGATTCTGCGGCATCAGTTGCCTGGGCAACAATTTCTGCCATGGTTTGTCCGCCATTAATGATATTAGTAAACCCTACACTACGTAGCGATTTGGCAATAGCTGGTCCCATTTTGCCTATGGCAATTACTGCTCGGACATCATTTTGCTTTACGGTTTTGGCCAAGGAATCAAACAACACGCCCTTATCAGAGCCGCCCAGAATTACTACTTTTGGCTGGCTAAAAGATTCAATTGCAACCATGGCCGTTTCTGGGGTGGTGCCAAAAGAATCATCGTAGTACAGCACCCCACGTAGTTCTCGTACTAGTTCAAGCCTGTGTTCAAGCCCGCTAAATGTGGTTAGAACTTGGCGAATGGCGTCAGTGTCTTGGGTAATTTGCCAGGTAGCGGTGATGGCGGCACAGACATTTTGCCAGTTGTGTTGGCCCAGTAGTTTCAGCTCACTAGTCTTGCAAATCTCCTGATTATGCATAACAACTGAATCACCCTTGATGATTGCACCCGGTATGGCGTAGTAGGGGATTAGTGTGCCCTCGCTAGCATCGGCAATACTTTCAGAATTTTCGTTGTTGGCATAGTAAACCGCAATATCTTGTTCGGTTTGGTGGATGAACAACTGCTGCTTGGCGGCAATGTATTCTTCCATATCTTCGTGCCAATCCAAGTGCTCGGGCATAACCATCAGACACACGGCAATATGTGGTGAATGGTGTAGGTCAATGAGCTGGAAGTTGGCTAGTTCAAGCACTACCCAATCATCAGGCTGGATATTATCTTTGAGCAGTTCCAGTGGTGGAATACCAATGTTACCGCCCAAGTGAACACGTTTGCCAGCAGCTTCTAAGATGCGTGTGATTAATGTGCTGGTAGTACCTTTGCCTTTGGTACCCGTCACGCCAATAATATTTTTGGTGGGGCAGACACGGAAAAACTCGTTGGTGTTAGTAGTAACCTTATCGAGGATGTCTGGTGCGTTGGGATTTGCCGCCACAATATCACGTGGGTGCAGTATTGGCGTGCGAACAATCAGGTCAAACTGGTCGAGATTTTGTAGATAGTCGGGGCCCAATTGGCTGGCCGCACCAGATGGAATAGCCGTTGCGGTATTTTGGTCACAAATAGTTATTTGATTATCCGCGGTATTCCAGTATTCATAGGCAGAGGTGCCCTGTCCGGCAAAGCCTAAAATAGCAATCTTCATAGTCTATATAGTAGCTTGATACGGTGTTTTTGCCTACCTAGACAGTAGCTGGGTTGAGGGCTTGCTTGATGATGTCTATGACTTCCAGCAGGGTGGTATTGGCTTTTACGATGTAGCGGTCAAACTGTAGAGTTTTGAGTCGCTCTGGGGCTTCTGCTTCGCTGATGTTGGTCATAATAATAACTCGAGTGTCTTTGGTTCGGTCTGCTATACGCATTTTTTCCAGCACTTCATCACCGCTCATCTGGGGCAGCATCAAATCAAGCAATACCAAGTCGGGTTGCACATGGTCTACCAAATCAAGCCCCGTAGAGCCGTCCAGCGCCACAGAACACTGAAAACCCTCGTTAATCAGGGCTTGTTGATACATATCAGAGAGCAACTTGTCGTCTTCAATTAGTACGATATGTTTTGCCATGGCCTACGCAGCTAACTCAGTTTTTACCATGTCGGCAACTTGTCGTGGTGTCATCTCGGCCTTTACGATAAAGCGTCGTACGCCCAGTGTCTTTATAATTTCAGGCGCTTCTTGCTCGCCCATATTTGTCAGAATAATTACTTTCATTTCTTTGCCCCACTCAGTGGCGCGTAGCTTCACGAGCATTTCATCGCCGGTCATTTCGGGCATCATAAGGTCTAGTAGCACAATGTCAGGACGCATCTTGTCGACGAGCTCCAGGCCGAGTTTACCGTTTTCGGCAGTTTCCACTTCAAATTGCTCCGCCTCAAACTTCATGCGGTACATTTGGCTTATAGCCTGATCATCTTCGATGATCGCAATTTTAGTGCTCATACTGGGGGCCCTTTCGTGTACGAAAGATTTGTCTGATGAATACCCTAATCCTAAGGTATTTCTACGCAGTAAACAAGCACACAGTTGCTGTTTGGTTAAATCGAGGTCAGTCTAGAATAGCCATTCACGCCAATTTTTTACAGGTCTTCTAGCTTGCGTAGCCGCTCATCACGTTAGTCTTTCAATATTGCCGTATGGGGCAGTACTAGCCGAAAACAGAGAAAAAATCCAGGAATTGAACTCGATTAGGTAGTTACTCAAGTTCAACTGAATATTTATTTTCGAGACGTAATCAATTGTGAATGGCAACCTCTTCATATACTCTGTTTCACAGAATAAGGAGAGTAGATATGCAGAGCGATGCAACATTTTCAGAAGACGATTTTCGAGAACAGGCAAAAAAGGACGGGGTCACACATATTTCTACTGGCGTAGCAATAGTTCGTGACGGCAAGATTCTCATGGCTCGTCGATCTGCTAATGACTTTTTAGGTGGAGTCTATGAGTTACCAGGGGGTGGAGTCAATCAAGGAGAGACCATAGTTGAAGGAGCTCTTCGTGAAGTAAAAGAAGAGACTGGGCTGACGGTAGCTAGAGTTATAACGAATTTTGAAGGCTTTGATTACTCTACTGATCGTAAGCCACATGTTCGACAAGTCAATTTCTTAGTAGAAACAGAGCCAGGAGAAGTTATTCTCAATCCTAAGGAACATGACGATTATGCATGGGTCGATAATAGTAATATTGATGGTCTTAACATGTCCGAGAGTATGCATGTATGTGTTAATAACGCTCTAAATTTGCTGAAATAAAAATAGCAGAGACAAAATCCAGAAACCAAATATGCATGTGGTGTTTCGGCCCTGCCATATGTATTATTAAATCTACAACATTAGCTTGAGGTCTTTGCCATGAATGATGCGTGTAAATTTTGTGTCGAGCCGCTTGAATTTGAACATACAGTTTTTGCAGAAACACCTTTGATTTACGGTATAGAAAATATCAAACCCCACAATCCTGGGCATAAGCTAGTCATACCCAAGCGACATATTGAATCATATTTTGACCTTTCGGTTGAAGAGATGCTTGAGGTTCATACCATGGTATTGCAGGCACGTGACCTGATACAGGAAGAATATAACTATAAGAATTTCCATGTCATATCAAACATCGGTAAACTGGCTAATCAAACAGTATTTCATGCTCATATACATATCGTCCCGAGGATTGAGGGCGATAAGCCCGTTCTTGTTTCCCGAAAGACATAGATATCTTGCATTATACTTCCAAATCTTTTATAATTATCCAAAAGTTAAAGAAGAGGACACGTAATGAACGTAGAGAATTATAGTACACCAATGTTTACTGATTCTGTTGGGTCAAGTTCGGAGTGTTTATCTGATAATTTTGCCCCTATTGAACTAGCAGACATAAGAACACAGATAGATACAATTGACGATCAAATTTTAGATTTACTGCAGAAACGTGCAGTACTAAGCGATCAGGTCGGCCAGATTAAAAAAGAGCATGAAATACCTGTACATGCTGGGCAGAGAGAAAAGGATATATTACGTAAAGTTGGTGAGGCGAGCGTCGGTCACTTATTAAAACCAACATCAGCACACGTAATTTTCAAGGCAATTATGTCCGAGTCAAGAAAGATCCAAGGAGAACATCCTGCCAGTACTCCGCACAGAACATGGAAGAAAGGGCGAGGCTGGTAAGCCGAGGCCTGAACCTTCCCTATGAATACACACAAAAAAGTAACACCCCCAAATTTGAATCTAGATTGGATAAATCGTAAACCCCTAGGCAAGGTTATTGCGGTAGGAATTGACTACTATAAGCTATTTTATTTATTAAAGAAAAAATACAACTCGGCATATCTTTTTGAATCTTTAGCATTACCCCGACACGAGGATAGATATTTCGCCATCGGCTTTGAGCCTGCGGCAGAGCTAATCGCAAATGGCAATAACTTAGAGATACGTGGTGATAAAGATACTATGCGCAATCTTTGCAATACCGATAATCAGAACATTAGTTTTGAAACAAATAATCCGTATAACTATCTGAGAGATACTATTAAGCTTGACTATGCTGGAACTCCTCGGCTTGGTGGCCTGATAGGTTATTTTAGTTACGAAGCAGTAAATTATTTTGAACCAATACTATCCCTGGAAGAGCATAAAGATTTTGATAACTTTCATCTTGGTCTATACCTAGACGGCCTACTTTATGACTCAACCACAGACGAACTGTACTACTATTCATATCACGACGATCGTTCTGCTATGGTTGTCGATCTAATCTCTGGACTTGATGAAGTAGAAATTCCTATGAAATTAGATGGTTTTTCATCTAAGGGCCATACACTAAGCAAGGATCAGCACAATAAAGTCGTAAATGACATGCTGGAAGAGATTAAGAGGGGCAATATCTTTCAAATTGAAGTGGGCTACAAGAACAAGTATAAAATTCAGGGCGATAAAATCGCAGTTTACTCCAAGCTGAGGGAAGTTAACCCAAGCCCCTACATGTTCTACGTTAAATTTAACAACCAAGAGTTAATGGGTGCTAGCCCAGAGGTTTTAATTACTGCAGTTGACGGCGATGTGTTGACTACGCCTACGGCTGGCACAACGCGCCGTAGTAAGCACCCAAGGGCAGACAAGAGTCTAGTAAGAGAATTAATGAATGACCCTAAAGAAGTTGCTGAGCATAATATGCTGGTTGATCTTCACAGAAATGATATATCTAAGATTTGTGTCCCAGGCAGTGTGAAGGTCACTGACCTAAAATATCTTATTAGATACAGTCATGTTCAGCATATTGTGAGTGATATACGTGGAGTTTTAAAGAAAGACACTACTGGATATGACGTGCTAGCCAGTATATTACCCGGAGGTGTATTAACTGGTGCTCCTAAGATAGAAGCAATGAAGTTAATAAGCAATAATGAGTCTGAGCCTCGAGGCCCATACGGTGGCGCAGTTGGCAGGCTGAGCATGACAGGCGATGCGATCTTTTGTTTGCCGATACGTAGCTTATTCTGTGCAGGTGATGAGTGTTTCACGCAAACTTCAGGAGGCATAGTATATGATTCTGTGCCAGAAAAGGAATACGAAGAGATTGGGCATAAGTTAGCAGCGATGGAAACTACGCTCCAGTCACTTAAGGACGAGTCATGAGAATTTTAATAGTAGATAATTACGACTCATTTACATATAACTTACAGCACTTATTTGCGAAGTGTGAAGGCGTAGAGAACGTAGATGTAAAAAGGAATGATGACGACTTTCTTCAGGATATAGAGAAGGGTAAGTATGATGCTGTTGTTATCAGCCCCGGCCCGGGTTCTCCTGATAATCCAAACTATTTTGGATTGTGTCGTGCGGTTATTGAAGATTTCGGGACGAAAGGTCTGCCAATATTAGGCGTTTGCTTAGGCTTCCAGGGAATCACGTCAATATTTGGAGCTAGTCTAAAAAGATCAAACATACCAATACATGGCAAAACAAGCCGCATCCACATTCTTGCTGAAGATGCTTTATTCCGCGGCATACCTCAGTCAATAGATGTCATGCGCTATCACTCGCTGATGGTTGATACAAATAAGCCTATACCAGATCATCTTATTGTCACTGCTGTAGTTTCTGATGACGACGACTCGAGCCAAGAAAACGGCCAAGAGATAATGGCTATACGACATAAAGCTTACCCCATCCATGGCGTTCAATTTCATCCAGAGTCATTTGGCACAGAATATGGGTTAGAAATGATCCGTAATTTTGTAAAACAATATAGTTGAAATTTTAGTAAATAGTTGCTAATATATGCAAAATAAGCTAGGAGAAGGGTATGTCAGAGCAAGCAGCAAGAGTTATTAGCGGATTTAGGCCAACAAGTGATCTTACGGTTGGCAACTATTTGGGCGGCATCAAGCCTACACTCGAAATACAAAATAATCCAGAAAATGACCTGTATGTTTTTGTTGCTGACCTTCACGGATTGACAGACCACGATCCTCGTGAGATTGCTCCATATAGAAGTGAAGTTGTTCATGATTGTTTAGCACTTGGGGTTGATCCAGACAAGACGACCATTTATCTGCAAAGTGAGATTGAAGCTCCGGTTACTCAGATTGCTAATCGTCTTGCTCCTTATGTGAGTGTTGCGGAACTTGCGCGTACACCAAATCTTAAGGAAAAGATGCAAACGGCACTTAGAAAAGGCGACCTAGAAAGCGGCGATGAGTTAAAGGCAAACTTTGGATTACTCGGCTATCCAGTACTCATGGCAGCAGACATTTTTGCTCAAGAGACTCCATTGGTTGCAGTTGGTGAAGACCAAGAGCCACATCTTGAATTGGCCAGAAAACTTGCGAGCAGATTTAATAGTAGGTTTGGCAATGAAGCTCTCGTAGAACCCCGTATCTTGGCCGTGGAGTCACTTAGGATTCTCAGTCTCGATGGTAAGGGTAAAATGAGCAAGACCAACCCCAACCAAGCCATTCTGTTAACCGACGAACCAGACCTGGCACGCCGCAAAATAAAGCGCGCTGCAACAGCAAATTCAGGTGAATGGAACGAGACAGTTGACAGTCATTTTCTTGTAGCAAAAGAGACTACGACTGATGAAGGGCACTTGGATGAATTGAAAGATTTAAAGAAGGCGCATATGGCAGGTAAGGCCGTGATGGGGAGCTTCAAGGCCCTGTGGGGTGACATCACTGAAGACTTGCTTTTGGAGTTTCAGACGCGCAAGGCAGCTATCTCGGAAGAATATGTAGATAAAGTGTTAGAAGATGGCGCCAGCAAAGCCCACCAGAACGCAACGGAAGTATTGGGCAAAATGAAGAGCTCAATGGGCTTTTAGACCTCAAACTAAGCTATTTAAATGAAACCCTCTGGGTTATAAGGCACATACTATGAATACAGGTATTGAACAAGTCGCCACTATGCAATTAGGGGGCGAACCTTACATACAGGATTTACCTCAGGCAGATGGAGGCTCTATACGAATTGATTGCAACGAGAGTCTTAATAAGCTTGCTCATTCAACAGGCTATGCTGCTAGCTTGCCAGAAAAGGTTGATGCTGCTCGTAGAGACATGGCCCCGTTATTTGAACAACAAGGTTTTTACACAATAGACGATGCTTTAAAGCACGGAAAAGACCTCACTTTTGAGGAGTCTTTTAGCTTAACATCATTTGTATGCAGCGCTCTGAATCGTCCACTTGCCCGAATAATTAAGGGTGATATCAAAGGCCTACCTGGTACTAATGATGTATCGGAGTTTGATCTGACACACATGCTTCAGGCGACGGCATTGCTGGAAGGTATGTCCGTAAAGGAAGCCTACCGTGGTCTTACTAGTAGTGAGATTGCTGGTTTAGTAGCTGGGACCATTCACTTGGATACGGTAGTTAGAACAGAGACTAAAGTTCCGATTCTGTCATTTGGTGGTATGGGCGGTGATAAGGGATATGACATCAAAAACGGGGAGGCTTCAAAATTATTCAGCCTTTCAACACTTGGGTCACTTGTTCTTTCCGCTGTTGGGCCAGTACACAAGCACCACTCATATCCAAATACCTCAAAGCTTGCCGGGCAGACTGCCATTGAAAAAGTAGGTGCTCGTTCCGACTTCCATAGCCCTGAGGCCTATGATCTGACACTTAAAGAATCAGGCCTATTTATGTCAAGTTGTCACAACACACGAACTATACATACACTATCTCACATTCTCAAAGGTGAGACGATTAACCACATCATAGGTCCACTAGCATTTACCGTTTCAGCCGAGAGCCCAGTTCAGGCATTTATTGGCGTGAATGAGAAAGTACATCCAGACACAATCTTAGATGCATTAACTATTCTTTCAGAGAAAGGCTACCAGCAATACGGTAATAGTGCAGTCTATTGTGGTACAAATCTTAAAAAGATTGACCCTAAGATGCTCAAAGACACTACGTATTATGCAAATCCAAAACTAAAGGAAAGAGTACGAATTGATGAGATTGCCCCGTTCCCGTATGCATCGTTGGTTGGTTTTGCGGTGGACGGAAAACCTAAAGGCACCTACGCATTGTATCAAGAGGATTTTTACGACCCACGTGATCTTAAGAAAATGAGTTTAAAGAAGCTCCTCATTCCTAATAATGCTGAAGAAATCCTCCGTAATAATCGTGCCGCCCTCAGCGGGGAAGACGAAGCAAAGTCTATGTATCTTGCTATGACGGCAGGGCTTGGCATATTTACGACAAAGTATCTTACAGAGCCTGACGCTTTAGATGTGGATTCTAGGCGAGTTAACCAAAGTTACTTACGTGCGGCCACAAAAGAAGCCTTGGAAGTAATCCAGTCAGGGCTTGCTCTGGATAAGCTACAAGATTATGTTGCAGCAACCAAGCTCTATGCAGGTGACAAAGGTGCTGAATGGATCAACGGTTTACGATAAATCCAATTGAATCAGGGCTACTGTCTAGTGTTGAGATGGCTATCTTTGATGTTGACCACACACTTGCTTTTCCAAAGGATCCAGCATTCTATGAGCAGTACTCCCTGTCAGTGAAGCTGGCAATTGCCCAACATTTTGGCCTAGATGATGAGCGAGCCGAGCATCTAGCAAGCTTCTACCGTGAAAACTACAATGGTGCTGAGCACGCATTATTTAGTGGTACTGTTACTGAGCATTTCTCGGATATCAGTAAAAAATCACCAAACTTTGATATTTTGTATGACACGATGGTGCAGATCAAAACAGATGAATTATTTCATGACAAGTCTGATCTGAGCCAATCCATAGCAAGCTTGCGGGATGCAGGTGTTCTGACGGTTGCACTGACTAGCAGCCCAGACTTGCTGGCAATGAGAATTCTTGCTGAGTCAGGCTATGATATCAGTTCTAATTTTGATGGATTCCATGCGTATACTCGTGAAAATGGCCCGCCTAAGAAAGTGGATGGTCCAAGGGTATTCTCTGAAATCGCTTCGGAATTTAATATAGGGGTTGACCATGTAATCTCTGTAGGAGATTCGCTGAGTCAAGACATTCTACCTGCGCGAAAAATTGGTATGTTAACCTGTTGGATAAGCGGTGTTCTTAGCCCAGATTACACTGGTATGCAAACAGAGAAGACTGATACAATAGTTAGTGCACTAATAGAAGCTAAGAACACCTCACCCGACAACTTTGACATAGTTTAGGGCTGTTATGATTGTGGAAAGATTTAATTAATGAGCAATATCAAGAATATATTTAATACCGAGTATCCAGTCATTGGAATGATTCACTTTGGACCACTTCTTGGCTATAGCTCCAGCTTTAATGTAGATATTGTTCTGAAAGATGCACTGGCTGATCTAGCTTCACTAGAGAAGGGTGGCGTGGATGCTGTCATGATTGAGAATAATTATGATACACCTCACAAAATAAAAGTTGGTCCGGAAACAGTCGCTACAATGACGTATCTCCTTAGCGAGATCAGTAAACACACTAAGTTGCCACTTGGAGTGTCTGTTCTTTGGAATGATTACGAGGCGGCCCTATCAATTGCCAAGATTTGTGGGGCAAAGTTTGTCCGTGTACCGGTATTTGTTGATGAAGTTGAAACCTCCTATGGTCGAGTCATTGGCAACCCGCAAGATGTTCTGAAATACCGTAAATTTATAGAAGCAGAAGATATCCTGTTGTTAACCGATATACATGTGAAGCATGCACAAATCTTAACTGATCTGGATATTCTAGGCACTGCAAAACTCGCTAACAGACATGGCTCTGATGGTCTTATTGTCACAGGAAAATGGACTGGTGATGCTCCGGACATAATGCAGCTTAGTCAGCTTTCGGATGCTCTACCAACCACCCCGATATTTGTTGGCAGCGGCGCATCAGCAGAGAACATCAAGCATCTAGCGCCGTATATTACTGGCGTAATCGTAAGTACGGCCCTCAAAGAAGGGGCTGCAAGAAATGATGAAATTAATATCAAAGCATCTGATCAACGAATAGACCGGATTAGGGTTAAACAGTTTGTTGATAACTTTCAAAAATCCGTGGGCTCAGGACGATAAATAGTCAATGTCTGACATGCATAAAATATCCCTAATCTCTACCTTTGCGATTGATCGCATACAATCAAGTGCAGATAATGAGTGGCTTACGAAGGAAGGTGGGCCAGCGTTATTTATCAGTAATGTTTTTCTTGAAGAGAAAGTTCCGTTTGAAACTCATAGCAGCGACACGGCCTCAGTTACAATAGTCAATGATAACCGAGATCAGGTTGGTAAGGTTGAGCAACTGCCTTCTAAGGAGATCTCACAGAGCATGTTTAATGAATGGACTGTGGTCTCATCCGTTCTTGACGAGTGGCACTTTAGTCCTTCCCTACAGCTACCAGCACGACTGTTCATAGATATACAAGGTTACACAAGAATAGCAGGTACATTCGGGACTAAGCATATTTGGAGTGATGCAAGAAATTATGATGACATTTACTGCTTGAAGGGCACAAAAGAAGAGATAGAGTATCTTCCTTCTGAAGTTGTAGAATCGCAGAAAAGCAGGTTACTTGTCATTACCGACGGCAGCCATGAGGTAAAGATTTATTGCCAAGGTGAACTACTCACTCTAAAAGTGAACTCATTAACAAACATATCTAGTACTGTCGGAGCCGGTGATACCTTTTTTGCTCATTTTATTGCTGGTTTATATAAGGGCAAGGGCGTAAAAGAAGCGGCAGAGCTCGCTATTCGCAGAACAACTGAATTTTTGCAGAAACAATACAGTAATCACTAAGTTCCTGAGGACTATAGACAATGGCAAATATTGAAATAGAGTTCTATGATAACCCTTCTTATGCACTCGATAGATACCCACAGTGTCAGGAAATCGGTGTCAGCGCATTCGGTAGGTCTATTCAGGATTTCGGAGAAGCAGTGAATGCTAATTTTAAATCATCAGATATAGCCCAGATAGCCCTTTCTGGATTAGAGGCGGTGGCCTTTGGTCTATACAGAATCTCAGACGATCACTCGTTATACGTAAACGGTATAGCCGTACACCCCAGCTATCACGGCCGTGGTATCGGACACGATATGCTAGAAGAAGCAATAACCCACACAAGTGCTAAAACGGTGTGTGGTATTACGCGCAACCCTGCAGTGATGAGATTATTTGCATCGGTATCTTCAACTATGTTCCCCGATCTTTCATCCAATGACACTATCCAACGTGCACCAAACGAAGACATAGCCAAAGTGTTAGAAAAAATAGCAAGCCACGAAAGTGTGGAACTAGAAAGAGGCTTTATCTTACCCAATAAATACAAAGGTAATCTGTATGGCGGCTCAGATCCAGGCCAAGAATTTTCATTGGCAGAAATTACCAAGAATAGCTCAGCAGCAGTGGTAGTAGTGGGCCTGGTATAGACAGGATTAACCTTACTTACCCAGTTGGGTGTAGAAAATGGGGTTTTTCTTGGGTGAGGGCTTCTAGTAACTCTGGGGTTTGGAGGATGGTCGGTAGTAGGCTTTGTCGACCCAAGAACCCAGAATGTTTTGCCTGATATCCTGCAAACTGAGCAATTCCTGGATTCGCTTGCGAATGAGCAGCCAGTCCAATTCTACACTGCGCTCTAAGTCACCCCAAGCTGCTCTATAATAATAAATTATGAAGTATCCTCAGCTACGGCAAGAATTAATTGATATACTCGCCGAAGACCAAAGTGAGATAATATCATTCTCTAGGGAGCTGAGTTCGCTTACTACAAAACAGGCTAAGAATCGAGAAAAAGACCTAAAGTTTAATGGTTATCAGAGAACGCAAAGAGTGTACCAGATTCTCCAGGAAATAAAAGAGCCAAGTATAGATAATGTTGGCCTTGACGGGTCTCAAGCAATATCAGTCATTGGTCTTCATGCTCATTTTTCCGTTATGCAATCTATCCTTTCTGTCTTTGAGGACACTCACAAGGAGGGGCACTCAGTCCACCCCGAGGCGATACCGAGTTTGACAGATAGAGTTAGGATTCTCAAAGGAGAGAAGCAGCTATTTGGCACTCAGTGGTATCAATCTAAACTTGGTAGACCATTTTTGTTCCCAATAGAAGATTTTACTCAAATGAACCAATTGCGCGCAAAATATGGTTTGGGCCTAGCCATGAAACCGACCAATGTGGCTACAGGAAGTATGCCGCTCGGAAAGGGTAAGGCTGTTTCTGGAGACCAAAAGACACCAACCAAATCAGAAATGCTTGAATATTCTGCACTCTTCGACGACTAATCAGTAAAAAGGTATTGCTTATTTATCAAGTTTATGCTATAATACTTTCATTATGGATTCACCCATATCACAACCAAATCCAACAGATGTAAATATTCAGTCATTACAGCCTGAGGATATACATAGTGAAATCCAATCTCTCCCTGCCGTGGTTGAGCAGCCAATTCTTGACCGTGAAGAACGCGCAAAACACCGCGCCGAATCTAGCCCTCGATTTCTCAAGACACGTCAATTTGCTGGCCGTGCTGTCATGGCGGCTGTATGTACTATTCCTGTAGCCGACTTAGCACTATCAGATGCAGCCACTTTCAAAGTTTTGCAAGAATCACAAAAGATAGTTCATGTTGATTCTCCTGCCAAAGAACGATTAATTGAAGATGGGATAGTGAGCTTAACCGTGGGGTTAGAGAGCATTCTGCTTGGTGCAGCAATAACCCGTAGCCGTAAATTAAAGGGTGCCTTCGCTGATATGGAAGAATATACGGAAGAGCGCTATTCTAAAATGTCTCGGCCACGAAAGGCTTTGTCTCAGATTGCTAATGCACCATATACCGCACTGGGTTATATAAGCGAAAAGTTTGAAAAACTAGGTGAAAAACTAGCCGCCCGTAAAACACGTGCCGCACGAGTTTTGGGTACTCTTGTCGTGGATACCGGTAAAGTAAACGCAATTGGCACGAGTAGTGTTATTTTGCAGGAAACATTAGCAGGTAATCCCCCAAGTCTCAAGCGCAATGCATACCTTGCTGCACTCATAGCGACCACCTGGGTTGGTACTGCAGAAGGAGTCCGTGAGATATATCGTGGCGTTCCCATATTACGTCCTCCAATGGATGCTATAGCTAGTACGTTTGAAACGCTCACCACGCCCGACAACCCCGCAAGCATTGCTTTACTGGGTTCTATAGCGCTAGGTTTGGCAAATTCAGGTTGGAATATAGCAAAGTTTCACGAACAGAAGACTCAAAGAGACAAGGCAGCCACAAATATTATCGAGGGATAGGCAACCCTAAGATTGTTGGTTGGTAATCCACTCTGCAGATTCGAATACTGCCACAACAAGCGCACAGACAGGCAATGATACGCATTTTTTGCCAACTACGTGCATATTGATTGGCCCAAACTTCATGCCGCGGTTTTGAGCAAGTGCCTCAAGACTGTTTTTTATGTCAGCTCGGACTTCATCTTCGGTGTGGCCTTCGTGCTCTACGAGGAGGCCTTTTTTCGTTTCTGGATCTTGCATCCAGCCAATACCCGCCCATACCTCTTGGTTACGTTGGCTGGTACGTTTCTGGGCCACCACTACGTACAAACGATCACCCCAGTTACCCGTAGGGCTAACTTTGTGATTGCCTACATGAACATCACTATTCGGTGGGAGTACAGAGCTTAGGTATATAAGGTTAAAATTGGCAACACCTGCGTTTACCAGCGCATGGTCAAACGCTGATAATTCTGTGGGCCCAACGCCCGTGCCGGCTGTCATATTTATTTTCATCAGTTATTTCCAATACTATAACATTATTTCACATAATGAAAGTTAGAAGAGGTTTCATGTTAGATTATTTACTATTTGAATCATGTGGTTCCACGGTATATTTTCTATAAAAATCAACGGGTTTGAGGTTCATTTTGTGATAACGAAGATTCTCGATTCCCAAATCCATCTCCATGTTTATTAATGGGATTTCGTCTTTAGTGGCATGTTCAGCAATAACCTGGGTGGCATAATCAAAAATAAAAGGGGTACTGTAGTTAACTTTCAGGTGATGAATAATGTAGGATTTACCATCAAACGACAGGTCATAGAGTATGATTCCATGTAGTTCACTATCTAGATAGATGCATAAGTTTCTAGTGTCTAAATCGCTGGCGTATCCTAGCGTTTTTCGGATAGCATCGTGCTCTGTGTGGTCTGGGTCATTCCGAGCTTCTCTTGCTTCTTCCCAGGACACTATACTCTCCATAAGCGTCTCGGTATTTTTCGCTACAGATAGGTCCATGCTTTCAATCTTTACTTCAATGCCTTCAGTTTCACGTAAAAATCTTGCAACTTTTCGGCGTATTCTTCCCAAATCATGACCTTCAAGTGTGGCGAGCAACTTGCTGTCTAGTAGGTACTCGTTGTAATCAAGTTCCTCGGTTATTTTTAGATTTTGTTTATTCTTAATATTGCTGATAGCAAACTCAGGTACGTGAACCAGGCGTGCAGGCAGGTTATTTGCAACTTGATAGTCAAAAATGGACTGTATGCTTTCGTCTAGCTCATATTGACCGACTATGGAATAACCGGAATTTTCCTCATCAAATGGCAACAAATAGTGAATGATAATGTTTTTGTTTAGGGTGGAGACCTGGAGTTGATCACTTAGATTCCACCATATTTGCAACGTGCTGAAGGAAATATCTGAATACGCAGGATATTCACCGATAAGCTTAGAATAATGGTCCTTATGGGTCATTTTCAAGGGTTCAAATTTTGGAAAGGTAGGAAACATACCAAGAAGTATAATACACGACCCTTTGATGCTAAAGAATAGTGGCTATCATGCTTAAGGCTTGACATATATAATAGCCTAAGGATAATAAAGGTAAATGAGCTTTCTAAAAAATAAATTACAAATCGCCGTAACAGCAGTCTTTTTGGGATTTCTAGCGTGGTGGTTCACTTTTCAACATGTTGTAGAGAACCAAGGCGTGGCTGTGCAGTGGTTTGGCGGCACCTATGGTGTTGTTGCGTTGATAGGTGCAGTTATTGGTCTTGTTGCGGCCGTTAAATGGGGTGGCTTCAAAACACTGCTCGGTCGGGCATTGATGTTTTTCTCCCTTGGATTATTAGCACAAGAAGCCGGGCAACTCATATATACCTACTATATATATGGTGCGAAAATTCAAATTCCATACCCTTCATGGGGCGATGTTGCTTATTTTGGTAGCGTTGTACTGTATATTATCGCAGCTTTGCTACTTAGCCGTACTGCGGGCGTAGGCTTTTCACTAAAGAAGGGTGTATACAAGGCAGTAGCATTCTTAATACCAGCTTTGCTCTTGGTCGCATCTTATGCGGTCTTTTTACATAACCACGAATATGATACTAGCCACCCTTTAACCGTATTCCTTGATTTTGGATATCCGATGGGTCAAGCAATATATATCTCTCTGGGGTTAATTGCATTATTCCTCTCTCGTAGGTTACTTGGAGGTGTGATGAAACGAGGTATTTTGTTAGTGATTTTGGCACTTTTCGTACAATATGTTGCAGACTTTAATTTTGTCTACGAAAGTAGTAGAGATAAATATCTTGCTGGGCAATACGCCGATTTACTTTACCTAATATCTTATTTCGTCATGGCTACTGCGCTAATCCAATTCCTGAATATTTATAAGAAGCTACAGCAGAAGACAGTAAAGGAGGAGTCATAATGGAAGGCGAAGATTCACAGAATAGTCAGCAGCCAGTACAGATGCCTACTACTCCTAGCGAAAATCCAATAACTCCTACTGTAGTAACCCAGCCCCAGGTAGCTGATTCAGCTCCTGCTCCCACAACAAACCCGCTTGATGGTATATTTGACCAGATTGCCGAGAGAATTATTGAACAACAAGAAGCTATTATTGGCCCAATTGCTGTTGACCAGGCTAAGCTAGTAGGTGAGCTTAAGATAAACTGGCCGCAGCATGAAGTGGACATTGAAGGCAGCCCACAAATTGCTATAGATGATTTGGTCGCCCAATATAAAGAACTTTTTGGTCAAATTGCTGTAGAAACCTGTAGAGAAGCAGTCGCTAACTTGCTAAGTCAGGTACCCGCTGACCAGCAGCCATCTTCACTGAAGATTTAAGCCTTATCTATCTATACGCCCAGAGGCCCTGTATACTGATATACAAGCGTAAGGATTATTAGGTGGAAGATACTCCCAAAATCAAAGACACAACCAAAGGTTTTGTTCGTAAACGGACACTACAGGCGACACTACAAGAAGTATCGCAGCAGATGTATGCTCGCAACAAGGAGCTGCACGATACTAACCGCACATTGTCGTTACTGAGTGTAATAGATTCGGTAGCTTTGGAATCGCAAGTATCCCTGAATATGGTATGCGAGCATATTGCTGAGGCGATTACGCAGGCCACTGGGTATCCATTTGTTGGGTTACTAACGCAGTCTCGTAAGGATTTGAAGCTGAGCGGTTGGAGTAGTGGTTCAGAAGGTCAGGCAGACGTGGCGGCAGTGTTCGAACAGCCCCTACATGTAGAGATAGCAAACGAATGGTTTGATAATTTTCAGAGTGCCAAGTTATTTAGCCTAGATGGTCTGAGCGACCATCAGATAGGTGAGCTAGTAAATCGTACGGCTGAAGATGTGCATACGCTCCGCCAATTCATTGGTCTCGGCTCTGTATATATAGTGAAGCTACATGCCCGTCGGACTTTAGTGGGGTTACTGGTAGTAGGTTTTACTCAGCCACCAGAGCAAGTTACGGCATCTGATACCGCATTGTTGAATCGTCTGGGCGAGAGTATTGGCGTGGCACTGGATAACAAACTGCTGTTTGAAGAAAATCAACGCGTTTTGCATCAGCTTGAGCTATCTAACCAGAAGCTCAAGACTCTGGATGAGACCAAGGACGAGTTTATTAGTATGGCATCGCATCAGCTGCGTACACCGCTGACAAGTGTAAAGGGCTATGTGAGCATGGTGCTAGAGGGTGACGCCGGCGAGATTAATTCTACCCAGAAGAAGCTATTGGAACAATCATTTGCCAGCAGTCAGCGTATGGTGTATTTGATATCTGACCTTTTAAATTTATCCCGTTTGCGTACCGGTAAGTTCATTATTGAAGCTAAACCAACCAATCTGGCGGATGTTATAGAGAGCGAGGTTGAGCAGCTCAGGGCAAGCGCGGCTGGTCGTAATCTGACCCTGACTTACAAAAAGCCCAAGAAATTCCCTATGCTGATGATGGACGAGACCAAGATTCGTCAGGTGATTATGAATTTCTCTGATAATGCTATCTATTACACGCCATCGGGTGGCAAGATTGAGCTGGAACTGGAAGAAACTGCTAAAGAAGTCAGATTCACAGTTAATGACAATGGTATTGGTATACCAAAGGATGAGCAGCACCACCTGTTTGGTAAGTTCTATCGGGCTAAGAATGCACAAAAGGCGCGTCCAGACGGTACTGGGCTGGGCCTGTTTATGGCCAAGAAGGTGATTGCGGCACAGGGTGGTGCAATTATCTTTAAGAGCACGGTGGGCAAGGGCAGTACCTTTGGTTTTAGCTTCTCTAAGGAAAAGCTTAAACTGCCTGTCAGCCAGCCCGAGCAATAGTTTACGTAGTGTATAAAAACATACAGAAACTATTCCTAAGCTGTAGCACTATAGGTAGTAAGTGAAGCGTGACTGCCTCTGTTGATGCCGCTTGTGCTAATTTGACAAATGTTGCTAAATATATTGACATTTATGGCTTTTTGTGATATATTTAGAGCATCCTTATGTGTGGGTGTGGGAACACCCCGTTACGGGAGGAACTTTAGAGGTGGAATATTGACTGACGATAGCGGCTTTTTGCCAATATTGTTGGTTTTTTGCGCCTTACAGGGTCCAACCGGAATCCATACATATCGGGTACGTTAACAAGTCAAATCATTACAGTTCATATATCTGTTATGGGATGCAAGCAATGCAGGCTGATTGGTATTAGGTGGCTAGTATTCATCCCTGGACCTTATCTGGAGACGAAAAATGTATATGGTGATGATAATTTGGTGTTATTGCGACAAAGCATATCTGTATATGCTGCGAAGCAAAACGGCAAATTAGCGCGCCAGAGGCATTTTGTAGTCAGATGGGTGTTCGGGGATGAGTACTCCTTTCGCTACACGCTAGTACTGGACGGTCTGCATTGGTTGCAGTATCTGTTGAGCCCTTTCGGGGTCTCCGGTTATTCCCATGCAGAATGATACATATACTGTAACCTATTCAATTTTTATCTCCTTTCAAGCTAGGGTGGTATCTGTGTTCACATACGTGTGGCCACTGACGCCACCCTAACGGGAAATCTGGCATTTCGGAAGCAAATCGCTACCGAAACTACTTTTCCCAAGAAAGGGGAAAACTATGAGTACCAACAACAATGACGACACCGTCGTCATGACTCGAGGCCAGCGCATCCGCGCTCGGCTTTCTTCACCTCGTTGGCGCCCGACGGTAATCATCGTTGGCATCATCGTTCTGGCTCTTGCCCTCATGGGTTTGGGTGCCTTCTTGAACGATGCCAGCTACGAAGACACGGCCAAAGCCGATGTCAACACGGCTGCCACTGCTGCAAAGCACAAGGTCGTCGTGGACGTCGCCAAGCAGGGGCTCGAGCAGGTTGGACACAACGAATCGGACCTCACGTTCGATGAGTTTGTGGACAACACCAACGACCCCGGCACTGGTGTGTATGGCGAAGAGATTCGTACTCCCGCCGACGCTGTTGAGTTCCTCGACAGTGACACACCGCAGGCTCGCGCCGCCCTGAAGGCTGCCATCCAGCAGACCAGCGAGGACGACGCGAAGACCACCAAGACACAGCTCCTCGACGAGGACAACTGGGTTGCGGTTCAGTTCAATGAATCCGTCGTGTGGGAGGGTAACACCTACTACTACAACGGACCTCAGCGGGCTGATCGCGAGAAGGTGGACAACAAGAGCAGCATCGCGCTGATCTTTGTCCCGCCGGCTCAGGTGGAACGTGGCGAGGTGACTTCTTTGTTTGCACTGCGTGGTGCTTGCGCCAATCCGCAGTACAGACTGCCCATCCCCTACAAGGTGTGGGAAAAGAAGCATCATGATCGTGACCACAAGTGCACCCACAACTGTGGTGGCGGTGGTCATGACTGCAAGTCCGACGAGCACGTTGGCTACGACGGTCGCTGTGTGAAGAAGCAAGATCAACACGACAGCACCAGCAGTGGTGGAGGTAGCGATATCCCCACTCACGACAAGGTCAGCAGTCACAAGCAGGAGCCGACCAAGGACGCCGAGAAGTCTGAGCCGCCGAAGAAGGATCGTTCCGACGATTCCGACCACGGCAACTCCGGCAACGACGGTGCTGAAGCTGAAGGTGAATCTGACGAGTCTCACTCTGACGATGAAACCGAAAAGGACAACGAACCCTCCAAGCCCGACGGCTGGTAGGATAAGTTGGCCTGAGGCTGAGGTAGAACCGTGCGCACTGTGCGTCTAATCGTTTTGCGATTGTAACGGTTCAGGGTTCCCCGGTACTGCATTTAATTGCAAAGATTTTGTCATTGTTGACACTGTCTGTACCGGGGACCCTCGTGGTTTCAAAATTGAATAAGCAGTAATTGTATCGCCGCAGGGAAACTGGAAAGAGATGTTGTTGTCATTTGACGACTCCAATCCTCTTTTATCGCTTACGCGACCAGTTTTCCTGCAACACCCCATATAACCTGTAATGATTTGACTTGGTGCCCGGAAAGAGTGGCGTTCATTAACAACTACAGCAGCAAGTAATCAAAAAGAACCTAGAACCATACCCCAATTAAGGGGATTATTAACTGAACTATTAGAAGGAGTTGTTATGAATAAACTATTTTCATACTTCAAGCGAGCTCCTAAGCGTGTTGGTGCATTTTTAGTTGTACTATTCGCGTTGCTCGCGTTGCCGATTAACTCTGTTATGGCCGTCGATGCCCTCCTTGAGGGTTCTATCGGTGTTGCTAACCAGACTACCGGCGAAACTACATACAAGCCAAGTACCAGTGCAAAATACGACGAAGTCGTAAAGTTCTCTGTGTACTACCACAACCGTGAATTGCCAGACTCTAACCGTGTGGCAAATGACGTAAAAATAAAGATTAATTTCCCAACCGCTGCTGGTACAAACCAAGTTGTGAAAGCTACGATTGCCGGTACTAATACCAACACCGTGACTGACACTGCTAGTGTAACGCTGAACCGATCTGATGCTCGTCTGGAATTTATTCCTGGTAGCACTTATTGGAAGCACAACACAGGTTCACGTAGTAACCCAACTATTGTCACAACACATATTGCTGACAGTGTTATCTTGAACGGTGCTGTTATTGAAGATGTTAAGCCTTGCCACGAATACGAGGCAACGGTAACCTTCATGGCACGCGTTAAGATTCCATCAGTGTCTATCACTAAGCAAGTTCGTGTTGCTGGTGGCAGTGCTACAACTAATCTGTCTGCGCAGCCAAACGCTCGTGTAGAGTACCTGATTACTGTTAAGAACCTGGGCAACGAAACTTTGACTAACGTTAAAGTTCACGATGCTCTGCCTGCTAACCTGACGTTTGTACCCGGCACAGTTAAGCTGTACAACGGTGCAAACCCAAATGGTGTTGTTATCAATAACGACCTATTGTTCCACGGTGGTGTGAATGGTGGTAGTGTTGGCCCAGGTGCCACAATCTACTACACATTTTCTGCCGATGTTGCAGGTGTAACTAAGCTGCAGTGTGGCCTGAATACTCTTAAGAACATCGCAGTTGTAGATACTGACCAAACTGGTGAGTACAACAACAACGCTACTGTGACTGTTACTAAGGAATGTCAGACTACTTCACCTACATACCGATGTGATGCATTAAATGTAACTAAACTGGGCGGCCGCAGTATTTCACTGGGCGTACAGTACACAGCTACAAATGGTGCAACACTAAAGAATGTTACATACGAATTTGGCGATGGTTCAGCTCCACTCTTGACTAACAAGACATCTGGCGTTGAACATACATACGCTAAAGACGGTGAATACACTCAGCGTGCAACTGTTCGCTTTAACGTGAACGGTGCAGAGCAGACAAGTGTTTGTGAGGCAAAGGTTACCTTTACTGGTGGCACACCAACTACATTGGTGAACACTGGTGCTGGTGATGTGTTTGGTATCTTCGCTGCTGTATCAGTAGCTGGTGCTATTGCACACAAGTTCGTGCTTGCACGACGCCTAAGCTAAGGTTTGACTGACCGACTCTAGGAGTTGGCTTCTGCCAAACCTCTGCCAAAAACCCCTCTCGTTATATGCGGGAGGGGTTTTCATTTGGCCCCTGTTATGTTACAATTTTTCGGTCTAGATTTTTGAAAATCATAGTCCGAGAAAGTTGTACTAACGACGCTTCGCTCGTGTCTACAAAATATGCCACCGGCATATTTAGGGTCTCGTCGTCTAACGGTTAGGACACCAGGTTTTCATCCTGGTAACAGGGGTTCGATTCCCCTCGAGATCACCAGAAGAGAATTACAGATTAGAAAAAGCACCCGTATTCCATGTTTTGGAGTAGGGTGCTTTTTTGTACCTGTTAACTGGGTTCGATTTTCTACATAAGGTGCTATGATTTAGGCATGACTTACGAAACGACACCTGACATAGTAGTACGACAGGATGTAGTGGATGCCTTTGAGGCAGCATTCAAGGTAGTATCCCCAAAAGACATAAAAGATCCGATAAGTCTTGAAGGTCATCTTGGTATGGAGACTGATTTTGACAACATTCCTGAGATTCAAAAGGCAATTCGTTTATCTAATGAGTGGCAGAAGAACCAGGAAGAATGGCTTTATAGTGGAAGTAGGTTAGTTACCGAGCAAAATAAGGCTCAATTCGAGTTCGATAAATATACCATATATTGGGATGCGGGCTTTAATGAGGGTGTTGATTACTTAGATGTACTTGCCAATGACTGGCTGGACCAAGATGAATACACTGCACGCCAAAATGGTTGGGATGAGTTTGCAGACTGGATACAAGAGGTAAGGAAAGCCATTAACAATCGCATCTCGGAACTAAGATAGTTCTACTCCCTGCAGGAGTATAACAACTAAGTCCTAACAAGCCTTTAACAGTTCAGCCTTTACGCTGATATTGCGTATAACCTCATTCCAACGAACTATCTCCGCCACAAGTGGGTTAAAAACCGAGGGTTCAAGGTTCACCAAATTAAGAAGCTCTACCCAAAAGGTAGGGCTTTTTAATTTGGTAGTAAGCCCTGTCCCACTTCTTTCAAAAACAAGCATAAACAGTTACACTAGTAGGTAAGATGCAGCGGACTACCTCACAGGCACCCAATGTGCCGATTGACCATTTCAAACGTACCAAGATTCTGGCCACAGTTGGTCCAGCTACTAATGATTACGAAAAGATACTGCAGCTGATTACGGCTGGTGCTAACGGCATTCGGCTTAACTTTAGCCATGGCAGCTTCGAGGAGCGTGAGCAGCAGATTGAGTGGATTCGCAAGGCCAGTGCTGAATACGGCAAACCAATTGCGATTGTACAAGATTTGCAGGGACCAAAGATTCGCTTGGGTGATTTTGACGGCATTATCAATGTTCAAACCGGACAAGACCTACAGTTTAAATATAACGCCGACTTAGAACGCTCGGGCTGTATCCCTACGCAGTATGATTTGAGTAAGAAGGTGAAGCGCGGTGAGCGACTGTACCTCTTTGACGGCAAGGTCCGCACTACTGTCACAAGTGTAACCGATGGTGTAGTGCACGCTCGTGCCGAAAACGCTGGTATTTTGGTAAAACGTAAGGGTATTAACTTGCCTGACACTGATTTTGGCGGGGATATCATTACGCTGAAAGATAAAAAAGACATTGCGTTTGGCTCGACCCATGACGTTGACTATGTGGCACTCAGTTTTGTGCAGACAGAGCAAGACATTCGTAAGCTCAAGACGTTGCTCAAGGGTCTGGGTAGTCGTGCCAAAATCATAGCCAAAATAGAAACCAAGGCAGCCGTCGATAATATTGAACGAATTATGCTAGAGACAGATGCTGTAATGGTGGCACGGGGCGATTTGGCTATCGAAACATTACCTGAATCCGTACCAATCGTGCAGCGCCGTATAATTGCACTAGGTCTTAAGCATGCCAAGCCAGTGATTGTTGCGACCCAGATGCTCGCTAGTATGACCGATATGCCTGAGCCAACCCGGGCAGAGGTATCTGATGTGGCAACGGCCGTAATACTGGGGACTGATGCGGTGATGCTGAGTGACGAGACTGCCAACGGTTCGTATCCTATAGAAGCAGTCAATATTATGAAGCGAGTTATTTTATATGCGCAAGAAAACGACACAACCGATACACTGCCAGACACCAAACGAACCGACAAGCAAGCGGCAATTAGCGGGGCAGTTATTGCCCTGGCCGAGAACCTTGGCGCTACGGCAATCGTAGCAGAGACATTAACTGGTGCCACGGCACGTAGCGTGGCAGCCCATCGTTCGGCTATACCACTGATTGCGGTGACGTCAGACGAACTAACCGCCAACCAACTTGCATTATTGTATGGCACCAAAAGCTATGTCCGCCCGGTAGAAAAATACGCCGCCAGTAAGCTAACTGATTGGCTGCGTACTGCTAAGCTGTTCCAAAAAGGCGATATCATTATCACTGCCTCTGGTAAATATCCTGGAGTAGTAGGCACTACCGATACCATCAAGGTTCGGGCGCTAGACTAGAAGAGTAGGGTGGGCAAATGAGTTTTACTAAACAGACAATTCGTGACATCAAACTAGCTGGCAAGACAGTTTTGGTGCGAGTTGATTACAATGTGCCACTTGATGACAACGGCGCTATTACTGACGACTACCGTATCAAGCAATCACTGCCCACACTTGAATATCTGATAGAACAAAAGTGCAAAATTATTCTTTGCTCACATTTGGGGCGCCCAGATGGCAAGCGTGACAGCAAGCTAAGCCTGAAACCATGCGCCGAACGTCTGAGTGAATTGCTTAAGAAACCAGTTGCCTTTGCGGATGACTGCGTAGGTCCGGCAGTAGAAAAAAATATTGGTGAGCTGAAGCCTGGCGGCGTGCTGCTGCTGGAAAATATTCGTTTTAACGCTGGCGAAGAAACCAACAATCAAGCATTTGCCAAGCAATTGGCATCGTGTGCCGATATATTTGTGCAGGATGCCTTTGGTGTCGTGCATCACGGTTCTGTATCAGTGTCAGAAGTCCCAAAGTATATCCCAAGTGTGGCTGGCCTACTGCTCGAAAAAGAAGTCGATACTATTACCAGTGCCATGGAACAGCCTACTCGGCCATTGATGGCTATTATTGGCGGCGCCAAGATTGCTGACAAGATTGGTATTTTGAATCGCTTCATTGATATTGCTGACATTGTCGTAGTTGGCGGTGCTATGGCCAACACATTTTTATTGGCTGAGGGCATAGAAATTGGCAAAAGTAAGGCCGAGCCTGATGATGTGCCACTGGCCAAGGATATTGTGGCCAAGGCCAGGGCTAAAGCTGCCAAACAAAAGTTTGTGTTTTATCTGCCGCAAGACGCTGTCGTATCCACGGCTGTGGATGGCACAAAACCAACCAGAATCGTAGATTATAGCGCCCACGTGATTGCTAACATAGAAGCCTATCCCAAAACACCATCTGCGCAAACCGGTACTGTGGCTGATGATGAGTTGATTCTTGATGTTGGCCCGTTCTCCGGTGCGTTCATTGCCGGCTCTATGCAGCTTGCTGGCACGGTTATTTGGAATGGTGCCATGGGCGTAACCGAGACGACAGGCCTACAAGGCCCGGTTGGACCCTTCTCGCACGGTACGGAACTGATTGTTGAGTCCATGCTTGGGCAATTTGGTAACAAGCCGTTTACGCTGTTGGGTGGTGGTGATACTGTGGGCTATATTCAGGAGCGGGGGCTCATCAATAGCTTCAACCATGTATCAACTGGCGGTGGTGCGAGCCTGGAGCTCATGAGTGGCAAAAAACTACCTGGTGTTGAAGCACTGCGCAATAAAGAGTAGGATATCCATAAGCAATATGAACACCATACGTAAAAAACTCATCATCGGTAATTGGAAGATGCATCTTAATACTTCCCAGGCTAGTTTGTTACTACACCGTCTCCATGAGCGTATTAAGATTCACCGCGATATCGAAGTAGTATTAGCACCAAGCCTACTTGTGTTGCAGCCGCTGAGCATGCAGATTGATCGACGCAAATTCCGCCTGGCTGCGCAGAACGCCTTTCACAAGGACGAAGGTGCATATACGGGCGAAGTCAGCTTCACGATGCTGCGCGACCTCGTACATTACGTTATTATTGGGCACTCCGAGCGCCGTATTCATTTTCATGAATCACTGGATACGATTCGCGACAAAGTAGCAGCTGCTGTGCGCAACGAGATAACTCCCGTGTTATGTGTGGGCGAAACCCATGACGAGCGTCATAATGGCGAGACCAAACAAGTGCTTCATGATCAGATTACCACTGCACTAAGTAATCTCACGGCCGGTGAAATTGAGAACATCGTTATTGCCTATGAGCCCGTTTGGGCAATTAGTACCTTTGGTGGTGAGTTAGCCAAGCCAAGTGATATCCAGAAACAATTTGATTTTATTAGGCACCAAGTTCACGAACTATACGGTGCCAAGGCTGCTAAAGCAGTTCGTGTACTGTACGGTGGCAGTGTTGATGAGCAATTGGCTCGTGGCTACATGGAAATCAACGGCTGTGATGGTGTCCTCGTTGGCGGAGCTAGTCTCAATTATCATAAGTTCTCGGGCATCGTAGCCGCTGCCGACAAGTTACAACACGAATTAAAAGATTAAATCCTATGGCAGAAAAACCAGCAAAACCAATTACCGATATCCAGAAGCCAGGTAAGACACCAGCTGCCGCTACTTCACGTCCCATTATCGTCGGCCACGGCATACCCCTCAAAGACCCAATGATGGCTGCTGATGAAGCAAAACCAGCCGAACAGCAAAGTGCAGAGAAACTTACCCGGCCTACTAGTAAAGTGGTTAAACCGCTGAGTGAGCAAGCTCCAGTAGCGAGCACCCAGCCTGAGCCGGCCAAGAAAGATGTTGAAGATGCCGCAATCAGTGACCAGGCAGTAGTTGATGCGGTAGTTGAGCGTGCGGGTGACAAAAAGCAGGCCGAAAAGGATGCTGATGTCCTACATAAACGGCTTGAGCTTGTTGAACAACTCGTTCAGTCTAAAAAATATTTTGTACCAATTGGTGTAGCTGCAAAAAAACGGACTCACCGTATTGAGCTAGGTCTATTCGTAGCACTGTTAATTTTGCTGGTTGGCGTGGTACTGGCCATTGATGCTGATGTAATTAATACAGACATACAACTACCTTTTGACCTGCTAAAATCAGCGCCTTAGGGCTTACAGCCCTAGGCTGCTGGATATCCGCGCTACCGAGCTAAAGCTCGCCAATCCGCTCTTTAAGCAGATTAAATCTACGCCTTTTCAGCCGTAGATTATGCACGTATAATAAACCAGTGATAGATGACTTTACCGCTGGGCTAAACGACGAGCAAGCACGCGCTGTGGCTGCTACCGAAGGCCCTCTTTTAATTCTGGCCGGCGCTGGTTCGGGTAAAACCAAAACCCTAACCCACCGTATTGCGTACCTCATTGCCACCGGCAAAGCTGCGCCACCACAAATTTTGGCAGTGACGTTTACTAATAAGGCAGCCCGCGAAATGCGCGAACGCGTGGCTACATTGCTGGGCCAAAACCCTGATAACCGTAGCTTCATGCCATACATGGGTACCTTCCATAGTATTTGCGTGCGGTTACTGCGCCAGAATGGCCAAGCAATCGGCATCCCTTCAAACTTTGTAATCTTTGACGAATCAGACCGTCAGACTGCTATCAAACAAGCTAGTAAACAATTGATGTTGGATGAAAAAAGTTTTCCTGCCCGCACTCTGTCATCCTACATTAGCAACGCTAAGAACGAGCTTGTCACACCAGGTGAATATGGCTCTAGTAGCCCTGTCCAGAAAGCCGCGGCTCAGGTATATCCGTTGTACCAAACCATTCTAAAGAACGCGGGTGCGCTTGATTTTGACGATTTGATTGCTCGCACCGTTCATTTGCTAGAAACCCATACTGATATTCGCGACAACTGGCGCCGGCAGTTCCACTACGTCATGATTGACGAGTACCAGGACACCAACGCAGCGCAATATCGCTTAGTCAAACTATTAACCAATCAGAATAATAACATCGCTGTGGTGGGTGATGACTGGCAAAGTATCTATAGCTGGCGCGGGGCAGATTTCCGTAATATCTTGAACTTCGAAAAAGATAATCCCAAAGCCACCATTGTGAAGCTAGAGCAGAACTACCGGAGCACTAAAGAAATTCTTGATGCGGCACACGCAGTAATTAGCAAAAATGACCAACGTTCTGACAAAAAATTGTGGACCAACAGTACCGGTGGCAAACCGGTTGATGTGATTCAAGTTGCCAACGAACGGGCCGAAGCCGAGGGCATTGTGCGCCGCGTTAAAAATGCAGTCGATGCGCGCTTTCGGAATTATCAGGATTTTGCGGTGTTGTATCGCACCAATGCCCAGAGTCGTTCTGTAGAAGAAGCATTTGTACGATATGGTGTGCCTTACCGTATCGTAGGTGGCCAGCGGTTCTACGACCGCAAAGAAATCAAAGACGTACTGGCATATCTGCGGCTGATGTATCAGCCAGAGGACCGTGTCAGCTTTGAACGCGTGGTAAATGTACCGACCCGTGGTATTGGTACTAAATCCTTGCAAAATTTCTACGACTGGCAAGCTGCAAATGGTCTGGGTTTGCAGGCAGCACTCGAAGGCGTAGAACAATGTGCTGCTCTGACCGGCAAGGCCAAGCTTGGCCTACATGAACTGGGCGACATACTGCGTAGCGCACGCCAAACATTGGATGAGGCACCTCTGCCAGCGTTGATTGAAAGCTTGCTGCGCCGAATCAATTACTTTAGCTATCTTGATGATAAAACTATCCAGGGCGAATCTCGCCAAGAAAACGTCCGTGAACTTATTAGTGTAGCCAAGAGCTACCAGGACCTCGGTTTGGATGGATTCCTCGAGGAAGTTTCGCTGGTAAGCGATGTCGACAGTATGGAAAACGGTGTTAACGTTGTGACACTGATGACATTGCATGCTGCCAAGGGCCTGGAATTCCCGGTGGTGTTTATGACGGGCATGGAAGAAACAATTTTTCCTCATTCGCGGGCACTATATGACCAAGCAGAAATGGAAGAAGAACGTCGCCTATGCTACGTAGGCATGACGCGCGCCAAGAGTGAGTTATATCTGAGCTATGCTACGGGTCGGTTGTTATATGGCGGCATGCAGCACAATCCACCATCACGCTTTCTAAGTGAAATTGATAGTTCGTTCCATGTCGATAGTGTGAGTCTCGGTGGTTCAAGCTGGCAGAATACGTACGACCAATCAGCCAGTTATGACATTAACCAGGATGTGAGCTATGTACTGGAGCTTAGCGAAGGTGATGCAGTGCAGCACGATGTATTTGGCCGGGGTACGGTGATGGAAATGCAGGGCGAAACAGCAGTTATTTATTTTAAGGGCAAGGGGACGAAAAAACTCAACACGGCCTTCGCGCCTCTTAAAAAGCTATGAAAAAGCTACTTTGGAGAATCTGGGGAAATATTTGTTTCTGGGTAGGTTACCCCGGAATTTATGTGTTTGTTATCATCAGTCGCCCGCGTGCTCGGGTGCTAATCATGCATCAGGACCACGTTCTGGTTGTGAAAAGTTGGCTTGGTTCAGGTAGCTGGACATTGCCGGGCGGCGGCATACACCCAGCCGAAGCTGCACTGGATGCGGCAATTCGTGAATCGGGTGAGGAACTAGAGCTTGAGCTGAAGCCAGATATGCTACAGGATTTGGGATTGCAGCATTCTCGACAAGCTGGCTGGCTGCCAACAAAGCATTATTTGTTTGCAGTGCAGCTCGCTACAATGCCTAAACTGCACATCCCAGAGCATGAAATTATGCAAGTTGCCTGGCTCCCGATAGCCTCAGTAAATGGCCGTGCACATGGCACTACTGCGAGTGTCCGTGATGCTCTGGCGGCTTGGTCGGCGGCCCAAAACTTGGTATCATAAGAACTGTTTTCATATGTGCGGTAATTTTATCTACAGAGGTGAAATTATCCATGACAGCAATATTTTATGACGAAATCCAAGAAAAAATCTCTATTCAAGCGCAGCGCCAGTTGGCTGGCTAAGCACAACTGGCATAAGCACCCCTTCGTACTCCCTATTGTCACGATGTTTGTTTTGTTCGCCATCGGCGCGGCGGTATTTATTCTGTCTGGTGGCCAACGTGTTACGGCGTCTGATTCCCACCTAGTTATTTTCAACCATGATAAAAAGCAAGAGACGCTTCCAACACGAGCTAAAACGGTCGGTGAATTTTTGAATCGAACAGGCGTGCAGTTACATGATGGTGATGTAGTAGAGCCTAGCAAAGAGACAGAAATCCTCGAGGAAAAATTCCGCATCAATATATACCGTGCTCGCCCTGTTACCGTTGTAGACAATGGTAAGAAAACTTTTGCATACAGTGCGGCTACTACGGCGCGCAGTGTCGCCAGCCAGGCGGGTATTACCGTCTATCCAGAAGACACACTAAACGTCGAAGCGGCTACTGATTTTGTCAAAGATAGTAGTATTGGTGAACGGGTAATCATCGATAGAGCAACGCTTGTGAACCTCAACCTGTATGGCACGCCTGCGCCTATTCGTACCCATGTCAAAACTGTTGGCGATTTGCTCAAAGAAAAGAAAATTAAGCTAGCTAAAGATGACAGCGTTCAGCCATCCATCGACACTCCGCTTACAGACCAAACACAAGTATTTGTTGTACGTAACGGTGTGCAGATTGTCACCGCAGAGGAGCCAATTGCTATGCCAACAGAAACGGTTGAGGACGCTCGACTTTCGTTTGGTAGTACGGCGGTACGTCAAGAAGGCAGCGCAGGCAAGCGCCTGGTAACTTATCAGCTCAAGACCGAAAACGGTCGTGAAGTCAGTCGTCAGGTTATCCAGTCAGTTGTAGCGGTTGAGCCCGTCAAGCGCATTGTGGCTCGTGGAAAAACGGTATTTATTCCTGCGGACAAAGAGGCAGTAATGGCCGCTGCTGGTATCGCAAAGTCAGACTACCCATACGTGAACTATATCGTGAGTCGTGAGAGCGGCTGGCGCGTAAATGCCTCAAATGGAAAAACTTGGGGTCTATGCCAGGCATTGCCTGGGTCAAAGATGGCCACTGCCGGCAGCGACTGGCAGACTAATCCGGTTACCCAGCTGCGTTGGTGTAGTGGCTATGCATCACGCTATGGTGGTTGGGCGGGGGCCTACAACTTCTGGCTTTCCCACCACTGGTGGTAGACTGAACTTCAATCTTGGCACGTTTTGGGCGTAAATCTGCGATTCGCACCAGAATATCCAAATTGGCTCAAGTGTGAAGCGTGTGAGTCTGATAGTGTAGCTGGTACAATACGGGTAATGAAAGATTTACCGTTTGCTAAGAAGTCTTTGGGTCAGCATTGGCTGACCGATTTTGTGACGCTGTCTGCCATTTGTGACGCTGCCGAGCTGACTGACAATGATACGGTGCTTGAAATTGGCCCTGGCGTGGGCACACTTACTGAGCTGCTCTGTGAGCGGGCGGGGCGAGTAGTGGCTGTAGAGTTTGATGACAAGCTCGCAGCTGAGCTGGCGCGCCGCGTGCCAGAGAGCAACTTAGAAGTCGTCCACCAAGATATCCTTAGTTTTGATTTAACGAGCCTGCCGGCCAACTACAAAGTCGTTGCTAATATCCCGTACTATCTCACCAGTAAGCTGATTCGCGTACTGTCAGAGAGTACAAATCAGCCGGCTTGTGCGGTCTTGCTGGTTCAGAAAGAGGTTGCCGACCGTGTAAGCGCCGAGCCGGGCGATATGTCGCTATTATCAGTGACAGCACAGTATTATTGGCAGGCTTTGCCAGGGTTAATTGTGCCAGCGCATCTGTTTACGCCTCCACCAAAGGTAGATTCTCGTGTACTTATCCTAAAACGCCGTGACACCCCACTGTTTCCTGATATTGATACAAAACAATTCTTCAGACTGGTGAAGGCGGGTTTTAGTAATCGTCGCAAGACGCTGCTGAATAGTTTGAGTGGGGGGCTTCAGATAGATAAGCCGGCTGTGACCAAGCTTCTAGCCGCCGCCAATATTAACCCCACCACACGCCCCCAAGAGTTATCTCTTGAGCAGTGGTACGCTTTGTACCAGCAACTTTAGTCCCCTGCACTCTTTACTTGTTAATAGTTAACATGTAAAGTATTGATATGAGTATGCACTCTAATGTTGGCTATCTGCTACATCACATCTCGGCTGTACTTGCCCGCACTTCTGACCAGGTGTTGCAAGAACAGCTCGGTATCGGCTTTTCACAGTTCAAGATATTATTGACCCTGGAGCAGGACGGTGCGATATCACAGAAGAGCATTGCTGTGACATTGGGTCAAACAGAGGCAAGCGTGAGTCGTCAGATTAAGTTATTGCACGACGAGGGTCTGCTTACTAGCCAGCCAAGTCCCAATAATCGCCGTCAGCATCACACGCGCCTTACACCAAAGGGCAGTCGCTTTTTGGCCAAGTCCACAGAGATTCTAAACAGATATAATGCACCGTTATTTGAGCGCTTATCCGAGCGTCAGCAGCATGATTTGCGAGAGCTGCTGACATCGGTTCACCAAGCAGTATGTGCTACGCCCGACCACTAGACATAACCAGAATAAAAAGGTATAATATAACTTACGTTAGTACTTTAAAAGTCACCCGCCAAGACGGTCGCATGCAAGTGCAATACAAGGCAAAATCGAGGAATGGAACGAGCCGTACCTAAGTACGGTGAGTGAATACCACAGATTTTAACGCAGTAGTGTACTTGTAAATACTGGTGAATGACGGATTCATTCCGGCATTTTCCAGTATGGTGCGGCCATCTTGGGGGCTGAATTTAAGCTCGACGTTGGACTTTATCAATTAGATCAGCAGGTCGCTTCTCAGCGTTATAGGGAACACACGAATAAATGCAAAGTCATTTACTCAGCGAATTGCTAGCCTGTTCCAGGCACCAGCATTCGCACCAGCTCTAGTTTAGTTACTAAAGCCGTGTCCCGTGTGACATCAGATAGCACTGTGGCACGCCAACTTATCTGGTTGCGACGTGTGATTGATTCATAGCATGTCTAAGATACATGAATCAAACTGTTTGGCCTTTTGGTCATTTTTATGTCAAACAGTACCCAAATGACCTAAACCTGTAGGATAGACTAATTAGATAAACTAGCGGACCCGATGGCAGTAATCGGCAGCTCCACCATAAGCACTTTAACCTCTGTTAACGCAGAGGTTTTTGTTTTGCTTATGCTTGCATCTGCTTTGTATGAAAGGGATACTTTCCTTGATGACGGAGAAATCTTTACTTATTGTTGGACCAGGTAATAGTTTTACTAGCGAGATTATTGATGTGTTTGTGGCTGAAGATTTTAGCATCGGACTTATTGGAAGAAACGAAGCCAAACTAGCGCGTTTATCTAAAGCCAGATACGTAGGTTGGGTTGCTGATGTATCTGACGAAGCTGAGGTTGAAGAGGCTATTACTGAGATGGGGGAGATGATGCCGCCATGGAATACCATAATCTACAATGTGAAGGATAGTCCGAGGGGTGATGCACTTAGTGTTGATAGCAATGACTTACTAGAAAGTTTGTCGTCTAACGTTATTGGGGCTTTGCATGTAGGACGCGCAGCTCTCAAATTCTGGCCAAGAACTGATGAGGCAAATATTATACTTTCAGGTGGTGGATACAAGGATAAGCCACACCCAGAAAAAGTAGGGCTAAGTATTAGCAAAGGTGCCTTACATACACTGGGCCTCATTATGCGTGAAAGCTTTGAGCCTCACGGTGTATCCGTCCATGAAATAGTGATTGATGGTGAAGTAGGCAGCACAATTAAGCCGCGTAACCTTGCTCGACGTTATTTTACTCAAGTAAATAACCTGCCTGGCTAGTTCGAACCTCGTCCATTGGATTAAGGTGGTACACACCCCTAGGGGACACGTACCCCTTGTCGCTCCTTCTCCCTATACTGATACTCTAACCAATCATCCCAGAGTAAATCACCCCATCTATGTACCTCACCAACAATGAGGGGCGAACTTTTCTCAAGGTGCTCTACCAATAAAAACGCCTGACAATCAGTCGGGCTTTTTTATTTCTATAGCTTTACAGTTTGTGACAAATCTAACAAAATGTAAGCCAGATTACAGTTTTTAATAAAACGCCTATGGTAACATTCCGTGAGTAAGAGGCTAGCCTATGTATAGGTTGTACCAAAATAGCAACACGTGGACAAAAATACGGATAGCGGGCGTGTCAGTAGTGTTATCAGCGCTGGCTGCTGTTTTGTTGAGTCAAATTGATTGGACGCAGCTCAATCACGCTGCGAATCTGAGCCAGCCTAGGAATGAGCCAACGGGCACTATTGCTGCAGCGGCCGAACAAAATCCGGAAGTCATCCTGCCAGCAGAAAAAGTAGTAGAGGAAACGCCTGTACCAGCAAGTACACCGCAACCAGCCGATATGAGCTGTAATGGCCAGAAAAATACTCTGAAGGCGCAGTATGAGGCAGCGCTGAGGGCAGAGGATGATAAGTTCAATCACGCCAAGGATAAGATTGCCGATGCTTATAGCGCGCGCGGTATGGCATTCAGCTCTGCCCAGAAGAGAGCGCAAGCGGTAGAGGCAAGTAGACACTCAAAGGCTCTCAAGGACCTCCAAAGCAATTACCAGAAACAGCTCAAAAAGCTCAGTTGTTAGTTGACCTCGTAGTGAGCTTTTGTTGACGAAAAGTCTACTACAGGGTTGACTCTGTAGCTTAAATGTGCTAATGTTATAGCATTGTTCAAGATGAATCCGGGTTTGTAAGTAGTAATTCTCGATTTCATTACAGCAATCGACATTACTAATTTCAGACATAAAGGATTCTATTTTTATGCCTTATCAAACAAAACGTCGTTCGTTCAATCGAACGAATACTACCCGTCGTCCCGGTCAATCTTTTGGTGGCCCGCGACGTAACACCGGCGGCTCACGCCGTGGTCCTAAGAAGGACTACATCCATCCGTCACGCTTCGTACAGGCCGCCCGGCCAGTTGAGCGCGAGGAATATGTACCAACTCACAAGTTTAGCGACTTTATGGTTGCTGATCTTATTAAAGCTAACTTGGCCAACAAGGGCTTCGAGACACCATCACCAATTCAGGACCAATCTATCCCAGTTATTTTGACTGGTTGCGACCTGATTGGTATCGCTAATACTGGTACCGGCAAGACAGCTGCTTTTGCTATCCCTGTTATCAACAAGTTGATGCTAACACCTGGTAGCCGGGCGCTGATTATGGCACCGACTCGTGAACTGGCTCAGCAAATTGAGCAAGAGTGCAAAGAAATCGGCAAGGGAAGCCGCCTGATGGGTGCTCTCTTGATCGGTGGTTCGTCTATGGTGCCACAGCTGCGTGACCTACGTAACAGCCCACAAATTGTGATTGGTACGCCAGGCCGTATCAAGGACCACCTCGAACGTGGCACCTTGAAATTAGCAGATTTTGACACTGTTATTTTGGATGAAGTCGACCGTATGTTGGACATGGGCTTCATCAATGACATGACCGAAATCTTGCAGAATATGCCAGCTGAACATCAGTCGCTGTTCTTTAGCGCGACTATGGACCGTAAGGTTCGTGATTTAATTGACCGCTTCTCTAGTGACCCTGTTTCTGTATCAGTTAAGCAGGGCGAAACCAGCGAAAACGTCAACCAAGATGTCGTTGCCTACCAAACACGCGAAGACAAAATGGCACAACTCCACAATATTCTGATTTCTGACAAGCTAGAAAAGGTAATTATTTTTGACGATACACAGCGTGCTGTAGAGCGTCTGAGTAATGAACTGATTGAGCGCGGCTTTAAGGCTGACGCGATTCATGGTGGCAAAAACCAGGGTCAACGTCAGCGTGCACTCGCCAAGTTCAAAAAGAGCGAAATCAAGATTTTGGTTGCCACCGATGTAGCGGCCCGCGGTATTGATGTTAAGGACATTTCACATGTTATTAACTACTCAACACCACAATCATACGATGACTACGTGCACCGTATTGGCCGTGCAGGCCGTGCAGGCCGCACTGGTCACGCACTGACATTCGTCGAAGCCTAGAACTATAAAATTGCTTGTGGTAGTGTGGAGTCTATGACTTGTTCTAATTATTATGGTAGCCATGCTCAGTAAAGCCACTAGCTTAGCCAAATCGTTATTCAAACGTAGTGATGATATTACGGCTGATGATGTGGTGCCAGCACGCAAATATATTGCCGAGTACTGGACTCATTTGCAGCGTTTCCATCCCAAAGACGACGATAGCCTGCTGGGGTTACCACACCCGTATCTTGTGCCAGCCTACGAAGAGGGCCATGATTTTGACTTTAACGAAATGTACTACTGGGATAGCTATTTTATGGTCCAGGGTATGTTTGACGCCGAGCATAAAAAGCTCGTCCTGGGTATTCTTGAGAACTTGCTATATCTTCAACAACGCTTTGGAGTGATACCAAACGCCTCTCGAATGTACCTCATGGGCCGGTCGCAACCACCATTTTTAACCAGCTTTATTTTTGACGTCTACGACGCCTACAAGATGGATAAAAAGTGGCTCCAGAAGGCCATTGCGGTGGCTCAGGATGAGTATAAGACCGTCTGGATGGGTACCGCCAAGCCCAACCACCGTTCGGTGTACCAGGGCCTGTCACGATACTACGATATAAACTATCTACACGATTTAGCGGAGGCAGAAAGCGGATGGGATATGACACCGCGCTTTAACCGCAAAGCACTGAACTATCTGCCAGTTGACCTCAACGCCTTGCTGTACAAGTACGAAATGGACTTTGCCAGGGCGGCGGAAATCGCTGGCGACAAGCGTGCTGCAGGCGAGTGGAAGACAGCTGCCCGTCATCGTAAGCAGACTATGGATACGCTGATGTGGAGCAATCTACGCGGTCTGTATTTTGACTATGATTACGTAAAAGAGAAACGTGGCAGTGTTGCCTCGCTGGCTGCTTTCTACCCGCTATGGGTAGGTATGGTTGATGATGCGCAGGCCAAACAGCTGGTCAAGGCACTGCGTAGATTTGAGCACAAGGGCGGTCTAGCCACCACCGACACGCAGCAGCTCAATCAAATGGTACCAGGCAAAATGCCGACTCAGTGGGCTTATCCGAATGGTTGGGCGCCACTTCAGTATCTGATTATCCAAGGGCTGCGCCGCTATAATTATCATGCTGATGCTAATCGTATAGCTAAAAAATGGCTCAAGACTAATCTTGATTGGTTTGTGCAAAACGGTGTTTTCCTAGAGAAATACAATGTCGTTCAGCCCAACAAACCGCCTATGAAAGGCGTATATCCATCACAAACCGGCTTTGGCTGGACCAATGCGGTGTTTGAGCGCCTTTGTAAGGATTTGTATGACGGACGAAGCTGACAAGCTGCCTTGTGCAGACAAGATGGTGTTTGATACCAAAAAACAGGCGGCAGCCACCGGTTTGGCCGCTGATTGGCAGCATGGCGCGAGGCTGCGCCCATATCACTGTCGCCACTGTAAGCTATGGCACTTGAGCACCGCCCAGCCAACAGATTGATGGTATACTTGAAGCAATGAAGTATTACGTTACGACCTCTATTCCTTATGTAAATGGACCGCCGCACATTGGTTTTGCCCTAGAGCTGATAATGGCTGATGTTTTGGCCCGTGCTGCTCGTGCCGAGGGTAAGCCGGTCTTGTTTAGTACTGGTTCTGATGAGCATGGTGGCAAAATTGAAGAAAAAGCCGTTGAACGAGGCATTGAGCCTAGGGCATTTGCCGACGAAATGAGCGGGCTGTTCCGCGACCTTTGTAAGGCTTTGAATATTAGCAACGACCGCTTTATCCGCACCACTGATGCTGGTCACGAGCAGCGTGCCCAGTTAATCTGGCAAGCGCTACAGAAGGACATTTACAAGGGTAAATATGTTGGCTGGTATTGTACTGGCGATGAAGCATTCTTTACCGAAGCCGTTGTCAAAGAGAATAATGGCACTTGTCCGGCCCACAACCGCCCATACGAAAAAATTGAGGAAGAGAATTATTTCTTCAAACTCAGTAGCTACACCCCGCAAATTCTGCAAGCAATTGAAAGCAATGAATTTGAGATTCTGCCGACCACTCGCCGCAATGAAATCCTCAATGTTATCAAAGACGGCCTTGAGGATATTAGTATTTCCAGGCCCAAAGAGAAGATTACTTGGGGCGTGCCTGTGCCAGGTGATGATACCCAGGTGATGTATGTCTGGTTTGAAGCACTGATGAACTACATTACGGTGCTTGGTTACCCAGAACACGAGGATTTTAAAGATTACTGGCCAGCAACCGTACAGGTTATTGGCAAGGATATCTTGCGGTTCCATGCTGCCATCTGGCCTGGTATGTTGCTAGCGCTTGGTTTGCCGCTACCTAAGACATTATTCGTGCATGGCTTTATTAACGCCGAAGGCGGTACGAAAATGAGTAAATCGTTGGGGAACATCATTGAGCCACAAGCAATTATTGATGAATACAGCGCCGACGTGCTGCGCTATTATTTGCTGCGCCATATGCCGTCTTACGATGATGGTGATTTTAGCCATACGCGGCTCAACCAGGTATATAACACCGAGCTGGCCAACGAGCTGGGTAACGCCGTACAACGTACAGCAGCCATGATTACGCAGTACCAGAACGGCCTGATTGGCCAAATTCCACCAGCTGAGCACGATATGGCACAGTATCGCCAAGCACTAGAAATGTGTAAGTTTGACCGAGCCTTGGATGAGGTTTGGGAACAAGTCCGTGGTCTAAACCAATACATTGATGAAACCAAACCATGGGAGATTAACAAGACTGGCGATAGTGACCACTTGCGTGAAGTATTGGCGTACCAAGCCAGTTGTTTGCTCGAGATTGCCGAACTGCTACAGCCATTTATGCCCGAAACAGCTCTAAAGATTACACAAGTCTTTGCAGACGGCGTCGTCCGACCAGTTGAAGGCACCCTCTTCCCCCGCAAGGACTCCTCACCCACACCAGCATGAACACAATCTCCGCACTTGAGCATGTAGTGCATTTTCTCGGCGAGCAACGGACCGAGCTGTACACAAGGTACTGCTCGGGAGTAGCGCAGCCGAAAAATGTGCTAGATGCCAAGAACACCTTACAGGGCCAGACTTGTTCTGGACTAGGAAGGCGTGGTGCGTAGTTGTGGTGGAGTTATTTGATACGCATTGTCACATTCAATCTGCTGGGCTCCCTGATGGTGAACGAGCGACTCGTGAACTATGGGCAAAAACCGAGGATAACTCCGTTGATGGCCTGATAGATGGTGCGCACAAGGCAGGAGTTACGCGGCTGCTCTGTGTTGGCTGTGATGTAGCCGACAGTGAATTAGCCGTTAACACCGTGAAAAGTCGTGAAAACTTGTATGCCAGCATTGGTATTCATCCCCATGAGGCCCAAAAGTATATCGCTGATGAAGCAGCTTTGGCGCGATTTGCAGCCCTTGCTACCGAAGATAAAGTGGTGGCGATAGGCGAGTGCGGGCTTGATTACTTTTATGAACATTCACCCAAAGAAGCCCAAGTTGCGCTTCTGAAATTTCAACTAGAGTTGGCCCAAAAACATGATTTGCCCGTGATTTTTCATGTGCGTGAGGCTTTTGACGACTTTTGGCCGATATTTGAGTCATATCAGGGCATCAGGGGTGTGTTGCACAGTTTTACTGACTCTATGGATAACTTGCAGCGGGCACTCAAAAACGGCTTGTTTATAGGGGTCAACGGCATAGTAACATTTACCAAAAACGACAATCAACTGGCTATGTACCGGGCAATTCCATCCGAAAAACTAGTCCTAGAAACCGACGCTCCCTTCTTGACTCCTATGCCCTTTCGTGGTAAAGTGTGTCAGCCAAAACATATTGCGTTGACGGCTGCCTTTCTGGCAAATCTCCGTGGTGTCACCACAACAGAAATCGCACAGGCCACAACGCAAAATGCACGTAAATTGTTTAATGTGTAGGAGTTTTTATGTTTGACAATCCTGAGAAGGAAGGTCAGTTCAATACGTTACAACCCCACGAGGCTCGCCTGGTGGCTATTGATGATGCCATACGAAATCTAGAAAAGAATGCTAGTGTAGTAGCATTCAACCAACAGCGACAGCGTGCGGCTGAGCAGGTGGCTATTCCAGTATCACCGCTAGTACCAACAGCAGAACGCGGAGTGTATACCGTGCCAGATATCTCATCTGAGCCAAGCGTTGATAGCGCTCGTCAAGGAGTTGATGCAGCATTTGAAGGCCCCGAGGAGGGCTACTATGCTCAAGCGGCTGCTTAACATCATACTGGCTCAGAACTCTGAAGACCGTCAGGCAGAGCTTTACCGCAATTTGATTCGCCACGAGGCTCGCCTGGGTGGTCAGGTCTTTGGTCCTGTACCCGCTGGACATCGCCGTGAATTCTTTTGCCTTGATAAGCACACTTGGGTCTGGCACGAGGAATGGGTCGACGTACAGGGTCAACACCACGTGCAGACAACGCGTTATGATGTACGCCCTAACGGCATTATGAAATCACAGGGTTCGCAGTATCAGCCGGTCAGTAACGCCGAAGCAGTACGCTTGTATGAAGCCGCTAGTCGTTACCGCCAAACCGTCCGCAGCAGCATGTATGCCTTTGCTGGCTAAGCCTGTAGTATAAAGTCATGAGCAGGGACGTTATTTACCTCGACCATGCCGCAGCTACACCTATAGACTCAACAGTGGCTGCAGCTATGCAGCCGTATTTTACAGAGCAGTTTTACAATCCTTCTGCCCAGTACGAGGCCGCCCGCGCAGTCAAAAAAGATGTAGAGGCCGCCCGCGCAAAAATTGCTCATTATTTGGGCGCTCGTCCTAGCGAAATAATCTTTACTGCCGGTGGAAGTGAGGCTAATAATCTGATTATAGCCGGGATTATGCAGCGATTCCCTGGTGCCACTATGGTGACTACGGCGATTGAGCATGATTCGGTGCTAGAGCCCGCACGACAATACGCTGCTGCTGAAGTGGCCGTTCAGCCGGATGGCCGGGTTGATATTGCTGCCTTAACAGCTGCTATCAATCCGCAAACTGTACTTGTCAGCGTTGGCTACGCCAATAACGAAATCGGTACTATACAGCCAATTAAAGACATATCTGCCGTAATTACAGATATCAAAAAAGCACGTATCAAAGCGGGCAATGAGCTGCCGCTGTATCTCCATACCGACGCCTGCCAAGCGGCGAGTCTGCTTGATTTGCATGTGGCACGGTTGGGTGTGGATTTTATGACCATTAACGCCGGCAAAATCTATGGTCCCAAGCAGGTCGGCGCGCTGTATGTGAAGGCTGGCGCTGTGTTGCTGCCGCAAATACGAGGTGGTGGGCAAGAAAAGGGTCTGCGTAGTGGTACAGAGAATGTCCCGGGCGTAATTGGCTTCGCTACGGCTTTATCGCTGGTGCAGGATAGGCGAAATGAAGAAACCAAGCGGCTGGCCGATTTGCAGAAGCTTTGCATTGATTTGTTGACAGAGAAAATACCCCAAGCCTATGTCAATGGTAGCCCCAAACATCGATTAGCCAATAATATCCACATCACCATACCTGGTACTGATAACGAGGCAGTCATGATGCGCCTCGATGATGCTGGCATTATTGCAGCTGTTGGCTCTGCCTGTAGCGCTAGCAATGAAGAACCGTCTCATGTACTCAAGGCAATAGGCCTATCAGATGCTGATGCACAGGCGAGCTTACGATTTACTATGGGCCACGGTACGAGTGAGGCGGACATACAGCAGCTGGTCGACACTCTTCGCGCATCTCTGTAGATATATTGCGTTGCTTGACGGGGGTGAACAGGATGCTTTGCTAATTCCAGCGAATTCAGGATGAAACTGCTTGTGATGGAAATCGCTCAAGGACCTCGAGGAGTAACTTTAGCTACGGCGAGAGGGGCTTGGCGGTTTACAGCCGAGTAGTTTTGTTATGAAACGCTGGAATTAGTGAAACATCCTGGTATATACTGTAGCCAGTTATGCTTAAAACAAAAATTAGAAAATTGTGTACTATGCAGCGTATTTTTGCGTTTTTGATGCTGGCCGGGCTGATGGTTGCCAGTACCAACTACCAGATATTGGCACAGGCTGTGACACAAGGCTATGGCTCTGAGCAAACACTGCAACGTGGTATGTTGGTTCGCCTGAAAGAAAACGACGCCACCAAAGTAGAAGCCGTCAAACAAGGAACGAGCGAAAAGTCATATGGTGTGGTGGTGGATGCTAACGACGCACCCGTAACCCTATCTGCAGATGGCAAAAAGGTCTTCGTAGCTACCAATGGCCACTACGATATACTGGTCGACACCCAGAACGGCGAAGTAAAAGCCGGTGATTATCTGGCGGTATCCGCCATCGATGGTATTGGTATGAAAGCTGGCGACAAGGAGCCAATTGTGGTGGGCCGTGCCTTGGCTGATTTTGATGGTAAGTCAGGGGTCATTAGCAGTAATCAGGTCAAGCGCAGCGATGGTTCAACCCAAACTGTCAACATTGGCCGTGTTCAGGCCGACCTTAACATTGCTCGTAATCCCAATCTGAAGAGCCCTGATGCCAATCTGCCAGAAGTGCTACGTAAGGCTGCTGAAGCCGTTGCTGGCAAACCGGTTAATGCAGTGCGCGTGTACGTCGCGTTATTTGTGTTTATGGTAGCTACAATTGTCTCTGGTGTGCTGCTGTACGGCGGTGTCAGAAGCGCTATTATTTCGATTGGTCGTAACCCGCTTGGCAAAAAGTCAATTATGCGCGGCATGTTCCAGGTTATCATTACCGGAATAACAGTTTTCATTATTGGTATTTTTGGGGTATATTTATTACTAAAGATATAGATAGGGTGGGTATTACTTGAATCTTTGGGAGTTGATTCTAATCATAAGCAGTCTGGGCGCAGCAACTCTGGCTTTTGTTTGGTTGTCCCTCCGAGTAGGCTCCACCTCTGGTAATAAGCCCGTTTCACAAGGTGATTTGCTGACTGAAAGTGCCGAACAAGATGTCGAGCACATCTTCAACGAAGAGTTCCGTGAAGAGCTGCGTAACCGTGGTCGCTTACACTTCGAGAAGATTATCGGTGAAAACGCTATGTTCTTGCAGCAGGATTTGCGCCTCACAACCTCTCAGCTGAACGATTACATGAAAACCGAGATTACCAACAAGCTCCAAGAAGAGTTTGCCAAGTATGAACAATCAATTACCGATGCCAAGCAATTGGCGCTGGATTCTATTGGCAAAACCCAAGAAGCCATCGAACAGCAGCGCGAGGTTATGAGCCAGCAGCTGATTAAAGAAATAGAGACCGAGAAACAGCGTCTGGTTGAGCGCTTTGAGGCCAATATGGCGGATATCGTAAACCATTACGTACTGACTACCATCGGTGACCAGATTGATTTGAATGACCAGCTCGAATTTATCGTAAATGACCTGGAAGCCAACAAAGAAGCTTTAATACAGGATCTCAAAAATGGCTCCTAATGCTCAGACTGACACCTCTCTCCAGCTGCCACTAAGCATCATCACCAAGGTAGATATTGGTCGTTTGCTGCGCGAAATCGAGGCACTGGACGATTTTTTACGGCAAGCCACTATCCGCCAGCCTGGTACACCAGTCAAGCTCCCACGAACTAGTCGGTTATTTGAAGAAACAGTCACCATTAATAAACTCAATATGCTGCACGAAGATGAGCGCCAGCGCTTGTTGGTTTTCTTGAAGCAAGTCAAAGAGCACGCGCCTATTCTGCACATGAGTTTTAGTGCTGACCCTTCACCGGTATTTACCCAAAAACTGATTGCATGGCTTCGGACAGAGATTCACCCAGTTGTTCTGCTGCAGGTTGGCTTGCAGCCCAATATCGGTGCTGGCTGCGTGGTTCGTACCACTAATAAATATTTTGATTTTAGCCTTCGGAGTCGCTTCAAACAGAATACAGAGGTCTTGGCCAAGATGATTGCAGGGGCGACCGCCAAATGAGCGACACCGACAAACATTTTGACCGTCTGATTGCCGCGGGCAACCCAGTGGGCGAAGTAGAAGCAGTTGATAAATTCCTCGTTCGCATGACAGGGCTTCAGCCCTGTGCGATACACGCATTGGTTATGTTCCAGGACGGCAGTAAGGGCTTTGTACACCAAATAGCCATCGACCACGTAACCGTACTGCATCTTGGCGATGATATCTTACAGGTGGGTACGGTAGGAGTTATTCAGCACCAAGAACTGGTTTGTAAGGTTGGTAAAGATTTCATCGGCCGTGTGGTTACTGTTACAGGCGAGCCACTCGATGGCAAGGGGCCGATTGCAGCGGATGCAGCCTGGCCGGTATTTAACACGGCTCCACCTCTGTATGAACGTAAACTGCTCAGTGATCAGCTAGAAAGTGGTGTAACCGCAATCGACGCTTTGTTCCCTATTGTGCGTGGCCAGCGCATGGCGCTGCTTGGTGATAACAAATCTGGTAAAAGTACTGTGGTGACACAGCTAGCTATCAACCAAAAAAATACTGACCAGGTAGTGGTGTATTCACTGATTGCCAAGCGTCGAACCGATGTTGATACATTGCTTGCACGCTTGCAAGAAACGGGCGGCATGGAATCTGCGATTGTCGTGGTCAGTACCATGTTTGAATCACTTATTACCAGCTATATCGCTCCGTACGTAGCCTGCGCCATGGCTGAATATCTCTGGCAGAAGTGTGACCAAGACACCATCATCATCTACGATGACCTCACTAGTCATGCCCATGCTTACCGTGAGGTAGCCTTGATGTCTGGTGTGAGCCCTGGTCGTGACTCATATCCTGGTGATATGTTCTTCGCCCACTCGAGCTTACTAGAGCGAGCTGGTCGTTTAGAAAGAAACGGCAAGCACCTCACCAGTATCCCGGTTATTAACGCCGCCGGTGGTGATATTACCGCATATCTGCCAACCAATGTTATGTCCATTACTGATGGTCAGTGGATTCTGGATATGGGTATCTTTCGTAATGGTATTCGCCCAGCTTTAAACATTGGTCTCTCAGTTACTCGTGCCGGTGGTATTGGCCATAATAAACGGCAGAAGGCTTTGGCTTCAGAAACGCTCAAACTATTAGCTGATTATCGTCAGGCAGAAGAATTCTCTCACTTTGGTACTGATTTGGGAGCGGAGGCTAAACGTGCCTTGACCGTGGGTAAGCGTTTGTTTGAAGCAATGACCCAAACGCCAACCGACACATACTCGCTACTCAGCCAGCAGTTAATGATGGATATTGTGCTGCACGCCGATGCTGATGTGCAGCTTGATATTAATACGCTCAAATTATCGTTGTCAGAATACGCCGCCAAGATAACCAGTGATGAGCTATACGACCAGGTCCGGGATGAGCTAAAGGCTAAATGTGTTCCTGCGCCACCACCACCGCCTCCGCCGCCACCAGCTCCTGTTGAGCCAACCGACGACAAGAAGAGTAAGAAAGACAAGAAAAAGGACAAAGAGAAGAAGGCAGAGCAAAAAGAAGAAGCTCAGCAAACTGCAGAGGATACAACCAAGGATATCTCTATAGATAATCATGGTGAGTTGACACAGGCTGGAGCTCCTATCCCAGCGGCGGAAGCAAAACCTGCGGCAACTAACCAAGCGGCCACTCCATCTGAGCAACAGCCCGCAGAGGTCAAGACATGAAGCGCCCAGCAGAAATAGAACGTGAAGAGATGGCTATGGCATCACTGGTTGAATTGACCAGTGTGTTTGAAGGCATTGCCAGTATGCGCATCGCTCAGGTGAAAAACCAGGTAGTGCAGGCCACAGAATTCTTTAATCAGCTTTGGCACATTTATTCACAGCTGCACGTCAGTGCTATCTTTGGTTTTGGTCGCAACGCAGCCGAAATAGAAGTCATAGATAAAGAGCTCTACATCATTATTACCGCCGAAGGTGGTTTTAGCGGCGACATCGACCAAAAGCTGATTAAGCTCATGCTAGAGACTTACGACAAAGAAAAAAATGCTATTATCGTGATTGGTCACCACGGTGCTATTCAGTTGGCCCAGCGTGGGATTGGCTACGAAAAATACTTCAAACTGCCAGTCAAGGACCAGAATATTAATGTCACACCTATTATTCGCGAAGTTCAAAAGTACAAGAAAACTATCGTGTTTTATCAAGAATATCTTTCACTTATGTCTCAAGAAGTCCGTCGCATTGAGCTATCGACTGCTGTCACCTCCAAGGGTGACGAGGCGGCTGCTGGCGACGAAGTGATTTCCGAGGCAAACTATATATTTGAGCCAAGTACTTACGATGTAGTAGATCACCTTGAGCGTTCTATGATGCAAATTGCTATGAGTCAGTTAATCCTGGAATCTAAGCTCGCTCAGTATGCCTCACGTTTCCGCGCCATGACCGCTTCTCATCAGCGTGCTGACGAAACCAAGCAAGACTTACGCATGCAGTACAACCGCGCCAGGCGCAATATCAAGGACGCACGTCTCAAAGAGATTATTAACAGCCTCAAGAAGGCCAAGACGGGGGCAACCTCATGAATTCCGGTGCAGTAATTTCTATTAAAGACCTGGTTGTAAGGGTACAATTCGATGATGTTTCACCAGAGGTGGGTGAGGTCATTGTGGTGCAGAATGGCTACGATACCAAACTACTAGTCGACCACCTTGAACCAGATGGCGTGGCTATGTGCTTAAACGTGCGTAGTGATCGTCGTGTCCAGAAGGGTATGCAGGCCCAACGTACGGGCAAGGGTATTCAGGTACCCGTTGGTGAAATCACGATTGGTCGTATTTTGGATGCACTCGGTGCGCCGCTTGATGGCGGTGGGCCCGTTGGTGATGAAAACACTGTATATAAGGATATCCTTACGTTACCACCTCGTTCTACGGACTTTAGCATTCGCAAACCAGAGATTCTCGAGACGGGTATTAAGGTTATCGACTTCTTTACGCCATTCGTAAAGGGCCGCAAAATTGGTATTATCGGTGGTGCTGGTGTGGGTAAAACAGTGCTTACCATGGAGCTTATCAACAACATTGCCCGTTCGGGCTCTGGTTTGTCATTCTTTGCTGGTGTAGGTGAGCGTATTCGTGAGGGCCACGAATTGTGGGATACTTTGCGTGAAAACGACCTGCTCAAAAACACCTGTATGTTCTTTGCGCAGATGAATGAAAATCCCGTACAGCGTTCGTTGATTGCTGTGTCGGCCGTAGCTCTAGCCGAATACTTCCGTGACGAACAGAAAAAAGACATCTTGTTCTTTGCTGACAACATTTACCGTTTCATTCAGGCTCGTAACGAGCTAGCTACGATTTTGGACCAAGTGCCAAACGAAGGTGGCTATGAGCCAACCATTTTTTCCGATATTAAGGTGCTACAGGATCGTTTGAGCTCTAACGAAAAGGGTTCCATCACCTCGGTACAGACTATCTACGTGCCGGCTGACGACCTTTCTGACCCAGCCGTGCAGCTGATTCAGCACGAGCTTGACTCTGTCATCGTGCTGTCACGTAAAGTTGCCGAGCAAGGACAGCGTCCAGCTGTTGACCTGAACCAGACCAGCTCTTCATTGCTGACTCCAGAAATCGTGGGTGACAGGCACTACCTATTGAGCGTGCAGGTTCAGGCGCTGCTGCAGAAATACGAATCACTGAAGGGTATTATTGCTATTATTGGTGAGAACGAGCTATCTGCCAGTGACCGCGCCGACTATGCCAAGGCCAAGAAGCTCATCCAGAACTTTACGCAGAACATGAACGTGATGACCAAACATACTGGTGTAGCTGGCGACTTCTTTACGCGCGAGCAGACATTACAATCTATAGAAGAAATTGTTGCCTAGAGGAGCCCTCTATGCCTGAAGAGACCCAAGACAATACCACTCCTGCCGCGGCTACTGAAATACCACCGAGTAATGGTACTGATATGCACGTCAAAGTATACGCACCGTTTAAGGTGTATTTTGACGGACGAGCAACCAGTATATCTGGCGTGAACGATACAGGGCCATTTGATATTCTGCCTCAGCATCACAATTTCATGACGCTCCTGAGCGCAGGAGCAATCGTAGTACGTACCGAGAGTGGGGAAGAGAAGGTTGATATTACGCGCGGGATTATGCACGTTAAGGCCGACGAAATTATTGTGTTTCTAGACGTCTAGCACTCCACACCAGCCAGTCTGCTCACGAGCGGAGCTCGTGACCCGCTGTCTTCTTGGCCCCATATCCAATTTTCACCTCCGATACTCACTTCACCGTACCATTTGTACGGCTTGTTCCGTTTCTCAGAGAGAAATTGAATCTGTGGCTCAAGTGTGAATCGCTAGATTTACAAATTTAGTCAACTACAATGTAGTCGAAAGAAAAGCTTTGGCCACCACCAGGTGGGTTGGCTGTACAGATACTAAACCCAGAGCTTGAACGACTACCTATGTAGTAATTAAGGCTTGCTGCAGCCGACCCCACAGG
>CAZLJP010000003.1:114313-190953 GCA_964559915.1 uncultured Candidatus Saccharibacteria bacterium | reverse complement strand
TCAGCGCATCCCGCACTTTGGCTAGTTCTTTAGCATCGGTGTAGACAATTGACTCTTCACCTTCTTCTTGGACATCTTCTGCACCAGCATCTAAGATTTGCAGCATCAAATCATCACCACTGCCCTTAACACGTATTACGCCTTTGCGGGTAAACTGAAATGCCACCGCGCCCTTCTCTGCAATATTGCCACCGTGTTTACTAAATGCCAGACGGACTTCAGGGAATGTACGGTTGGTGTTGTCTGTTGCTGCCTCTACCAGCACCGCTGTGCCGCCAGGACCATAACCTTCATATAAAACTTCTTGCAACTGTGCAGCGCTTTTGTCGGCCACGCGCTGAATTGCCCGGTCAATATTACTACTAGGCATATTAGATGCCTTGGCTTTGTCTATTGCCAGACGGAGCGCAAAGTTGGTATCCGGGTCAGCGCCACCACGTGCGGCCAGGGCTATGGCATTACCTAACTTAGTAAATAACACGCCGCGCTTCGCGTCATTCGCGCCCTTTTGGCGCTTGATAGTTTCCCACTTAGAATGTCCAGACATAGTTGAAAGGCTCCGTTTAATAGGTGTTCTTATCTGTTATTGTAGCAAACTAAGGCAATTGAATCTACTCAGTAGCAGATACTGATTCTTCAAGCATTTCTATTTCCGCACAGCGGGCAATAGCATTGACCGCTATTAGACTACCCGCCAATAATGTCAGGGCATAGTCTTCGTCTAGGCCGGATGACTGAGCAACCTCGACATATCTCTTAGTTAACACGCCAATCATTTTTTGTAATGCTGGGTAGGATTCCGTAGCGCGTACTGATTCCTGAACACCTATCGGCATATCCGGGCAGACAGTTAGCTCTGCCGCAATTACCATAATATCTGGGCTAATATTGTTTAATTCTTCATGCAAACTCATAATGCCGAACATTGTACTGCGACTGAAAAATTGATGCTACTTACGCTTTAGAACATTTGCAATGTCATATCGCCATTCATAGACCGCGTAAGCCAATGCTAGCAACACAGCTCCGCCTGCCAACCACCACTTCATACCACCGGATTGATGGCTACTCTGTACGTCCTTGACAGCGGCAAGTGTCTGCCCGTCACCACTTACTGTTTTACGACAGCGATTGGTGTCAGGATTCCGTTCCTGCCCAGAATCACATGAAGCCAATATTGATGTTGCCGCCAGAACTTTGCGACAGCGATTTGTTAGCACATTACGTTCCTCACCTTCATCACAAGGAGTCAAAGTGGCCATAGTAGTGCTAATGATTGACCGGCAGCGATTTGTCGCTGGATTGCGCTCCTTGCCTTCTTCGCAAGTAGCCAGCTCATTGACCGCTTCTTCAAGGCTTCGGCAGCGATTAGTGTCAGGGTTTCGATATTTGCCTGTGGGACAAACATCAAGTGTGGGCTCTGTGGTGATTATTGGAAACAAATTTTCGCCCAGTGGACTTGGTATACCCCACTGCCATACATCATTCGTGTCATTGAATGCCCACGATTGGTTACTATAGTTTTCGGTGCTAGCGCTTGGATACTGCACGAGGGTTTGCTCATATCTGGTTTTTCCGTACGCGTCTTCAAGCCATACATAGCCGCCTGTGTTGGTGAGCGATATATCATCTCCGTCATCACGCTGGCTCAATAATAAGTACTCACCGTGGGTTGATGCGTTAAGCAGAGAGAATGTGTTGGTAATTGATTCACCTTCCCCAGATTTCAGTCGGTAATCTGCCAAACTTGCCACATCAAAACCCGGTAGCATTTGTAGCTTGATGTAGTCACCGCAAGCCACATCATCGTCAAATGGTGAGCAGTCTTTGGCATGCGGCAATATCTCTACAATCTGGAGTGCCGGGCTACTGGGCAGCTGGTAAAGCCAATCTGCTTCAATAGACCCACCAACGAGCGGGCTATTCAGAGCTGAGGCGGCGGTGCTATAGCCCGTTGTGGTTCGACTGCGTTTGTACACGATGTCGTCTGTTTTCATGTCCGTAGGTATAGTAACGTTGGCATAGCCAGGAGATTCAAGCCACAGCGCCTTGGGCTCCCAGCCACTAGGCATAAACCGAAATACCACACGGTCACTAGTCACTAAAACATCTGTAGCTGCAATCAAAATATGGCTATTGGGGAGCATTAGGCCACTCAATGGAATCGAGACAACACTTGTGATGTCGCTCTTGCGGGAATAGCGTACCTGCATATCATCAAGCGATAGCAAGTCGTCACTTTCGTTATATATTTGGATTAGGTTGAGTCCGTCTACGGCGGCTTGATAAGCTGTGATAATTAATGGCGATGTGGGTAATACTGGCCCTGTAGCGGTTGGCGTTGGCTCAGCGGCGTGCGTGGATAATGGCAGACAAAGCTGCAAAAGCAAAACTACTACACTAGCTATACTATTCACCACCCTAAACATTACTGCAATCGTACACCCAGAATTTAGCTATGTCAAAGCTCTGTTTCAGCTTGCCTATTCCCGCGGAAATTGTGTTTTGTTTGCCGCCATAAAAACACCATGAGCAAACCTACTATCACATAGCCTATAACGAGTGCTTGTATACTAAAGTCCACTTCAGTCTGAGCACCGGGCAACCCAGCTATCAGCCCAACTACTGATTTCATGTAACTGAGTATCCAACTAACCAAATGTCCAAAGAGTGGCGCTAGGGGAGGTATAAACAAACCAAACACTCCGCTGATAAAGGTAAGCAGCATTGTTAAGGGGACCAGAGGCACGACAAGTAGATTCGCTAACAAAGTATAGATTGAGTAGTAGCCAAAAACGTGCATCGTTATGGGCAAAGTTGTAATCTGTGCGGCAAAGGTTGCCAGCAGAATTTCACGGAACATACTTGGCTGGGCTGTACCCCAAAAATAGTGGTGCAAAAGCGGTGCCAGCAGCAATACCCCAGCAAAGGCAGCAAATGACAAGTACCACCCAACGTCACCCCAAATATACTCCGGTTGATACAAGGCAGTTAGGCCTGCGGCAAATGGTAACAGTACCATTGGATGAATGACTCGTCCGTAATACCAGGCAACCAAACTTAGCCCAGAGACCAAGCCCGCACGAGTCATACTGGGGCTAAATCCAGTTATCATGATGAAACCGGTTATCATACCTGCCCCGAACAGTGCTGTTAGATACTTGGATACTCTTGCGAGGAGTCGCCGTACTACTTCTATTAGTACAGTCAGGTGGTAACCACTGGCCACGACGGCATGTATCAGACCAACTACTTTTAATTGCTGGGCAAGAGTATCAGACAATGTCAGCTTTTGGCCCACCAGATATGCCAACGCGAAGTCTGCATCCTGAGCAGGCATTGCTTTAGCCACACCTGCACCAAACCAGTCACGAACTCGTCGACCAATATCACCTGGCTCGGGACGTACCACCAAATCCACCTTTGCTCGAAACATACTGGCAGGAATATTGCCAAAACCTTCGCCCAACAATCCAGATAGCGTCACTATATCACCACGTTTAATATCTGTCTTATTTTGAGTTGAGACCCATATAGTACCCGGCAATTGTTCCCCGCGAATCATCACGCCACCGACACGTATTCTTTGATCGCCCTTGGGTCCATATGATGTATCCTCCGTGACTGTACCCTTTAGGACCACAACTTGGCCATATAACCCACTATATGCGTGTAGCGCTCCAAACCTGTCTGCTCCACGCCAAAGTCCCAGCACCACCCCAGATAATATGGCCACTAGAAATAAATAGCGCACCCGTTTAATACAGACTGTCACAGCCAAAGAAGCAGCAATAATTATCCAAGCATTGTCCGCAAACGAGTTATCGGTCCACGGAGCTAATGCAATTCCAATTAGTACACCAGGTGCCCAGAATGCGATATGCCAAGATATATGGACCTTCTGCTTGAGCCATTGCTGCCGTAATACCACCCTACGCTTCATTACTGTGTTATTGGCAAGACCTGCTCAGGACAAGTGCCTAATACCTGTTTAATAGCATTTTTCTCTGCCTGGGTAACCCATAGTGTGTACTTCACTTTTACTGCAACCTGGCGGGCTACATAGCGGCAACGATAGTCTTTGTTGGGTGGCAGCCATGTGGCTGCATCGCCATCACTCTTGTTGTTGTTAGCAGGCCCATCGACAGCCAGTAGGTTTAATGAATCATTGTAGAAATCGTAGCGTTGCTGCGGTGTTAGCTGCTGTGCGCCTTTTTGCCATGCATCAGACACAGCCACCACGTGGTCTATCTGCACAGCCTGGCTGGATGTTGGCCCACGCGTAAAGTTAATAACTTTGCCGGTATACGGGTCTGGGCTTAGCACGCCGCTGTTTACTTTGCAGCCAGCCTGGTCTATTTGCTTGTCCTGCAAATCGCGCTGCAATATTAGCTCACGCAGACTACAGCCATTAACCTGGCCCCAATCATTACTGAACTGTTCACGGCTATAGCCGGTCTTTGGTGCACGGCCCTTCACTGCCAGAGTCTCTAGAGCAGTAGTTGCCAGCGTAGAATCTTGTATCTGCTGCACAGACACACCTGGATTAGCTGGCTCTGGCTGGCGCCAATCCTGAATAGCCGCAGAAATTAATCCAGCCAAAACTGATGCCAACGAAAGCAGCATCACCGTTACCCGCCTGCGCCTATATTTCATAATCTGAATTGTACAAGCTCAGCTCAATAGCTCAAAAATATCTTCTTATGAACGGTTTCAATTCTTACCGTGCCACCACTCGGTAACATCATCTGCGGATCAGTATGACCAAAGTCCAGATTCTGAACAATAGGAATATGCTTGTTGTACTGACGTACCGTCTTGATTACAGTAGCCCTTTGCTCTTCGCTATATTTTAACTTTTCTTCAAGGCTATTTTGCTTATTAAAATCCCATACCTTGGGGCGGCCAACAAGTACTGCTTGGAACTTATCAAACCAACCGCGCTCACCAAATCCTGTCAGCAGATATTCAATAATCCAATGTTCGGGTATATCTTCCGCTGTTTCGACAAACAATATCGCACCGTCTAAATCTTCATCCTTGGGAAGATATTTGGCAGCTGACACTTGGGCGATAAGACTCTCGACGCAGCCACCCCACAGGGTGCCTTTCGCATCTATGCTACCATCCCAAAATAAACCCTGATTAGCATCTAGTTTACGAGCTTTTTCCAAGTTTACTTGGTCGGCCCAGTTAAGGCCTTCATCGTTGTACTGCGCTGAAACTTCAAGTTCGTATTCACCTTCATCAAACAATGCATGTTGTAATGAATTAACTGTGATATCAAACATTTCTTGATTCATGCCAAATTGATTCATAACACCACCGCCATAGTATGATGGTATACCTAGATTCCACAAGAAGTTGTGCAGGTGAGTATTGTCGCTGTAGCCAAAAAATGGTTTTGGGTTATTGATAAAAATTTGTGGGTCCAGATACTTTATAAGTTTAATTTGGTCATCACCACCAATTGAAGCAAAGACAGCCTTATTGCTAGAATCTGCGAACGCAGCCATAATATCCCTTGCCCTGTCTTCTAGTGATGAGCCCATTTGGCGAGTAGTGGGATACTCGACAGGTTCGAGACCAAAGATACTTCGCATACGCTCAAGCCCCAAGTCCTGAACCCAAGGGAATATACCAGGCAGCCCAGCAGATGGTGAGATAATCCCAACCTGGTCACCCTTTTTGAGTTTAGCTAAGTGTACGAACTGCTTCATGTACTCAATTATAGGCTTACTAACCCTTTTTGGATACGCTCATTTGCATTGACTTTCCCCTGTAAATGTGGATAATGTAAGGAGTTAATTTTACTAACTACGAGGGCCAGTAGCTCAGCTGGTTAGAGCGTCTGCCTCTTAAGCAGAATGTCGAGGGTTCGAGTCCCTCCTGGCCCTCCAATAGAAAACACCCTCCTCGCCGAGGGTGTTTTCTATTGGTGTCTTGTGGTTCGAACCTACGACCTAGATTTTGCTTCAGCAAAAGATACAAAGTCGTGGGTTCAGTCGTTAGTCTGCTACCCGAGTGTACTCGGCGCACAGATTAACGTGCATTATCCCACCAAGAGTTTTGTTATAATTACCTTTGTGAAGAGTAATACCCCTGGCCCGAAGAAGAATGCAGTGGTTCTGTTGTCAATTTTTATTGTTAGTGTCTTTCTCTGGTATTGGTTGGCGAACACATTTTTACATGGTTTGTCTTTAGTCTTTCTATTAGTTGCCTGTTTTATTTACTGGCAGTTAGTAACTGTACTGACTCCCCGTCTATGGCTGCAAATAACTATTGCCGTGACGACTATAGTCACCCTTGTCGTCGTGGTAGTGTCAGTAGCCCTATCGTCATATACCTTTTAGGCTTAGTGATGTTTGCCGTGGCTTTTGGCTGGTTTGTGCAGCATCCATAGTAGAACAAGATTGGACACGACGGCCACGCTCATAATCAAATCACCTGCTTGCCGTAAGTTATTGCCATATGGTGTGTCGTATATAGCCCCTTCAGTGCCCGGTGGCAATAATGGCAGCGTAATTGTTACTAGTAGTAATGCAGAAAAAATCAATGGAACAATCTGTAAAATCAGACTCTTACCTTGGCTTTTTCGCGTCAAAAACAGTGTTAGTAGCAACGGCAAAAACAGCAGTACAAGCCGGGCCACAACGATAGAATTACTTCCACGGATGACCGTGGCAAATGCTAAATCAACATCATCGCTGAGCGCAAACTGCAAAAAATAGCCTGCACCGATACTGAGGAACACAAATAGTGCATTAACCCTCAGAATAAGTGCCAATAAAACTGGTAGAGCAACGAGTGCGCCTAAAACAATAAGCGGGATCATGACTGTAGTGTACCAGTTGTCGGGCTAGAACTGAACCGTACCCATGCTACTAAGCCCAAGGGCTTTGGCCGTGCCAGCAGCAAACTCAAGCACATACTGCGCATTGTCATGGCAGAAGTTTTGCGGATAGGTGTTGGGGCTTACATTGTGCTCAATGGCTACGATTTGCTTCGCAGCATCCAGCCACACCATATCGATAGAAAACTTCATATCTTTCATCCAGAAACAGCGCTGGGCTGGATTATCAAACACAAATAGCATGGTGTCTCTGGCGCCTATACTATCTCTGGCCGATAATCCTTTTTGGCGTAATGCATCTGTGTCGGCACGTTCTATATTGAACTGCTGCCCCGCAATACCTGCCACATCAGCCTGATTACGGGTAAACAATAAAACGAAACCAAGCATAAACCCAACAATCAGACACCAAAAAGTAGCAGAACGGAGAAGCCTACGCGCCCACGCGGTCACGGCGGCGCTTGCCCTTGGCATTTTGCTCTATGTAATCAAGAATCTTGCCTGCAACATCACGACCAGTCACTTTTTCAATACCAAATCCTGGGCTGGCATTTACTTCTAGTACTAGTGGACCACGGTCGCTCCGCATCATATCAACACCACAAATAGCCAGGCCCATGGCCTTGGCTGCCTTTTGAGCAGTCTTGCGCTCTTCGTCAGTCAGTTTAATAGACTTGCCTTCGCCGCCTTGGTGTAAGTTAGAACGGAAATCATCATCCAAACTCTGGCGCTGCATGCTGGCAACAACCTTGCCACCAACGATAAAAGCACGAATATCTGTACCGGCAGATTCTTTGACGAATTCCTGCAATAGGATGTTGGTGCCGTCTTCGTCCATAACGTAGAACGCCTGGAGTACAGATTTTGCAGCCTTTTTAGTCTCTGCCAATACCACACCGTTACCGTGGGTACCACGAGCCAGCTTGATAATAACTGGCGTGCCACCAAGCTCATCAATCAGGTCATCAACATCGGCCGCTGAACGGGCAAAAACAGTCTTAGGCACGCCTACTCCGGCGCGCGCTAATAGCTGCATACTGCGCAGCTTGTCACGGGCACGAACAATAGCAATCGAGCTAGTTGGAGTGTACACACCTTGCATCTCGAACTGACGTACAATAGCCGTACCATAGCGTGTCATGTAGCTGGCAATACGTGGAATAACGACGTCAAAATCCTTCAGCATTTCGCCCTCGTAACGCACCACTGGATTACTCTGCTCGATACCAGCATAACAATCCTTGTACTTGATAACCTTTACTTCGTGACCACGAAGTACAGCCTCTTCCTTGAGGCGCTTGGTTGAATAATTACCTGGTCCGTTGGACAAAATAGCAATGCGCATACTAATCCTCTAAATCTTCCGCATCATCTGAAGTAACAAGACCAGTCGTTCTTTTTAATTCAGATAATGGCACTGATGTCTTTGCCGAGTCTACCACAAAACGGTCATTTAATGCTTTACGCCCAATTAATATTGGATACACGTTGTTTGCCCGGTTAGCCAATGTAAAGCTCGTATCAAAAATTTTTGGGCCAATCTTTATCTTGATGGTTATTTCATAACGGATTTCTTCGCTGCCGTTGGAACTTTTGACCAGGACTTTGTCGTAGCGTGTTGCCTCGAGTGGGAATGCAGTGGGAGCACATGGATGGCCCAAGAGGTCAAACTTCAGAACTTTCTTTCCGTTCTTATTTTTTATCTCTTTGATGTTGCTGGCATGAACAGACGAGCGGAAAGCGCCAGTATCAATTTTGGCGGGCACACTTAAAGAAGTACCGACAAAGTCGATGTGTTCTGCGCGACCAATAATTACTTGATACTTAGGCATATATTGTTCTGTTTCTTGCCGTAGCATTTAAGCATATTCATGTTTAAAGCAATAGCACTATAACTATGTAATTATAGCATATTTACGAATATAAATCAATACTATTTAGAGGCGACACGGAAGTACGCCAGCGCAATCACACCAATGATGGTCAACAGAATCATGATGAGCATAGGTATAAAACCGCTCTGAGATTTTAGTAACTTATTCATTAACCCTTATTATTTACCATAAGCATTAAATGAGCAACCGAACTATGCACCCTTGGCGATACGCTGCACAAGTGCAGCCTCCTCAGGGTCAGTATGGTCATGTTTACCTCGCATGGCACGGTCAAGAGCACCGCTCAGATCACCCTTTTGGTCCATAAAGAACTGAGCATTTTTTGATAAACCCTCGTAATATACCTTAAGCTTGCTATAAATAACCCCTGGTTTAGCAAAATTGGTACCACGAAAAGCGTTCTCAATATGAACGAAGGCTTGTTTCTTTGCCGCGAGTACATTGCCTTCACTGATTGAACCGTCTGTTGCACTGCGAATCGCAAGTAGTTTCCAAAGAATATTAAAAGTTGCTAATGAGTCCTTAGGAGTACCGTCAGTGCCTAATGCTAGGCCGGCTGTAATATATCTGTCTCGCGCACGGTTGAATGATGGATTATTAAGATTTTTGCTCAGTACACACTCCAGCAATACTCCTAGTCCTTCTTCAACATCGGCATAGTTTGCGGTACCAGACTCCAAAGCTTTTACGCCAAGATCTGCGCCATTTTTTGCTCTGCGAGCGTGGACTTCTTGCTCGTGTACTATCACGCGCCTTAACTCTGGGGCTGTACGCCTGGTGGTAACAGGTAGGAAAATCTTTTTCAAATTATCATTAGTAGTGGGATTAGCCTTAGTTGTACTGACTTCAACCGTCCAACCATCAGCAGATAGACCACCTCGCTCCAAAGCCTCATTCATAATGTCACGACATTCAACAGCATCATATACGATATCTTCTGTGCCAGGCACTACATTAAGAATATGTGCGTAGCGTTCTAAAATAATTTCGTTCAGTTGCTCAATTGTCTCTGTGTCTAGTAGTGGCTCTTCATGAACATTAAATTCATGACGATTGAAATAATCTTCCAGGCTAGATTGAATGTCCCACGCAAGCTCAGTTGTAGGCTTAAATCTAGTGACTCGATTTTGCTCAGATGTCATTATTGCGTTAAACGCATGCGAGTCCATCTCACCATACAGCTCTTTATTGAGCTGCATAAACTCTGTACGAGCCGTTTCTTCTGCACTCGAAGAACCAGCGTGGCGCAAGTGTTCCGCTGCCTGCACTAACATCATCTTTTGCAAGCTTGCTTCATGATAGCCAGCATATAATTCATAAATCTCTGGCGTAAGATAGCCTGAATCCTTGTTCTGTTCTAGCTCAAGAATTGCTTCATAAGTTTGATGTTTTTTGTCACGTAGGTCCGTTGGCTGTTTATCTTCATCAGCCGTACCAGAATCTCCTAGTATATCCAGCTTTGGATAATCATACTTTGGTGCATTAACAGCACCCGTTAGAAAAGCTTCTTTCGCTAGTAATCGTATATTAGGATCGTCCTCAAAAAGTGTAAAATCATCAAAAGAACTATCAGTTTGGATATAGCTGTCTATTTCTGAAGGCGTGAGGAACCTCGTCATAATACATTTATATTAGCATATTTTATGCTTTTTGTCTATGTCTAGCTAAAGAGGCCGGATTTGGGATTTTCTTTGAACTGTTCGAGGAGTTCTTGCTGCTTTTTGCTGAGCTTGGTTGGTGTTGCGACCACGATTGTGACAATATGTGCCCCACGTGAATTTTCACGCAGATGTGTAACGCCGTGATTAGATAGTTTGAAATCTGTACCGCTCTGCGTACCAGCAGGTACTTTCATTTTGACGGGGCCATCTACAGTATCAACATCTATCTCTGTGCCGAGCGCCGCATCAACCATATCGATAGTTTCTTCGGATAGGATAAGGTCGCCTTCACGGGTAAATTTCTTGTGTGGTTTGACCCGAATGTTTACGTATAAATCGCCTTTGGGACCATGAGCTATTGCCTCTCCGTGTTCACGCAAGCGAATAGTTGCACCATCGTCTACACCGGCCGGAATCTTAAGTCCAAAGGTCTGTTTGCGACGCTGTGTACCGCTGCCATGACAAACGCTACAGACCTTTTCTGGTATTTTGCCGCTGCCGTGACACTTATCACAGATGGCAGCCTGTTGGATATTACCAAACATGGTACGCATGACTCGGACGGTTTGGCCTGAGCCCTTACATTGATCACAAGTTTTGAGTTCGTGACCGGGCTCGACAGTGCTGCCCTTACAGTGTTCGCATGTGTCATCAAGGGTCAGGTTAAGATCAATTTCGGTGCCAAAAACAGCTTGTTCGAAATCAATTTCTACACCGGTTTCTATATCATTACCACGGTTTTGGCGCTGCTGCTGGCCCTGGCCGCCAAAAAAACTACCAAACAAATCACCAAGTCCTAAATCACCAAAGTCGAAGTTAATATTCTGGCCCTGGCCGCCAAAGCCTTCAAACGGGTTACCACCACCGCCATTGCCACCTACGCCAGCATGGCCAAACTGGTCGTAGCGTTGACGCTTACTGCTGTCTTTCAGTACTTCGTAAGCTTCGTTGATTTCCTTAAACTTAGCCTCGTCACCACCCTGTTTGTCCGGGTGATATTGCACAGCAAGCTTGCGGAACGCCTTTTTAATTTCGTCCGCAGATGCACCCTTTTGGATGCCTAAAATTTCGTAGTAATCTCTTTTGGCCATTATTTACTTCCTTTGAAATACTTCAGAACTGTCTCGTCGTCGAAAGTAATCGTTTTATCGGTTTGGGCGGCGACTGAACGGTTCAGCCAACCTGCATAGCAAAAATAAAGTATCTGCAGACCAGCCCGTCTGACAGCAGCAATAGCCGGTATAAGATCACTATCAGATGAGCCGACTGCAATAATTTTCTCAGTTGCCTGGCTACTTGTAATAACCATATCAGTTGCCAAACGCACATCAACACCCTTCTCCTGAAGAACCAGTGTTTTCTTGCCACAGTGTATGCATGCGTTTGATGTCCTCACCCGCAAGTAGCCTGCCTTCACTACTGTAACATTCTGATTTGTTAAATCGGCTACCCATCGCCTCTTTGAAGCTGATATGGCCGTAATCTTGTTCTGGAGTTTAACGGGGATCTTCTGATCTGGCTGCTTAATACGTGTTGTGTAGTAGGTGATATCTACATTCTCTGTATGTAAAACTTCAGAGATGAATCCTGTTAGGTCAAAGCGAAAATAGGCATTGTGGTCAGTGATTTTCTGATTATAGTCCAACACGTGGGCTAATTGGTGGCGTAGGTTCTCTCCATCTATTAAAACTTTCATAGATTTTCTCCATAAAAAAGCCCCGCTGAGGCTTTCGCCAACACGGGGTGTTGTAAGTCAATACTAGCAAAAAAAGCCCTATTTGTCAATATGCTACCCGTGTTGGCTTTGTAATAATCTCTCTTGGCCATGCCTAATTATTCTACCCTATATTAGTCAGTTTCACTCTGGAGTAGTATCTCGTCTCGTGTTTTTGTACAACCGCCCTCTAAGAACTTTTGTGCACAGAGGCCTCCGAGCATTGCAGCTTCTTCAGACCCCAGAGAAAAGTAGTTATCGTCTATTTCTTCATCGTAGTAAATCAGCCCACCCCCGACGATTTCTGCCAATTGTGATAAATCATTGTCGTAGCTTGATTTATCAGTTATCCAGAACCGTCTAGCCTGCAAAAAAGAGTCTACTGTCAGTCTTGGCGAACTACCTTGGACATCGAGGTCAACTTCATAGTTGCCCTTTCCAGGACAGGCTTCACAAAGCGAAGTGCTCTGCTCGACCATGAATTACTTCTTGTCTTCTTCTGGCTTTTCGTCAACAACTTCGCCTTCTACGGGCTCTTCTTTATCGTCTTTTTTGGACTCTTCGCCTTCGGCAGGTTTGTCTTCGCTCTGCGCCTGCTCATACAACTTGGCACCGATTGGCATGATTTTGTCATTCAGTTCTTTGACGGCTGTTTCGAGGGCTTCTTTCTCTGCCTTTTCATCAGCAATAACTTTCTTGGCTGCTTCAACCGCTTCGTCGATTACCTTTTTGTCATCATCGCTAATCTTATCACCGCTGTCGTTCTTGAGCTTTTCTGCCTGATAAACAGCGCTGTCTAATTGGTTTCGAGTATCAATTGCTTCACGCTTTTTCTTATCGTCTTCGGCGTGAGCTTCGGCTTCTTTGGCCATTTTCTCAACTTCTGTCTTATCAAGATTGCCTGAACCCTGAATAGTAATACTCTGCTCTTTGCCGGAACCTTTGTCCTTGGCAGTTACGTTAAGAATACCGTTAGCGTCGATGTTAAAGGTTACCTCAACCTGTGGCACGCCGCGAGGAGCTGGTGGGATACCATCTAGCACAAAACGACCAAGTGATTTGTTATCGGCAACCATTTCACGCTCGCCCTGAACCACATGGATTTCTACCTGTGGCTGGTTATCGGCGGCTGTTGAAAATACTTCACTCTTAGAAGTTGGGATAGTTGTGTTGCGCTCAATGAGTTTAGTAGCAACACCACCTAGTGTCTCGATGCCAAGGCTGAGTGGAGTTACATCCAGTAGCAGGACGTCTTTGACGTCACCCTGCAATACACCACCCTGGATAGCAGCACCAACGGCTACAACCTCGTCAGGGTTTACGCCCTTCATAGGTTCCTGGCCGAAGATTTTCTTAACCTGCTCTTGCACGGCCGGCATACGAGTCATGCCGCCAACCAGAACTACTGCGTTGATGTCGCTAGCGGTGAGACCAGCGTCCTTCAAAGCCTTTTCGCATGGAGCGGCGGTGTTCGTAATAAGGTCACCAACTAGGCTTTCCAGCTTGGCACGGGTGAGCTTGTACTCAAAGTGCTTAGGGCCATCAGCATCGGCAGTTAGGAACGGCAGGTTTACGGTAACTTCGTTGGTTGTAGATAGCTCAATCTTAGCTTTTTCTGCTTCGTCACGCAGACGTTGCATGGCGGCATTGTCATCAGTCACATCAATGCCGTGTTCTTTCTTGAACTCATCTACAAAGTGATTCACGATAGAACGGTCAAAGTCGGCACCACCTAGGTGCGTGTCACCATTGGTAGACTTAACTTCAAAGACGCCGTCGCCGAGCTCAAGGATAGATACGTCGAATGTACCGCCACCAAGGTCGTATACAGCAATTTTCTCGTCTTTTTTATCAGGCTTGTCCAGACCGTAGGCTAGAGCTGCGGCAGTTGGTTCGTTGATAATGCGCTTTACTTCCAGACCAGCAATCTTGCCTGCATCTTTGGTCGCATGGCGTTGGCTGTCGTCAAAATATGCAGGTACGGTAATGACCGCTTCTGTTACGGGCTCACCCAAGAAAGCTTCGGCGTCAGCTTTAAGCTTGCTTAAAATCATGGCGCTGACTTCTTCTGGGCTGTATTCCTTGTCGCCCATTTTGACCTTCACGCCAGTGCCGGATTTTACAATCTCGTAGCCCATGAGCTTGAGGTCACGCTGTACTTCTTTATCTTCGAAATTGCGCCCAATCAGACGTTTGACTTCGTAAATCGTGTTCTTGGGGTTGGTTACTTGCTGACGGCGGGCCACCTGGCCAACCAAGCGTTCACCGTTCTTGTTCACGGCCACTACTGAAGGCGTCGTACGGTTACCCTCGGAGTTAGCAATAATTTCTGCCTTGCCGGCCTGCATGACCGCCATGGCGCTGTTAGTTGTACCTAAGTCGATACCAATGATTTTTCCCATTGTAATAGTTCCTTTCCGTTAGCAGTAGGGATGTTTGAGTGCTAATACAAGTATATCATAATAAAGTTGGCACTCTCATGTCAAGAGTGCTAATTATACTGTTGGGTGGTGGTTTCCAGCGTAATAGTAAGAATCGCTGGTAACACGAACTTTTTTGCGTAATTCTTCAGGGACTGCCTTGAGTGAAGCAATAATATCCAAGTCTATCTGGTCAATCTCTATTGAAGGATTATTGTTATACTCAACGCATTTTGCCAACAGTCCGCGTAAACTATCGGTAGCAAAACCAGCTTGAGTGAGCTTGTGCTCAAAGCCTGATATCGTGAAGCCTTCTTTGCCTTTATCAAGTTTTATCTCTGGAACATATCGGACAAAATATGGCTCTGTTGGTGCGGTTGCCTGAAGCTGTTGATACTCAGCAAACAGCGGCTGCAGCTCTTCGCCTAGGTGGCCTAGGATTGGGGAGTGTTCGCTCATTGGGTAGTTACCCGCACCATAGCATGACGAATAACTTCATCACCTAGTTGGTATCCAGCCTGCAGCTCTTCGCTGACAACTTCTGTGCCGCCCTTGCCCTCTTCCATGCTGACTGCTTCGTGTAGTGATGGATCGAAGACTTCACCTACTGTTTTGATACGAGCAACACCAATGTCTTCTAGGGTTTTCTCGAACTGTTTTACGATACCTTGCACGCCTTTAACATAGTCGTTGTCTGCAAGGTCTTTTGGCACGTGCTTGAGCGCACGTTCGAAGTTATCGACTACGGGCAGCAAGTCATGAACCACACTGGCTTTGACATTATTTCGTAAACCACTGATTTGTTCGTCGTGTCTGCGGCGTACATTGATAACATCTGCGCGTTCGCGCTGTAATGCTTCCGTTAGCTCCGCAATCTTCTGCTCTAGTTCTTCATGAGTTAATTTTTTAGGCATATAGTACTTCCTCCAATGATCGGCCAGCGTGTTCTACTAAGTTCATGACATTACGGTATTGTTGACGAGTTGGCCCCAGCACGCCAATGTAGCTGCGGTCACTATATGGGCTACGAAAACGGCTGATAATAAGGCTCGCACCGGCGCTGCGGCCAATGGGGTTCTCTGCACCGATGTAAACACTGAGTGGTTCGTTGGGCGCTGCTTCTTTGAGCCACGGCTCTAAGTTATCGAGTAGGCGGGCTACTTGTTGGACCTGGCCACCACTTACAAATTCTGGCTGACTAAATAGGTTGGATAAACCAGCCATATACAGCTGGTCACCAATAGTCGCAATACCAAGGTTATGTGTCAGTTCTACGAGCGTATCTACCGCGTTACGAATAGTTCGTTCTGGCAAACCGCCACCTTCTACACGAGAAGTCAGTGCGCGCTCTGCGCGGCGTTCAGTCTGGGTCTCTTCACCACCCACCAGGCCATTTACATAAAAACGATAGCCTTTATCAGTAGGAATACGACCAGCGCTGGTGTGCGGCTGAGCAATAAAACCAAGCCGTTCCAACTCGGCCATTTCGGCACGAATGGTGGCAGAAGATACATTGAACACCTTAGCCATGAGGCTCGAACCAACCGGGCTAGCGACTTCGGCATATTGTTCTACTACAGCACGCAGAATCTGTTTTTGACGCTCTGTCATAATAGGCACATTGTACTCAACTGGCAGTCAGATGTCCAGAGTGCTAAGACTGCAGCCAGCCTGTGTACCGCTCAATAATTAATCGTACGACTTCTTCTGGCTTGGTAGTTTTGGTATTGATAACCAAATCATAGTTATCAATATCATATGGGTCTACATCATAAATTTTCTTGTAGCGACGAGTCTCGCTATCTAGTCTGCCCTGCAGGTTTTGAGCATATTTGTGCGGGTCTTCTGGTATGTGTTCGGCATGAATGCGCTCAGGTGTCATGGCGGACAGAATGCGCTGCGCTGCAGTTTCTATATCAAGGTTCAAAAACACTTTAAACGAATTAGGCATCCAATGCCAAGCCATACGAGAATCAAGTACAACAGTATCTTCATGTTTGCCGATATCACGCAGACGGTCATCTACCAGCTGGTCAATTTTTGGAATACCATCTTCTTTTTCTGCTGCCAAATTAGATTGCAAGATATCCTGCCCGTGCTCACGGGAAATAGCACGGAACAAATCACCTGAGGAAAAATGCATGTAGCCTAATTCGCTAGCCACACTCTTGGCTGCGGTTGATTTGCCACTGCCGGGTCTGCCGGCAATCGTGATTATGTGTTTTTTATGCATGCGGTCATTATATACTAGCTATATGAAACAAGCACCGAGCTTCACGCTTATCGATCAAGACGAACAATCACATTCATTGGCAGATTACGCTGGCAAGTGGGTGGTACTGTACTTTTACCCCAAGGATGACACGCCTGGTTGCACCACCGAGGCTTGCAACTTCCGTGATGCGCGCGATGCAATTGCCGAATTTGGCAATGCCGTAGTTATCGGCATCAGTAAGGATACGCCAAAAAGTCATAAAAAGTTTGCTGATAAATTTGGGCTAAACTTTACACTTTTGAGTGACCCAAATCACACAACAATTGATGCTTATGGTGCCTGGCAAGAAAAAAGTATGTTTGGTAAAAAATATATGGGCATCCAGCGTGCAACATACATCATTGACCCTAGCGGCAAGATTGCTAAGGAGTATCCTAAGGTGGACCCCAACAAACACGCTGCTGAAATTATCGATGATTTAAAAGCGTTGCAACGTTAAAACTGCAAATCTTCAACGTAGCCTTCATTAAGGTCATAGTCGGGCGTGACTGCACGGAGATGTCGTGGCGTCGATGGAATCTGTGGCTCACTAGCCTTCTCTATCTCACTCGATACAAAGCCACGCAATACCTTCCTCATATCTTCGAGGAAAAAAATTTCAGCACCTCCAGATACTTCAAATTCACTCATGTGGCGTCAAGTATAGCAAACCTATCCTAGTTTACGCAGCGCCAGTCCAGTCACGGATAGCGTAACTAGGCCAAAGACCAGTAATATCCAGGGGTGGTTCACAAATAATTGAATGCTGTCGATGATTTTTTCAAAACCATAAAAGGTAGAGACTAATCCAAAAGTACCGATGAGAGCAAATGTCAGCGGATAACGCTGGGCTATACTTTCACGGCTGCGACGGGCCTTTTCGATAATTTTATCGTCAACTTCTGTGAAAGGAATAATGCTTTTTGTCATAGACGTATTTAATCTCGTTTTAACATGACTGTAAATGCTTCAGCCGGAATATCAACCTTACCAAAACGTTTTAGGCGAGCCTTGCCCTTCTTTTGCTTAGCTAAAACTTTCTTTTTACGAGATACGTCACCCCCATAGAGACCACTGGTGACATCTTTGCGATATGCGCTGACATCTTCACGCGCGATGAATCGCCCGCCAATGGCTGCCTGCAATGCTACCTGAAAGTTCTGACGAGGAATTACTTCTTTAAGTTTCTTCACCGTGTCGCGGCCAAGAGCTTGGGCTTCGGTTTTGTGGGCCATTACACTGAGCGCAGCCACCATATCACCAGCAATATAGAAGTCCACGCGTACCAAATCTTCGGCTCTATAATCATCCAGTTCGTAGTTAAAACTGCCGTAGCCACTGGAGACACTTTTGAGTTGGTCATAAAAATCAGTCAGGAGGTTAGCTAGAGGGGCTTCAAACGTCACAACAGCTAGTTGAGCATCGACAAACGATAGATTTTTTTGCACACCACGCTTACTAATAACAAGCTGAATGACAGCGCCGACGTACTCTTTGGGCACTACAATTTCACCCTTAATCCACGGTTCTCTAATCTGACTTACTTTAGAAACATCGGGCAAATCAGCCGCAGACCGAATGTCTAAATTTTCTCCATTTTCTAAATCAATCTGATAATCCGTGCTTGGATTGGTGATAATCATGTCCAGATTGTATTCGCGCTCCAAGCGCTCACGCACGATGTCCATATGCAGTAGGCCCAAGAAACCGATACGTACACCAAAGCCCAAAACTGGAGAGTTTTCAGGCTCCCAAACCAACGCAGAATCACTGAGTGATAGCTTTTCGATTGCCTGCTTCAGGTCGTTGTACTGCTCGTTGCTCTCTGGGAAAAAGCCAGCGTAGACAAATGGCTGAACCTCTTTATAGCCTGGTAAGATTTGGCTGGCTGGGTTCTTAGCAAGCGTAACTGTATCGCCAACCTTAGCCTCACGCGTACTGCGCAAGTTAGTCACGATGTAGCCGATTTCGCCACAATCAATGGCTGGCAATGCCGACATTTCGGGCCTCAGCGCACCGACTTCCAATGCCAACCCCTGGCTACCCGTCGCCATCATTTGGATTTGCTCACCTTTGCCAATTTTCCCTTCAAACGCACGTACATACAAAATCACACCACGGTAATCATCATAGTAGCTATCAAAGATGAGTGCCCTTGTATGCTTTGATTCAACAGCCTTAGGGGCTGGAATATCACTGACGATTTTCTCAAGCACCGCCTCAACACCCAAACCCGTCTTGGCAGAAATATGCAGGATGTCTTCTTTTTTGCAGCCGAGCAAGCTAATAACTTCTTCACTCACCCGCTCAACATCTGCTGCGGGTAAATCAATCTTATTGAGCACGGGGATAATGGTTAGGTCTGCATCCATCGCGAGATATACATTAGCCAGTGTTTGCGCCTGGATTCCCTGGCTGGCATCAACCACCAACAGCGCACCTTCACACGCCTGAAGACTGCGCGATACTTCATAGCTAAAGTCCACGTGGCCGGGCGTGTCAATCAAGTTCAGCTCGTAGTCTTGGTATTTCATACGAACAGGTGCCAGCTTGATAGTAATACCCTTCTCGCGTTCAAGATCCATCCTATCCAATAGCTGAGCTTTCATATCACGCTTCTGGACCGTACCAGTCAATTCCAAAAGACGATCAGCTAGCGTAGACTTGCCATGATCAATGTGTGCAATGATGCAAAAATTTCGGATATTTCCCTGATTCATCTCAAGGGAGTATACCTTATCTACCTCTGTTATGAAAGCCTGACTGGCTTGAGGGCAAGCTTTTTGATTTTATCTACGACTGGCCGAGCTTCCTGTAAACCGAACAATAATGAGACCCCCAAATGCACCGTTAATGTAACGATTGTAATCAAACCAAGCTTGGAACCAAGTGTGGCAAAACCACGGTCGTTGACATTGAGTGGAAGCAACGAAATCATAATGAAGGCCGTTAGCAGCGTAAAGCCTGTTACGGAAAATATTCGTAGTACACCATTCCAAAAACTAGCATCGAATAGCTTATGGTCGCGTACCAACATAATGGCTGTTAGCACCATTACTTCTACCACTGCCACAATTGATTGGGCCATGGCTAAACCGGCAACTCCGTAAGCATCCGGCTGCGAAAGATTGTATGCCAGTGCAATGTTAAGCGCGATGATAAACAGCGACACGATGAGTGGCGTCTTGGTATCCTTCTGCGCATAGAACCAGCGCGAGATAATGGCATACATTGTGCGGAAAAATATAGCTCCAACCAAGAACCCAAAGATAAGTGAAATCTCGGACGTGCCCTGTGCAAAAATCAGACGGGATAAGTAACCGCGGGTAAAGTAACTAATTACTACAATCGGCATCATAATCCATATCATGGCCCGAAGTACCATCAAGAAATCTTTTCTAAACAGGTCTGTACGGCCAGATGATATACGCTCTGTTAGGCGCGGGAAAGCCGCCGTGGCAATAGTAGTACCTACTAGCTGGATTGGCACGGTGTGCAATGTATAGGCATTTTCGTAATAGGTGATGTTCCCCGTCCCCAGCCTTGAGGCAAACCGTGTCTCGGCAATACTGTTAATAGAATCTATACCCTGGTCAATTGAGCGGGCTGGTAAGCGCTGCAGTACACCTCGCAACTCCTGAGTTTTGCGAATTTGGGCACGCCAGCTAAAGCCAGCTCCACTCAAACCAAACATGACAATCAGAAGCTGTAGTACTGCACCAATGAGTGCACCAATACCAAGACCTACCAGTCCAAGATGGCCTGGTCCCCCATCATTACCACCCAGCGTGCTGAAAATCATGGCACAAATAATAATTGCTCCATTGTAGAAAAATGGAGCAATTGCAAAGAAGAAGAAACGGCCAATTGTCTGCTGCATAGCAGTAATGATGCCCGATAGCGTAAACAGGAATGGGTTAAACGACACTAGCCGCATAATCGTGGCTGCGGTATCCTTTTGTTCTGGGTTCAAGCCAGGTGCCACAATAGAAAGCAACGGTTCTGCAAACAGCAGAATAATCACACCGACAATTGCCATGAATATGGCTAGCAAATTGAGCAGGCTCGTAGCTAGTTCCCACGCCCCTTTGCGGTCATGCTTGTGCAAATGATCAGACAATACCGGAATAAAAGCTACACCAAGCGCACCCGCTGCAATCGTATAAAAGAAAAAATCTGGAATTTTAAATGCAGCAAAGAATGCGTCAGTACTGTTTGCACCAAACTCATCAAAGTTGGCGTTAATCAGCTTGAGCCTAAGGAAACCCAGTACTTGGCCAATAAGTGCCGCGCCCACCAATAAGGCAGCGGCATTCCCGAGAGAAATACGCTTATTTGCCCGTTTGAGTAGTTTTATTTGAGGCCGTACCATTCAACCCCATATTATAACGTAGGAACGGAGAAATAAACGTGTTTACATGTTTATTTTAAGTACCGCCCGTTTCAACAATTCGAAGAATTGTTATTGGCACTGGATAGTACTTTTAGAATGGTTTAGTACAAAGAAGCTGCTTTTGGTAGGATTGCACCGTTTAGGATTTCAATCACTTCTTCTGCTTCAACGGTTTCTTTTTCGAGCAGGGCATCCTTGAGCAGGTCAATCTTGGCTTTGTTTGCCTTGATAACTTCACGGGCCCTCGTAGCGGCTTCAGTAATAAGCGCCTCTACTTCGTCGTCGATAACCTTGGCAGTTTCATCAGAGAATTGCTTTTCGTGCACCATACGGTCTAGCATCATGCCTTCTTCTACGTGGAAGACTTGGTCTCGGAGTTTTTTGCCCATACCTTGGTTTACTATCATCTCGCGAGCCAACTCGGCGGCTTTTTGGAGGTCAGAGCCAGCACCGGTAGTGACACGTTCTTTGCCATAGATAACTTCTTCGGCGATACGACCACCAAGCATACGAGCAAGGACATCCTTGTATTCAATGATGCTATGGTAGCTTTTGTCTTCTGGTGGAATAAACCAGGTAACACCGCCTGTACCACCACGTGGAATAATTGTGACCTTGTGCACCATGTCACTATCGGGTAGTACATGGCCAACAATCGCATGACCGGCTTCGTGATACGCGGTTAGTTCCTTTTCCTTTTCGCTCATAATCTTGCTCTTGCGCTCTGGACCAATGGCTACTTTTTCGAAGGCTGCTGTCACATCATCTTGTGTGATTTCCTTACGATTGTGTCGAGCGGCTACAATTGCAGACTCGTTAGAAATATTAGCCAAGTCTGCGCCTGATGAACCGGCGGTCTTTGCCGCAAGTGAATCAAGGTCGACATTTTTAGCGGTTGGCTTCTTCTCGAAATGAACTTTCAAAATTGCTTCACGTTCTTTGCGGTCAGGTAAACCTACTGTCACACGACGGTCAAAGCGACCTGGGCGTAATAAGGCTGGATCAAGTACATCAACACGGTTGGTTGCGGCAACAACAATCACATTTGCTCCCTGTTCGAACCCGTCCATCTCGGTCAAAATCTGATTTAATGTCTGCTCACGCTCATCGTGACCACCGCCCATACCAGAACCACGGCGGCGACCAACAGCATCAATTTCATCTATGAAGATGATGCACGGTGCGTTTTTCTTGGCCTTAGCAAACAAGTCACGTACACGTGATGCACCGACACCCACAAACATTTCAACAAACTCTGAACCAGAGATGCTAAAGAACGGTACTTCGGCTTCGCCTGCTACCGCACGGGCAATCATAGTCTTACCGGTTCCAGGAGGGCCAATTAATAGCACGCCCTTTGGAATCTTGGCACCAACAGATTCAAACTTCTTGGGGAATTTGAGGAATTCTACGACTTCTTCCAAATCTTGCTTGGACTCGTCGTAGCCAGCAATATCCTTGAAGCTGACTTTGTCTTTTTCGTTGCCGTACAAACGTGCCTTGCTCTTGCCAAAGCTCATTGCCTGGTTGCCCTGGCCCTGCGCACTGCGCATCATAAAGACTAGAACACCCACAATAACAATCACGGGTAGTAACGTAATGAGAATATTTGTCCAGATAGAACCGCTGGCTGATTCTTTCTTTACTACAACCTCAACATCGCGGTTAGTCAGGCCCTGCTCATAGATACTTGAGCCTGATTCTTTGTGAGAGACTCCGATAGGGTTCTTGTCATCAGCGTTTTTGTAAACTTTGATGTCGTTGCCAGTAATTTCTAGTCTGCCGATTTTCTTATCGGCATCCTTGTTATCTTTGTCATTGGCCTGAGAAATCACCTGATTAATAGGGATGTCCTTGGGTTGTTCTTTATTACCATATGAGGCAAATACGATAAGACCAAATAATATCAGTAAAGCTACGAAGCCAGCGTTTTTCATGCCACGCTTATTAGGGGTTGCTGGTTTCTTCATGCGAAAAGGTTTTTTATCCATACGCATCCATTATACAGAGCAGAACATATGATTACTAGCGGTCTGGGCGTTTGAGTGCCAAATGATTGGTTGTGACATGCAAACTATAGCCTTTTGTGATGTCAGTTATCTTGGCCGGAGCCAATGTCTTGGCAGCTACCACTAGGCGTTCAAGTGTGCGCTGGTCAAAGTCACGAATGTTATTTGAGCGTAGCCAGCTAGCTAAAACTTCCCGGGCGACTGTATGTGGCAGCTGTATAAAAGCATGACGGTCCAGTCTGTCTAATGCCGGCTGCTGGTGCAGATAATTGAGTAATTGCGTATCCAGCTCGACATTAGTTTGGTGGGCGCGTTCTACTAATTCAGCTAGTTGTTGACGCTGTTGGTCGCTAAATTGCGGCAAAATCTGATGGCGCACATGGTTCCTCAGATAACGCATATCCTGATTGGTGGAGTCTTCACGCCAGACTAGGCCCTGGTCTGCCGCATAGGCTCGCAAAGCCTGTTTAGGGATATGTAGCAACGGCCGGTGTACAAGCTGGTTAGTGTGCAAAGAGCTCAACCCCTTACGGCCCGTTCCTCGCAGCAGATTAATAACAGCTGTTTCTAGCGCATCGTTGTGATGGTGTGCCGTAATAATCGCCCGCGCACCACTTGCCCGGCGTACTGTATGCAAAAAGTCATACCGTGCTTTACGTGCAGCGTCTTCACTCGCCTCGGGGCCCAGCTTGCCCTCGTGGTACACAAACGGAATCTGATGCTGTTTGACTACTGTTTGCACTAGCTCTCTGTCGATAAATGAGTCATGTCGAATACCATGGTCAAAATGGGCGACAATCAGTTTTAGTCCTGGTTGTTGCTTAAGCATATCGAACAATACCATGCTGTCGACTCCACCCGACACCGCTATAACATATGTACCTGGCTTTACTGCGATATCCATATCTGTAACAATTGTACGTAATTATGAGCCTTCCACCAATTGCCTTCGCTAGTAGTAACAAAGAAAAGTTCGCCATTGCTATGCACGTTTGCGAAAAAGCTGGGCTAACAATCAACCAGCTATTTCTTGAAATTGACGAGATTCAAGGCGAGAATCCCGAATTAATTGTCAAAGATAAAGCCATACGCGCATACGAACAATATGGCAAGCCAGTCGTTGTCAGCGATGACTCCTGGAGTATTCCGGCACTAAATGGGTTCCCTGGTCCATACATGAAGTCACTAAACTACTGGTTCAAGCCAGAGGATTTTTTACGATTGATGAACGGCATCGAAGACCGATCTGTGTATATTCACCAATATCTTGCCTACTATGATGGTCGTGAAATCTTAATATTTCAGAACGACATTCCTGGGGTTATACTTACCAAACAACAGGGAGAAAATACTAAATCACCGTGCATGACAGTAGTGGCACTTGATTCAGATAATGGCAAAACGATAGCCGAGGTTTTTGCACAAGGTGCTGATGCGGTTGCTGAACGATATAAAAACCGTCCCGATGCATGGCACGAGCTCGTAAAATGGTACAAGGAAAAATATTCATGAAAACACTCTACTTTATGCGTCATGGGTTAACCGAAATGAATGTCGCGGGTTTGTGGTCGGGTTCAAGTGAAACTGATCTTACAGACGAAGGGCGGACTCAGGCCAAGCTTGCAGGCCAGCATGCCAAGGAACTTAATATAGATACTATTGTGTGCTCTACGCAAAGTCGGGCAATTGAAACAGCGCAAATCGTGGCGAAAGAAATTGGTTATACATTGGATAAAATTCACCAGAGTAGCCTGCTGGTAGAACGGCATATGGGTCAGCTCGAGGGTCAGCCGTATAGACCAGATTTTGATATGGACGGCATTGCAGACATAGAAACAACCGACACATTATTTAACCGAGCACGCCTCGCCATAGAATGGATAGAGTCGTTACCTGGTGATACTATCTTAGTGGTCAGCCATGGTGCAACAGGCCGGGCTATACGTCACATCCTAACACCAAGCACGCCATTCCATGGCTCTGCTAGATTCGGTAATGCGGAGATTGTGCATCTGCTCTAGCCAGGAGCAAGAAAATCTGTTATATTAACCCCTGTTATTTTGCTTTTTCTTGTGGCGATGCAGCTCAGCTGGTTAGAGCATTAACAATTTAGACTATTTCTGGGGCGGCGTAGCTCAGCTGGTTAGAGCGCAGGACTCATAAGCCTGAGGTCAGTGGTTCAAGCCCACTCGCCGCTACCAGAAATGTTCTAAATTGTCAGGGCTCATAAACAAAGCCACACGCAGAAGTTTACTTCGAGTATGGCTGCAGTTTATATGAAATATAAGCCTGTCATATCCTACGAAATTTGAATGCGTTCAAATTTCGGTCAAGCAAGGAAAACGTAAACGCCCACAGGGCGTTTACGGGTCAGTGGTTCAAGTCCACTCATCGCTACCAGAATCAGCAAAATACTCGAGAGATTTAGTGATATTTATCACTATTGACATATTTTAAATTGGTAGTATAACTAGGTTTGAGGGCGTAAGCACAATGCTTAGTTCAACACAAAAACACAGTCAAATACCAAACAACTTCGAGAAAGGCCTTATGCCTGTCTTAGCTGTTGGGACTGTGTTTGCTATCGACCAGATTTTTGGCGCCCACAGCAATGCGACGCGCCGCACCACCCCCGAGTTTCATACCGCTCACCTCAACCAAGGTGCCCGGCACACCCTAGGAGTCCTGCCTGGCTGCCAAACAAATGGCCGACTATTCTTTGAGAGCCTGGCCAAGGTCACGCCCAACACGAAGCTCATTGCTACCGATTACCCAGAACACACTTTTAACGTGGAGGCAGTCTGTGAAGGCCTAGCCAAGCAGCTTGTTAAAAACCGAGCTGAACGACCCGCCCTGCTATGTGAGTCTATGGGGGGCATTGTGATGCGACACTTCCTGCACTATGCCCAGCAGACCGGTGTAGCCGAAAAACTGGGTGGTTTTGGCCCGATTATCTTGGATGCCTCACCTTTTGACCTGCAGGACGTACACGATAGCCACAAACGCTTGCTTACTATGGCATCGAGTAAAGGCGTGCGTTCAAGCATGACTCTAGATTTCCTGAAACGTCAGATTTACAGCCATGTAGCTGGGCCAATGTCCGCTGGTGCCCATCTGGATACCATTCGCTCTGAGGGGCTCTTTATGGGCCAGTCTCATCCTGATGGCAGCCTGCCCGATATTATGGACGCCGTGTATTATGTGCACGGCCCATCTGACCACGTGGTAAACACCAACTGTGCCCTGCCGCGTTACCAGGCTATTACACCGGCTCATAAGTTTTTTGCAATTGAAGATACACTGCGACAACCCGGCGAACATACTGCTGGCGAGAGACAATTACCACTGTTACTGCACTATGCCGGTATTGAGCCACCGCATATCGCACATGCTGCATAGAAAAAGCCCCTCGCTCGTAATGGAGGGGCTTTTTGCTTTAGCCAGCGATTACAATATATCGTCTGGTCCGACTAATGTGTCGTAGTTTTTTGGCTGCTTGTTTAGGGGCAGGCCTAATATCTTGTATTAACATAGTTTGTTACGAATAAATCTCATTTAACTCTATATCGAGTTGTAGGATTTCTTCGCTAGTTGTTGGCAATAATTCGTATGCCAACTGATGTGATAGCGCAAGTACGCTCACGATATTCCTTTCCTTTTTATGTTTGTTATTACGTTTTTGTTTTATCGCGATATAACACTACTCATTATACATGGTTTTGCTATTTTGTCAATATGCTTATGTTACAAATTAAGGCTGCTTTGCCTTGGTACTTGCCACTGATGACGTATCAGACTGGCTAAATCGTTACAGCGATTCACTAGATCTATCCTCGCATCAAAGACCTCATCTGCTGGGAACTGCCTGACAAGACTGACGACGGATTCAGGAAAGTTCCACATTCGAGCTACACGAACCACCTCGCGACGTGTCGTGGGATACGGCCGCACTAGCGTGCTTAATCGTAAAATCTCCGCCATATCGGGCAAACGTTTATCGTAGTTCATACATCCCTCCAAACCCTTAGCTACAAGCGTAGCTGCACACAGTTTATGACATGTACTACTGGCCTGCTGTTGGAAATCTCACAGCAGGTAATGCAAAAACTACTTTTTGCGTTTGGCGGGAGCTTTTTTCTTGGGAGCGGCCTTGGCCTTAGGGGCTGGCTTCTTGGTAGCAGCCTTTTTGGCTGGAGTCTTCTTGGTAGGTTTTTTGTTGGCTTCCTGTATGTGTGACCAGATGATGTAAATGATAATACCACCCACCACAAATGCAGAAACGACAAAAACCCACAAACCGATTGTCGCGGTTGTCTCGTTGGCGTTTGGCAACTCTTCAGCTGCGTATGCAAATGTATTCATAAGCGTTATTGTAGCATGACGCCTGTTAGCGGATGAAGTACTCGACAGTTACGCTGTAAATCAGCTTATTTTCGCCTGATTGCACGCTCAGGCTTGGTGTAGTGGCTTTGTCCTCGGCAACAGATAACGCCGCACCGGCGCAGATGCCGCCACGGCAGCCGCCCATGTTACCAAGACCGCCGGCATCGTCGACACTCTTAACCCTGCCAATTTTGTAGCCAAGGTTTTTGGCTGACTGATCCGCCTTAGCCCGAGCATCTTTTGTAGCTTCATCACGGGCTTTATCCTCAAGCTTTTTGCGCGTGGCATCACTAAATCCTGCTTGTGGCGATACCGAGCCAGTTGGAGCGGTTGTTACAAGATAATCTTGAACCTTCTGGGCAAGTTCCTTGTTGCCAACAGTGACTGTTAGGGTGAGCGTATAGTTTGCTTGCTTGGCGCTATCGTCGTAGAAGTACTGATAGCCTTCCCAGCCATTTGAATCGGTCTTAATTTTGCTATCCTCAACTCCTAACTCTTTGAGTTTCTTGACTACATCATCACTTTTTTGGGTGAGCTCTGCCAAGGCCGCATCTTTGCTAGCATTTTTCAATTGATAGCTGGGATAAAACACAAATTCGTCAGGCTGGGCAGTTACCTGGGTTTCACCAGTCACTTTTATTACTCGACTGTTATCAGATACTGAGGTTTGCCATGGTCGCCACAGAGCCAACATGGCAACAATGACGAGCAATAAGGCCACACAAATGTATTTGAGATTTAATGATAGCGATATGGTGTTCGATTTTGTGACTACTGTTTTAGATGCTTGATTATCCATACATGTGCGCTCCAGTTACTTGCCTAGAGTGTGCGCCAACCAATAGCATTTTTCAACCAAAAATTTCCGCGGCCTCTTGGGGATAGACGCAGTAATTGGAAGTATCGAGTTATCGAATTCGAGTCAATAGTCTGACGTTAGCCAGGTACATTTCTGGGTCAAGCTGTGGATGACTGATGAGATACTTCATGTGCTTATCAACAAACGGGATGAGATTATCTGGATACAGCAATTCATTTGCGCTATAGCTTGCGGCGGTATTGTACTTTTCGTCATTAGCTATAAGTTCAAGCTGGCGTTTAACTTCCTGAGCTTCTTCGGTATCAATAAACTTTGCTTTAGTTGCACCAGGCACGATTAAATCTTGCTCTTGGGTTGCTTAACTTTTTTGATTTCTTTTCGTCCCTTGTCTTTGGCCATAATGAGGTCCTTTCATTAGAGGTTACTGCTCAATGGCCTAACAACAATTTTTGGTTAGCTCCCTGTGCGGTACTTGGCATTAAGCTTATCTACATCTATAATTATACGCCCGTATTTGACATTTCCCTAATCACATATTAGAACATTATAAAATAAGGCCCGAGGTTCATCCGAAGCAGACTAGGACCTCTTAGTGATGGTGTGAGTGGATAACAGCATGACCCTTACCCCGCTGAATGAGAAATTTGTTTAGAGGAAATGCGAACAGGAAAGCTACTGCCAAAGAAGAAATAAGACTTATCCAAAAAAGCCAAGAATTAAGCTCGGCGTGTATCGCATTGGGCACTGCTAATATAAAAGCATTATCTGTAATTTCCATTACTACTATTGATGCTGTGTCGGCAGCAAGGGCAATTCTGATTGCCTTTCTCCAATGTAAGCCATGTTTAAGAAGTGGCATTATGCTAAGCAAATAACCGAATACGAAAGCTAACACTACTGCCAATACGATACTTGGCACAGTAGACCAACCATAGAAGGTAGAAATTGCCATGCCAAGCACTTCACCTATGCCACACCCTGTCAGGCAATGAAGTGTAGCACTGGCTGCCGTCCTGTTAATTGACTTGTTGTTCATCTACCTCACTATAGCAAATAAAGATCCCAGATTTTTCTGAGTTCATAATGCCTGCGCTTGGTAGCCGTAGTTCATTCGAATTGGAACGATATTCTTGAAGGGTTAGCAAGATGAAAAAATCTAAGGTCCGAGGGGTCCTTCTAGTAAAGGTCCTTTGCAGCGCTGTTCTAGCTCATGCTGAGAACCACTACTAGCATTGCTAAATGCAGTCATAAAAGGCGTGGTTGATTGGTCTAACTCGCAGTACATATACTTGCCGACCAATTTCTTCGTGGAGTGCTCTGTGTACTTATACCCGCCTCTGCACTTACCAGATTTTGCATCTTTACCCTGTATTGAATACTGAGCTGTCGTATCAAAACCAGAGTATTTGATGCTATATGTAGCTTTTTCACAATGAGCAAAGGCTTGTTCAAAGCAGTCGTTTGTTGACTCGGCCGGTTGATTAGAGTCGGCGGAAATCGTGTTTCCTAAATCTCTGGAGCCACAACTCTTACCATCGCCAGAGCTTGATACATACCAGCCAATAGCACCAATCAGTGCTAGAACTGCCACCAGCGTTAAGATTATTGTAGTACTGAAACCATTTTCATCTTTCTTCATGTGAGCCACCATTTAATTAACTTAAGCATAGCTGAAACTTGGGCATAAAAAAAGACCTCTGATTTCCAGAGGTCAGAACGCTTATGGTAGCGGGGCCAGGGTAGCGCACATCTGCACCAGTGCTCGGAGTAAACCCCTGTGCTCTGACTGGATGACCGAACCTTGGCTACCGCGCATCAGGCTCTCGTCCTGCTCCGAACAAAGAAAAAAGCTTTGGAACCATTCCAAAGCTTTTTTCTTGGTAGCGTGCGTGCAATCGCAATGGAACCTAATCTGTAAGGAGATACTGCGCTGGAAGCCCCTAATCAGATCAGCCAATCAGTTAGCTTCCTCTAGCAACTAGGAGTGGAACTGTATGTTGCCTTCAGCTACGTAGCCCACTTAGGGTTAGTGATGTTGATGTAGAAGCGTTCACTGGCAGCTACTACCTCACCACCCTTAACAATGAAGCACTCCATCCAATGCTTACCAGTGTATTCTGTAGGCTCCCATCTAGTGAGCTCAGTGCCTGAGTCATCTAGAAAGGGCTTGCCTCTCAAACCCTTGTCTTGTGCTGCGTGTGCTCCAGTATTCACCACACGCCAGTACACACGATAAGGGAGCGTGACATCAGTCCATGCCTTAAATCGGATGTGTAAACCACTGGTTATTGAGTCGTGTGGCTGCAGGGTGCCAAATCTTACCTTCAGCCTGCGATTATCGTAATTGCGGCGATAGAGCTCTGCACGGAGGCTTGCTTGTCCATTCACGGAGTAAGGGAAACTCAAGTCGACCGCGTGGTTAATGTTGCCCAGTACGTACTGTTGCCCAGTAAGAAACTTTTGCTTCTCCTTTGCCTCTTCAATTGGGAAGTGATCGCCAAAAATCTGTGACCATGTTTGAGAGCTGGCGTGTCGGTCCGTCTCGTTAAATGCAGAGTACGCCAGTCCCAAGGAGCTTCTAGCTGTATTCATGAATACTTCAAACTCAGACTTGCTCATACTGGTCTGAAGAATCGACTCAGGCATACCCGGATCTGGCAATTCAGGTACATCAGAACCCTTAGGGTACGATGTTGTTATGTTCTCGAGGAGTTCTATAAAGCGCTGCGCCCAATTGTCTGCAGATGAATCAAAATGAGTAAGAACTAGTGTTTCTATCCAGAATCCTTTAGGCCGGAGCTTCTGAGTTGAATCACCGGTAATAAGTGACGACTGGTGATGCCACCAAGCCTTCATGATTTTTATCATCGGTACCAGCGTTTTATCCAGCTTCTTATTAGCCGTTGTAATCGCTTCTATGTGACCGCGTGGGTTAGTGAGTATCCAATCTTTTTGATCACGGTCTGGAACTAGCAGATATCCACTTCCATCGTTAACTTCAACTGCAGGCAGTATGTCGAGCGTTAGGTCAGTCTCTTCATCCGGCAGCGGGTTCGTGACACAAACAGATCGGCGGTTGAGTTCAAGAACGTTGGTGTCTCCATAACATCGCTTTAAAGCTGCATGCAATTTGTTCAGCACAGTGTTAGGAGTATCTGTATCTGGGTCAAAACTCGAGATCATAACGATATCAACATCCTTAATATCGTGTATAGCGGTGTGTCGTCGGTAAGAACCGTACAAGAATGAATCCTCGACTGTGTCACCGATTACCTCGTCATTCTCAAGATACTCTCTGGGTTGAACATGGCTCTTTGCAGCAATATTTTTTGCTTTTGTGTCTGGCTCAATGGCACTCAGGTATTCCTTGAATAAGCTTTTAACTTCAGACATTTGCAGCTCCCTGTTCTCCGTATGCCTTGTAATCCAGCGCCGGCACGCTAGCCAAGGATTGCAACTTGTCCAATAAGCCCATGATGAAGGCCAGCAGTACATTCTGGTCACTGATAGTGATAGCTGGCTGGATACCTGAGTAATCAACCTTGAAAGATCCAGCATTAAGAGCGCAGCCAAAATCAATCATCATATTGGGGTCTTTCGTGACGATGGCCTTTTTAAAAGCACCACCGAGACCCGTAGTCCATTCGGCAGATCGTGCGACGACACCACCCAATATCGGGAATAGTACCTTTGGTGGATAAACTCCGCCAGCGTGCGGTATCGGCACGCTGGTCCTGTGGAGCCTTCGTACTGAGGCCGCCTTCTCGCCAGCGTATTGTATGTAGCTCTTGTTAAGCGTGGGCTTTACCTCAATTACGGCGTAGACACTCTCTGCTGGAACAAAATATACACCTTTGTAGTTGAATAAGAACGGAGTGAAGTGTCGATCGAATATAATCACATCGATTTGGTCACTCATTCCACCCCTAGAGTCCATTACCTGACCTCTCTCGGCTCGGTACCGGCTAGGAAGATAGTCCTGGAACAGTTTGAGCCAATTATCTTCAGTCGCAGCGCCTTGGGTGGGGGCGTGATTCACGGTCGCCTTGGTCATTTCAAGTTCGGCCAACATGCTCTCCTGAAGCTGCTGGAATACAGTGCGAGGGTTCTGAATCGAATCGCCCATAGTCAACACCCCGGAAGATTTAACAAGTTATTCGAAGAACGGCTATCAGCATTTGTCTGAAGAAACTTGGTGCCCCTAGCGCTTGTGTTAACGAAACAGTCGACGGTGCCCTCTTGGCTACTAACGTAAGCTCGTCCGTTCTTATTCTCGACCCAGTCAACCATGGTAGGACGATCGGCAATTGCCGATTTGCCGGTGCCCTCGTTTAGCCACTTGTAATGACTGATCGCTTCGTAGGCGTTGTAATTGTCCCCAGGTTTTCTAATTGCGATGATACGTACTGCCATGTTACTTGTTCCTCCTGACAGGCTAGTTGGTGATTTTTGACTTTTTATCTGGCTGGTCTCTCTAACCTGTCGAGTGAAAGTCTTAGAACTAGTGTCTCACATATGAAACAGCGTTGCAAGAGTTGAACATGTATAGTATAATGGAACAGAGGTAAATATGGACGAACTTAGTCTCAAGATTAAGCAGAAGCGAGGTGGGCAAGGTATTCGCAAGGTAGCCGAAGACATCGGTATTAGTCCTGCGACACTGTCCCGTGTAGAGAATGGCAAACAACCTGACCTGGATACTTTCCGGGCTATTTGTAGATGGCTGAACGTTGACCCGAGTACGCTGCTTGGCATCAATACTCCCAGCGGCGTATTACCCGATATGGCAGCCCCCGTTCACGCACACTTTAGAGCACATAAGGCGATGAGTCCTGATACGGCCAATCATTTAGCGAAGCTAATTATTACCGTTCAAAAGGCAGCCGAACAAGGATTTTAACGTGGCTAGTGAGACCAACTCATTAGCTATCTCAAAGACTGAGGAGAAACGTTTTGAGCGTGGCTTCAAGACTTGGTGCGAGAATACGGCGATAAGTATTCGAAAACGCATGGATCTAGATCCTTCAAGCCCACTTCCCCCAACAGAGCTTGCTAAGAATATGGGCGTCACAATTCTGGAGCTAGATCAAGTGTCCGGCCTAGCCACAGACACCTACGCTTATCTGTCATCACCAGCCGGGGATGAATGGTCAGCGGTAACCGTACATACCGCTGATAAGCAAATAATCGTTGTGAATCCACGGCATTCGCAGGCTCGCCAAGCTAGTAATGTAATGCATGAACTCGCCCATATTATTCGTGGACACGAACCAGCAAAGGTTTATGTGTATGAAGCATACGCCCTGAGGGATTTTGATCAAATCCAAGAGAATGAAGCTAACTGGTTTGCGGGCTGCTTACTTTTGCCGAGAACAGCCCTGTTGAACACGGCCTATCGCAATGAAGCTCTTGAGGATTCGCTGGAACGCTTCTGTGTCAGCAAAAGTTTGTATAACTATCGCGTTAATGTGTCTGGTGTCCGCAGACAGCTCCAGTACGTAAAGGGTTAGGTTTTTACACCAATACACCCAGGTATGCCTAGGTCCGGTGGGAATGCTTTTGCTTGGTTGACTATTGCAGATTTGTGAGTGCGTACCAGGCGTTGCTGGTGCCATGAATGAGTTCGTCCAAGCTAGAATCATGGTCAAGCAGGTATCCCCAGCGCAGCATGTAGTTATCAGCTTGCTTTGTTCCAATATGGCTATTTACGTAGCGGGGCCAGGACAGCGCACTTCAATCCAGGCGCCCGCTGCGCTGGGGCCTGTGACTGAAGACCGAACCTTTTTGGCTCGAATCTTGTCTCAGTACCAAGAAAAAAGCCCCAACTGTGTTGGGACTCTTTTCTTGGTAGCGGGGCCAGGACTCGAACCTGGGACCTTGTGGTTATGAGCCACACGAGCTGCCACTGCTCTACCCCGCGTTACTAGCGGATACGATTGAGCACGTATCCGCGGGCTGTTTAGCCGTATTATCTTAACAAACAGAGGTAGGAATGTCAATTGTCTAAGCTACCGCGGTGCAGAAAGAAATCTACCCAAGATTCGATGTTGCGTTGCAGTAGTGGCTTTTCCAAGACGGGTGTTGCTGCAGCTTCCTTAGCAGCCTCTGGAATATCAGCAACATACTTGAGCGCTACACTCTTGGGTACCAATAATAACTTCTCGCCGGGCTGGCCTTTGCCAAACTGGCGGCGAGCCGTAAGTTCTAGGTATTGGTCACTGTTATAGTACTGGTTCTGGAGTTTCAGATTGTTATTCTCTAACGCAACTACTTGATTCTCTTGCTCTAGTTTGGAGACCTGCTTTTGCAAATCATAATTAGCTTCGATAACAGATACACCACTCCAGCTTACCAGCAATACTAAGATACCGAATACGACAAAACCCACAAACCGCACATCCTTGAATTGCTGAACGAGTGCGTGGTTGTAATAAGTTTTTATTTTGTCGAACATGACTAGAGATAAGTATACACGAAATGGTATACTCACATCTGTTACCTTGCAGTTCATGCCAAAACTGGAAACCAAGCAGCTTGCTGCTGTTTACAGTTTTGAGAGGAGAAGGCTTTCTGGGTTGCCCACAGTTGCCGAGCAAACTTGTTTTGTCGGCAGCTTGCGGCAACGCAGAATCACACTTCGACGAGGGGGTGTAGCTCAGTGGTTAGAGCAGAGGACTCATAATCCTTTGGTCGAAGGTTCAAGTCCTTCCACCCCCACCAAATCACTAGCTGCCAAAATAATTTGGTCGATCGGTTCTAATGAACCTCATCACTCTACAACCAGAAAAGTTTTTACAGGTACCGAAAGTCTATCAATCAGACAAGCTTTTCTAGCGTGAACTCGAAACGTCACTGGCGTTTCTCGGGTTCAAGTCCTTCCACCCCCACCAAAAAAGACCGATTTTGTCGGTCTTTTTATTTTAGGCACGTTCGATAGTGCCACAAGCAAGACGGGGGCCGCCGCTGTGGCCAGAGCCTGATTCACCTGGCGTGTGTGGGTCTGGGTTGGCATGGACCATCAAGGAAGTCTTATCTGGCTGCTCCAGTATAGATACAGGGCCAGCAGACAGTGTGACGCGAGTGGTAATAGCCTCTAGCACGCCCTTGCCCTGCTCATCGATAGTAATGCTTGGTAAATCACCGGCATGGAATCCGTGATTGGCATCGGGGTCAGTGTTGCCACTAGGACCCGGATCAAAATGGCCGCCGGCGCATTTGAAGCCATCGCAGTCACAAGCACCCTTTTCGTGAATGTGTACGGCATGTTTGCCAGGTTTGAGCACTGTTGGGTCACCTGATAGTTCTAGATGCAAATGCACATATTTGGCGCCGTCTACATCATATTCAGTAAACTGGGCTGTGCCTTCCACGCTTGGACCGTTAACGGCTGCCGTAGCTTGGGCAGTAACTTGCTTACTGTCTGTTTGGAGTTCGAGTTTCATTAGTTTTGCTTCCTTTCCGTGGGGCTAAGCCAGGCGCAGCCAAAGCCAATACCAGCTATAAATATCAGTAAATGGGACCAGCCTGTCATCGGCAGTTGGTAAAACGCAAAGAGCGCCACCACAACAGACCCCAGGGCCGCCACTATTCTTAACATAGTGCTGCTCTGCTTTGCAGTAAGTTCATGTTTCTTGGCAATTTCGGACATAGTCTCCCCTCCTCTTAGTACCTATTAGTATACAACTTATAGCGGGGTAGCTGGTTGTGATATAACCAACGCTGCGTCCAAAAGCTGCAGTAGTGTGTCCGTAGAATCGGCGGCCATCAGTTGCTCACGTAGTTCTTTGGCGCCGTCAAAGTCACTAATATAGACTTTGCAGAATTTGTTCAGCGTATGGATGGGCCGTTCGCCTGCCTGCCAGGTGTCTGCAAAGAGCTGTACATGTCGACGATATAATGCCAGGCGCTCTTCGCGGGGCACATCTGCCCACGGCGTATCTTTGGCAAATACATAGGGGTCGTGGAACACGCCACGGCCAATCATAATACCGTCCAAGCCATACTTTTTGGCTAGTTCTAGACCTTGAACCCGAGATTCTACGTCGCCATTACCAACAATCAATGTATCTGGAGCTAGCTTGTCACGAAGCTCACGGACTTTGCCAATCTCGTCCCAGTGCGCAGGGACTTTGCTCATTTCTTTTTTGGTGCGGCCATGAATAGTTAACATGTTAAGTTTTTGTGAAAGTAAAAATTCTAGCCACGTGTGGTCAATCTCGTTCCAGCCCAAGCGTGTCTTTACACTTACAGGTAAATTACCCGCGCCCTCTTGTGTTGCTTTGATAATCTCCCCTGCCAGTGGCCGATTCTGAATCAGTGCGCTACAAGTACCATTTTTAACCTCCGATTTGGCTGGGCAGCCCATATTGAGGTCTATGCCCACGAAGTTAACACCTTCAGGCAAACCAAGCTCGCGCGCAAAGGTACCGTCAACAATTTGCTGGGCAGTTTTGCGGAAGTTCTCTGGCTCCTTGCCCCATAGCTGGGCTACCAACTGAGTCTCAGACGGAACAAACTGCAATTTCTTGAGCAATTTGCTGCGGCCGGGACTCTGTAGGCCATCAACATTTACAAACTCCGTAAAGTACAAATCAGCCGCAGCAGTTGTTGCTACGACCTGGCGGAACACCGTGTCCGTAACGTCGTCCATCGGTGCCAATACAAAAAAGGGCAAGTTATTCTTGGGCAAGGCTGGTGAGATACTTTCCTATGTTTCGTTCCATTGCTATCTTGCGCTGGAGGGCTAACTCTTGTTTGTGACGATTATATTCTAAAGCAAATTTCATAAAGTTATGAAAATTACCGAATTTATTGGGACCTAGAACGATATCATAAGTCACGGTGTTGGCCACCATTTTCATCTGTGACTCTGTTAATTTTTGCTGTTCACCGTACGCACGCACCATATCATCGATGATAAACGTCTGAAGATATGCAAAATTTTCGCGAAACTTACCTTCACTGCCAAACATTGATAGACCAATGTTCCTACCGTCTGAAGCCTTTTTGAATTTGGCAATAAGCCTACCCTGATTCTTGAGCGATTCTAGGTATGTAGCAACGCCAGGAAGCTTTGATTCCTGGGCATGAATGTTTGCGCGCTCTCCCCGTAACTGGTCACGATTTGTTACAACAGGTCCAACAGCTTTGGCACGTGATGCGATGCGTGCGTTGTTACCGAGCGCTGCTATGCTACGCGGTAAAACCTTTGCCTCTGGGGCAGTAACTGCAATATAGCGCTCTCGACCACCTGCACGTCCGAATTCAGTATAGGAAACGACAAACTGACTATCCTGAATAGAACGAGGAACATCTATGAGTGATTTTCGCATCTCGCCAGGTTGGATAGCCTCAACCATTTCTGGTCGAACAAAAAGATAATCACGCTCGTTCAGGCCGAGCTTTTCGGCATTGAGCATACTAGCCACGGAACAGCGTGCACGTTCTGGATTAAACGCTGGTTCAATATGAGTGATATGGCCCTCTGTGTCCATCTGGCCTTCACCCGGTACGATAGGATTTCGAGACACGGGAGGCATTACTGCCCCTTATTGGCTTGTTCGGCCATCTCTGCTTTTATCCGATTCCAGCTTGTACGGTTTCTTTCTTTTTGTTCTGCAGATAGATCTAAAAGGGCTGAATCAGGACCATTCTTATAGGGGTCTCCTGGCTTCCATTCATCATTATCCTTAGCAAGGGCTATGGACGCCTGTGCAAGCAGTTCACCGACCTTTTTGCCGCTCTCTATTTGGCGCGTGGCATTTTCTGGTGTTGTTAGTCCAAGGTCCTCGGCTACCTCAGCGTCAAAGCCACTATCCATACTATGGAAAGCGGCTGATTCAAGTTCGTATTGTGATGCATGAGGTGTGCTCATTACTGTACTATACCACAGTTATGCAACTTTTACAAGGGTGATTGTGCTTATGCTCGTTCTGTTGAAACGGTCGGAATATCGTGCTCTTCAAGAAAATCACCAGGGAGAATGATATCGTGAAGATTCTCGCCGCGGCGAGCTAAAGCACCAAGGTGTTTATGAATCTCGGGGTGAGGTAAGTGCTCCCAGTTTTTGTGGACCAGGGGGTCAAAGTGCTCGTGATGAGCTCGACCAATGTGTTCTCTTGACATATTAATACAATTATAACATAGTTATGCTAATTAAACAAGATTAGCCATGGTTGTGTTTGGGAAGAGCAGCCCGACAAAAAGCCACGCCTTTTTGCCGACGCGATGAGAAACCCAGAATGGCTGTCTCGTGGTTGCTACTCCCACCTAAATACTCGGAACGCTATGGCGTAGATAACAATCATCCAGGCGCCAATCATACCGAGCTGTGGCCCAATATCGAGCAAGTGTTTGCCCTCTGTGGTAAGCAAACGGATGCCATCAATGACAGGTGTCAGCGGTAGGAATGCGGACACATGCTGAAGCCACTCAGGCATCAGAAATCGCGGGAAGAACGTGCCCGATAAGAACATCATCGGGAAAACGATGAGGTTTGCCAGCGGCGCAGCTTGGCGTTCGTTGCTGGCCCAACCACCAATACTGAGACCCACACCCAAAATCATGAAGATACCCAACACGATAAATGAGCCGATTTCTAAATAATTGCCGGTAACGTGTAGGTCAAAAGCAGCTATTGCCACGGCAAACATGATGGCGAGCGAGAAGATACCAATGATGGCCTGCGACAGCATAGTTGCCAGAAAATACTGCCAAACACGAATGGGTGTGGTGTGTAGACGACGCAGAATCCCCTGTTTCTTGAGCTCCGGGAAGACGTTTATGGGTCCAAAGATGCCAAGCCCGATGATAGAGAAACCAAGCAGACCAGCAAAGGTGTAGTCAAAGGCGCTCAGACTGTTTTCGTTTAGTTTCTTGGCATCTACCGTAAATGGTACTTCTGTGCTGACATACTGCGCATTGATACCCTTGAACGTACCGTCGAGAACCGTCACGAGAGTCTGGCCAGCGGATTCGTTGTTCTGTGTGTAGAAGACTTCGGCAGCGCCAGCAGGATTATTGCCCTTTGTATCGCCAAAACCTGCAGGCAATACAATTGCGCCATCGAGCTGGTTGCGGCTGAGCTTTTCTTTGGCTTGTTCGAAGGTTGTAACGTCTTTTGCGACCTTAAATGTCTTGCTATCGCTTAACTGCTTGGCCAAATCACCGGCAAAAGCTGACTGTGACTGGTTGATAAGTGCAACATTAAACGACAGGTCGTTGCCGCCCTTATTAAAACTACCAAAGACGAACAAGAAGATAAGTGGGAACAAAACACCAAAGAAAATGGCCAAGCGGTCGCGGAAAAAGCGGCGCGTAGTTTGTTTGACAAACACCTGGACGGTAAAGAGTTTTTGCTTGAATGTGAGTGGCGTATTCATATCTGCCATATTAATCCCGTAGTGCCTTTCCAGTTAAATCGATAAAGACGTCTTCAAGATTGGCTTGTTCGACGTGCTGTTCCTTCTTGAAGCCCTTTTTGAGCAAATCTTGAATGAGATTCTTGGGCGTATCCAAAGAGATAACCTTGCCACGGTCCATCACTGCGATGCGGTCACAGAGTAGTTCGGCCTCGTCCATGTAGTGAGTAGTCAAAATAACAGTCACGCCCTTTTTCTGGATATCACGGATAAGGTCCCATAGATTACGTCGAGCCTGCGGGTCAAGACCCGTAGTTGGCTCGTCCAGGAAGAAGACCTTGGGATTGTGTACTAGCGCCGTCGCGATGCTCAGACGTTGGCGCTGACCGCCGGATAAATTCTCGGCAAAGGCATTGGCCTTTTCGCCAAGATTTACATCATCTAGAAATTTTTTAGGATTGACCTTTTCCCCGTACGTAGCAGAAAACATCTCGATGATTTCGGTTAGCTTTTGCTTGTCTTGGAAAGCGGGCTGTTGTGGCTGAACGCCAATAATGCGTCGGATAGCCCAGGGGTCATCGTGTACATTGATGCCAGCGATGGTGGCCGTACCACCATCAATTGGCCGCATGCCTTCTATCATTTCCAGTGTAGTGGTTTTGCCGGCGCCGTTGGGCCCCAAAATACCAAAAACCTCACCCTTTTTAACCTCAAACGATATGCCGTCTACGACATTGCGGTCACCATATGTTTTTACTAAATCTTTTACTTCAAGAATTGTACTCATAACATCCACGGTATCAAATGATGTGCTGAACTACAACCAACTGCCAGTTTGATTGCGACGCTTAGCCGCATCATACGCAACCGCTGCAGCGAAGGTCAGACCGTAAAATATCCAAATAAGCATATACCAGCCAGGGAGACGGTCTCGCGCCAACACAAAACCGTGGACTAATATAGCAATCATCGCCAGTTCGTTGGCACGCTCTATGTAGTGCCACCAGAGGCGTTTGCCGTAGACTTCTTTGAACTCAAAAAGCATGAACACAAGCCAACCGACAACACCCAGGACCACAAAGAGTCGTAAATCTGGTGCCACATAGTTGATTGGCAGGCCAATACCGTCACGCCAGGTTTGCCAGATAATCAGCCCTGGGTGCAGTAACAAAGCTCCCAGTACTACGGCAGCCGTACTATTGTAGAAAGCATTAAGTCTGGTGCGGTCAAAATCAGTGTAGTGGCGTAGCCCGCCAACAATATAATGTGTCCACATCAGACTAAACGCCACCATGCCAAACAGGGGGAAGATATCGTAGACAGTCAGTCTACTAAAAGGCACCAACAGCCCTTGCCACCAGGCAATGAGTGCCAGCAACGCCACTGTCAGACTCAAAATCCAGGCAACGGAGACAAGGCGTTGTTTCAGCATATCTCTATAATATAGCAAAACACCCCAGTTTCCTGGGGTGTTTTGGATAATCAGGCTGTGATTAGCCGCGCTTTACGGTAAGGAAACCGTTGCGTGGGTTTTCGTTAACTACGAAACCTGCAGGAAGTTCAGTACCTTCTGGGCGCTGGTCCTTGCTGAAGTAGTAAATGCGCTGTTCTTTGCCACCGCGAAGTGTTACTAATTTTGAGTTAAGGTAGTATGTTACACCCTTTGAATTCGTGTGCTTGTAAGCTGCCATAAATGGCCTCCCTCTTCTTACTTAAGTATTGGTACCTCTTAACATACTCTTGGGTGATTTGAGTTGTCAACAACTTTTCGCTAAATTAACACCTTAGAATCACTCGTTTCCTCTGTAGAAACGTTGTAAGTATTGTGTGTAAAAAGAGCCTGCTCTGTGACCTTTCCCCAGCGAAATAGCACAAGAGGATTGCAAGATAAGGTGCTTATGCATTACACTAGCGGGGTATAGTTAAGAAAGGTGGAGATCACACATGGAATGGAATCGTGGCCAAGGCCAAGACCAACCAGCTGGCCTCGGCGCTGCTCGACCTGCAGCACCAGCGGCAGCTACAACAAAAAAATCTAAGGGTGGCTTAGCATTCTGGAGAGGCCTTCGAATTGCACAAATCGTCTTATTGTTCTCTGTAACAGTACTGATTATTGCAGTTGTTTGGTTCCTCGCATTAGGCGGTGGCAAATCAGAGGATAGTTATGTCGATAAGAACAAGCTCCAGGCTGTGTTCCTAAACGGCGGCCAAGTTTACTTTGGCAATATCAATGACTTGAACACGAAGTTCCTAAGCATGGCTAACATCTACTACTTGCGTGTCAACCAACAGGTACAGCCAAACCAAGACCAATCATCTACATCAAATGATATTTCATTGGTGAAGCTTGGTTGTGAGCTACATGGCCCAACTGACAAGATGGTAATCAACCGCGAGCAAGTTATCTTCTGGGAAAATCTCAAGGATGACGGCCAGGTTGCTAAGGCTGTAGCCGATTACAAGAAACAGAATCCAAATGGTCAGAAGTGTGAGACTTCTAGTGCACAAACCAACACTGGTACGGGCACTACAGATAACAGCACTACGAACTCTAACACCACCACGAACTCAAATAGTACAAATAACAGTACTACAAACAAGAAAACTACGAACTAGTTACTACACTAGAACGAATCAATACCCCGCCCCAAGTGAGCGGGGTATTTTTATTATTCGCCTGGATACATATGGCCCCAGGCCGTATGTATAGGTCGGCTTTGCCGCAGTATGTTGATTATGCGTGTTGCTTAACAACATGTTTGAGCCAGGCCACGGCCGATACTCGAACCAACAACACAACAATAAAGAGCACCGTTAGGACAATACTCCAGCCAGCCAAATCGGGTGACCAGGCAGGTGCAATAAAATCAAACTTATACAGCGCGTCAGGGATGGGCTTTGATGCCTGTGCGCCGTGACCCAAGATGTAGTTCTGGATACAATCTATTCTGTTGAGGGAACGGCCCGTAGGAATTTGAGCCTCGCAATAATTCTGAGCTTGAGTAGCCAGCTGGGTATTGGATGGTTCTTTGGCCTTCTGCTCTGCTGTTAGCCGGTCATATCGGTATTTAAGCTGCACTGGCGGAGTCGGCGATGCAAGATGGCTACCCATATGGCCATAGGTAAATTCGCGGAGCTCCCTGAGTGGTGTTTCGACATCTGCATTTTGTTGATCAGCCTTGAGCACCTGGTCACGAAGCTTGATAGCCTGTAGATTATTATCCCTCAGGCCAAAGACGGATACCCCTACTCCAACGGCTATCAGCGCGACCAAATAAAAAACACGTATCTTGCGGATGAGGACTAAAAGGTGGTGTAGATGACGCTTATGCATATTATCTACCGATTATATACCTTGAATCGTTCGCTGGTAATGCCCAGTGACGCTAGGGCGGCTATAGCAAAACTAATAAGCAACACTGTTTTAAGTGAAAAGACCAGAGCCAGTAGCGCCAGGAAAAACCACGCCGTTGCTTTAACAACGCTAGCGATTACCTCCAGTGAGGCGACGTAGACAATTCTCTGGCCAGGCAAATCATCAGCTGCCGCATACATTCCTTTGGTAAAAGGCATGCGGTAGCCTGTAGTAACTACTTCATTTATGACATTCACCACAAAAACACCACCCAGCCCTTGCACGAACGGACGAATCACATAGGTCAAGGAGTTCAATAATGCGCTGGCCCTTAATAGCGGACGAGCTATACCCGTATCGGTCAAACGGCCAATTAATCTAGCAGTCACAATCCCTGCAAGTACGCCGGCGGCGGCTAGCAGACCAAGCTTGGCGTATACTGCCCCGCTCAGCACAAACACTGCTACATACAAGGGCCAGGCGTTGATACAGAGGGTATTCTCTACACCCAAACAACAATAGGCGAATATATCATGCTTTATCTTGTGGAGTGGCAGTGACGAAAAGTCTAGCTTCTGGCGTATCTTAACCGGTTCGGCAGAAATAAACAGCGGCCATAGACTAGCAATTAGCAGAAGGCTGGCTGTTAGAAAAATATACTGCGGTCCAAATTGGCTACCGACGACCCCGCCAATTACCGGACCCACAAGATAACCGACCTTCTCGAAAGATTGCAGGTGGCCTAGTTCATGACCTGCTTTGGCGGTATGTTTTATCTTGGAAAGTTCTACATGATAGGCAATAAAGAAGAAGCTAGCCGAGGCCCCCCAGGGAGCAGCAATCAGCAGCGGATGCCAATGATGGTTCGGTATGGTTAATAAAAAAGCAGTGCTGGTAATCTGTAATAAACAGCTAATAATCATGGCATGTTTGGGGCCAAATCTGGCAACACTATAGGCAGCACCAATATCACCACCAATACGAACGAGAAACACACAACCAAACGTCAGCATAATCGCAGACGCGCTGTACCCATGCTGATAGAGGTAGAATGGCACAAAAACCATGAAAATAGTTAAAGCTGTCCAGCGGAGCATAGTACTGATATACAGCTCACTTAGCTCATCAAAACCAACTTCACGCCAGAAGTGATTCTTCTGTAGCATTCTACTAAATATCGCTTTGAGCATGCCCACCCTATGTGTTTTAGCTTTTCTTCAGTGTACCATATACATATGCATATTTACTTCTCAGGTATTGGCGGTGCTGGCATCGGCCCGCTCGCCCTCGTAGCCAAACAAGCAGGCTATGAAGTCTCTGGTTCCGATAAACAGGACTCTAGCTATATATCTCATCTGAAAGAGCATGGTATTACCGACATTCACATTGGCCAAACACAGGATGAAATAGCCAAAACGCACACACAGAAACCAATTGACTGGTTTGTATACAGCTCTGCACTGCCAATGGAGAACCCTAATCATCCCGAGCTTTTGTTCTGCCAAGAAAACAATATTAAAGCCACCAAGCGTGATGATTTTATCAACCAGCTACTAACTGATAAAAATCTGAAAATGATTGCGATTGCTGGGACGCACGGCAAGACCACGACGACCGCCATGACCGTCTGGCTACTGCAGCAACTCGGCACAAGCTTCAGTTATCTACTGCCTGCAAAAACAAGCTTTGCCGACCTTGGCGCATACGTGGAGGGCTCGGAATATTTCGTCTACGAAGCAGATGAGTATGATCGTAATTTCCTGGCGTACAAGCCTGCTCTCAGCCTTATAACAGGCATTGATTGGGACCATCCGGATATTTATCCCACCCGCGATGAATATAACCAGGCCTTCCAGAAATTTGTAGCTCAAAGTAACCTAACATACATCTGGCAGCCTGATGCAGATAAAGCAGGCATCACTAATTCTGCCTCCGTGGCAGTGATTAACTTTGAGGATTACCCCTTTGCTACTCTGGCCGGTACGGTTAACAAACAAAATGCCGCATTAGTAGTACAGGGTATTGAGACACTCCTGGCAATCGACGATAATCAACCATTGTACGAGATACTTAATCGATTCCCCGGGGTATCACGTCGTTTTGAGCAAATTGTCCCCGGCTTGTACACCGACTACGCCCATACCGTACCCAAGATTGAGGGTGCACTGCAGCTTGGGCACGAAGTAGCAGGAGATAATTTAGTAGTGATATATGAAGGGCTCCACAACACTCGCCAACATTTTATAAAAGATGGTTTGGTGACATTGTTTGATGATGTAAAACAACTATACATTGTGCCGAGCTACCTGGCACGAGAAGACACTTCGCTAGAACTTCTAACTCCAGAAAAACTCAAAGCCTTGCTCTCGTCAGAGACTCAGACAAAAACTGAGACAGCAGCATTGAATGCAGAGCTAGCTAGTACGATTCAAAAGCACATTACTACTGGTGACACTGTGCTCTGCTTGACTGCTGGTGGCGGCAATAGCTTGGACGAGTGGCTACGTCAGAATTTTGCTTAGCGGTTATCGCCCGAGCCGTGCTGGGCACCGCGCTGTTTGCGGCTACCTAGTTTGTCGAGATTCGTTTGGGCAACTGTTTGTAAATCAACATCCAGATAACTGGCCAGCGCCGATACGTACCACAAGACATCACCGAGCTCTTTAATGATTTCCGCGGCGTCCTGCTGGTTCACTTCACCGTTTTTGTCCCTGATGATTTTCTTGTATTTCTCTGCAACCTCGCCAGCTTCACCAACCAATCCTAAAACCTTTGCGACATATGAGGGACTGTTGGCTGATATTTTTCCTTCACGACTCATAAGTTCAAAAGTTATGGCTTGCTGTTGGTAATCATTAAGTTTCATTGTTCGATTTCTCCTCTTTCATTTACTATCACTGCACCACTACGTAGTACTTCTACGGCATCATCTATAACCTGAATAATAGTTGACGCTTGACGACCAGATAAGTCACCACCGTCTACGTATAAATCAACCGCATCGCCAAAATAAGCCTCTGCCTGGGTAATAGTCTCTGCGGGTGGTTTGCCGGGTTGATTAGCGCTGGTAGTCAACAATGGGCCGGTATGGAGAAGCAGCTCGTGAAAACTGGGGTCTTTGGGGATTCTGACTGCGATGGAACCCATACCCTGGTGAACAACTGATGGCACCGCTCCAGCGGGAACGACAACCGAAATTGCATTAGGCCAATAGTATTCTACCGGCTTTAAATAGCGCTGCGGTATACCAAGCTCAACTAGCTGCTCAATAGTAGCAGCCACTACGGTGCCGGGCTTTGCTTCCCGTGCCTTCAGCCCATACAAGCGCTGTACTGCGTCTGGCAAGTGAGCGCTACAGACTAATCCATACACAGTGTCAGTGGGCAGTGCTACAACTGCCCCGTCAGTGATTCGACTAATTACATCACTATTCATACTCGTGTATGATACACGATTTTAGAGTCCGAGGGTGGTGTCGCTCAACGTATTATCGTCAAAATCGGCAGCATCGTTCGTGGTGCCCAGATTATCATCAATGGCTTTGTTTGTACTGTCGACGTCGGCTCCGGTTGCTTTGGCTGGGGCCTCGGTTTGGCCTGTAGAATTACCACCTGTAGATGCGGCTGGTTTCTTATTCTGCTGCATGTACGCAAACACCGCCACGCCTATCAGTGCAGCTGCGATGAGCACTGCAATAATCACCGGTAGAATCGGCTTCTTGTGTGCTGGGGACGCCTGAGCAGCCAATGGTGCTGGTACTTCAGATGATTGTTCGTTGTGTGAACTAGTAGCATCATCGGGGGCCACTACGGGTTCTGTCGGGGCATCTGTAGTAGGTGCGGGAGCTACTTCTGTCTGAGCGACTGGTTGCTCTTCAACTGGGGCTGCAGGCACGACTAACTCTGGTGATGCTATTGCAGTAGTCGGCGTAATCACCGAGCTAGCTGCTGGTGTTGGCTGGATATCCATAACCTGGCCAGGTTTTGTAGTATTGTCAGTGCTTGGTACGGGAGTTGGGTTATTTTCCATGGCTAGTTCGTGCCCCCTGTTGTGGCCTGGGGCTCAAGCTGAGTCCGCAGGGTAGCAAGGATTGGTTTGATAGTATCTTTGATATAGGCGTGGATAGCTTCACTATCAGTACGTAGTTGCTTGCGTGTTGTACGGGCCGTTTCTAATGATGCCTTGAATGCCGTTGGGTCAGCTACGCAGTCCATGGCAGCCAAATCACTCACTGCATCTTTGTAGGTAGCGAGGTCGGTATTAAAGGTATCGATTTTGGTTTTAAGCGCTGCTATGTCGGCTTTGAGCGCGGTTGTATCAAGCCCCTGGCCATTTAGTTTTGCTTCTAGATTAGTCAACTGAGTACTGATGTTGGCATATACCTTGGTGCGACTCGTGGAAACGCCCGTAACCTTAGCCTGTTCAGAGGTAATCTTACCCTGGGCAGCCTTACAGCGACTCTGCAGGCGCTTTTGTTGGACAGTTGTAAGCTTCAGCTTGAGTGCGTCCTTACGTTGTTGCACACGGGTTTGCATAGCTTGTTTCTGTGCTTCAGCTTGAGCGGCCGTTGTTGTTTGTGCAGAAGTTGTGGTGGGTGTTTGTTCTTGGGCAAATACCGAGCCAACCAACACTGCTGGCAACAGCAGACTAATAGCGACCGTCATAATAGTTCGAGATTTCATATAATTTGAGTGCTCCTTAGGGGATATTTTAGCATAAGCAACTAGAGATAATAACTGTTGTTTTTGTACCGTATCAGACCTTCGTTCGTTAGGTCTTGCAGCACGGACCCGAGCCTTTGATCATCAATAGTGGTTCGTAACTGATTTTCTGTCTGAGAAACCTCTGCTAATAGCTTAAGCACTTGGCCACGTATCTGGCGTTTGGAACCATGAAAAGTTGATTGTTTGGCATAGTGTCTGCTACTTCGGGATACGTTACCAATGGTTGTTTTCAAATAACTACCATAATCCATCAGTGCCCAGTACCATTCGCGCGGATGCTCTTGGTCCAGACTTTGCTCAATAATAGGCAGTAGTTCAGCGTCAGCTACATCATCACGGTCAGTAAAGAAGTGATGAATATAGACCGTGCGAATGTTGGTTTCTATAAATACAATCGGGTGATTATAGCTATATGCCATGATTGCACCCGCTGTGTTTTTACCTACGCCAGGCAATTCTACAAGTCTCTCGACTGTGTTGGGGAAACTGCCTTGTGACACAACATGCTGCGCCGCCTGATGTAAAAACTTAGCCCTACGGTTATACCCTAGTCCTTGCCATGCGCGCAGCACGGCCGCAAGCTCAGCACCCGCCAAAGTCTGTTCATCAGGAAATGCTGCAATAAAGGATTCAAATTTTGGCACGACTCGGCTCACTTGTGTTTGTTGCAGCATCAGCTCACTCACCAATACATAGTATGGCCGAGTATCCTCACGCCAGGGCATGGTTCGCCCATGGTCATGATAATAATCCCAGACTGTTTGCTGAAACTGCTCGATGGCTGTCATTACTGACTATTGTACTAGAAGGACCAGCGATCAATGCCAGGAGCATCAGTCACATCAACAACCTTCTGAGGTTTGCCGCCATCGATGCTCAAGACATAATCAGCGGTTTCGGTGCCTGTGGCCAGCCGATAGACTATGGTGTTGTTGCTGAGCCAGCGGACTGGAGCCTTCACACCGTTTGCCGCAACCAACACTTTTTCTTCCTTGGTAACAGTATTATAAAGTAGCAGTGTTCCCTTACCGTCTCTTGTATCAATCCAGACGCTATGTTTGGCATCAGGACTATCACTGTATAGACGTGAGCCAGTGTTACTTGGCTGCCCCGCCAACTTGTCTGGCTTGGTACTGCCCAGTGCATATTCATACCAATCTTGTTGAACCGGAATCGTGAGGCGGTCGTAGCTTGTTCGAAGGAGATTCCAGGCTTCTTGGTCAAGTAATGCCTGTTTCTTGCTGCCATCTGGCTTGACGCTAAACACGCCAAGGTTGACGCCATTTTGGTAGGCGCTGGCCGGGGAATAAATTACCTGCCCACCCAATGTCACGACACTATTAAAGTAGTTAGCAGCAGCTAGCTGGCGATTATCACCGGAGTTGTGGTCGTAGCTCATCAGCTTGTAGCGGGCGGGGTCTTCACTGCCTGCAGTTGTCAGCTGTACATAGATTAGTCGGCTGCCAATCCAATCAATGAGCTTGATATCAGGAGCAGAAATAACCGCCTTCGTACTAGTATCTTTGAGATTAATAAAGGTCAGTGTCTTGAGCAATGCTCCCTTGTCTGTTCGGGTGCCATCACGTGTTGATATGAGCGCCGCTACATCGGCAGTTGGGCTGGTTGTCAGAGCAATGTCACTGCTCTCTTTGCCAGTACCAGCCAGTACCAACGACTCATTCTTGCCATCAGCGTCAACTTTATAGACCGTGTACGTACCAGAGCGCTTTGATACAAACGCAACAGCATGTGGCGACACTAGTTTTACGGCCATCTTTTCTTTGTTACTGAGCACTAGTGTGACCGTTTCTGTTCGGTAACCATCAGCAGCTATCTCAACTTTAAGTTGTTGCTCGTCACCAGCATCAACCGTCAGTACCAGCTCACCTTTTTCATTGGATGTGGCATCTGCTTCGCCAACGTGGGCCTGTGCGTTAGCAATAGGTTGGCCGGATAATGCATCGGTAATAATGAAGGTATGTTGATCGCCCTCGGGCTGTAAGTTAACTGTTGGTAATGGGTTACTGCCCCAACCAATCGTCACTTGTTTGTTGATAGTGGTAAATGCTCGTTTGTGGACGGTCAGCTGCGTCGGGCCAAGCGGCAGCCCTGTTAGGGTTGCTTTGCCCTCGATATCAGTCTTGGCTGTATGCCCTGCGATTGATATCTCGACATTTTTTAGTGTACGAAGGCTTGTTCTGTCGGTAACTATGATTGTGGCGCTGCTTTTAACACCAGCTTTGTTGAGGATGTAATACCGGCTGGCTGGTATGACCCCAGCCGCGCCAATACCACCCAGCAGCAAAAGTATGGTTGCCCAACGAGCAATTGGGTTGGCGAACCAGCGGCCCAGCGGGCTACGATGCTTTTTCTTTTGCGGCTTTTGCTTGGGTGCAGGTGGCAGCGGCTGTGCAATTTTGTTGTCCTGAACATCGAGCAATTCATCGCTTTCTTCCGCGATAATGTCTGCTACTGCCTTGTCTGTCTCGGGTGATTCTATGGCAGCTTCGAGTGGCGACTCCTCAATAACCTCCGCTTCAGATGTCTCAGGCTCAGTTTCAGACTCGGGCTTCTCTGTTGGAGTTTCAGCTGGTTCCGATTCTTCTTGCACTGTCTCGGGTACCTCTTCCGGTTCTTCTACGTGTTCAGCCACCACAATTTTCTTTGGTTCGCTTGGCGGGGCTGTTTCAAGTAATGGCGCCGTCCCTACATCTTGGCTCAGCTGTTCATTTACAGTCTCAGCAGCTGCCGCAATCTCGGACTTCGCTTTAGGCTTCTTTGGTTTAGCAGTCAGTTTTTCAGCTGGTTCGTCATCATGCGTAATGCTAATAGAAACTGTTTTCTTCTCGGCTGGTGCGGTTGATTCTATGGGTTCGGGAGCATCAGGCACATTAACATCCATCATTTCACGGACGCGTTGCTCCAAAGCCTCTTCGTCTGGGCTCCCCAGGTCTTGTTTACGTTCCTTGTCCACCATCTGTTTATTGAGTCATGCTTACGCTTGGCTATAGTGTAGCACGCCTGGGCGAGTAGGATTACTTTTTGCTTGTTCGTTTGCGACGAGGTTGTTTCTTTTTGCTGCGAGATACTTGTTTGCGCGGAGTCGACTTAGGAGCTGGCACAGATTCTTCTGCTTCGGCTACGGCCTCTTTTGGCTGTGGCCAAAAATAGAGGGCAATCAGGATAACGGGCACAAGCAGTAGCCATAACCATGGGCTAGCACCACTCGTAGTATCTTGGGTTGGCAATGGTGTTGTGATTGATGAACCCTGAGATTGAACTGTCAATTGTCGGGCAGCAGCTGGCGCCTGGTTAATTGAGCTCGAGTTAGAAGATGTAGCTGGAGTACTATTCGGCTGTAAACTCGTGCCACTGGGTTGCAAATTGGTCTGCTGTTGCTGGAGATTACCGGTTGCTTGGTTTTGCATATGTCATCCAGTATGCCAGTTTTGAGCCAAAAAACATACTCCTGCAGACTGCTCTGTTTTGGCATAAGCATATTCGTGCCATAATAGAGCAATGATTAGCCGTAAGGAGTTTTGGTTAGCACAAATCGCCCTCTATATTGCGATATTGCTGCAAATTAGTACCTGGGCTACTAGCGGCAGCCTGACGTACGGCCCGCACCCTATTATTATTCTCAGTGAGTTGTCATTGGCTACCATTCTAGGGCTCAGCGCTCGTACGCCACAATTGCGCAAAAAATCTGTCTACCGCAGCCTTTCTTTCTTACTCCTGGGTATTATCTCAGCAGAAAACATCAGTTCAATTATTATCGTTATCCAACTACTCATTCGTGAGAGTGACGTGGTGACTGGTTACAACTTGCTGGCTTCGGCGCTGGCCATATTCCTGACAAACATCATTGTCTTTGCCCTGTGGTACTGGGAGATAGATAGCCCTGGCTTGTCTGGCAAAAAGTGGTCCAGACACGACAAGGACTTTCAGTTTACTCAGCAAGATATGGCACAAGATTTCAAAAACTGGCGGCCAAGCTTTCAGGATTATTTGTATCTATCTCTTACTAACGCCATTAACTTTGCTCCAGCCGATACCAAGCCACTGACTGGCCAGGCTAAGGCGCTAATGGGCATTCAAGCACTTGTGTCTGTGTTTACATTGGCCCTAGTTGTTGCCCGCTCGGTTAGCATTCTTGGTCAATAACCGTTTTTATGATTCAATAATGATAATGTAGTGTCACGAACGGGTATGCGCGGTACCGTTTAAGCGAACAACATCACCCAAGACAATAGCTACAAAAACGGCTCTTTACAAACGTAAAAGGAGTCAGCTCATGAATCATCAAAAGATGACGAAAGAAGAACAGCTGGACTGGTACGAACGAACGCACAAGAACTGGCGTGCGTGGGGTTCATGGTTCAGCTGGGGTTCACCAGTGGGGCTCGGATTGTTTTTCCTGGCATGTGCGGGAGCAATCTGGATTCTCGGCCAAACCTTCGGCTGGTAAGCAACCTAAAACAGCGTAGAATCTCTACGCTGTTTTTAATTTTGTTTGAATTATTTTGCCCAGCTTAAATCGAATCAAAAGATAAAGTACTAAGCAGATAATTAGTATATATAAAGCGAATGCATAGTTTGCAGCTGTCCAATTTTTAATCGTCAATAAGGTAATTGCTGCACTGATTGCACCATTACGAAACACGCTGTGGTGCTCAGTCTCTGGTTCAAAATAAGCCTTTATGAATGTCGGTACACCTGCGATTAAATCAGCCAAAATGCTGAATAATATAGCCACCAAACCAGTGCCTGTTATTAACCATAGGGCTAAAGCAAGCACTGATATAATCCCGCATGCTATGTCGAGTTTTGTTATCTTCCAGAATGCCTTGCGGTTAATGAAAGAGGCTAAGAAAATAATTAGAGGTCCAAAACCCACCATAAATGTCATTATTGCTTGCCAAATAACGCCCTCATCAAGTTGTGCTGAAAAGGCAATCAGCGGAGCGGCAGCCCAAAGAAACCAGGTAACTCGATTTGGCTTTGTTTTACCCTTTAAGGTATTCCAAGCATATGTAGCACTACCAGTTATATTGAGCAAAGCACCAACTAACACAAATTTTTCGTTAATCATTTGGGCTAATTGTACTACTTATTAATTATTACGTCTTCGCCGAAGTGTTTTTCGAGGCGTTTTTTGATGCTGCCAGGATGGCGACCAAACTCTTTAGTTAACATGTTAAGTGTTTTGCCGTCTTCAAATAGCTTCCTAAGCTTCGCGTCATCTTCTTCTGCCCACGGCATGTACGCGTTTGGGTATTCTTCGCGCATTTTGGCTAATTTTTCTGACCAATCAGTCTTTGGCTTCTCTTCCTCTTCGGGCTCGGGAGTATTCTTGCGTTTTTCTTCATCCAGGTGCCACTTCTCTATTACAGCAGCATACGTAGCTATAGCCTGCTCACTGCGTTTGCGCAGCTCTGCATCAATTTCACGGGCCAGCGGACTGGTCTTCAGCGCCATGCCATTAAGGCCTTCTAGCGCCAGTTGCTTCATGCTCTTAACCCTTGATAAGGCGACATAACCCATGCCTTCTACAAACGCCCGGCGCAGGTCTATATGCGCCCCGTCCAGTGTCATCCCTTGGCTCTTGTGCACGGTGATTGCCCACGCCAGTCGCAGCGGCAGTTGCCGCAGTGTTGCTCGGCGTTTATCACCATCTATCAACTCCCACGTATCGGGTGTTATGGTGAGCGTTTTGCCATTATTTAGTTTCACAATCGGGTATTCTTCGTCGTCAAAACCAGTGACGATACCCAATGTCCCATTGGCATATTTCTTGTCAGGGCTGTTTTTAATGCACATCACGTGTGCACCTTTTTTTAGCACCAATATTTGCGGTGCTAAACACGAACGGGTCAGTTGCTCAATATATTTCTTGCTACCCGTGGTTTCCATTTCATACTCATAGGTATCGCTATCCAATTTATCGAGTTCGGCGTCATTAATACGGTCAACGTCGGCATTGGTGGTCAACAACTTGGTGTGGGCTAAAAATGGGTCAATCACAGCATTAATACGGTTTTGCAGATTGGTCAGTTGATTGCGGGTTAGCACACCAGCGCGGATGCCGTTCAGAATCTGGGCATAGTCGGCATCATCACTCTGCCGATATTGCTGCTCCAGATAGCAGACCGTGAAGTCACCCGATTGCCAAGTATCAGAGCTCAACACAAAACCGCCCGTGCGGCCTTCGTTGCGATTAACTGGTGGTAACTGGAAAAAATCACCCACAAGTATTACCTGCAAACCACCGAACGGTTTGTCATTACCGCGGACCTTGCGAGCAACTTCCTCGACCATATCCAAGCGGTAATCATGCAGCATACTAATCTCGTCAATAATCAGAATATCGGCTTTAGCAATCAAACCCTGGCGTTGTTTACCAACCTTCTGAAAAAAGCGGTCCGGCAATGTGTCATGCACACCAATACCTGCCCATGAATGAATCGTAGTGCCATTCAAATGAGTAGCCGCTAGACCAGTAGTCGCCGTCACGGCAATACTCTTACGTCGCTTTTTGGCACGCTTAATAAACTCGTTAATGAGATATGTCTTGCCGGTGCCAGCAGCACCAGTTAATAAAACAGATTGTCCTGATTCTAAAATAGCTAGTGCTTCTGCTTGGGTCATGTACTTTTATTTTACAAGGTGGCTCCATACAAGCCTAAGTAATAACGTAGTGTAAAATACAGACTATGAAAACAACACAAACAATTGGGCTCTATCGGCTCGTAACGGCTATCGTAGTTCTGGCGGCAGTAATAACTCAACTACTGCACGGTGCTCAGCAAGCTACTTTCTCTGCAACTAATTTCTTTAGCTTTTTTACTATTGAATCAAATATCCTGGGCGCCGTAGTTTTTGCGGTCACTGGGTGGGCGGCATATCAGAACCGCAATGTTACTAAACTAGTCTTGTTACGCGGCGCCAGCACACTGTATATGGCTATCACGGGCATTGTTTACAGCTTGTTGTTAGCAAACGCGGATGTACAAACGCCAATTCCCTGGGTTAATGCAGTGTTGCACTACATTTTCCCTGTAATTATCGTTGCCGACTGGTTAATTGATCCACCTAAAAAGCGTATTACATTCAAGCGAGCACTCACGTGGCTCACATTCCCTGTTGTTTACGCCATGTATAGCTTAGTAAGAGGTGCATATGTACATTGGTATCCATATCCATTCCTCAACGTAGACGTCTTGGGTTATGCGCAAGTCACAGCCAACTGCGTTGTTGTTGCCATTGGTGGACTCGTTATATTAGCAACTATCGTCGGCCTGCCAAGACTTACTAAAAGATTCTAATCTTCTATCGTGACCTGAATGCTCAGGTCACTAAGCTGATTGGCTTCGGCGGCGCTTGGGGAACTCATCATGAGGTCTACACCAGAGCCGTTCTTTGGGAAGGCTACGATTTCACGAATGTTATCTTCGTCCATCAGAACCATAAAAATTCGATCAATACCAAATGCACAGCCAGCATGTGGTGGTGCGCCGTACTTAAAGGCATTAATCATGGCGCCAAAACGGTCTTCAACATACTGTTTGTCATAGCCCAGCACATCAAATACCTTATACAGCACCTCTGGGTTATGGTTACGGACACTACCGCTACATATCTCATAGCCGTTCATGACCATGTCATATTGGTCGGCCAAAATGCCCAGCTTGTCGTCTGATTGCAGCGCATCCAGGCCGCCCTTTGGCATACTAAACGGGTTGTGGCCAAAGTCTATCTTGCCTGTCTTTTCGTCTGCTTCGTAGAATGGAAAATCAACAACCCATGCCAGTGCGACTACATTGGGGTCTTTGAGATTAAAGTGGTTGGCAAACTCGTTGCGCAGTCGGCCAAGTACCTTGTTGACCACTGTGGTGCGGTCAGCACCAAAGAATACGGTATCGCCGTCTTTAGCTCCGGTCTTATTTTGAATAGCTTTTAGTTCGGCTTCTGTCAGGAACTTGGCAATTGGTGATTTAACCTCACCACCTTCCCAGGCTATGTAGGCCAAGCCACCGGCACCTTCTGATTTGGCAATATCGGTAAATGAATCAATCTGCGAACGGGTCAACTGACTGCCGCCAGCCACGCAAATAGCTTTAACAGCCCCGCCAGCGGCAATCGGGTTCTTGAACACACCGAACTCGCTAGCACGTAAATCTTCGGTCAAATCAATCAGCTCCATGCCAAAACGTAGGTCGGGTTTATCGGTACCGAAGCGGTTCATTGCCTCTTGGTATGGGATACGCGGGATGTCAGTGCTGAGCAATTTCTTGCCAGCAAAATCAGTAACGAGGTTCTTGATAAGTGGGTCCATGAGACTACGAATTTCTTCGCCGTCCTCTACGAATGATTGCTCTAGGTCAAGTTGGTAAAACTCGCCGTACAGACGATCGGCGCGCGGGTCTTCATCACGAAAACAAGCAGCAAATTGATAGTAGCGTGGCACGCCACCAACCATGAGTAGTTGCTTAAACTGTTGTGGGGCCTGTGGCAGCGCGTAAAAACTACCGGGCTGGAGACGTGAAGGAATCAGAAAGTCACGGGCACCTTCCGGGCTGCTATTTGCCAATATTGGGGTTGCTACCTCTGTAAAATCATGCTTTTCCATGTAGGCGCGCATAACTTTGTAGTAATCAGCGCGGCGTTTAAGCATGGTCTGCATCTTGTCGCGGCGTAGGTCCAGGAAGCGATACCTAAGGCGTTGTTCTTCGCTGGATATCTGGTCACCGTGTAGCTGAATAGGCAAAGGTTCTGCCCTGTTCAGAATACTTAACTTGTTAAGTATTATTTCAATGTTGCCGGTTGGTATATTAGGATTCTTGAGCCCTTGACCACGTTCTACCACTTCGCCACTCGCAGCAATAACAAACTCGTCACGTAACTGCTCTGCTAGGCCAAAGGCCTCTTTAGCCTCCGGATGTACTACCAGCTGCACAATGCCAGTGTGGTCACGTACATCAACAAAAATAAGGCCGCCATGGTCACGACGTGACTGGACCCAGCCCTTTAGCTCAATATTCTCGCCAACTTTATTAATGGCCTCTTTTGCCAACACTCTTGTCATCTTAGGAACTATTCTATCACCTCTGTAACTTCTTGTATATTCTCGTGCGGGGTTTCTATATGCTCTTTGTGCTCCTTGGCGGCCATTTTGGCGGCAACAACACGCAAATCATCATATTGATCGAGCTCGTCAACAATTTGCTTGCCAACAATTTCTTCCAGGATATCTTCTATGGATACCACACCTACGTATTCCTCAAAGCTATTCACTACCACGAACAGTTGCTGATGGGTCGCTAATATAGCCTTGAGCGCCTCTGTGAGCGGCTGGTTTTCGTGTACATAACAAACCTGTTTGTGCATGTGCTTAGCTACGGTGCCGCCAGCCTTGGCACGCACCAATGACTTGAGATACAGCACGCCCACAATGTTGTCTTGTTTGTCTTCGTACACAGGGAAGCGCGAGAAGCCACTCTTGTGCAAATCATCTAAGACAATTGGGCCAATGGTGTCGTGAATAGAAACGGCCTTTACGACTCGCCGTGGCGTCAGGATGTCTGATACTTTTTTATCGCCAAATGCCAAGGCATGTTGCGCAATTTCCAGTACTTGAGCATCAACACGGTTGTCAGCCTGGACCTTCTGGCGCTCAAATAGCTGCAGCAAATCATCTTTGTCATATAGGCCAGTATGAATCGTGACCGGCCGGTGGCGTGATATAAAGCGGTGCGCACGATTAAGCAAAGGGTGTGCGTAGTTTAGAATCTTCTCGAACAACGGCGCTAAACGTGCCGCTAACCAGACTCCAACAGAGGTCGCCTGCCGGGCCGGCAACCAGACAAAGCCAACCCACAGTAGTGCAGCAATCAATATAATCGCCAGCGGCGTGTCAAAACGTCGTACCAACATCAGGAACAACACCGCGTTTAGGCCAACAATCAGAGCCCACAGTAGTGCACGTAAGCTCGAACCAAACACAGCCGCTCTGTGTAATGCTGCGGCGGCTGTATCACCGCCACGTGCCCGTCGTTTTAATTCCTTAACTGGCACACTCCCGTAAGTCCGCTGCAAACTAATAGCCAGCAGTACAAGCCCCGTTAATGCTACAACGCTTATGAATGTCATATCCAAAGTGTAGATGACCAAGGGCCGTTTTGAAAGGCACCAATTGTTGGTACAATACAGTGGACCCTAAAAGAGTTGGATAGATAACGGAGGAATTATGGGATCACGATTTGGCGTAATACTCGCCGCGTTCGTAGCAATATTTGTAGGCATACTTATTTTTAACGGCAACGATGCCCGCGCCCCTAAAGACGGTCAGGATAATTCAAACCTCGTCACGAACCATGTTAGAGGTGATGGTAAAAAAGGCGTCACGCTAGTTGAGTACGGTGATTTTGAATGCCCAGCATGTGGTGGCTACTACCCCATCGTGGAACAAGTAGTCGAGAAGTACAAAGCCGATATTACTTTCCAGTACCGCAACTTCCCGCTCACCCAAATACACCGTCATGCTATGCTGGCTCACCGCTCTGCGCAGGCCGCGAGCAACCAGAACAAATTCTGGGAGATGTACAACCTGCTCTACCAGAATCAGACAACCTGGAGTGCCACATCTGACCCAAGCAGCACCTTCCGCTCATATGCAGAGAGCCTCGGGCTAGACCTTGCTCAGTATGATAAAGATGTGAAGAGTTCGGCAACCAACGATATTATCAACGCAGATATCGCAGCTGGCCAGAAGCTAGGCGCCAACTCTACGCCAACCTTTATCCTAGATGGCAAAAAGATAACCAACCCTGCTGACGCTGATGGCTTTAGCAAGCTAATCGAAGACGCAATCAAAGCTAAGAATCAATAGATAATTATTGAAGCCAAACAAAAAGGCCGACTTAATATAGTCGGTCTTTCATTTTTGTTTTTGCCTTCTAGTACTGCAAGAACTGCTGCCAGGAAGGCCTACGTACTTTTACTTCCACGCGTGTACCTCGTGAATTTAAAACTTTGATTTTAATTGACATACCTCTACAGAACCTCTCCCATTGGGGCTCCTGGTCTCGCACACCATTTGCTCTCTTTTTCGTTGTTTTTGTTTCGCCTAGCGCTCCGAAACGCTACTTGAAGTAGCGTTATTCTCTCATAAACACAAGCGTGTTGTCAACCCTGTAGTGAGTTTTTCATGGCATTTTCTCTGAGAATGTATACTCCACCGTAGATGTAGTAAATGGAAAATCTACTAGGGGTCAATTACTTTTTGCTTGCAAGTTCTTCTTCGAGCTGACGAACCATTTCGGCACTATCAATCGGCTTGAGCATTTTCTTAAGCTCTGGGTCAGCGTCAATATTGACACCTTGCTTCTCTAACAAGATAGCCATGAGGCCAATTAGCTTACTGACTTCACTTTCTGAGATAGTATTGAGTTGTAAGTCTATTTCTTCACGTAGTTCACTGACGCGGGCTTCGCGGTTTTGCGAAATCAGCACGATAATCGCCAAACCAATCGCCTCAAGCGATACAATCATAGTCAAAAGACCAAATGGGAACGGGTCAAACGGCTCAATACCAGGAATCATATTGGTATTAATAAGTATCCAAACTGTGAACCAGACAAAGTTCAGCGTCAGGAACGTGACAGTACCAAACTTGACGGTCAACAGGTCAGCAAATTTTTCACTGGCCGTGCGCTTGGCATCAGCTTTGGCTTTGAAGCTACGGATAGCCTTACGGCGGCGCAGCACCGTCTCTTGGTGCGGCGTAATAATATTGAGTGGGTTGAAGGGTCCTAAGGGGTTTTGCATTATACTTATCCTTAGTTACAATATAGCGCAAGAGGATACAAAACGAAAATATGAGCGGTAATATCTTTGCAGAACTAAGCTTGACCATAGCCGTTGCCGCCGGCATGGCTCTGATTATGCGCCTCATCCGCCAACCGCTGATTCTTGGCTACATTCTGGCTGGCCTGATAGTGGGGCCGTCGTTTCTTGGCTTAATTAGCCAAAGCAACCAGGAGATGTTCGAAACATTCAGCCATATTGGTATTGCCCTGTTGCTATTCATCATTGGTCTGGGCATGAATGTGTCCGAGCTGCGCAAACAGGGAAAATCGGTCATTATTACTGCTTTCACGGCATTAATTGTGGTTGGCTCACTAGGCTTCACCGCAGCGGCATTACTGGGTTTCACCAGCAATGAAGCGCTCATTATTGGTATTTCGCTGTTCTTTAGTAGCACCATTATTATCGTCAAGATTCTGAGCGACAAAAAAGAAACCAACCGTCTGCACGGTCAATTGGCCATTGGTATTATTCTGTTTGATGACTTAATTGCCACTTTGGCGCTGCTATTTATTGCCGCTAATAAAGACGGTGGTCTGGAACTGCACCAGATCGGCTTGTTGGTGCTCAAAGGCTTGGCGCTTGGTGCCTTCCTGGTGTTAGCCAATCTGCGTCTGCTCGGCAGAATAACGCGCTTTATGGCTACTTCCCAGGAACTGCTCTTCTTATTTGCTCTGTCTTGGGGATTTGGTATTGGTACCTTGTTTGAATACGCTGGCTTTTCACTCGAAGTCGGTGCCCTATTTGCTGGTGTTGCACTTGGCTCAGTGGCGTATTCACAAGAAATCACTGCTCGTCTCAAGCCACTGCGAGATTTCTTTGTAGTGCTGTTCTTCATTACTTTGGGTGAGAGCCTTGACTTGCAGAGCCTCGGCAGCGCGGTGATGCCCGCACTGGTACTAGCAACGCTCGTCATGATTGCCAAGCCGGCTATTATCACACTGTCGCTCGGGCTGCTTGGTTACACAAAACGTGTCAGTTTCAAGGCTGGTATCAACCTGTCACAAATTAGTGAGTTCTCTATTATCCTCGCCGTTCTGGCGGCCTCGACTGGCCTCATTCGGCCTCATGTCAGCGCAGTTATAACGCTTGTTGCCATGATTACTATCGCTGTCTCCACCTATCTCATGTATTACGACGAAAAGTTGTTTGGGCTGTTTGATAAGGTTAAACTTCGTTTGTTTGAGCGAGAGGCTGCGTACAAAGAGCACATCAAACGCAAAAGCTATCAGTTTATACTGTTTGGCTATCACAAAGGTGGTCATCAATTTATCAATACCTTCCAGCAAATGGGCAAACGCTTTGTAGTTGTCGATTACGACCCGGCCGTGATTGATACGTTGGAACACCACGATGTGGCCTTTATGTACGGCGATGCTACCGACCCCGAGCTCATGCAAGAAATCGGCGTAGAACACGCCCAGCTGATTGTCAGCACCTTTACTGATTTCAACATAACACTGCAGCTGGTAACGCTCATCCACAAGCTCAATCCCAAGGCTGTCGTTATTTGTCACGCCACGAACCAAGAAGAAGCCATTCAGCTATACGACGAAGGCGCCAGCTATGTCATGATTCCACACTACATCGGCAGCGAGAAAGTCAGTGCCTTCCTGCGCAAAAATGGCCCAGACCCCGAGCAATTTGGCCAGTTCAAGGAAAAGCACATGGCCTATCTAGAGAGTCATTTCACTCAAATAGCCCCTGATATGTAATCCGCCAAACCACACCTCAAGCTGGTGGCTAGGTGTGGTACAGTTTGTTGCGCTTAATGTACTCGTAAATTTCGTACTGCAATCCGGCTGGCTGCTCTCCTCGTTTAATCTTTAACCTGATGTCAGGTGATTTAAAAATTGCGTAACGAGCCCCTAGGACTTCATAAGACAGTTTTAATTTCTTGGTTTTGAGTAAGGTCGCTATTGAATCATTGATATCGACTGCTTTGTGGCGGTTGGCAATGACAAATGTCGGTACTTGCTGGCCCTTTTGCATGGTGTGGGGCCAGGCGGCAAGTCGCTTGATGGCGTTGCTACCTACGAGCATGAACAACTCAGCACCCAAAAAACGGGCCGTAATACGTGACCATACCTGCGGCACATCAAACTCCTGAAGATCCAGCACAATCACACCAAAGTCCGGCTCGTTGGCTGTCGCCAGCTGCACCATATTTATACGATGCTCAAAAGCTTTGACACCTTGTTTGTGGCGGGGATTCGGTTCGGGCAAAAAGTAGACCTTATCCAGCCCATACTGCTCCTGAGCAGCCCGTGCAAACGCCAAATGCCCCTTATGCACCGGGTCAAACGCTCCGGGATATACGCCAATTTTTGTCATATCCTACACTTTACTTACTTTTGATTCGAATGAGCCACAACTAGTACAGAGCTTATTTACCTTGTTTTTATTATACGCATAGACAATGGATTTCTTGCCGCAGCGGCAGGCCCGTTCAGTGTCTTTGACGATAGTATCTTTGCTATCTGCGTTCAGCTTTTTGACAAGGTCTTTGCCGCTTTCACTACTAATGTTCACACTTTCTAGCCCACAGCTGCCAGCACCACAAAACCCACCACCCGGCGCCGCTTTCTCTACTGTCTGCATCAACTCAAAGGCTTCTTGGAACCGGCCGGCTTGCTCTAGTATGGCCACTTGCTGCAGTCCTGCTGCTGTTGGTTTATCAAACATCTGCTCGGCTACAGATGTATCATGTTTTGCCAGACTAAGTAGCTGTTTCTTTACAAATTCCTCAACATGCGCGGGCGCTTTTTCGCGGCTAAAATTAGCCTTGGCCAGGTCTAGTACAAAGTTGGCAGTCGTTGTGGCCATGTCTTTGAGGTCTTCTTGGCGCTGCAAGGCTTCTTCGCGGAAAGTGCCGTAATTCTTATCGGCACCCTCGGGTACCATTTCGCCCATAAAAACTTCTGTACAGAACTCTCGGCTCGCAACGCTGTCCAGCAGCTCCACAAAATCCATCAGGCTGTCGCGGGCAAGTATTTGCGAACCGTGTAGGGTCGTCTTATCAAGTCGGGCTGCATCCAGCCCTTGTTCCTCTAGTGCCATCTTAATAATTTCATGAGTAATATACGTACCGGGCAGCCCAATCTGCTCCTCAAACCTATCATTCGACTTGTCATCCAAACGAATGTCGCGAATCATGACTTTTTGAATCTCTGGCACGTAGCCACTGTATCCACGGTGTTTATTACCATGCTTCATGTCGTGGGCATAATCTTCGATTGCCTTGTCCGTACATTCAGAAATGGTACGGATTGACTCCTGCCCAATCGCGATACAACCAAGCTTTCGAAGCAGCTGTGGGGTTGCCTCCTCGACTCGTTCGTTGACGCGGCGCTCCTCGTCTTCTCGATTGTCATCAATAGGTATCAGTGCATTGTCTGTCATCTGCCGAATAGACAGCCCATGCGAGAAGAACTCCTCAGTATCCTGGTTAAAAACGTGCCGGACGGGGGCGAAATATTCTGGCTTCTTCTTGCGATACCACTCACCCACCAAGCGCTGACAGTCCAGCACAAGCCCCTTCAGGCTTTGTTGGTGTTCATCGCTATCCTCGCCATATACTCTTCTGGTATTCAGCACGTTATGAGCTGTAGACAGCGCATCGACGGGTATCTGACCACCTCTCTCGACCACTCCGGTAAGACGTCGTGATTCAAGTAGTTCTTGGGCAGCAAAACGTTCGTGACCACGGGCAATGGCCACCATCGGGATATCATCCACGAAGCAATAGTTTGCTTGTGTTTGTAGCTCGGCTTGCTCGGCCAACAGTTCCATAAAAAAATACCCTCATTCTCTGGAACGAAAATGAGGGCCTTTATACAAAGGTATGCTCACTCTTGCTCGAGAGGTTTACGCTGTATCGGACTTTCACCGTTGCGGCACAGTTCGGGTATTACACCCGTCTTCCAGCTTGTTTTTGTTAAGTGCTATTAGCATACCACGCATTCATCACACTAGCTGTAGTAGTATATGCTACACAATCCACGCTAGCCCTAGCGTACGCTACCAGTGGTGCCTACTATCCAGTAGTTCGCACTTGAGACTCAGGTTCAATTTCTCTCTGAGAAACGGACCGAGCCGTACAAAACAGTACGGTGAAGGGAGTATCGGAAGAGAAAATTGGATATGAGGCCAAGAATCCGGTAGAGTTTCTGGCTCCGCCAGAAAGCAGACCGGATGGTGCGTGCTATTGGCTACTGAGCGGCTGGGCCGGCGATGACCAGTAGGTCACCGTCCGCTGGCTTATCTTCGCCAGCTGGCAGTTGTCCTACGGTACCCTTTACGATTTCAGCTAATCTCTTAGCTTGTTCGGCATTTTTGCCAGTCAAATCAACCACTATTACGCCGCTCACTGCAGTCTTGCTAACGCCACCAGAATTAAATGTCAGCTTGTTGGCAGTTAGGAGTGCCTCGACTGCCTTGCGTTCTGTGTCTGAGCCTAAGGTTTTGATAGAAAGACCAGATTCGATATTCACTGGGCCGACTTTAACCAGACGGTTGGTTGATGGACGGTACAGGATAGCCAGCTTAGCGTCTTTGTAAATCAACACCACGTCATTGTTCTCTGCTTGGTCAAAGAATGGGTACTGCTTCTTAAGCGCTTCTTTGTCTTTAACGGTGGCGACATCGGGTTTTTCGTTCTTGGGCAGGTCGTACAGCTTGCCAACGGCAGTAATAGTGTCGTCTGCCTGAGCCTGCTGTAGCTTCTCTGGTGAAGCATTACGTAGGTCCTGGTTTTGCTTAAAGTTGTAAGCACCGAAGCCAATAGCGCCTAGTAGTACTAGCACATACAGTACATTCTTTATTGATATACGGTTGAAAATCCTTCGTTTTGCCATGTTTATAGTTCTCTATTTAATTACGCTTATGATAGCACATCTATCGGTGTTCTTTAACAACCAAATCTGTGTTAAAGAACCCCAAGAGCGAGCAGGACTACCAGTAATAAACCAAGCCCTATGCGGTAGATAATGAAGCTTTTGAACGAATGGGTAGCAATAAACTTGAGCAGCCAGGCCACGCTGATATACGCCACAATACCCGAAGTCACCGTGGCCCAGATGGTGGGCCACCAGCCTATCTGAGTGCCGATATCATCGGCCTTAGTAACAGCTTCTAGTATGCCGGCTGCGAAGAGTGCTGGTATAGAGAGGTAGAACGACAAACGCGTGGCCGTTATGCGGTCAAAACCAAGAAACAGCGAGCCAGAAATCGTGGCGCCAGACCGCGATACGCCAGGTATCAACGCAATACATTGCATCACACCCACAATCAGTGTGTCGCGCCAAGTAGCTGTCTTCTCGGAGCGCTTTTGGCGGCCATAGTGCTCTGCGGCATACATTACACCACTCCATAGCAACAAAGCAGCCGCCACCAGCCACAGGCTGCGCAGGCTGGTTTCTATGTGATGTCTGAACGCAAGCCCAACCAGCGCAATTGGTATGGAGCCAATAATAACTGCCCAACCCATACGGTAATCTGTTGAGCGCTTGTTGGCATCCAACAAGCCCACGACCCAGCCCTTGGTCAGACGCCAAATATCATCTCTAAAATACCAAACCGTGGCCAAGGTGGCGCCCACCTGAATAAATGCAGTGAATGCGGTCATCGCAGGCTGGGTAATGTCATAGCCCAGTAGTTTCTCGGCAATTGTCAGATGTCCTGTACTGGAAACGGGCAGGAACTCGGTGATACCTTCGATTATACCCAGCAAAATAGCGTGTAATAGATTCATGAATGCGCCTTTAAGCCGCTAAGCCGAGGAATAAATGACTGGGCTGCGCCGTCCAGGCCCAGTACTTTTAGCGCGCCAATCAGCACGTACAACTCATCAAGCTGTTGCTGGCTCAACGCACCCTGTTCTGCCTCGGCAAATAGGTGCTCTACCTTCTCTACCAACCATTTTTCCTCGCTAGGCTTTATCTCGTTGGTCCGGAGTGTTGGCTCTTCGACCCAGTCAACTACTTCTATGGAGCGAGCGGAGTGGTCGCGTTTGCGAATATGGCCACGTTTTATGAGGTTATTGACGTGTAGCGCCACGGTTGCCACGGAATTGTATTGCAGACCCGCCATGATTTCGCGGTAGCTGGGGCTGTAGCCGTGCTCGCCAATGAACTGTTCTATATACGTCAGTAATTCTCGCTGTTTTTTGGTTGGTCGTACGGTTGTCTCTGTCATGGCGTGTGGTGTTTTACGTGTTTAGGCTTCTCGTTGCCCTTAAATACATACACTTTATACCAGTAGTAATTCCACGCAGTAAAGAAGGCAGAGGCAATAAATTGGCCGATTGCCGGGTCAATACCTACGTTCTTGAGACCCAGCAGAATGAGGTAGTTCAGCCCAAACGCATTCAGCGCCGTGTACACAATGTATCGTCTGGTGGCCACGCCAAGTTTGGCGGGTTTCTTGGTCTTAAACGCCCAATAACGTTCAATGATGAAATTGAGCGTCAGGCCAACGGTTTGACCCAGAACATTCGCCCAGAACAATCCAATATGATTGTCCAGAACAACAATAATAACGTAGCCGCTCCAGAACCAGACACCACCACCAACCATGTATTCGGCGAACCTGGTAAACTCTTTGCGTTGCTTCTTAGTGATCTTTGTAATATTTTTTGTCATGTTTCTGTTTTGTTCAGATTACTAAAAGTATAGCACGCATTCCACACTTGATGCCTAGCGCATTTTCTCCTTGAGAAACAGACCGAACCGTATGTTTGATACGAAGAAGGGAGTATCGCAGAGGAAAAATGTGCTAGGCACAAGAAGCCGGCGGGTCGCGAGCTCCGCTCGTGAGCAGGCTGGCTGGTGTGGGATACGTGCTAACAGTGGTACAATACTTCTCATAATATGAAGAACAACGCCTCGCTCGCATACTCCCTCCTTCTACTTGTGGGTGACTTCTTGGCCCTGATTGCTGCCTTTGCAGCTGCATATATTCTCCGCTTTAGGTTGCTCGAGGATGGAAAAATCGCAACCGTCGGCGGCGAAAATTTCCTGACCGCGATTATTAGCCTGCTGCCTGTTTGGCTATTGATTCATGCCTTTATTGGTTTATACCGCCCAGAGATATACGAGAGGCGATTTTCTGAGCTGGGACGGCTACTTATTGGCTCTGCTATTGGTACTATGGCGGTCATTAGTTACGACTTTTTGACCGAGAGTAATTTGCTGCCCGGCAGACTCGTGCCGCTGTATGCACTTGGACTAGGATTCGCATTTTTAGCAGTCTTTAGGACTCTGGCTCGTTGGCTACGCCGCGTTTTGTACCGTTTTGGGCTAGGCATTAGTAACATCTTGATTGTTGGTGATACTGCTGTTAGCCGAGAAATCGCCACAGCTGTGGGTGATACCAAAAACACCGGACTACGAGTTGTTGGCATTGTCGGCAAATCAGTGCCGGGTTTTCGAAACTATGAAACGTTCGAAAAGGCGATTGCAGCGTCTGTAGACAAGCAAGCCCACGGTATTATTCAGACTGAGCTCTACCGAGACACCGATAAGAACAACGAGATTCTGCAATATGCACAAACACACCATGTCTCATATCGTTTTGTGCCGGGTAACAGCGACCTGTTTGTGGGTAATATAACCGTTGAGCTATTTGCCAACTTACCAGTCATTGCCGTACACCAAACAGCCCTCATTGGGTGGGGTCGCGTGGTCAAACGCCTGTTTGACTTACTGGTTACTACACTTGGTATGGTAATCGCCCTGCCACTCATGGGGTTCATTTCATTGCTCATTTTGATACTTGACCCACGGGGCGGCGTATTTTTTAAGCAGACTCGCCTGACCAGATTCAACCGCGAATTTACTGTCTATAAATTTCGCTCCATGAAGCAGCGCTACAGTGGTATAAGCCCCGAGGAAGCATTCCAGGCCATGGGCAAACCACAGCTATCAGAGAAATATCGACGCAATGGTGATTTCTTGGCCAATGACCCCCGTATTTCTCGGATTGGCCGTTTACTACGGGCTAGCAGTTTAGACGAACTGCCCCAGTTATTTAATGTACTAAAAGGCGATTTAAGCCTTGTGGGTCCGCGCGCATTAGTACCCAAAGAACTCAATAGCTACGAAAAAAGGCATGCCATCCTCAGTGTTAAATCCGGCCTGACAGGGCTGGCACAAATATCTGGACGCCGTAATATAGATTTTGATGAACGCCGCAAACTGGACGTCTACTATGTTCAGAACTGGAGCTTTGCGTTGGACCTCTCTATTCTGATTCGAACTATCCGCGCTGTTCTTGGCGGCACAGGGGCTAAATGAAAGCTTTGCCATATGGGTTCCTTCAAGTGTGCTTGGATGCAGTGCAAGGAAGCCAGGAGGAGTAAATGAGCCGTATAGATAATACGGCGAATGAGCGACAGACGCCAGCTGACACAGCAGTGCGCCAAGAAAATCAGCGGGTCGCGAGCTCCGCTCGTCAGCAGGCTGATTTGGCACACTTGAAGGTTGCTATAGTCCATGACTGGCTGGTAGGTGGTGGTGCTGAAAAAGTAGTGTTAGAGCTACACCATATGTTCCCTGATGCCCCTATCTACACCTCGTACGCTACTCAGGAATGGCGTGACAAGCTAGATGGCAAAGTAGTTACCGGCTGGCTACAACACTTCGGCAAACTTCGTAAGTTTATGGTTATACCGCGCATTTGGTGGTTCACCCACATAGACCTATCCGGCTATGACTTAATCATTAGTTCGTCAGGTAACGGAGAAGCCTTCGCCGTACGCAAAAACTACCACCCCTTCTGGAAGCGATTCTTACCCCTTACCCCTAAACCCTTACCCCTTCACATAAACTACTGCCACTCACCTACGCACTATTACTGGCGTCATTACGATACTTATATGCAACGACCAGGCTTTGGCGTTTTTAACCCGCTGGCTCGACTTGGGCTTAAGCTTCTGGTGAGTCCGCTCCGCAATTGGGACTATAAGGCTGCTCAGCGTGCAGACATAGTCATTGCCAACTCTACTCATATTCAGGCGGATATTAAACGATACTATGGCCGTGATTCGGAAGTTATTTTTCCGCCTATAGATACAGAGAGATTTGCTAAGGTGTCGGCAGCAAAACGGCCATATTTCTTCGTAGTAGGACGTCAGGTGGCTCAAAAACGTCAAATTCTGGCGATAGAGGCTTGTACTCAGCTTGGGCTACCGCTAGTTGTTGGAGGCAATGGGCCAGAGCATGTTGCACTGGTTAAAGCAGCTGGGCCGTCTGTCACATTCCAAACAAACCTGGACGATGACTCTGTTGCAGAACACATGGCTGCCGCTAGCGCCTTTATATTCACCGGTGAAGACGACTTTGGCATTGCGCCCGTAGAAGCCATGGCCGCAGGGACACCCGTTATTGCATACAAAGCCGGAGGTGCTCTAGATTATGTGGTTCCTGGTAAAACTGGTGAGTTCTTTGCTGAGCAAACCGCAGAATCACTCAAAAAAGTTCTAGAAGGCTTTGATTCTAGAAAATATAACTCTGGTGATATAAAAAATGCATCCGTAGCATTCTCTATAGACAATTTCCATAAAAGATTTCGGGATACGCTGCTGTCTGTCATAAAATAGACTGTACCGCATGGCACCAGAGACACATCAATTACCCCCTATTGTTAAAGATTCCTATGGAATAGATAATCAAGCCCACCTAACAGAGCTTAGTGGTGGCTTAGTTAATGAAACGTTGTTGGTCGAGACCAACGAACGCAAATTTGTATTGCGGAAGTTAGCACCACTGCTCGGAGCAAACATCATACGAAATACTGATGCCGTGGCCAATCATTTACAGAACGCCGGCTGGGAAGCCCCAACTATTGAACCGACACATGGTGGCGATTTGTTTGTTATGGATGAATCACAAAGATTATGGCACGCCGCAGCTTACATTCATTCAGACAGCAATACAAAGGTTGAATACGGCCATGAACTTGCGTCAGAGGTAGGCTATCTTTTGGGGGATTGGCATACCAGCGTCAAATCATTGGATTATATACCTCAGAGCCTGCCGCATTTTCATGACACAGAGCACATAGCCAATAAACTACGTGGAGAAATTTCCTTACTACCCGATGATATGATGCAGGAGCTCGGACATATGCTGCTGGATGATTATTTGCAGCAACCCGTTGATATAGCACTAGACAGGCAGATTATTCATGGTGACCCAAAGCTAGATAATATGTTATTCCGGGATGGTAACCCATTCACATTGATTGATTTAGATTGCATCATCCGCGACTCTGTTTGGACTGATGTTGGCGACTTTCTTAGATCACTGAGTGGTAAGCTGATAGACACGGGCACCGATACCACAAGAAGCTTTGATGCTTTTGTTCAAAGCTACACTGATGCTACTGACAGTCCAATATCATCTGATGAGGCAACACATGCCGCCCTTCAATCAACGCGACGAATTGCAGCCGAACTAGGCATGCGCTATCTCAGTGATATAGTAGACGGGCAGCAATACTTTACCTGGGACCCTAGCCTATATACGGCGCGGGCTGATGCGCTGCACAGCAAGGCTTGGGCACAGTACAAAGTAGTACAAACCGTTAAACGACATATAAACGAAGGAGAGCCCCTCGCATGTGCGGAATTGTAGGATATATTGGTAAAACCAAAGCTGTTGATTTTGTAGTTGATGGGCTGCAATCACTTGAATATCGAGGCTATGATTCTGCCGGTGTTACTACTATTATCGACAACCAAGCAGTCACCACCAAGCAGGTTGGTCGAGTTGATGCATTACGCGGCGAGCTAGAGTCACTTCCCACGGATAATACCCATGTTGCCATTGGTCATACCCGCTGGGCAACACATGGCGTGCCCAGTATTAAGAATGCTCATCCGCACACCAACACGGCCCAGACAATCTTTGTCGTGCACAACGGCATCATCGAAAACTACCAGGAACTTCGCGCACATCTGCAGTCAGTTGGTTATGAGTTTGTCTCAGAGACTGATACTGAAGTTATCCCCCACCTTATTGACCATAACCTTACAAAGTTCTCTACCTTCCAAGAGGCATTTGAAAAGACTATCGAGGATCTTGATGGTGCATATGCAATTGCCGCCATGCATATAGAAGAGCCTGATTGCATATACGTTGCACGACTCTCTAGCCCGCTAGTAATCGGTGTTGGCAACGGGGAACACTTTGTTGCTTCTGACGCCACCGCACTTTTAGACCGAACCAAAAAAGTTATCTATCTTGATGATTACGAGATTGCTCGAATCTGCCCTGACGAAGTCAAGATTAAGAACATCAAGCAGGTGGTGCAGGTGCACCGTGAGGCAGAAATGCTTTATTTCGATACCGAAAAAGCTGCACTAGGCGATTATCCCCACTTTATGCTCAAAGAAATTTACGAAGCGCCGCAGACTGTTCAGTCAGCAATTCGTGGACGTGTACGGGCAGAAAGCAACACTATTATGCTCGGAGGGTTGGCAGAGGTCGCAGAACAACTTCGCTATATTGATAGAATTGTCATCGTTGCTTGTGGTACTTCATACTATGCAAGTCTAGTTGGTGAATACCTCATCGAGGAGCTGGCTGGCATCCCCGTAGAGGTACAACTGGCATCTGAGTTTAAGTATCGTAACGAACCGTTCAGTCGTAGTACTGCTCTAATTGCGGTCTCTCAGTCAGGAGAGACTGCAGATACGATAGCTGCCCTCAAAAAAGTAGAAAGTTTTGGTGTATTGCGCCTGGGTATTGTCAACGCAGTCGGTTCAACCATTGCACGTATGACCGATGCTGGTGTCTATTGCCATGCTGGCCCAGAACAATCCGTTGCTAGTACCAAAGCCTTCATTGCTCAGGTCACCGTCTTAACTGAAATTGCCCTGCATCTCAGCCAGGGCCGCACACCCTTGTATAAACCAGTTCTACAGGAGCTATCAATCTTACCAGACAAGATTATAGAAATTCTCGCCGATGCGCCAAAGATCGAAAAAATGGCGAAAAAATACAAGAACTATAGAGATTTCTTATATATAGGCCGCAAGTATGGCTATCCTTCTGCGCTTGAAGGTGCACTTAAACTCAAAGAGCTCAGCTACGTTCATGCCGAAGGTTACGCTGCTGGCGAAATGAAACACGGTCCCCTCGCCATGATTGACGAGCAGTTCCCGACATTTGCCATTGCACCCAACGACTCTCTTTTAGAAAAAACTGTTTCTAATATAGAAGAAATCCGTGCTCGCAAGGGCCCGGTGATTGCCCTTGCCACCAAAGGCAACAAATCTGTCGGCAAGGTAGCAGATGATGTTATATACATTCCAGAAACACTTGAACAGACACAGCCCTTACTTGTTGCGGTGGTTATGCAGTTATTCAGCTACTACATAGCAGTTGCCAAGGGCCACAACGTCGATCGCCCCCGCAACCTCGCCAAATCAGTAACTGTAGAATAATTACAGTACAGTCGTCTTATAGAATTCCCAGGCATCAGCAACAATATCATCAAGATTTGGACTTTCAGGACGCCAGCCTAACTCTGAGATGGCACGTGCACTGGATGCTATTAGTGCTGCTGGGTCGCCCTCACGACGTGGTTCGTCTTTAATAGGAATCTTCCTGGCTGTTACTCGCTCTATAGAATCAATGACTTCACGATTTGTAAACCCGTTACCGTTACCCAGGTTGTATATTGTATGTTTGCCTTGCTCTAGCTTACCTAAAGCTAGCATCATAGCTCGTGCCAAGTCTGCGACATGGATGTAATCCCGCACACATGTACCATCCTTTGTCTCGTAGTCAGTGCCGAACAGAGAAAGATATTCTCTTTTTCCAGCTGCTACTTGTAGGGCTATCGGTATCAAATGTGTCTCTACAGGATGTCTCTCGCCTGCAGTTTTATATGCTCCGGCGACATTAAAGAAGCGAACACTGGTCGCCGCCAGACCATGGGCCCAAGCTTCGCTAGTAATTGCCATATCCATAGCCAACTTTGTCATACCGTATGTATTAGTGGGGTTCTTGGGGCTATCCTCTGTTATGGGTACAGTTTGAGGGTTGCCATAAACGGCCGCAGTTGATGCAAATATGAGTTTTTTGATATTAAGTTCTCGCATCGACTGCAGCATTTCAAAAGTTTGCACAGTATTATTCTGCCAATATAGTTCCGGTTTCTCCATTGACTCACCCGCGGCAATGAACGCTGCTAAATGTATGATTGCTTCGATGTTGTCTTCTCTTGATATGTGCCCTGCAAAATCAGCAACCTTGCCTTCTATGAATCTAGCACCGGCAGGTACAGCATCACGATTACCATGTGATAAATCATCTAGTACCACAACCTCATGGCCAGCCTCTAGTAATAATGTTGAAGTAACGCTCCCTATGTACCCAGCCCCACCAGTAACTAATATCTTCATGCCCCTCCTAACTTTGTACACCTAGCGCTTGATTGATTCTTGTAGAGGAGTCTGTCTTGGTATCTCCGCCAACCCCAAACTCTAAACGAATGCCGTACTCTTTGCACACATCTGTTTCAGGAATTTCTTTGTCAGAATTTCTGTCGCCTCCGTTAGCGAAAATCAACTCATCGTATGGATGAGTTTTGGCTATTATCTCAAGCGTACTGATAACTGATGGCTCATCATCAATAGAAAGAATAACTTCATCAACAACGTGTAATGCGTGCACGAGCCTATAGCGATTTTGTTGTGGAAGAATAATCTTACCCTTCTTTAGAATCTGCTGCTTATCATTGTTGACCACTACCAGTAGCCTATCCCCGAGTTTAGCTGCAGCCTCAAACATGTCTAAATGTCCGCCGTGCAGTGGGTTAAAGTAGCCGCTTACTATTACCAGTTTCATGATACGTTGATAATCCCTTCAATCACATACGCGGTATCTTCCCAGCCATCTACCGCAATACTATCAATGCCCATTGCTTTTACGGGATAGTCGTTACCGCCCTCTTCAAGCTTGTCACCAATAAATAATATTTCATCTTTGCTAATATCTATGGCTTCTATAAGTTTTTGCATACCGAATGCCTTGTCTATTCCTGGTAGTGTTACATCGGTACTGGTTGTACCGCCAATACGAACTTCAAGGTCTGGCAGATGTTCTGCAACCTTATCTCGATATACCGGACGAATATCTTTATATTTCTCCGCCCAGGCATACTTTTCTTTAGGTGTTGCTTGCTGTCCCAGGGCGGATAACGTCATCTGACTATAACGATCTTCAATGATTTCACCCTTAGGGCTCTCACACCATAAGCCCATTTCTTTCGCTACAGATTCAAGAGCAGAACGAATACGGGTCTTCTGTTCAGCACTTAGGTCTTCAGCATATTGTAGTGCCCATTTGCGCTCAAGTTCATTATATCGATAATACCTTGTGCCGCAAGTTGGCATGAGATGGAGTTTGTTTAATAAATGTACAGGTACATCCAATCTATCTGTTACCTGGATTTCAAATTGCTCAAGACGACCACCGGAGATTACGCATACATCATGTTTCTCTAATAACCTGGCGAGCAACCCACTCATACGGTCAGAAATCGGTGACTTAGTTATTGCCAGCGTGTCATCAAGATCAAACGCAATTAACTTCTTCAAAGAATCCTCCTAATTAGGTTACCTAAAACTCCCTACATGATAACAAATGGTTGATAACTCACGAAGGGCTCATAATCCAAACCGTGAGGTATACATTTTACGAACACGGCCTTGTTGATGTATTCTTTTTTTGATAGGATTATATATAGTGATAGTCAATAAAAAAATGACAAAGAAACATATAATTATTAGCCTTGGTATCATCGGCATTCTTGCCTGTACTCTGCTGACCCTAGAGAAAGCCGGCATTATCGATTTTTGGCACAGCGGTACCAATACTAAAGCTGGTCCAACTAAAGAAGAAAAAGCCGCTGAAGATAAATTTAATTCCGACGCAAAAAAGAAGTTTATTGAGGATTCCTCTAAATCGAATAACAATGAAGGAACGGCAACACCTACAGTATCACTAAGCCTCAGTGCGCAACAGGAGAGCACTGGCAGCGTAACCTTGTTTACGAAACTCTATGGTATACCGTCAGGCAAATGCACATTAACCATCACCAATGGCGGTCAGAAAAATGTACAGTCTGCAGATATCCTATACCAGTCAGAGTACTCTTCTTGTGAGGGCTTTAGCATACCAGTATCAATGCTTGGCACTGGAAATTGGAACATTCAATTGAGTGTGAATTCCAACGGTAAAAATTATGTAAAAGATGTAGATTTTGAAGTGAAATGAAATATATATTTATCTACTTTGCTCTTACACTCCAGATATTGATTGGTGCCTTCATAGCCACACCGTCAAAGTCATATGCTGCAAGCGCCGCAGACTGGAAAGCTGGTCGAATTATTGATGATACTATCTTCAATGACAGTTCCTCTATGTCAGTTGCGCAAATTCAAGACTTCCTTAATAAAAAGGTTGGTACAGGCACGAATGGTACACCTGGACAATGTGACACAAATGGGACTAAGACATCAGAAAGCGGTGGTGGCACACGAGCTCAATATGGTGCGGCACATGGAAATCCAGCGCCATTTACTTGCCTCAAAGACTTTTACGAAATCTCAAAGACAGACCCAACCCCAGGAGTTCCAGCAAATAATTATGGGGGGAAACCCGTACCAAGCGGAGCAAAAAGTGCAGCACAGCATATATATGATGCAGCCCAAAGATATAACATCAGCCCAAAAGTTCTGTTAACCACTATTCAGAAAGAGTCAGCCGGTCCACTCACTACTGATGATTGGCCCTTCTTAAAACAATACACCTACGCCATGGGCGCACACTGCCCTGATACAGCACCCTGTGACGAAAACTATGCAGGTTTTTCCATGCAAATCAGTGAGTCAGCCAGATTATTTAGATACTACCTAGATAATATGGACAAACCCTGGTGGACTTATAAAAAACTTGGTAATAACAATGTCCTCTATAACCCAAACGGCGGGTGCGGCTCATCAAATGTTTTTATTGAAAGTCGCGCCACTGCCGCACTTTATACCTATACACCATATCAGCCCAATCAAGCCGCCCTCAACAATCTTTACGGTACTGGCGACAGTTGTAGTGCATACGGCAATAGAAACTTTTGGCGTATTTACACCGACTGGTTTGGAAATCCTACAAGATATAATGGTGGCGTTACCTTAAAAACTGGTGTTAGTTTAGACAAACCCACCTACCAAAGAGGGGATACGGCAACAGCAAGCTATGTTATAGAGAATTCCAGTGATGTAGCTGTGGACATTGGTGTGGTTGGGGTATGTGCACGTATCAATGGGAAGAACTATGATTTTGGCACTCTGCCCCTATCGCTTGCTGCACGAGCAACATATACCGTTAGCTTCAGTAAAATCATTGATCAAAATGGCCTTCTGTCAGTATTTTCTTGTAGCTATAATGAAAGGCTCGGGGGCTGGGTTGGGGACTACTACCCTTACGGCGGAGATTCAATTGCCAGACAAAGAGATGCCTTTGTCTACGATAACCCTCTTATCACTAGTGGTATCACTCTCAGTCCGACTAACCCTACGGTTAACCAACCAGTGACCGCCAGTTTCACGATTCATAATGCAAGTTCGAGTGCCGTCACCATTCCGGTAGTCGGAATTGCAGTTCGTGACCCAAGCAACAACAATGTTGGGTATCCTGGTGATACCGGTGTGACGATAGGTCCAAATAGTGATTACACCTACTCGAAAACACGCACATTTACTGGACCTAAGGGCGACTACCGTTTCTTTGTTACAAGCTTTAGGAATAATGTATGGGATGACAATTATCCGATGAGTGGGGGTGGGGTATACAGGTCCATAACTAGGACCGTCTACGATAACCCTCTTATCACTAGTGGTATCACTCTCAGTCCGACTAACCCTA
>CAZLJP010000003.1:0-114213 GCA_964559915.1 uncultured Candidatus Saccharibacteria bacterium | reverse complement strand
ATCACTCTCAGTCCGACTAACCCTACGGTTAACCAACCAGTGACCGCCAGTTTCAGCATCACTAATAATGGCTCTATACCTGTAGTGATAGATGTAACAGGTATAGCTGTTCGTGACCAGACCGGTAATAATGTCGGTTACCCTGGTGACGAGAATGTTAGCATTGGTGCAAACACTACTTACACCTACTCGAAAACACGCACATTTACTGGATCAGCCGGTACCTATAGGTTCTTCGTGACTAGCCTTAAGAACGGCAATTGGAATGACAATTATCCAGCCAATGCGCCAGGTATTGCAAGATCGATTAATGCCTTTGTCTACGATAACCCTCTTATCACTAGTGGTATCACTCTCAGTCCGACTAACCCTACGGTTAACCAACCAGTGACCGCCAGTTTCACGATTCATAATGCAAGTTCGAGTGCCGTCACCATTCCGGTAGTCGGAATTGCAGTTCGTGACCCAAGCAACAACAATGTTGGGTATCCTGGTGATACCGGTGTGACGATAGGTCCAAATAGTGATTACACCTACTCGAAAACACGCACATTTACTGGACCTAAGGGCGACTACCGTTTCTTTGTTACAAGCTTTAGGAATAATGTATGGGATGACAATTATCCGATGAGTGGGCCAGGAATACTTAGATTGATTACTAAAACTCTAAATTAAGTGAATCGAGCTTTCTCGCCCTTTTATTGAACGGCCATCTCTGTTAATATTAAAAGTAACCTGTACCTGATGACTTAGTCTCATCTTACCACCAGGTATTATTACGAGGAGCATCTTATAACCATGGACAAGACGGCTAAAATATACATCGCAGGTCATCGTGGACTTGTTGGCAGTGCAATCCATCGTCAGCTTGAATCACAAGGCTTCACAAATATCATCGGTCGTTCCTCTTCTGAGCTAAATTTGACTGATTATCAAGCTACTGAGGCCTTCTTTGCGCAAGAGAAGCCAGAGTATGTGTTCTTAGCTGCTGCAAAAGTTGGTGGCATTATGGCGAACAATACCTATCGTGCTGACTTCATCCTCGATAATTTGAAGATACAAAATAATGTAATTGAGGCAAGTTATAAGCATGGTGTAAAAAAACTTCTCTTTCTCGGCAGTAGTTGCATATATCCCAAGAATGCTCCACAGCCAATAACCGAAGACAGTTTATTAACAAGTGATCTAGAATACACAAACGAGCCGTATGCGGTTGCAAAAATAGCTGGCATCAAGTTAATTGAGAGTCTCAACATACAATACGCTACAAACTACCTAGCTGTTCAACCAACGAATCTTTATGGTGTAAACGATAATTTCGACCTTGAGAAATCTCATGTTATGCCTGCACTTATTCGCAAAACAATTCTTTCCAAATATCTCGAGGAGGATAATTTAGAAGCCATCGCTCATAACCTGCACTTAGAAGATATTTCGGAAGTAAACATCCTGAAAGTTCTAGGAAAATACGGCATTACGAAAGACTCGCATGGTGTCGTACTACATGTCTGGGGTACGGGTAAACCGTACCGTGAGTTCCTTCATGTTGATGATATGGCTGCAGCGTGTCTGTACGTTATGCAAAACGTCAACTTCTCTGATCTAATAAAAGGCCAGAAAGAAATCAAGAATACTCAGATAAATGTTGGTACTGGCAGTGATATTACAATCAGCGAGCTGGCACATGCAATAAAAGAAATCGTTGGATACCAGGGGAGTATTGCATTTGACTCTTCAAAACCCGACGGTACAATGCGCAAACTCCTTAGCGTAGAGAAATTGAATCAGCTTGGGTGGAAACACACTATAGAACTAGAAGATGGACTAAGAAAAACAATTGAGTGGTATCAGGAGAATGAGCTCTAGATGCGAAGTCTCAATGATTCTGTAGTCATAAAAAATGAGTCAAATAAAGGTGTTGGCTTCAAGGAGCTATGGCTCTATCGAGAATTAATATACTTTTTTGCTTGGCGGGATATCAAAGTACGCTATAAGCAAACTGCTCTTGGTGTCGGTTGGGCAATACTCCAACCTTTACTTGCTGCAGCAATCTTCACTCTTTTCTTCAATCGCGTAGCCAAGATTCCTTCCGGTTCAGCAGACATACCCTACCCCGTTATGGCATATCTGGGCATGGCCTTTTGGAACAGCTTTGCAAGTGCGTTAGGAACTGTCAGCAACTCACTTGTTTCAAGTCAGGGTGTATTAACAAAAGTGTATTTCCCTCGTCTTATACCACCAATATCTGCTGTATCGTTAAGTATTATCGACTTTGTCTTTGCTGCCGCGGTGTTATTTGGACTACTTGCCGTATATAGAATCGTACCTGATATGCTAGGTATTCTTATTATGGTTCCTTCACTTGTGTTGATTATTCTTGCAGCCTTGGGCGCAGGTCTATTCTTTGCGGCATTGAATGTTAAATATCGCGATGTTAGATCAGCACTACCATTTATAATTCAAATTGGATTCTTCGTCACTCCGGTCATCTATCCTATAACTATGATTCCTGAGCGTTTTCAAATATATGCGTTCCTAAACCCAGCTACTGGTGCGATATCATCCGTGAAGGCAGCCATGTTTGGTGATCCTATTAATTGGCTTGGGGTACTTATATCTTGGGTATCAACAATCGTCCTTCTAATTATCGGTGTCTGGTATTTTAGGCGAACAGAAAAGAATTTTGTGGATATTATTTAGTTATGAATAAAGAGAGAGAACCAGCTATTGAGGTTAACGGACTTAGCAAAAGCTACATCATTAACCATAAGAATAAAGCTAGCTATAGCACTATTAAGGACGATTTTAGTAAGTTATTTACTCATCCTTTTCGCAAAGGTGCGGCTACAGATAGTGAAGAAATCTTTTGGGCCCTTGATGATATATCTTTTAAAGTAAACCCAGGAGAGATATTCGGAATAATTGGGCGGAACGGTTCTGGCAAGTCCACTCTCTTAAAGATACTGTCTCGCATTGTAGAGCCAACGAGTGGCGAAGCAATCTTACGTGGACGTGTAGCCAGTCTGCTAGAGGTTGGCACTGGATTTAATCCCGAACTAACTGGACGAGAAAACATATTCTTTAATGGATCTATGCTTGGAATGAGCAAGCGTGAGATTGCTGCCAAGTTTGATGAAATTGTTGAGTTCTCTGAGGTAGAAAAATTTATTGATACCCCTGTAAAATTCTATTCATCAGGTATGTATGTCCGCTTAGCCTTCTCAGTTGCCGCCTACTTAGAGCCTGATGTACTAATACTCGACGAGGTCCTTGCGGTAGGCGACGCAGCTTTTCAAAAGAAATCTCTTAATAAGATTCTGGAAACGATGAATGATGGTCGTACAGTTATATTTGTTAGCCATAGTATGAGCTCAATACGCCAACTATGTACAAGTGGGATTATGCTTGACGGCGGTAAGGTTGTATATAGTGGTCCTGTGGACGGATTAATTGAAAAGTATACTCTTGAAAATGACAAGCAAGTCTCTTTGGGCCGTGGCGGAAAAATAGGCCCAGATTGGCAAAACCCAGAAAGCATTATAGATAGCTCCTATTTCACTCCACACAAAGTCTATATAACCGACGAGAAGGGTGTAAAAATCACAGATCCACTACCTAATAATGAAGACCACTGGTTAGTCCTAGAGGGAACTGCGAAGAAAGAGGATTCTTTGTTGAATATTGGTTATTCGGTCTGGGATGATGAAGGTAGAGAGCTATTATACTTTACCCTCTCGACTGATGGTCCCCAGAGCCAGTGGCCAAAAATTGGCAAAGGTAAGTTTACGCTCAAGGGTAAGATTCCTAAACACCTCCTCAACGCTGGCTACTACAAACTGAAAGTCATTGCGAGCGCACATGGCAAAGAGTGGATTTATGACCCTGATTCTAGTCAGATTCGTCTTGAGATTAGTGTTCGTCATGGTGAGCATGAATCTCCATATTGGAAAGATGGCCGTGGGGGTAGCTTTGCGCCTATCATTGATTGGAGGGTGGAATAAATGTTTTTTAGTGATTTAGTGAAGTCGGTTAAACCTGGCGACCGTGTCCTAGAAATAGGTCCTGGCGGAACACCTCACTCACGTGCCGATATGTTTCTAGATCTTGACCCAAAACTCTTCAAAAATGAAGAAGAAGCAGAATACCAGCGCGGACAGGCGCCCGCACTCAAAACTGATAAGCCAATCGTATACTACGATGGCAAAAAATTCCCTTTTAAGGATAATGAATTTGACTATGTAATTTGTTCTCATGTCCTAGAACATGTGGAAAGCGTGCCAGAGTTCTTGCAAGAACTATTCAGAATCACCACAAAGGGATATATTGAATACCCAACTATCTTATATGACTACATGTATGATATTCCTGTGCACCCAAATTTTCTATATTTCAATCAAAAGACCAAAACCCTTAACTGGCTCAAAAAAGACGATACAAGTTTCAGCGACTTCAAGGAAGTACAAGGGTTCTTCAGAGAGTCAGTCATACAAGGGCACGATTGCCTAATCCAGAGTCTTGAAAAGAGTATGATTCAGGGTTTTGAATGGTCAAAACCATTCACTATTAAAAAATCCAGGAGTATTAAAGCTCTAGTCCCTCCCATAAAGACAATCGGAGAGCCGAAGTTCAAAAAACCGCCAACAGTACTCACAGTCCCAGATGTAATCTATAAACCCCTCGAAGCCTACACGGCTAAGGAACTAGCTCTTGAACTTCGGCGACGAACGGAAAGAAAAGTTACCAAAGCCCTACCCATTAGGAATAGTGTATCTACGCTAGACACTGATATTCAGCGTGTCACCGATAATCTACATAAAGAGATGGATTTCTTTAGCAATATGAAACCCCTCGGCAGGCAGAACATTTACAATGTTGAGGAACTTTCAGTTGAAGAACGGTTCCTTGAGAAAGTCTGGTGGTGGATGTCTGATAAGCAGCATGATCCAAATAAAAGTTGGGTTCATCAGTGGATACAAGAACATCCTGCTGGCTCGGTTGGCACGCATAACTTAACGAATCGCGAAGAGTGGCTTGAGAGGACTTTAAAAAAGATTCCTAAGGATAAGCGTATTCTTGATGCAGGTGCAGGTGAATTACAGTATAAACGATTCTGTGATCACCTAGATTATGTAAGCCAAGACTTCGGCCAGTACACTGGTGAAGGCAATACGAGTGGGCTACAAACAGGCACGTGGGACAACTCTAAGCTCGACATTGTATCTGATATTCTAGATATCCCTGTCCCTGACAAATCATTTGATGCCATTATGTGCATTGAGGTGTTCGAGCATATTCCTAAACCAGTTGAAGCACTCAAAGAATTCTCGAGAATTATCAAAAAGGGAGGAAAGCTAGTTATCACCGCACCGTTTGCCTGCCTCACCCACTTCGCCCCTTACTTTTACTACAATGGTTTTAGCCAATACTTCTATAAGGACCTGCTAGAAGAGCTCGGTTTTGAAATCTTGGACCTTACCTTCAACGGTAATTACTTTGAGTACCTTGCTCAAGAAGTTCGAAGATTTGAAGGAGTGGGAGAGCGATATGCTCCTGATGCCAAGAAACCAAACGCCGTGGACACCCTGTCCCAGCATGTATTGCTGCGCCGGCTAGAAGAACTGTCCGCTAAAGATACCGGCTCAAGCGAACTACTGGTGCATGGCATTAACATCTTGGCGGTCAAAAAATGATAGTTACGAAGCTTGTCGGTGGCCTTGGTAACCAGATGTTTCAATATGCCGCAGGTCTAAGTCTAAGTCTCAAAAATGATACACAAGTAAAGATTGATAATTCCTGGTTTGCGACTAATAATTCAATTACCTCTCCTCGAAAATATGAGCTAGATTGTTTTACACTAAAGCCTGTCTTCATTACACCTGAACAATATATGACAGACTCAAACTTACATACAAACCTTGGAGCAAAACTAAAGAACCTCGTTCATAAGCCAACGACGTTCAGCAACTTCAAGGAAGAAGGTCTGCGATATGCCAATAGCTTTGAGAAGCTACCTGATAACACGGTACTCGATGGCTACTGGCAATCTGAGTTATATTTTGCCGAACATCGAGCTGCCATACTTGAGGCTTTCGGTTTTAAAAAAGCCCCCGTCGGAAACAATGCAACGCTCGCTAAAAAGATTAAAGACAGTACGGCAGTTTCTCTGCATGTCCGTCGTGGCGATTACGCAAGCCATGCTCAGACAAACTCAGTACACGGATTAATGGGCTTGGGCTATTATAAAGCCGCTATTGACTACATCACCGGACAGATTGAGAATGTTCATTTCTTTGTCTTCTCAGATGAACCAGAGTGGTGCATGGAAAACCTACCTATTGAGCACGCGCACACCTATGTCAGTGGCAATACCGAGGGCTGTTATGATATGCAGCTAATGACTATGTGTGACCATCACATCATTGCAAACAGCTCTTTCAGCTGGTGGGGAGCGTGGCTAAATCCAAAAGAGAGTAAGAGAGTAATCGCGCCCAAACAGTGGTTTAACGATTCTTCTATGGATAGTAGCGATATTGTCCCTATAAACTGGACCAGGATATAGATGAAGTTCGAAGATTACCTTAAAGAAGACCAACGTTTTACTAAACGTCTCAATGATTTTGTCTCAATCAAGAAAGCAAAGATTGTTTTGGAAATTGGTGCTTGCGAGGCAGAAGACACCATAAAGCTCAGCCGCACATTTAAGAATGCGACTATTTTTTCATTTGAACCCTTGCCGAAAAATTTTAAGCTAGCGTCCCAGCACCTTAAGGAATACAAGGCAGAGCGTGTGGAATTATTGCAATTTGCTGCGAGTGACAAGAATGGAAAAGCTACTTTCCATGTATCCTCTGGACATCCTGATGGTGTTCCTAAGAATCCTGCATGGGACTACGGGAACAAATCAAGTTCCCTGCTCGCTCCCAATAAAAAGAGTGGCCATAGTCAGTGGTTAAACTTTAGTGAAAAGATTTCAGTTAAGACTACTCGAATTGATAGTTTCTGTTTGGATAGGAATATTGAGGAGATTGATTTCATGCATATAGATGCCCAAGGCGCCGAACTGCTCGTTCTTAAAGGTGCTGGCGATGTACTACAAAGGACAAAAGCAGTTTGGCTGGAAGTTGAGGCAATCCCACTATATGAATCACAGCCTTTAGAAGATGAGGTGGAACGTTTTATGCGTGAATCTGGCTTTACATGTGTTCTTAGCACAGTTGATACGGTTACGGGTGATAAATTGTATATCCGAGACAATCTACTAGGTGATAAATGGTCAAAGACCGCGAAAGAGAATGGTCCAACAGTGACTGTACTTATGAGCGTCTACAATTCACAAAAGTATCTAAAAGAAGCGATTGACAGCATCCTCTCACAAACATACAAAGACTTTGAGTTTCTAATCATCAATGACGGGTCAAAGGACAGAAGCCTCAAACTTATAGAAAGTTACAGAGACCCTAGAATACGGCTTATATCTAGAAGTAATTGGGGTCTCACCCGCTCGTTAAATCAAGGTATTGAACATGCAAGGGGCAAATATATAGCGCGGCAAGATTCAGATGATATCTCAGTCCGTAACCGTCTATCAAAAGAGGTGTCATTCCTTGACGAACATCATGACATAGGGCTCGTTGGCAGCAACTACACAATTATGGACGAGAAGGGTAAAAAGCTCGTAACAACTAACGTGTTCACGCATCCAAATGATTTAAAAGTCGCGCAGGTCACTTGTAATCAGTATGGCCATGGATCAATCTTAGCTCGTAGTGAAATACTACGAAAGTTGAAAGGCTATGATGCATCCGTGGGACATGTTGAAGATTATGATCTCTGGACACGCATTAGTCGGGTTACAAATATCGCAAACTTCGAAGAGCCCTTATTCCTGTATCGCCGTAATAGCCAAGGAGTAACCCAACAGAACCTTCAATTGCAAATTGAACAGACATTTGCAGTACGAGACAAAGCATTCCAGCACTTCTTAAAGCATCGACATGAATATAAGGTCTTTAGCTGGAATCCCAGTGGAACTGATTACAAGAGACGTAAAGCTACCTTACTACGTGATTATGCGTTCCTCTACCGCAGAAATAGGCAGCCACTTATGGCCGTGTGGATGTTACTTTGTGCAGCAATTATTCAACCCAAAGAACGTAAGAACTACCGCTACATTAAACACACTCTCAAACGGGTTAATATGAAGCATTGGGAGTACGAGTTTCTATGAAACAAGTCGTAGATATTATTATTCCAACTTATAATAGTATGCCATGGCTCGAACACACACTTCAGAGTGTTCTAAATCAGACCTATAAAGCCATTAACGTATTCATTATTGACGATGGGTCAACAGACGATACAGAACGGTTCGTTCAGACAATCACTGACAAGCGCGTTCAGTACATCAAAAAGCAAAATGGTGGAGTTTCGAGTGCACGTAACTTCGGTATTAGTAAATCAAAGGCACCCTTCATTGCTTTTCTAGATGCTGACGATGTTTGGGTTCCTGAAAAAATCGAGAAGCAGATGGCCTTGATGCTCCAAGATAAAAAGCTTGGGCTAGTTTATGGGCACCATTACATAATAGATCAAGATAACGTTATCCTCGGCAATCTACGAGTCTATAAACGCGGCAATATTTTTAGCGACCTATGCGATGGCAATTGTATTGCGGGTAGCGCTAGTATGGCGCTAATAAAACGCGAAGTAGTTGAGAATCTGGGAGTCTTTGACGAAAGTCTAGTCAACGGTGAAGATTGGGAATACTGGATGCGTATTTCTGAGAAGTATTCTATTGATTTTGTACCTGAAATAATTGCGTCTATTCGTGTCCATACTAATAATGCCCAAGGAAATACTAAAAAGATGGCTGACGGACTCATGCAGACCTTAGACTCTATTCTTGCCCGCTACTCTCTTACCAAGAACCAGCACGTCCGAGTCTCATCATATTGTCTCAACAACGCAATTAATGCCTACTTCTCTATCGGTGACTATGGGTCTGCACGCAAAGCAACTCGTAGGCTTGTGAAGGAGAACCCACACGCACTCATTGATGGTAGTACTTGGCACGTACATCTAGGTTTTAGCTTGATACTTCGTGGCCTTTTCACTAATAAGCCATTTATACAGTTTAAGCGATTTATTGCCCGACTACTCCGATTACCATTCTGGATAATTCGCAAAGTAAAGTGCACATTCCGAAAGGCCTTCCCTTGGACGTCTCGCTCTCAGTAATTTTACCGGTATATAACGCCGAACCTTACATTGCTGATGCTATAAAGAGTGTCCTGCAACAACGTTTTAAAGATTTTGAGCTACTGATTATTAACGATGGGTCGACAGACAAAAGCTTACAGATAATTCAAAAGTACGCCAAACAAGATACACGAATACGAATTATCAGCCGCGAAAATAAGGGTCTGGTTGCAAGTCTCAATGAGGGTATCTCACTAGCATCAGCCAACCTCATTGCCCGACAGGACGCCGATGATCTCAGTATTAAAGATCGATTTTCTATGCAAATAAAGTTTCTGCAGGACCACCCAGCATATGTGGTTGTAGGCTCATCAGTCAAAGTCATAGACAATAAAGGCTCTGTACTGCACAATCACAGAGTATTACTAGATGACCCTGAGCTCAGGCAGGAATTACTCATCCGCTCCCCTTTTGCCCATGGCTCTGTAGTGTTCAGAAAGTCAGCCGCAATAGCCGCTGGTTTATATAGGCAAGATTACTGGCCCGCCGAAGATTACGACTTCTGGCTTCGCCTGAGCCTTGAAGGAAAGCTAGCGAATATCGACAAACCTCTTTATATGTACCGTGAGCACGAGACAAGTATTTCCGTTACTAATGAAAGTAATCAGATAAAACAAGCAGAGCGAATTCGTCTGGACGCATGGAGCTATCGAAAACAACTTATCAATAATCATATACGACTCACACGATACAAAAAGCTACCTCATGCACACAACCGCGTGCAACGAATACTAAATAATATACTTACAAGTTACCGCTTTGCTATGAAACACGGAGACCGAATTACTGCGCTACAATTGATGCGGACAGTGAGCTTTAGCCACGTTGCGTACAGGAGATTTGCAGGTACGATAAAACGGAAGGTTCTAAGATGAAGAAGCCGGATATTTGCGTAGCAATACCTACCTATCGACGGGAGATGGTTCTTGTTGATACAATCAAAGATGTTTTCAAGCAGTCATACAAGAATCTAGAATTAGTTGTCGTTGACCAGAGTGAAACACGGCCTGCAGAAATGATAAAAGCTATTGGTGAAATCAAAGACACCCGACTACGTTATTTTAGAACTACCCCCCCATCAGTTACAGCTGCTAGAAACTTTGCCTTACGAGTATCTCATGCACCAATCGTCCTATTCTTGGATGATGACGTCGTGTTACATAAAGATATGGTCAAAGAGCACTTAGATGCACACAAGAAGCATCCTGAAGTCAGTGCAATTGCTGGACGTGTTTTACAAAAAGGATTCCCAATCAAAAAAGATGTACTGACATTCGACAAGTACGGCATTTCTCACGGTGTATTCACTGCAACTCAAGCGAGCTACACAAATGCCTTCCCAGGGGGGAACCATTCTATAAAAGTAAAAGATGCTCTATCTATAGGTGGATTTGATACACGTTACTACTACAATGCTTTTCGTGAAGAAAATGATATGTCACTACGCATGGTAAAAGCAGGTTTGAAAATTTATTATGAACCAAAGGCAGCTCTAACCCACCTGGCTTCACCAAGTGGTGGTACACGTGCAAAAAAGCAGTACAAACACTTATATGATACAGCTCATTTTTATCGTAACGAGCTCTTTTTTACACTACGATTTGTGGAATCTAGAAACCTGTTTAAAGCGTTGAGAATTAAATATGAGATGTATTGTCCCACTCCCTCGCGTCGTCAGGGTCTAAGACGCAGATTTTATTTTCTTCTAGGGATTGTTGCTGCAGTATGGCGTAGTATCTTCGGTAGACAGACCGTAAGCAAGGAGATTGCATGAAGATTGGTATAGATATGCGCCCTTTGCAGGGAGAAGGAACTCGATTCCGGGGTATTGGCAAAGCAATGCAAAGTTTTTTAGTTGAGTTTACAAAACTTGCTACTCCCAATCAGTCATTCGTCTTGTTTGTTGAGTCCGGTAAAGATTTACCCAAGGATATACTAGGTCTCTTCCCGAATTATGAGACTATCAAAGTACCTCCTTCCGTATTAAGAAATAAGAAATATATCCGGGTGTTTGCCTCAGCCCACAGGAATATTAATCCAAAGCCTGGTGTGGTTGATGTATTGCTACAGTATGACCCGACACTAGGCATACCATCCTCTGTACCTACGGTTGTTCAATTTCATGATTTAATACCTTTGCTCTTCAAACATAAGAAGTCTCTTAAGAACGAAAATGTTCTAGGAAAAATCAAAGTAACAGCAGCAATGTATGTTCATGGAATAAAGTATAAACGCATGCTTGGAACATATCGCAAGGCTGCACATATCCTTGCTATTTCTGAATCATCAAGAAATGACTTGCTTAAATATGTGGGGGGTATCAGTCCTCAAAAAGTATCTACCGTTTACCTCGGTGGTGGCCGTAAACATATAGCAAAAGGTAAAATTCGTAGAAATATCGTAGAACTCGGCGCGCAACAATATCTACTATATGTGGGGGGTATTGATTTCCGTAAAAACATCACAAGCATGTTAAAGGACTTTTTTGAACTTAAAACTACCTATCCTGAACTGAAGCTTATTACGGTCGGCAAAGAATTCGGTTTAACTGAGGTACTCAGTGATTTGGGCTGGAATAAAGTCATGTCTAGTAATCCTATCTTCGCCAAAGATGTTGTTGTTCCTGGTTTCCTGTCTGATAAAGAACTTGAGTATTTATATCAACACGCTGAGGCCTTTATTTTCCCAAGTCGCTATGAAGGTTTTGGCCTACCAATACTTGAAGCAATGGAGCAAGGCTGTCCTGTTGTTGCATATGCAAATTCGTCAATTATAGAGATTGCTGGTGATGCAGCAATCTTAGTTAAAGATGGAAATCCTCTTGTACCTGCGATTAAGAAGTTATTGGAGGAGCCAAAGCTAAAACAAAAGCTGGTTCAAAAAGGCAGATTCCAGGTTACTAAATTCACCTGGGAGAAGACTGCGTTCGAAACCATGACAATTATCAACAAAGTGGTAAATAAAAAATAGTTTACTGCTTAGTAGCTTTTGGCTTTTCTAGGTAATCCCCCGTAAACCAGTCTGATATTTTACTCATGTATTCCGCAAACTCTACATTTGCACCTGATTGACGGTACTTCTCAAAGTTTTCGACACTATCAAAAGCGCCGTTCAGAATAATAATATTCCCTTTTCGGCTATCCAAGCTTTGCTTAGCTGCCCAATATACGACTCCCTCTGTTGACTTGCCAAATCTATCAAGTTTTTCAAGTGCTGCTTTGATTTGTTTGTCTGAAACATTAGGTTTAATTGTAAAGAAAACTATGTGCCTGAGTGGAGCTTCTTCGTCTAAATCAGAATATAGAAGCCCTGACTGTTCCTCTAGGTCGTGCTTGAGCATAAGTTTAACAAGGCCTGGGAAATCTACTTTTCGCTTCCAGCCCAGTTCTTTCTCGGCCTTGGTTGGGTCTCCTAGAAGGACATCGACCTCTGCGGGACGGAAAAATTCAGAATTAATCTTTACTACCGTTTTCCCACTAGACGTATCGACACCAACCTCATCCACACCATCACCTTGCCATTTAATGTCGGTGCCTGTTTCTTTAAATGCTAGTTCCACAAACTCACGTATGGTATGGGTCTCACCAGTCGCCAAGACATAATCACCCGGTTTGTCTTGCTGAAGCATGCGCCACATACCTTCTACAAAATCACCAGCATAGCCCCAGTCGCGCTTACTGTCCAGATTACCTAGCTCCAAAACATCTTGCTTACCAAGCTTAATACGAGCAACTGCTTTGCTGATTTTTCGTGTCACAAACTCTGGGCCACGACGCTCACCCTCGTGGTTAAACAAGATGCCGCTGGTGGCGAACATACCATAGCTCTCACGATAGTTCTTGGTAATCCAGTGGCCATAAAGTTTGGCAACACCATAAGGACTGCGTGGATGAAAAGGAGACTCTTCGTTATAGCCTTTGTCGGGACGGTTGTAGTCAAGACCACCAAACATCTCAGAGGTTGAAGCTTGGTAAAATCGGGTGGTCTTTTCAAGGCCAGCGAGGCGAATTGCCTCGAGCATGTTCAAAACACCCTTGCCGGTGATGTCTGCTGTTAGAACAGGGTCTTTGAATGAGTATCCGACATGGCTTATGGCACCGAGATTGTAGACTTCATCAGGTTTTGTTTCTTGGAGTGCCCTGGTGAGCGAAGCAAGATCGAGCAGGTCCGCCAATACAAGCTTAATATATGGCATTTCAGCAAGAGTTTTTGCATATCGAGGGTGGGTGGCTTCCAACTGACCACGAAGCATACCATAAACTGTATAGCCCTTGTCGTGCAGAAGTTTTGCTAAATGACCACCATCTTGGCCAGCAATACCGGTAATAAATGCAGTTTTTGCCATAAAAAATTAAATAACTTTCTGTTTAGAGATTTATAAACATGTGATCAAATTGTACCATTTATCTCTGTTATTAACTAATTGACCGATACAATATAAGACCGTGAAGATTATGACTCATCCCTGTGAGCTGCTTCGCCAATCAGTAAGCCTGCGAGTATCCACCACTGCGCTGCAACTGCCTCATTACTCCATAGATGTATCAATAAACTAATGAACATGTATGCGGCGAAGCTACTAATTAATATAATTTTCATATCTGTATTTTTGGAATGCAGTACACCCTTAGCTGCAATAACTAGTAGTGATAGATAGAGTAGTAGGCCTACAATACCAATTTCATAAGCTATCTGCAGAAAATAGTTCTCTGTCAGCACAACGCCTGTCCTGGTATTACCTATTGATACGATACCAGCAGTCCCTGGGCCGTGACCTTCGGGATCATTTACAATCCCCTCGATTGCCGTCTTTTGCAGCTCTACCCTTAGTTCGTTAGGGTCTGCCATAACCGTACTTTTATCACTATGGAGGAACACGTTCTGAACCACATAACTATCCCTATACATATAAAGTATGCCGGTAGCAATAATAGCCATGATAACCAACACGTATGCATATTTTTTCGTTAGTCGTATAAGATGCTGTCGCAGAATATAAGCGGCGGCGAATCCAAGTGCTATGATTGCACCAATCCAGGCACCTCTCGAGAATGTTAAGAATATCGCCAAAAGGTGAAGAACAAAAAGGGGTACTAGCTTCCTTAGCTGAGCTTCTCTTCTGACAAGCCATACAAACAGGATAACCAAAGGTACTATCAAATATGCACCGTATGAATTAGGGTCGCGCACTGTAGACATAATACGTGGGAAGTCGGGCTTCGCATCAATGAAAAACGCCGGGAGTGCTCCTCTGGCTATAGAATACCCAAAATGCGTCATAAGGTCTTTCGGGCCAAAATATTGCACAAGCCCAAATAGACATGTAACAGTACTTATGACTATTGTAATTTTAAGAATACGCAACCAGCTTATCTCCCTAATAGCAGCAGCAATAATTCCCATAAACAAATATGCAAAAAAACGACCATTAAAGAGTGTTGCAACCACAAAGGGTCTGCCGTCAAGATTCTCCCTGACAAACAGATAATATGAAAGGTGGAGTAGAGCATACAGAAGGCTGATGCCAAAGACGAGCAGTACTATCCTATTGCGGTACAATTTGTGACGCCAGGCAAGTATTAAAGATACCCCTAGCCCAAATAGTGTCACAAAATCCTTTGCGCTGTCCCACTGGCCCAAATATCCAGTATACAAACTAAGCCAACGACTAATGAATAGGTGGAAAGGCATGTAGGCTAATAGGCCCACAAGTATTAAGTAGAGTGTTTTGTCGAGGCTTAGTTTTTTGAACATTTACTATATTATATGGGTATGTCACTCAGGAATAAACACATTATTATAGATGCGCGAATTCGGCGCTCCAGTACTGGCCGTTACACCGATAGACTTGTTGAACATCTCCAAGAACTTGATACAGGTAACCGTTATACCGTCCTGGTTCAGCCAGATGATTTGTGGCAACCAACTGCTGATAACTTCTCTCGGGCAGATTGTAGCTATAAACAATTCTCGTTCAATCCGTTAGACCAAATTAGTTTTTCTTGGCAGCTGTATCGATTGAAGCCAGATTTGGTACATTTCACCATGACGCAGCAGCCGCTGTTTTATTTTGGAAAAGTTGTCACCACAACCCATGATTTGACTATGTTGCGCTTTGCGCGGGCTGGCAAGCTGCCGGGCTGGCTCCACATTATCCGCATGGCGGCGTATCGGCTGATGTTCTGGTGGACCCACAAAAAATCTGCCAAAATTATCGTTCCAACCAGGTTTGTAGAGCAAGATTTACATAATCTAGAAGGTTTTACCGCTAATAAAACAGTGGTCACATACGAAGCATCAGAGCCACCCCTAGATGTAGCCGCAAAGCAGCCAGCCGGCGTATCACAGCCATTTATCATGCATGTGGGCAGCCCATTCCCACATAAGAATATCGAGCGTTTAATCCAGGCGTTCGAAATACTGAGCGCTTCACATCCTGAACTAAAACTAATCCTAGCAGGGAAGAAAGAGCATTACTTTGAGCAGCTCGAGTCATCTGTTGCGGACTCCCCTGCCCGTGAAAAGATAGTTTTCACCGGGTTTGTCAGCGATGCTGAGCTAAAGTGGCTGTATCAGAATGCCGCTTGCTATGTGCTACCTTCCCTATCAGAAGGCTTTGGCCTGCCCGGCTTAGAAGCTATGGCGCACGGCTGCCCAGTGGCCAGCAGCAATGCTACATGTTTACCAGAAGTGTATAAAGACACCGTTCTCTACTTTAATCCTACGGATATACAAGATATGGCTGAAAAGATTCAAAAACTCATCACAGACAAGAAACTAGCCGAAGATTTGGTAAACAAGGGTAAAAAATTACTTCCCTCCTACTCCTGGCAAAAAATGGCCGAAGAGACCCTCGCCGTATATAAAGATATTCTTTCCTAACATAGTATCGTTGCAATAACGTATGTACAATGTATGTATGAAAACAGCTGTAATTAACTTCAAAACAGATGAGGCTACCAAAGCTAAAGCCCAAGCGGTATCCCGAGAGCTTGGTATACCTTTGAGTAGTCTACTAAATGCATACATACATGATTTAGTTAATACGGGCCGGTTTCACTTCAGTACAGCCGAGCCCATGACTAAACATATGGAAAAGCTAATCGAGCAATCGAAGTTGGATATCGCCAGCGGCCGTACATCTGGCCCCTTTGAAACTGCAGAAGAAGCGATTACATACCTTAAAACACTCTAATATGGCTAATTACCACTCTATTGAGTTCACTAAACATTTCGAGAAACAATATAAGAAGCTAACACCAAAGCAGAAACAAGCTTTTGGCGTACGTCTAGCTATATTCAAGCTCAGTCCCTATGATGAAATTTTGCATAACCATGGTCTGCGGGGTAAGTACAAAGGATACAGGAGTATCGATATCCAAGGCGACGGAATACCAGGCGATTCTGAAAAATAACTGTGTAAAAGTCCTATTTTGGGGGTTTGAGGACGACGTGGCGGTCGCGGCCTTCGCCCTCTGACTCTGTAATTAGTTCCGCATCGGCGGCAACCTTGTGGACAGTTCGGCGGTCAGCAGCATTCATAGGTTGTAGGTGCATTGGTTCACCAGATTCCTTGACCTGTTTGACCCATTCTTCTGCCTGAGTGGCCAGGCGGTCTGCGCGCTGTTTCTTGTACTCTGCAATATCCACATTTACTCTGCTAATCTCGTATCCGTTATTCTTCAGCGCAGTACCCACGATAAACTGCAAAGACCGCATAGTATCGCCGTGTTGGCCAATAAGGAATCCGTTTAGCTGCGTGGAGGGCACCTGGAGCTCTATAACCTCGCCGTCTTCACTAGTAGCGTACACATCCGTGTTAAGCCCAAAGAACGACAACAAGTCCTCTAGGTACTTCTTGGCGTATTGAATTGATTCTTCCATCACTTCCTCCGTTTTTTAGCTTTGGAGGATTTTTTGTTTTTTGAGCCGGCGGGTCGTTCAATAACCTCGCCCTCGATAATGTTCTTCTTGCCTGGTTCGTCGGCGATAGCTTCCATTTCTTCTTCATCTTGCCTAAGCACACGGCTCTGCTGGATAACAGCCACGATACCGCCCACAAACCAGTACAGGCTCAGGGCTGCAGGCAGACCAGTTGTAAATAACAGAATCATGACAGGGATAAGGAAGCGAGTACCGCGCATAACGGCAGCGCTAACCTCTGTTTGGTCAGCTTCTTTGCCAGAAGCAGCGTCTTTGAGAATTTGCTTGAGCGTACGGCCATCTTTTGGCTTGGGCATCAGCTGCGTGCTCTGGATAAACTGGATGGTGGCGCTGCCAAGTACCAGTAAGAATGCACCAAGATAGAAGCCAGCCGGGCCAACAGCCGGACGCGTAAGGTCTACAAGACCAAATAGTGTCTCATCAAAGCTGTTGAGATTAGCTGCTAGGTCCTTGAGCCATGGCAAGTTGTGCAGTGAATCATAGGTAAAGCTAAGTAGTGCTTGTGGGTCGTTGACCATCTTGCGTAGGCCAAAATAGAGACCCAACAACACAATAAACTGAATGATGATGGTGCCAAGTGAGCCAAACGGGCTGATATTACGCTCTTTGTAGAGCTCCATCAGCATAGTTGATTCTTTCTGGCGGTCACCTGCTGCAGCTTTCTTGATGCGCTTTATCTCTGGCTGCATTTTACGCATAGCGCTGGCGTGGTGAAGCTGTTTTCTGACCAGTGGCCACATCAGCGTGCGCACCAGAATGGTAAAGACGATGATACCGAGGCCAAAGTTGTGGCCAGGAATAATGGCAGTTATAAAGACAAGCAGGTTAAAAATGGGTTGGACTACTAGGTTCTCAAACATAATTACTCTCTATTCTAACAGGATACCTTGGCAGTTTAAATTATTTTGGCTTGGCGGAGCTGGGCGTGGACCATTTGAGTAATCTCTTCTGCTGGGATACTGGCTACTTTATCGCTAAAAACCGTCAACACCATGTCGTAAGGCTGCTGTATGGCAGAAGATTCCAAGCGCACCGCTTCATACAAGCGGCGGCGGATACGGTTACGCACCACAGCTGATTTATGCACCTTTTTGCTCACCACCACCGCAAGTCGGTAGTCGCTACGTTTGGCATTTGCCACATATTTGATAGCACACAGCGGGCCACGCACGGTCAGACCATTGCGGTAGACGTAGCGGAGGCTGCCGTAGCCATGAAACCGGTTCTTGCGTGAGATCATAATAATTAAGTATACGGTAATCTGGTAGCAAAAAGCCCGCATCTGGGCGGGCTTATGCTAACAGCTCTATATTTTTAGGCTGATAGTTCTTTGCGGCCTTTGTTGCGGCGACGGTTTAGAACCGCGCGGCCGGCTTTGCTAGCCATACGCTTCATGAAACCGTGTTCACGGGCGCGACGACGAGTCTTGGGTTGGTGTGTTCGCTTAGGCATGTTGTTCCTTAATTCTTTGGCTAATTATACCAGCTTATCTTCGATGGGCCGAGGCCAAACCAAACAAGCATATCGTATGCCCGTGTGTTTGTTCAAGCCAGTTGCCCACAAGCGGAGTGAAATTAACAATATTTACCCACTAATATTAGCAAGTTTTCCACCTTTACTCAAGAGTTATCCACAGATTAACAGGTAGAGGTAGTCTTTGTGCATAAAAAGCAACTATTTTTATAAAATGTAGTGATTTTTTGAAATATCACTGTTGGGGTTGTGGAAAACTCCTCTTTTTCTGTATATTTAGTAGTAACGAAGTGTAGCAACCTTGAGGAGGGTTCATGCAGGACAACCTGTGGCAAACAGTTTTGGGAGAGATTGAACTCACTGTGTCCAGAGGTGCCTATGTTACCTGGTTTAAGAACACACGCCTGCTCCGTCACAAGGATAATGTACTGGTTATTGGTGTACCAAATGTCTTTATTAAGCAGCAGCTAGAGCGCAAATATAATCAGCTTATTACCGATACGCTCAAGAAAAACGGTACTGAACCCGAAAGGCTCGAGTTTAAAATCCACTCTTCTATCGCGTTGCCTAAAAAAATGGATGAAGAAACCTTAATCCTGAGTGATGTGATTAATAAGGACTCGTCATCTACTGCTTCCACAACGCAACAGCCCGGGGCAAACAGCCTGGCACACACCTACCGCCAGGGTCTAAACGAGAAGTATACTTTTGATAATTTTGTGGTTGGCTCTGGTAATGAGCTGGCCTACGCTGCTTGCCAGGCGGTGGCCACAAACCCTGGTACCAAGTACAACCCTCTGTTCTTGTACGGAGGTGTAGGTATTGGTAAAACTCACCTGGTTCAGGCTGTTGGTAATGCGGTAATCGCCAATAATGCCAGTGCTAACGTAGTATATGTATCGATTGAGCAGTTTTTGCAAGAATTCTTGGACGCAATTAAGTTCAAAAAGAACACTGATTTTGCCAGCTACTACCGCAATGCAGATGTATTGATTATCGATGACATTCAGTTTATCGCCGGCAAGGAAAAAACACAGGACGAATTCTTCCATACCTTTAATGCCCTGCACCAGGCTGATAAGCAAATCATCATCAACAGCGATAGGCCACCTAGGGATATTGCGACTCTGGATGACCGCCTAAAAAGCCGTTTTACCATGGGTATGAGTATTGATATGCAAATACCGGATTTTGAGACTCGTTGTGTGATTTTGCAGACCAAGTCTCAGGTACACGGCGTAAACCTAGACCAGGCGGTAGTCGAGTATCTAGCTAGCTTGGTGCAATCCAACATTCGCGAACTTGAAGGCACCTTAAACCAATTGTTGGCCTTCTGTGAAATGCGTGGGCTGAGTCCGACTATTGAAATTGCCACCACACTCCTAGGTTCCGTAAAGACACGACCCAAGCATATTAGTGCAAAGCAAATCATTGAACGCTGTGCAAAGCATTTTCAGATTCCTATGGAAGAAATGGTGGGACCAAAACGAGATAAAGATATTGTGGTGCCACGCCAGATTGCCATGTATATGCTGCGCAGTGAGCTGCACCTAAGTTTTCCTAAAATTGCGCGTGAGCTGGGCCGCAAAGACCACACCACGGCCATTCATTCTGTCGAAAAGATAGAAAAAGAGTTTAATTACGATGCCGATATTAAAGCAGCTGTTTTGGAAATCAAGGAGCGACTTTATGCGTAGTCTGCGAACAAGCTGTGTACAAACTGTTGATAGTCTTAGGAAGACATGTGGGCAGTTTGTGGCACTTATCCACGGCCTGGGTGCAACACACGGCAGCCTATGGAAAACTGGGCAGTTTGTCCGCGGTTTGTACACAAATTGTATGCAGTTTTTAACAACTGCTGTGTACAATTTCACCTCTGTTTTTGTTGGTTTTTACACACTATCCACATGGTCTACTAAACCTACTACTAAATATCTATATAGGAGTATAGTATGAAGCTTCAAGTAACTCAGGAAAATTTAAGTAAAGCACTTGGCAGCGTTGCACGCGTAGCAAGCAGCCGAGGGACCTTACCTATTCTTTCAAACGTTTTGTTAAAGACAGTCGATGGTAGATTAACTATCGCAGCAACTAATTTAGACATAGCAATCACCCATTACATTGGCTCAAAAGTAAGCTCTGAGGGCTCTATCACAGTCCCTGCCCGGCTTATGCAAGATTTTGTGAGCAGTTTGCCGAGCGGTGTTATTGAACTAGACTTAGACGATAACAAACTACATATCAAAGCCGAGAAATACACCTCTACGATTAACGGCATATCTGCGGAAGATTACCCGGTGATGCCAGCTATAACTGATGGCCAAAGCTGGAAGATATCTGGTTCACTCCTAAAACAATCATTGCAACAAGTTGTTGTGGCGGCATCTGGTGATGAAGCTCGCCCGGTACTAACGGGTGTGTATTGGCATACCTTCGAGGATAAGCTCTACATTGTGGCGACCGATAGTTATCGTTTGGCAGAAAAGGCCGTGCAGCCAATCAAAATACCAGTCAACTTGCTGATTCCCGCCACTGCACTACAAGACGTACTGCGTATTCTGGGTGATTATGATGAAGAAGTTGTAATTACACACGATGACCAGCAAGTATTGTTCCAGGTGGGCGATGTTGAACTAGTGACTCGTCTAATTGAGGGTAAGTACCCTGATTACCGCAAGCTGATACCACAAAAATTTGCGAGCGAGGCGACACTCAAAAAGAGCGAGCTTCAGAACATTACTAAAGTTTCGAGCCTTTTTGCCCGCGAAAGTGCTGGCAGTGTGACAATCAATCTAGACGCCGCAGAACAGTCGGTAAGTATCCGCTCGATTGCATCCCAGATTGGCGAGAATGTGGCCACAGCGAGCGCCACAATCACTCAGGATGGAGCTATTACATTGAACTCTCGTTATATATTAGATGCACTCCATGTATTTGGTGGCGAGAGCATTAGGGTGGCGTTTAATGGCAAGCTTGAGCCCTGTGTGTTGTCTGACCCTAAAAACAAAGACTACACACACGTGATTATGCCGCTGAAGAGCTAGTCCAGCTATACTATAGGTATGTTAACCGGGATTCGCTTACAGAAATTTCGCTCCTATATGGATGCGTCATTTGAGATTGCGCCGGGAGTGAATATAATCGTTGGGCCAAATGCCAGTGGTAAAACAAACCTCCTGGAAGCCATACTAGTAAGCGGCTTGGGGAGTTCTTATAGGGCTCAAGACGCCGATTTAGTGGGATTTGAACAGGAATGGGCTCGGATTGATGCTGATACCGTAGAGGGTACCCGCACCACGAAACTCATCGTGGAGCCCGTCTCGATACGTAAAGAATTCATTATCCAGGACCAATCATTTAAGCGCCTTAGTTTGCAAAAAACCCTACCCGTTGTGCTATTTGAGCCTAATCACCTACAGCTACTTACGGGCTCTCCTGATATGCGCCGGGATTACCTCGACAATCTCTTGGAACAATTAGTTAGTGGTTACGCGACGCTGCGCCGTCAATACAAGCGCACACTTGCCCAACGCAACCGATTACTCAAACAAGGCAAACAGCAGGCTGGCTCACAGCTCTTTGCGTGGAACATTAGGCTGAGTCAGATTGGTGGTGAAATAGCAGCACATCGTATTAGGCTGGTGGAGTCTATTAATAAAGACATTGAGGATATATATCGTAATCTCTCACACACCAAGGCAAAGGTTACAGTGCAATACACCGCTACTTGCCGCATAGACCAGTACAGCTCAGACATGCTACACAAACTAGAAGAATCTATAAATCAGGATTTTGAGCGAGGCTTTACGTCAAAAGGCCCACACCGTGACAATATCCAAATAGAACTGAACGGCCATGTTCTTCAGGACGCCGCCTCACGCGGGGAAACACGCACTATGCTCCTGGCACTCAAAATATGTGAACTGCGGCTTATTGAGGCTGAGCGTGGCCATAAACCAATACTATTACTGGACGATGTGTTTAGTGAGTTGGATGGGGCTCGCCGCAAGGCCCTCACAGAGGTTCTAAAAGGCTATCAAACATTCATCACCACTACTGATGCAGATGTGGTGGTTGAGCATTTCCTCGGTGACTGCAATGTCATCCCCCTCGGGTCTAACTAGTGCTAGCGTTCGACTGCTGAGTCATCTGCCCCATCATCACTAGGGTTGTCAGCCACAACAGTATAGTTGACAGTGTATTTAGTTATATCAAGCTTGCGGTGCGCGAACCAAAGCGGCACGGCGTTTTTGTTGTTTTGAATAAGCACGGCGTTATTTATGTCTTTAGCGGGTACAGTAATAGTCGCGGTAACGGTTTTTGTGTCTGCATCGTAAGCTAGGTCAAAACCCTGACCTGTATAGGGCATATATTGGAGTATGGAATCGTATTTGTCTGTGCCATATGTGGCCTTACTCAAGATTTTTTCGCAGTTAAAATCGCCGTATATCTGCTCTTGTTTACTCACGCACTCTGCTGTCGCGCCATTAACCACTGTAGCCGGGGCTTTGCCGGTATACCATTCGTAGGATATCTTCCATGACTGTTTTGCCTCAGCCACATCCAAGATAATGGTTGTTGATTTGAGCTTTCCCTTAACACCGGCTACGGTTGATTCTTTGGTCTTGCATGAATCTTTTCGGATTTCTGAGGTGTATTTTGGAAGTGTGTCTTTTTTGTTATAGTCGTTTGCCTGTTTAATATAGCTGTAGATTGTTTCTTCCATGGTTGCCTGGACATCTTTATTGATGCCTCTTGAGCAAGAGCTAAGGCCTTTAATAGTGAGTCTGGACGAATGTTTATTGTGCATAAAGCCAGCCACTATAACACCGAGGCTAATAACTATAGCAAGTATGATGAGCGTCTGTTTTCTCTGCATATAAGCCCCCTTATTGTTCAAAATTCTCTAATGTATCACCAAGTCGGTCTGCTCCTGCCAACTCGGGAATCTTTAATTTATCTCCAACGTATGCAAACGTAACATCTGGATATCGCTTCTTGATATCGTACTGGAATATCTTAAGCACATGCGCACCATTATTATTTTCTAGAGCGATGACCTCGGTGTCAGAAATAACGCCCAGCACCACGCCTGTGTGGCCGGCTGAACCGCCAATTGAGCCTGTGCTGAATACGGAGAATGGACGTGGCTCCGTACCAGTCTCTACGCCCTTATTACCGAGGTTTCTTACTACATCCCGGCCGTTACCATTACCGTAGGTATAATCAGTCATATTACTAACAAACCAGCCGCTCAGCGCAGTACACTGTCCACAGTATGTGCCGCCCCAGCACGAACCACCCGAAACAGGATTGTCGTTGGTGTACCAAACACTTATTGAACCATCAGGATTCTCTTTGTTATTTAACGTATGGCCGCCAGGATTGTATTTTGAACGAGTGTCTTCGACAAACTTCATCGCCCACGCCATAGCATCTTCTGTGTTACTTACGCCACCAAGCTCTCCGCTCTTACAGGCTTCACTTCCCCCGTCGCCAAAGATACTGATATAGTCTGTCGCGCTATTAACGCGCTCCGCAATCTGTGCTGCATTATCGGCTGAGCGCTCGTATAGTTTGTGGAATAATACTGTAGATCCATCATCACCACCAACTTGAGTGGCCGCATTCAGCTGGTCGGCTATGTCTTGAATTTTAGTGGCATCACCCTCCCAGGCGTAATTGAGCTCAATGTCGAGTAACTTAGCGATATCTTCCCGTGGAATAGTGTCTTTGTTGGTATCGGGCTGGCCATAGCCTGCCCCATAATACTTGCCAAGGCCTGCTTCACGTATCTTTGCAAAGAGCTCTGCCTGGCGATTCTGGCTCGTCCATTGTGCAATACCAAAGCCTGTTACGCCGTCACCACCATCCGGTATCGCGTTCGTAGAATGATTCTGTTTTATGGCTGGATCGAAACCACTCTCTTGTTGGAAGTTGCCCATAATCCCAGCAATAGCCACAGGGCTCAAACCTTTGCCATTAAAGAAGTCCCACACCGCCTGCGCATTATTACTCATATCAGCACCACTATTAGGCCCACTAAACCCGCAAGGAGTTTCTTGCTTGTAGTATACTGACCCCTTATTTATGGCATCAACATCCCCGTCTGCGATAGCCCTGACCACTGGACTTGCTCCATATACCAAAGCAATAAGTAAGCTCACAGATATTGATAGAATTTTTTTCATATTGCGTTACCGTGGGCTATCTGACTGGTAAAAAAGCCAATAGGAGGTGACAGCACCCCAAAATAATCCCAGGTTTGGGTAGTAACATTTTGGTTGTCGTTTTCTATGCTGGCGATAGCTGGCCAAGTATTATCGTGCGTAACTCCCAGACCGCTGATTACTACTCGTGTTGAGCCACTCCGACCATCCTTACCACACTGACAATAGTTGCCGGCCTTAAAGTAAGCACCCTTCGAGCCACTTGGATATTTAACACTGGCGACCGTACCCGGGCTAGAACCCCCGTTACGATCGTACAGGAACTTCACGGTGCCATTCTCAACGCTAAAGCCCATGGTTACTTCCTTGCCAATCGGGAAGTTTGCATCGATTACCTTACTGCTAGATTTTTTACCATCAATGAAAGCGTAGAGTGTCTTTCCCTCTAGCCTAAAAACGGTGTAGTCATCAATGCTTTTACCAACATCATGAATTTGACCAATCACTACTCCAGCACCATCACCTTTTACTTTTAATTCAGAAACTTTTTGCTTGATTAGCATTCGGTGTGTACCGCTGGACGGGCTCCAATTATATTCATTTGAACCGTTACTATTCATCTCGCGTAGCTCAGAACGAGGATTTTCAGAGCCGCCGGTCGTACACGCTCCTTTAGAGTCTACATAGAAGTCTAGTCCAGCAGTGGTTTTCTTGAACCATTGGCTACCACCAGCCGCAACGTATGCATCGAGTGCAGGTTGTTTTATTTCTTTCGCTTCGCCACCATCACAAATTGGTAAGGTAATTTTCCAACGCTTAAGACTAATGTTACCAGCAGTACCAGAGCTAGAGTTATTACCACTTGGTGCCTGAGCTTGCTGTGTGCCACCAAACTCAGGGGGCAGCGCCACACGCACCATTGGCGTTTTACCCTGTTTGCTCTCGCTGCCAATAATAAAGTATGGTCCATCTTGGTCCATCGTGATTGATTCACCTTGGTCTACTTTAGGCACGGGTATATCTCCGACTTTATTCCAACTCGAGTCATATACATATACGTTTTTAGGGGATGCATCTTTCTCGGTCCTGTAGCGCACCAGGATGTACTTACCGTCATTCGTGAAGCTTGCGTCAGTAACCCATCCGTTTATCTTTGTGTTGGTTGCTGTTGCGGTACCGGATTTGATAGGGTTGGGTAGCTTGAACACAGTACTTTGGGGACCCTTATTTATAATCCAACCTTGGCCTGTTTTGGGGTTGGCTAGTAGTGCTTCAGAGTTTTGGTCACCTGTGCTGTATTTTATGTCTAGTTTGGTCCCCGAGACGCTTCCGCTGAACTGATCCGGCTCATCAAATACAATTATTCTAGCGGGCAGACCTTTGTACTTTATAGCCTGTGTCTTGTCGCTAAACGGCTGATTAGGATGACCGTTGCCAATGTCACCAAACCATATTTTTCCGGTGGTGTGGTCTATGGTTATAGCCTCAGGGTCGGGGTCGCTGCGCACACCGTTTACCTTAAACTTGCCAACGACCTTACACGTGTCTATTTCTACGGCGTAAATGGTGTTGCCCTCATCATTGTGCGTATAGACTATGCCAGGATGTTTTATGCTTGCAGCAAGGCCACTCGACTCGTTCAAGCTTTTGTCATTGATGGTACAGAGCTGTCCTGTTTGCAGATTTTTTGTTTCGTCCTCTTCGTTGCTACCTATTGTCGCAATGATTGGTGAATGATCGGAAGCACCGATAGTAGCGTTATTTACGACATTCTCCCAGCTAGGTACTGGTGTGCTGGGTCGTATGTATATGTGATCAAGATGTTTGCCTTCTTTACCTCTCGGTTTGCCTATATCACCATGCGTGTCGTATTCGCCATTAATCTTGGTCGCCGCTGTCTCATACGTGTCCACAAAGCCCGCCGCCTTAATAATTGGGTCGGCAAAATCACCAGTCTTAGAGTTAAAGTCACCGGTTAACAGAACGGGTGCCGAGTCACCAGCAATATCATTTATGGACTTGACCAAATCCTTGGCGCCCTGAACCTTCTTGTCTGCGTTACTGTCCTGGGCGACGCCGTGATAGTTAAAGACATATAGGTCACTGCCATCGGCTTTATTTTTTAATTTTACCCATGGCGCTGGTTGGTTGTCACTGTATCGTTGATATTTATAGATTCCACCATCTTCTTTATCAAACAAGGCGGTTTTCCAGAATATTGGTCGCTCATTTTTATCACCGCCGTCCCACATACTGTAGTCTGACAACCCAGTCTGCAAGTCTTCAAACTGAACGTCCTCATTTATTTCTTGAAAACCAATAATATCAGGGCTCTTTTCACTAATGGTGCTTAGAATAGGTCCTTTTCTGGTATCCCATGAAGGGCCGTCTTTGTCCGCGCCCATGACGTTGTAGCTCATGGCGGCAAACTGAGTGGACACGGAACCATCAGTGGCGCTACTCTCATTATTTTCCCGGTTCTTTAATATGTAGCTATCAAGACCCTGGTATAAGCGATAGCGTAGTGCCTCGTCAGTAGCTAATGTTTCTGCGCTACATGTCGGTGTTTTGGCCAGCTCATCTGCATCATATTGGTCCTGGGGCCTGAAACAAACTCCATATTTAGCATCCAGCTCCGCCAATCTGGGTTCAACCCATGCAGAATTTTGCTCTACCCCGTATTCTGGCGTGCGCATCTTTTCTAATTCACTCATAGAGTATCCCCATGCCTGCATGGTATCCTTCGGATCTTCGTATTGGTCTGCGGCATGCACAGAAGCGGGTCTCAATACAGACTTAAGGAGACCACCAGGATTTAGCGTATTCGCAAACCAAGTGGCACTGGTTTGGGCTTTCTCACCAATGTTACCCACCGAACTAGGCATATAGGCTAATGTCTTGCTTGTAACAGAATAAGGATTAGAGGTACTTAAATAGCGAGAAAATACATTGCCTGAATTGTAGGATAGTTGTATCTCGGTCTGTGCCTCTGCATCTTGCGCCTTCCGCTCCTCAATAGACAAAGGTCTGCCGTAGAGTATCTCGCGTTGTTGGTGATTCTGCACTGCCTCTGTACCGGTGAAAGCATTCTCTAACCGAGTCGGACCTGTGTCTAAACCGCTAAACGATTGTGATGCCAGTTTATTTACCAATATGTCCAGCCCGACTCCGTACGCTCCAAATGCTCCAAGCGTTGCCAGTCCTTTAGGGCCAACCAACCCTTTTACTGTTGTCCAAGAGCTCTTTACGAGTGCTAATGACAAAGCTTTCAAAGCAACAGCGCCGCCCGCCTCTGTCGCAACTGTTCCTGTGCCATCTGAAAGTAAGGCTATACCAGCCTGCGCCACTATCTCAGCCCCAAGCGCCGTTAACAACCCCTCAGGGCTTAATAGTTTGCTGCATAGGTATTGATCGGCCTGGTCTTTATATTTGTCGGGTATAACAAGGGCTGCCGGTCCTAGGTATGTTGAAGGACTGGTTAAAGTCTCGATTAATTTAAATGTTGTGCTATCACTGAAGGAACTGTCTCGGATTTTGCTACTTCGCAGAGAGGAGGGTACGTCTGGATTTGGATTACCAATAGCTTTTTGGTAGGCTGGTGCAGTTTCCGCGTTATCAAGTGCTCCGCTCTCACCACCAATAGCTTCACCTGTCGTAGCGCCTTCCCTTATTTGACTGCCAGCCGCTGCCATATCAAGCCCGGTGGCCTCTGCTTGTTTTTGGTTGGCACGCTCAATTTCTGGTATATGATTAAACGCTAGATTTGTCATGCAGGCTAGCGATGCCAACATAGTTATCTGACCAACACTGCTTGCAGCGCTTTGTATCTTTGCCGCTTGAGCATTGTGTCGTTGAAAGGCTTCCATGACCCGCCCGCTGAGATCCGGGTTGTTGCCGTTCTTTTCTAAATATTCTCGAATCTTGGCATTATTGCTAACCTCTTCAGTAGTCTCGTCTATGCTTGCCACACCTGTCTTTATTGGTTTTGTGCCACCCCTCACATTTTTGTTTGTCTCTGCCAAGTTCTCAGACCTGGCTGCTTTGCCGTCCATTCCCACATAAGCCCGGCCTTCTTGTCGCCACTTCGAAAATTTAAAACCGACATTTTCCGCTATAATGCTAAGCGCATTACTTCTTACCACCCGGCTTTCAGTTGCAAAACCATCGTTTATGAGGCCTTGAGCCTGTTTTGTAAATTCATATCGAACAGCAGCTTTCTTGCGGGGATCAATAAGCTTGTAGTAGCTATCGCCAAGTCCCATCCGCTGCGTTATTTCCGCCAGACTAACTGTCTTGCCATCAACTCTTACGCCCTGGAACATGTTTGATTTTCTAAGGCTGAAAGTAGTTTTATCTTGGTCAAACACAAACTTAAAACGACCCTCTCTACCGAGTTGTGCTAGCTCTGCCTGTGGATCTGCTCCACGTAGACGATTCCACATACTAGGCTTACCCGGGGATGCCACCGGATTACCGTCAGCAACAGCAGCATCAAACATGTTCTGAGCAGTTCTTTCATTAAGAATACTGTGTAGCCGTGCATAGCCACTAGCCGTTAAGATGTCAGAGAAATGAACAACTTTTAATTGGCTAACAAAGAATAAAATAAAAAGAAGCATGATTGCAATGGCGCCACCGCCACCAGCTAGTAGGCCCTTTTTTTGACCAGACATACCGCCCTTTTTACCAAACGGAGCAAATCGCCGACCACTCTCTTCACGGTAGCCTCGGCCCAACTTATTATTTAATGATTGCGCTTCAGCAGTATCAGTAGCGTCATCGGGTTGCTGATTAGCATCGTTTTCTTGCTCATCAAGCTCACGAGAATCAAGGCCGTCATTATTGCGGGTGCTGTATGGCTGGTCGTCGGTCTTCTCTTCGTCGTATACGGGCACAATTCAGTCCTCTACTTGCACCCTATTATATTCCTGGATACAGGCGATTATTTAAGTCAACCGTACCTTGCGGTTGACCTAAGTCGCCCTGTTGCTCAATTTGCTGTACCTCGGCAGGGTTAGTCGTGATGAGGCTTTGTTCAGTAGGGCTCGCCGCAATCTGAATATGGACGTGGTTCTGACCAGCAAAGAACAAGCCTTGGCCAACCGGGAACTGACTTAGTCGTTTCTTTTCTTCGCTGGTGAGCTTAAATGTTTCAGAGAGTACATCAACTGCGGCAGTAGATTGCTTGAGTAGCAACTGCATACTGGCGTTGTTTACAATTGCCCTACCCATACGTGAACCCATAAAGTCTTCAACATCCTGAGTAATGGTCGTAATACCGAGGTTATATTTGCGAGCACGCTTAGCCAGGCTAAACAAGAAATTAGCCGAATCCTCGTACTTCATCAATTGCCAGGCCTCATCAACAATCAAGATTCGTTTCTTTTGATCAGTCTTGGTTTTATTCCAAATAAAGTTCAACACAATATACATAGCAACTGGTCGTAGTTCATCCTCGAGGTCGCGGATATTAAATACCACCAATGGGTTGTTGATATCAATATTGCTCTGCTGACTAAATATGCCCGCAAAGGTACCGGTGGTGTATTTGCGCAGGCGTTGCGCCAATTGTGGCCCGGTGCCGCCCATGTGCAAGAGCGTGTCATACAGGTCATTGATAGTTGGCGGCTGCCCCGTGTGTGTTAGCGGGTCATTAGTAATGCCAGCCTTGGCATAGGTTTCTATAAGCGCTGCATCTAAATCAGCTTCTTCACTAGGTGCTAGTGCTGGCAAGGCCGCTCCATTATTACCACCAGCCATTTGCGCCTGTGCCCCACCCATCATGAGGCGCAGCAGACCATGTAGCGTGACAAGATTACTACGCAGCGCATTATCGGCCTCGTCAGTATCGATTACTTTTGGTAAATCAAAAGGATTTATGCGAGTTGTTGAGTTTAGGCTCAGACGTACATAAGCTCCACCCACAGCTTCGGCCATACGCTGGTATTCGTTCTCCGGGTCTATAATAAATATCTCGGTGCCCATCATTAGGCTGCGCAGTGCTTCAAGCTTCACGGCAAATGATTTACCGGCACCAGACTTTGCAAACACTACAGAGTTGCCGTTTTCTAGGCTAAACCTATCAAAAATAACCAATCCAGAGTTGTGCATGTTAATGCCGTACAAAATGCCGTCATCCTGGCTCAGGTCTGCTGAAGTGAACGGAAAACTAGTACTGAGTGCGCCTGTATTAAGGTTACGACGAATCTGCAACTGGTCGGTGAGCTGCGGTACGGTGCTATTGAACCCTTGTTCCTGCTGGCTGCTGGCGGGCTTAGAATAGATAAGCTGCTGGCCCAACATCGACTCAACCTTATGTGATATAAAATCAAGCTCATCCAGACTTGAGCCGTAAATAGTGAAATAAAAGCCAAAACGGAAGAAGCGCTCCTCACCCACCTGCAATTTGTCGCGCATTTCTTCGGCGTCTAGGATGGCGGCTTGTTTCTGTGGGTCACGAACACGGCCTTTTTCGCCGTCGATCTGAATACCGGCCTCAAGCTGGGTCACCTTCTTGCGCAGATTCTCGAGCACGACCTGGCTCTCGACTGGGTAGATAAACATCGACAGGTCAACAACTTCATCAAGGTTAACCATATTGCTAATCCAGCCGGTGTAGATTTGCCTTGGGTAGCCATAGACGTAGTAGGTGCGAGCTATGCGTGTGCCCAACTGAAAATGCGTTCCAGAGAATTCTAGGCTACTTGGGGCAATAAAATCTCGCAGCGCCGTAATGCCCTTTTGGAAAGCAGCCATTACCTCTTGCTGTTCACGGGCTTGCTGCATCTGCGCAAGGGCTACGGGGTCCAGTGGTTGTTTGTTGCGCCGAGCCATTATTGTATCGTCCTGTCTAGATTTGGCTGAGGTGCACTGCCCTGTCCCTTTGTGACAATGGGCGCAGATAAATCATCAAAATTCTTTAACTTCTGCCTGGTTGCGGTATCTGGGTTGTAAGTATCGTAGTACAGTTCGATTAACTCTTGTGTATCAAGCGGTAGGCCCTGGATACCACACTGTTGTAGCCCGCCCAAGACAGCCTGTACACGGTTGCGTAGCTCGTCTTTTGCTTTATTCAAATCAGGTTCGTTGATGGTGACGTGCTGCTCTTTTTTATTGAACAGGCTACCCAACCCAGTAAAGAAGTCCTTGCTTTGAGTAATAGCCTTTTGGATATCAGGGGCAGCAGTGAACGGAATCACCAGATAGAATTTCTTATCCATGATGTTGGTGTGTTGAGCAATATCTGCCATGTAGGCAATGTAATCTTCCATCAATAGCGCCAACAGCATATTGTCGTGCTCTGAGCGGATTTTATCTAGGCGCTCGATGTATGGCCGAATGTCCACTTTTTGGGAGCGAATAAAAATCTGCACATCAAAATATAGCGAGTTCAAGAATCCCTGGTAGCTATACTCTACGGCATCTCTTTCTTCTGGGCTCATAAGGTCAAAGTTAATAGACTTGACCATCACCACACAGCGGAAACTACCATCGTTCATAATGACAATACCGTCACGAATCTCGGCAATCTGTAGTGCGTTCTGTGTGCTATTTGGATTACTACGTGGTGCTGGTGCGGGCTGTGGTTGCCCAACTTGGCCGCCATATACCTGAGCCTGGCCGGCTACCGGCGACTGTCCGTAAGCCGGGGGCTGAACTGGCATGCCGGGCTGTGGATATGCCATTTGTGGCTGGCCTGCTCCATAAGGTGTTGGCCCAACGGGTGGAAAGCCTGGCTGACTGGGCTGTTGTGGGTATGGACCAGCAGGAGGCACGCCTTGCGGAACGCCACCTTGTGCTGATGGATATTGGGGATATGGTGATTGTGGATCCATGTACGTTTTTGTCCCACCCTACTCGAGGTTTATACCGCTTAAGTATACCCCTTTTAGAGCCTGTGTACCAGGGCTTGAGTACTAGAATTCTCACAGAATCTAGTGGAGTGAAATCACCACTTCATTATTGCCAAGTTCTGACTGGCCAGTCGCCTTGTTTGCCTGCCTAGCAATTGTGGCTATATTGAGGTCATCGTTGTTTGCTAATTGCTGTACGACGGGGTTTATTGGTTGAGCTGGTGTGGTTGCGGGCTGTCGATGTTTTGTGGCTGTTGGCTTAGTAGTGCCGGTAGTAGTATTACTATCGTTTGCGAACCACTGCTGAGCCGGCTCATCTTTTTTAGTAGGCTTCTTTATCGGATGATGCATGGTCTTAATCACCTGTTCTCTATGGGCCTGAGACGATTGGGCAATCATTTGCTGTAAATGCTGCGCGGTTGGATTCATCTGTTCATCCAGGATATCTTCCTGGTCTGTCACATCAATGGCTGGAACTTGTTGGGGTAGTTGGCTGGTATCAACCAAGCGATCACTATTTGCAAATGCGTACCCCGTTGGCCCATATGGGTTTGTGGCAATATTTTTGGTTGACCAACCGCGACTATCTATTACATTAGCCAGGACCTGTAATCGGCTTTTGACCTCTGTTTGGCTGAGCCCATCGGTGAGTATCCGCTCAATCTTTTTGGGCACAGTTATGGTTACTAGCTCGGATATGCCACTCTGGTCCCATATGCGTTTACGAGGTTTTAGGAAGAACTGAATCTTGGCCAAAAGCCACACTTCGGCGGGCTGATCATGCATGAACGGCCCAGCCAAAACTGCAAATAGTATCATGTGTGGTAATAGCGGTATAGCTGCCCACCACGCACCCTTGGTGATGAACAAAAAACCAATAGCACCAGAAATAACCACAATCGTGGCATAAATTGCCTGACGTGGCGTCATCCAGCCGATTAATTTGTCATCGGCCTCAATATCTTGGATTACTTTGTAGGTACCCATACTGCTTAAGTATAGCAAGAATTATTTATTCTACAGTTGTGCTTAGCCAATCATGAGCCTCGGCAATAATAAGATAGCGCCTTGATATCTCCTGAATAACCGCAGGATTACTCGCATCAATACCGTTATCTTCGAGGTAGTCTTTAACTATCTCCAATCGTTTGTCTGTTAAATTTCTACGCTTTGCTTCTTTTTCTTCTTCGGTTCGTGCTGGTCTTTTGGTAATCACGTCAGCTTCGGGCTTAATACGGGAATTCAGAGCCTCCATATGGTCAATCGAAAGTACGGCTTTCTGCTCAGAAGTGAGCTTTACGCTTTTCCCTCCACCCTCTTTGTGCTTGTTATCGCGCCTTTCTGCACGCTCTTGAGCTTCGCGCTCTAACCTTTCTTTGTAAGATTCACCAAGCTCGATGTTAGCAGGATTGATTGTCGCTGGTTCGATACTCTGGGGAGCTTCAACATCACGACGCACCCCAACAATACCAGCTAGAAAAGCCGTAACTTTTAGGTTTCGTTGAGTACGTTTAATCTCTCTATAACTGAGGTCAGTGTTCGCTTTGGTTTTGAGGCGCTGGATACGTGCATCATGTGAGCTAATTTCTCCCTTTAGCTGTTGCTTTGTAATATCGATTCGTTTTGATATTTTCTCACCTGGTTTTAGCGTATCCGACCGTGTTCTGTGGGATTTCTGTGCACGATATGCGTATGTTTCTGCGCGTGCTAACTTTCGCTCAACAAAACCCTGGGGGACATCTACCAATAAAGCACCGATTCTACGGCCAATCGATTCTCTATTTGCTTGTTCGCTAGATTCGGCAATAGCCTCTGGCGTTGGGGGTATCACCAGAGTTTGATTAATGTCATCTTCTTGGTTCTGGGGAGGAACGGATTCCATGATATAAACATTAGCACAATATAGCAATTAAGTCAATAGTATGGTCATTTATCTAGCTCTGATCGATCAACGTAAGTTCTTGCCGAAGCGTTATTTTCAGCAAGTTTCTTAGCAAAGGTCTCTCTTTCTTCTGGAGTTCCGCCAACTCGAGCAGACTCTATAGCTTCTATCTGTTTCATAATCTCTAGCTTGTTACCATCAGTAGCTCCTTGATAATCAGCTCGGAGCATACCATGCCATTCGGCTACATCTTTCAATTGCTGTTCGCCACCCGAAGCCATTATTTGACCTAGCTTTGGGCCGAAAGCTTCATCTGCTGAGCTGACGCCTAGCCATGCTTCGGCACCGCCATGGTATAGCTCTGTTTTGCCTTGCCCACGACCATAGTTATTAAGCTTACGAATACCAGATTTAATAGTTTCACGAGTTCCAACGGCACCGTTATTAAGACCACCCAGGTCTGGGCGCAGAGCACCCTTTAGGTTGTATTGTGCCTGGTTCATCATTGAGCTCATAACACCCGGATCACCACCTGATATCTTTTCTGCAGTGCTTCGAATCTCCTCATAGCCCTTTTGCCCAGCCGATACTTCGTATCCGGTTTTGGTCCACGCATCAAAAGCGGCTGCCTGCGTAGATCTCATATTCTTCGAAGCGACTCGCCCGGCAGCGGTAAGTCCGTAAGTTCGGGCATCCACATCTGCCTGTGCAGCATTAATCTTATCTTGGTCACCAGATGCTCGTGCTTCAGTAAGCTTTGCTTGTGCACTTTTTAGATTATCTGTTGCCAATTGGCGATTTGCCAGTGCAGCCAAGAACTTATCGTCATTTTTATGCGCTTGGAATATCTTATCGTTCTCGAGGTCGGCAGCAGCCTGAGCTAGTCGTCCACCTTCACGAGCAGCTAAAACACCCGTCTTTCCACCCAGCATGCTTCTGGGGTTCGCTCCTGCGCCAATTGCAGTATTAAGCTTTCGTAAACCAGGAGCTTTAAACCTTTCAAAGTTCCTTGCTCTTTGCCAAGTTGCTGCGCGTTTGTTTTGACGAGCTTTTCTAAGTCTATCAAAACCGCCCCTGCTGCGGTCATTGACAGCGCCCGTTAGGGCACCAAACACGCCCATACCAGCTTTGAATGTCCATGGTATGAGAAAGTATGGAGCCGCATATGCTATGAGTTGAATAAGCTTTCTGACTAAATCTGAATCGGCTACTGAATCTGCTGTAGCTGCGAAGAAAATATCTATCATTATGTTGGTGTCCCCGATATTCCAGCTACAAACTTACCCGCTGCTATCAGTAAGGCTATCAGCGGGTACATCATAAGCATTGCGATGAATGTAGTTCTCCAGATACTCCATAACTTGTCATTGCCTGGGAATATCCAGGCAATTATAGCTATGGGTCCTATGACGATAAGCGTTACTAGCAACACCTCTCGCATAATTAACACGACAAAACCCATAAACAGCCCCAATACGGCAGTCGCTGCAAAGAGGAAGATAGTCAGTCCAACCCCAAAACCGGCAGCCGCTCCACCAACCAATAACCCGAGCCCCAACAAGTTATTAGTTCCATTGTCGGTAGTGTCTTGCCCATTAAATATCTGATTAATGGATTCTACTCTTGCATCTGGCGGGGTAACGGAAAGAATCAGATTACCCAGACCGTTGCCAACCCCGTTACTTAGCTGAACGGCAAATTGGCAGATGGGCAAAGACAACACAATGAACATCACTGCCAAAACCATGCGGGGCAAGGCTTTTTTAACGGTGTATGCATCAAACGGTCCAATGCCCACTGCCGTTCCTATCACCATGACAAGCATCATAGGAACAAGCAAGAGGAGCGCAATGTTGCGCATAGCTCTCCATGTATCACCAATATTCTCGGTCGAGTAGTACTTGTTGTCTACAAATAGCAGAGCATTCACCTGTTGGTCGAGCCAATTGAGGGTTCCGTCAATCAGGTCAATAAAGCGACATAGAAACCAGCCTATTGCTGCGTTAAGCGAGAACTCACACTTTACGTCCTTACCGAGAGTGGCAGTATCTTCACTTTCACTATCGCTCGTCTCTGCTGCGTATACATGGTGGGATGGTAGTGCAACACTGAGTGTGCTGATAGTACCCCAGAAGAGGAGCAGTGGAATAGCTAGAAGTCGCAGCTTGCGAGAGAACATCATGATTACGCTTAATTGTAATGGAGGAGAATGGTTTGAGCAATCTGATTAGCCCATAATGTTGAGAAATATCTAAAACACCATATAATAGTCGGTAAATGCGCGTTCTAAAACATAAATTATTGTCGTTCACTGCACTGTCTATCTTTGGTCTGTCCTTGCTCTCTGTCGGTCCGTCATTAGTATATGCTGATAGCACAAACAGTCTGGATCAAGTAGGTGTTGAACGATCCGAAGAAGATTGCAAAGTTGACTCCGGACAACAACTTAACGAAGACAATTGCGGCATTATTAAAATAGTAGTGACCATAACTAATGCTCTTTCTGCTATTGCAGCCGTGGTCATAATTGCCGTAATCGTTTGGGGTGGGGTTCAGTATTCTGCTGCTGGGGCAGATTCTAGCAAAGTTCAGGCCGCCAAGAGCAAGATTACCAACGCCCTGCTTGCGTTGCTTCTGCTTATATTTGGTTATTCATTATTACAATGGTTGGTTCCAGGAGGGGTAATTAGTGGCTTTGGATTCTATTACTAACTTTGCTGCTGCTTGTGAGCCCGGCTCTGGCGGCATATCTATATTACCAACCTGGTATGAATATTTACCTGGTGAGACAGATTCATCAGGTACTTGTAGCCCGATAATTAACTTCCCTGGGGACATATCGGCTATCTTACTAGCCGTGGTTGATATTATGCTGCGTATCGGTGCGATTGTTGCTGTGGGTTACATAATATATGGCGCTATTTTGTTTATCACTAGCCAGGGTGAGCCGGATAAAGCCAGCGCTGCCCGTCAATCTATTATGAATGCCCTGATTGGTCTGGTGATTGCGATAATTGCTACGGGTGTGGTGTCGTTCATCGGGGGGCAGTTTACCTCATGAGCAACATCTTCTTTGCCCTAACTGATGATAGCTTTGATGTACCCAAGGCAGAATTAGGCCAAGGCTCACTGAATACAGTACTACAAGTGGTGTTCGGATTTGCGGCAGCACTGGCGATTTTGATGTTAGTTATAGCAGGCCTCAAATATGTGCTCTCTAGAGGTGAAGCCGCCGAAGTTGCCAAGGCCAAGAACACCATTATCTATGCTCTCATCGGCTTAGTTATAGCGGCATCCGCCTTTACTATTGTAACTTTTGTGGTTGGTCGCGTCTGATGAGTCGCTTGAAGCTTCTTGCATTGAGCCTGCTGACGGGTTTTGTGGTATCAGCGGGTGGTCTGTCGGTTGTTTCTGCCGAAAGTGCTATCTTTGACCAAGCCTGTAATAGTGGCGAAGCCAGTAGTTCATCTGTCTGTCAGGACCGCGAAACCTCACAAGACCCAGGCGACAACACCATTTATGGCCCCGACGGCATTATTACCAAAATTGCCAATATTATTGCCATCATCGCTGGCATAGCAGCAACTATCATTATTGTGATAGCGGGTATTCAGTTTATGGTATCGACGGGCGACCCTGGCAAAGTCAGCAGCGCTCGGAACGCCATTCTGTATGCCGTGATTGGCTTGGTTGTAATTGTGTTGGCACGAACGCTCGTAGTGTTTGTTGTAGGAAAACTCTAATGAAGCAGCGCATAGTACTTGTAGTTAGCTTGTTGTTTGCCTTCTGTCTGTCACCTGCCCTTGCTGCTGCCCAGACACCATATATAGCCGCAGCCGGAGAGGCTTCTAAACAGGCCGCCTGCGAGACTATCGGAGCAATTAATGCAGATACAAGCTGTGGTGATGATGGCAGTGAGAGTGGCTCAAACCTGACTGATTTAATCGCCAATATTTTGCAAATATTGAGCCTGGTAGCTGGGGTGATAGCGGTTATTATGATTATTATAGGCGGCCTGAAGTTTATCACCGCTAGTGGCGACGCCAACGGCATCAAAAGTGCCAGAAACACTTTGATTTATGCCGTCGTCGGTCTGGTGATTGTATTGATGGCCCAGATTATCGTTCATTTTGTACTAGGTAAGGCTACCGGCTAAAGCCGATGCCAGCCTTGTCGCGCACATCACCCTGTGGTATAAGTAGTCATTAGAAATAAGAAAGGTATTATAAATGCTAAAAACAATCAAAAAATTAATCGCAGCCAGTCTATTACTTAGCCTGTTTGCAGCACCATTGCTTGTCCCTGCTGTTGCATCAGCAGACGACATCCAAGACAGCCTCTGTCAGGGCGCTAGCTTTGATGTTGGTGGTGGCAGTGACTGTACCGAGAGTACTGATGGCGCCAACGACAAAATCAATGGCCTTATCAAAACCGTCATTACTATCTTCTCTCTTGTAGTCGGCGTAGTCTCAGTCATCATGATTATCATCGGTGGCTTGAAGTACATCACTTCATCTGGTGATAGTAACAATGTACAAAGCGCAAAGAATACCATTCTGTACGCCATCATTGGCCTTGTGATTGTTGCCTTGGCACAGGTTATCGTCAAGTTTGTACTTGGCAAAGCCATTAGCGGCAGCGAATAAAAAGTTAGACAATTTAAAAAACCCTCCGGCCGGAGGGTTTTTTATTTGCTCAAGATTTCTCTTAGAGAATCTGTCCCGTAGTGAGCTTTTGCGACTTTCTTGGCCAAGTGTCCAGGTAACTGTCCGTCAAAGCGGACAACGCAAAAGTCTACTACAGGATCTGAATCTTCTTAACAGTATCTTGCTTCAGCTTAGTGAATGAGATGGTCAGGACACCATCTTTCAGGACGGCTTCGATTTCATCTTCCTTTACTGGCACTGGTAGTGCGATGCTGCGGCTGAACTCGCCCCAGTAACATTCCTGAACAAAGTAGTTCTCTACATCGTCTTCGTTACCGGCAGACAAGGTGCCACGGATGCTCAACGTGTTATCAGAGATACTGACATCAAGATCGTGTTTGTTTACACCAGCGGTGCGAGCCTTTACGACTAGGCGCTCCTTGGTTTCGTATACATCAACAGCCAATTGGCCAGGAACGGCTTCGTCCTCATCCCACTCATCAGCAGGAGCTGCTGTTTGCAGACCTGGATCGTCTGAAGTCGGCAGGTCATCCTCGCCGAGGAATGCTGCGGTTAATTCGTCTTCCATTAGCAGATCTTCATCGCGGCTGCGTCGCGCCATAGTTGTTACCCTCCAACCAAATTAATTCAGGTTTATGTTCTTCATCCTCTAAATGTAGGGGCCTCGCAGAAGAAGCGTTTGCAATTTTTGTTACTCATCAGTATAGCTTAGATATGCACAGGGGTGCAACCGGTACCAGCACTATTTACAACACAAAATCGACAACATCCCCCACCAGCCAGCCTGCTCTCGAGCGGAGCTCGTGACCCGCTGACTTCTTGGCCCCTTCGTATTTGTTTGCTTACGGTACGTAGTCACCGTACCTTAGTACGGCTCCTTTACGTTCCGCTCAAACAAATCCAAATTGGCTCAAGTGTGGAATGTTGCGGTCTAAATGAATATTATGGGCTCATGCTAGATAGACTTATCGCCATATTGGCACCTCACGGCTGTGTGGCTTGCTGTAGCGAGGGCTCCCTGCTCTGTGTGCCCTGCCGTATAGACGCGATATCTCCCATACCTGAACGTTGCTACCGCTGTCATGCGCTAAGTTCTGATTATGCCGTCTGCCAAACATGCCGCAGGCATAGCCCATTGAAATATGTTTGGGTTCATACACTCTACAGTGGGCCAGCACAGAAGCTACTGTATCAGCTAAAATTTGGGCGGAGTCGTGCTGCTGCGGCACTAGTGGCTGATTTGCTGGATACAACAGTGCCTGCCCTGCCCAAAGATACGGTGCTATCCTACATTCCTACTGCCACAGGTCGTGTACGCATACGCGGCTATGACCAATCACAATTAATTGCTCGTATGTTGGCCAAACGGCGCGGACTGGAAGTTGCTCGCCTGTTAGTGCGTCGCGGCCAAACCCGCCAAACAGGCGCATCCCGCACGCAGCGCATCAAACAAGCCGAGCTTCATTACGGCCTTGCATCAATCCGTAGTCTCAAGGGCACAACAGTTGTTCTTATAGACGATATCTCTACTACCGGTGCCACACTCGAGGCCGCTGCAAGGGTACTGAAAAAAGCTGGGGCCAAGCAAGTAAACGCCGCCGCCTTCGCTCAAAAGCAATAAAGCGAAGCTTTGATACTAAAAAAGACCCATTCGGGTCTAGTATGCAGTTCTGGCGGAAGGGGAGGGATTCGAACCCTCGGTACCGTTGCCGGCACGACGGTTTTCAAGACCGTTTCCTTCAACCACTCGGACACCCTTCCTCGTCAGAACCGACGGTCGGCTTCCAAAAAGTGATACATCACTTTTCTTTCACCCTTTGGTCGTTTCTTCCTCTCAAAATCCCAAACAGCAGATAAACAGCTTGGTTTGATATTTTGTAAAAGAAACTGGCGGAGAGAGAGGGATTCGAACCCTCGCGGGAGCTCTCGCCCCCCTAACGATTTAGCAAACCGTCCCCTTCAGCCACTTGGGTACCTCTCCGTGGCTAACAGAGAGAAATTATACCAGAATATCCCCTTTATACTACCCCTGAAATATAGCAGTAGAACGAGGCGGCCTTTCTAAGGTACAATATGCTTATACTTAATGAGGGAAATACGGTGGCAGATACGCCAACTGAACCACGGGTGATACAACCCGGCCAGAATACTCCAGCAGACACGAGCTGGAACTTTACAGCCGAATCAGATGATGCGGCGCTCATGCCTGCCCCTGCTTCCGTCCCGGCTGGCCCGATATCCTGGACTGCTTCAGAGTACATCGAACATACCAAGGGCCTCGGTTGGTTTGTTGGCCTCGGCCTTATTCTGTCGGCTCTAGTTGTCACCATCTACTTTATTGGCGGCAAGGACATCATGGCCGCAGGTATGGTAGGTGTAGCTGGACTGGCTTTTGGAATCTTTGCAGCTCGCCCCCCACGAGTACTTAACTACAGCATTGACGCACATGGCCTACAAATAGACACCAAACACTACAGTTTCCAGGAGTTTAAGTCGTTTGCTGTGCTTGAAGAAGGTCCACTTCCCTCTGTACTATTACTCCCACTTAAACGGTTCTTGCCACCAATCACAGTGTTTTATGACCCCAAATCCGAGGATGCAATTCTCAATGCACTTGGCAGCTATCTCCCGCACGAGGACAAAGAGCCAGACGCCGTCGACCGCCTCATGAGCAAGATTAGGTTCTAGGCTGGATTTAACCTGTTATTTGTGCTAAGATAGCCTCTGTTTCGCGTATAAAAACGTGAATTGTGGACCCGTAGCTCAGCTGGCGGCCAATAGGCCAGAAATAATTATGAGCGTTGCTCTACCAGCGTCTACGATATGCAAAGTTAATAATTCAGAGGCGAATTATCGCCAAATGTGGACCCGTAGCTCAGCTGGATAGAGCGTTTGTTTGCGGTACAAGAGGTCGCAGGTTCGACTCCTGCCGGGTTCACCAATTCAAGTGCCCCTCGAAAGAGGGGCTTTTGAATTTGTGGAATTCGTTAGCGAATTCTCGAACCTGCGACCCCACAGGTCGATAATCAAGGGCTCTCGCAGGAGCTTGCTCCGAGAAAGACCGCAGATTATATGCGCGAAGGCGCTATACTCCTGCCGGGTTCACCAAATAAAGTACGTCACCACCGGTGGCGTTTTTTATTTGGTAGATTCTATACTTTCGATGAAATCTCGTAGTACGGGGGCATGTACTTTTCCTGCTAGCTCCACACGACTGACAGGTAATTGAATAACTATTGGTACTACAGCAAGCTCGTCACGTTCCAGGTATTCTTGCACGAGCAATGCGGGCAAAGCAGCTATACCTTTGCCCCGCAAGACCATTCGTAGCATTACATCAGGACTACTAGATAACAATGTCGTGTGTGGTTTGATATTAGCAGCCCGAAGGGTGCGCCAGATATGGCCATAGGTCGTAGAGGGTTTGTCATAACAGATGAAATTACGCAGTTTGCCAAGACTAAAATTATTATTTGCCTCTTCTGCCACCGAGGGATGGCATACCAATAGCAGTTCCTCATTGCCTGCCGCTACGCTTGTTAGTGGTGGATGCTCGGTGCCGTCATCGATTACGTAGGCGATATCCAGCTGCCGTTGGTGTACCGCTTCACGAAGATAGCGCGAATTGTTCACTACCAATGTAACATCACTACGACTCTCTAGCTGTTCGAATGCCTCAGTAGTGCACAAGCGACTGGCGATATTGTCAGTCATACCTATATATATCTGAGGCCGCTTTCTGGCCAGCCGGATTAAGTTTGTTTGTAGTTGGTCGGCAATATTCAGTTGGTCGAGAGCTGATTGGTAGACGAGCTTGCCCGCCTCTGTAATTTCCAGTTTTTTATGGCTCCGTACTACCAGCTCCGTGCCGATTTCTCGCTCTAGCTTCTCTATTGCTATCGAGAGTGCGGGTTGAGATATATGCAACAGTCCAGCAGCTTTAGTAAAACTGCCAGTTTCTACGAGTCGTGCAAATTTTTGTAGACGGTCATCCATCACGTAGTAGATCCTTGATACTCAAAATGCTTGTCTGGGTAGTCTTTAAAGTAGTCCTTTAGCATACGCTTTAGTGCTTGGTGGCCCTGGGTAGTCTTGAGATACTTTTCACGTCGACTGGCGTCAGATTGTCTAGTGTAGGCTTCATAGAATATTACTTCCCAGGGCACGTATGGTTTGCTGGAAGCATTTTGACCTGCATTATGTTCCTTCACGCGGCGCCTCAAATCAGACGTCTTACCTATATAGAGTCGGTTTTTTACTTCGGATTGTAATACGTATACATAGAACATAATGCAATCAAGGGCTCACTACATGATACATAACTATTATTTATCATACTATATATACGATATATTGGATTTATATACTTCTATAGAGTAGGATGGTTCAGTAACGGAAGGTAACATACTTAATGTCTAAAAATTCTATAAAGGTCGCCATCGTAGGCGTCGGTAACTGCGCCTCAGCAATCTATCAAGGACTCGCCTACTACAAGAACTCTACCGGAGACAAAATCCCGGGTGTTATGTTTGCTGATATCGGTGGATATACCTTAGGTGATATCGAAGTCGTGGCCGCATTTGATGTAGATGCTCGCAAGGTGGGGTTGCCCATCGGCCAGGCTATCTTCGAGGAACCAAACTGCGCACGTGTCTTTGCTAAAGATGTACCAGACGGCCCGACTGTACAGATGGGTGAAGTATTAGATGGCATTTCTGAATACATGCAGGCCGAGCGCGCCGACCGTGGCTTCCGCGTAGCGGACAAAGCCCCTGTTGATGTCGTACAGGTTCTGAAGGACAGCGGCGCCCAGATTCTGGTTAATTACTTGCCTGTTGGCTCACAAAAAGCCACCGAATTTTACATGCAAGCCGCTATCGATGCTGGCGTGGCTGTGGTGAACTGTATCCCGGTATTTATTGCCAGTGACCCGGTGTGGGAACAGAAGTTTATTGATGCAAAATTGCCAATTATCGGTGACGACATGCGTAGCCAGGTTGGCGCCAGTGTGCTGTCACAGATGCTACAAGAATTAGCCTTTGACCGCGGTGCTGAAGTGGATTTTCACCAGCAAATTAACATCGGTGGCAACACTGACTTTAATAATATGATGGTCCAATCACGACTTGCTAGCAAGAAGAAGTCAAAAGAGAACGTCATTCGTGCTCAGAATGATATCCGTGATATTCCACTGGCCAAAGACAGCCTCTTTGCTGGCCCAAGCACCTTTATCCCATATCTTGAAGATAACAAGGTGGCTTATCTCAACATCCGCCTGCGCGGCTTTGGCGATGCGCCGATTACTATCGATGCTAAATTGTCTGTCCAAGACAGCGAAAACTCTGCTGGTGTAGTGGTTGACGCCATACGTTACCTGCAAGTAGCACGCGAAATGGGCATGATTGGCACTATCAATGGTCCCAGCGCCTTTACGCAGAAGAGCCCTAAGTATCAGATGAAGTTCAAGGATGCCATGGCCGAGTGCGAAGCCATTGCTCGACGAGAAACGACGGTTGTGACCAAGCGCGAGAACATCTTTCACGGTGAGCAGGCTGCTCCTGCTGAAATCAAAGAACCAGCTATCGTATAAAGTCTATAAAAGTTAATGCCCTCGTTCCCGTTGTTTCCACCGTATAGGTGAATTCATTGGGAACGAGGGCTAAGCCTTCAGGAATTTAGGCGACACCCTCGTTAAAGGCTGTCGTCGTGACAATCGGATGCGGCAAGGCAGCAACATTTGACGGTTCGCTGGGGCCAAACTTATCGGCTGCAACCTGGATTGGAGTCCGGGAACAACTGATGATGTTGACTTCCAGCAGCTTGAGACCGCGCTTGTGAAGCTTTCTGCCAACGACGGCATTGGTCTTCTTGAGCAACCGGCTGCTGTCATTGCGTTGAGCACTGCTCGAACACGACTCGATGGCCATACGTGCAGCACGTCCACAGCGACTGATGAACACCTGGGCGGGCTCCTTGGTCTTGATGACCGTCAGTGCCGGAAAATCCTTGAACAACGGATTATCCTCTTCGCACAGGAATTTGAACACCAGGTCAATCTCCAGTCTGTACTGACCATCAGCGCATTCAGCGATGATGTCGGGCAGACGTTGGGACTGCTCCTGCACATTTACCTTTTCAATGCCGTGGTAACCAGGGATTTTGATTCCGATTCCTGGGCCGCGAACCTTGTAGGTACCGTTGCGTCGCATGATTGGCTGTCCATTGCGTAGTAACACGCCACGTTCGCCTGTCTTTACAACATAAAATGTTGCCTGCAAGACCTTTGCTAACAACAGAATGCCAGCTACGCTACCGATGAGCTTACCAGCAATTGTGCCTGCACCTCCACTCAGAAAGTGTTGCGCTTGTTCCTGAAGGAACGCTATCGTGGTGCCCATGGTTCACCTCCTCAGGGAATCTCGTTGGGACGATAGACAAGTTCAGCATAGCACTTCTGTTCTGGCCGTCTAGAGATAAATCATTGTGAATTGTTGTGAAAAGTGTTATGGTTAGGCTACTAGATATAGCTGCTAAGTGTTCTAGAGTTAGTAAAATCGTTTCGTTTGAGGAGCAGCTAGGTCATCCTACCTCAGAGAAAGTTATATGAGGAGTATGCCCAAAATGGCAGCTAAACTATTTGTAGGCTCATTAGCCTACTCAGTACGTGACGAGGAGCTTGAAGAATTCTTCAAGGCTGCTGGTAACGTAGTATCAGCAAAAGTAATCATGGACCGCGAAACCAACCGCTCAAAAGGCTTTGGTTTTGTAGAGTACGAAACCGACGAAGAGGCCAAAGCAGCTGTTGACCAGCTTAATGGCAAAGAACTCGGCGGCCGTGCTGTTGTAGTCTCTGAGGCTCGCCCACAGCAGCCACGCGAAAACCGTTCATTCGGTGGTGGCGGTGGTGGCGGTGGCAGCCGCAGCTGGTAATCTACTAGCTTTTGCATCAATCACCCGCCTCTCGTAGGCGGGTTTTTGTTTACCACCTTACGAGTTTCACACCATCCGGTCTGCTTTCTGGCGGAGCCAGAAACTCTACCGGATTCTTGGCCTCATACCCAATTTTCTCTTCCGATACTCCCTTCACCGTACTTTTTTGTACGGCTCGGTCCGTTTCTCAGAGAGAAATTGAATCTGAGTCTCAAGTGCGAAACTCTTACTCTTGTGCTACGCTGTAGGTAGTTCTTAAAAAATAAAGATGCAAAACCATATTCACCTTCCCCACTGGCACCGAGCCGTTCACGCGGTCCACTTTGGCGCGCTGACTGCACTTGTAGCACTGACATTCTTAGGTTCATTGGCCCTGACTATCTTTTCCCCACTGGCAATTCGTCCAGCTCAGGCAGCGGTCAGTAACTTTGCTCCCAGTAGTTTCTGGAATGCTTCTGTACCTGCCTACACTTCACTGCACCCACAATCTGCCGCTCTTGTATCAGATATCACTCGTCAGGTTGGCCAGTATGGCGCAAGTTTTAGCACCAGTACTGGCTCATCCCCAGTATATGTAGCCGAGCCCAATGCCTCTACAGTAACAGTACTGCCATATGATTGTGGCCATGGTATTTTGCCCGATTTGGCTGCACAGTGGCAGGCAGTACCAATACCCTTCTATGCCGTACCCAGCGCTGAGGGTTCCATGATTGTCTACCAGCCCAGTAGCGGTACTGTTTGGGAATTTGGCCATATGACCAACGTCAGCAGCCAGTGGCAAGCTTGTGATGGTGGCCGAACATCTACAGGTACAGATGGCGTGTTTCCGAGCCCTTACGGACTCTCAAGTAGCGGTCTTGCCACTTTGGCTGGCCAGCTCAACCAAAATGACATTAATTCTGGCTATATTAATCATGTAATTGGTCTAAGCTTGCCGCAAACTAATGGCTCCACCTGGCCCGCTACCCAATCAGGTGGGGCGGTTGGTGGTACACCAGCCCAGGGTATGCGATTCCGCCTTGACCCCAGTATAAATGTAAATAATCTAGGGCTGAGCACGGTGGGTGTGGCTATCGCCAAAGCCGCGCAAACATATGGCTTTGTTATCTGGAACAATAGCAGCACAGTGGGTATCGTGGCAGAGAACCCAATCTCTTTAACAACCCGTGGCTTAGCTAATCCTTATCTTGGTGCACTTGGTCCAGGCGGCACTGCTGGCGTATTGGTTAATTTCCCCTGGGAAAAGCTCCAGGCCCTGCCCACTGATTACGGTCAATCTGCCCCTGTACCCGCCATCACACAGCTCAATGCATCTGCCACTACCACTGCTGTGGGTAGCCGTGTAACGCTGAGCTGGCAATCGTCCAACATCAGTCGCTGCGCCATACCTGGCATTGGCGACAATTTGCCGGCGCAGGGTACTAGTGAAACATTACCGCTGCAAAACGACACGGTCTTTGTGTTGCGCTGTGGTGGGCCAGCCGGCACCGCCAGCAGCCAGATAAAAATCACCGTTTCCGGAGTTATTCCCAACGACCCTGCCCCAGAAGCCAAGCCGAGCGTAATCATAGACCAGCCGTATACCGGGTATGCCAATATCCTACCCGAGCTGATGAATATTCAGGCAGCCGAGGGTGTCTACAAAGTGGTCTATTACGACCAAGAAACGTATGTCTATGAAACAGCAAAACCGCCATTCGCACTCGATACTATGCGTATGACTAACGGCAATCACACCATTAACGCCCGCGTCTATTACCGCGACGGCCGTACAGACAAGAAATCAGTAGGTATTGTCGTGAACAACAGCCCCGAAACATTATTCGGCAGCATTCAAAGCGGTACGATTCAGGTTCCTTCATCGCTGCCACTTGGCTGGGCGGTGCTGGGAGCCCTTCTCTCTGGGCTGGCAATGTTTAGTGGTAGCTGGTGGGGCTGGCACAAAGCCCACTTACTGCACTAGTTCAAAGAGTGGAGTTACTCTAAATTTTCCGTGCAAAATTAACAAGTCGGCGACCAATCGCACGAACTTTTTGTTGAGGATGTCTGGATTTCTCGATGATTTGATTGGCTTCTTGTAAGAATGAGCCGAGCATATCTTCCATGCCTTCAGCACCAGGGTTCTCAAGTGGCCACTCACCAGGTATGTATGACAAGATGTTGCCTCGCCTATAATCAAGCTGGCGTTTATTTTTTCGGTTATACGTAAATGTATGCTCTTTATCCCAAGACCACTTGTTTTCTTTATTGAGTTCAAATATTGTTGCCACGGTTTCTGGGGCAAAATCAGGATTGTCAAACTTACTGACTATTAATTTTGTATCACCAGTAGTAAATTCTGCTTGTCGGCCAGACTGGTGACGGACTTTATAGGTTCGGCCTACGATGCGCAGGTCAGTATACTTACCATAGTCATCAAGTATCTGATTGAAGTAATTGCCAACTTCTTGGGCCCTCTCTGGCAACACTTCAATTGGTAGTGCTGTGTAACTTTCTAAGAGTGGTACTTGGTTTGGATTGTAGTTGTTTGCTTCTGACACGATATTTATATATTAGCATAAGCTTTGTTAAATGTCAATATTACGGTTAGGCTATGATTGGCGGAGAGACAGGGATTCGAACCCTGGGTACCTTTCGGCACAACGCTTTTCGAGAGCGTCCAGTTCAACCACTCCTGCATCTCTCCTTGCCAATATTGTACCAACTACTTGGTGGGGCGGATGCCGCCGCCGAGTTTGTGTAGCCAGACAAGCAGCCCTGCACCACCCACCACGTAGCTGGCAGTAAAGATTGCCACAATCTTATCCAGGCTTGAAACAAGTGCCTTTCCACCCTTGAAAGCAATCTGTTCGGTTGCGTCGGGATGTAGGCTGTTGGTGCTGAGCTGATTGAAAAACAGCCAAAATGCTACGAGGGCTAGCGTCAAAAACGCCCCTGTCAGAATTAGCGATAAGCCAACATGCCGTAAGCCCGCCAAGCGATTCTTGCGAGCAAACACCAGAGCAGCACCCAGCCCTACAATTAGTACAAGTAGCACCCATTTACTAGCCTGAACAATTCGATATGCCTTTGGTACAGAATCAAGGTCAGCCACAAATGATTTGCCATCATTTGCTTGCTTGATGGTGTCATTGCTAATCACAGGGTGCTCAATAAAACCAGTATTACTCGTCAATTGCTGGCTGACCTGCTGACCGACTTGCTGCTGACTCACATTTGGCGGTAAACATGGCAAACTGAGTGGATCGATGTTCTGTCCTAGTGCCCGCAACTGCGCAAGTGAACAAGGCGGCAAACTGGCTGCACGTTTCTCCGCATACGCTGCTAGATTGGTGGCAATACCCTGCTTGGCTTGGCTCAAATCTATTGTGAACTGTGGCTCTGCGGTCTTGCCCTCTAGCCAACCATACAGACCATCAATAAATGATCCAACGGATTTTTCCAGCAAATCTTCTGGCAGTGCGCTGGTAATTGCCTTCTGAGCAGCCGGGTCGCTCAGGACCTGTTTGCTGCCTGGATCTTTTGTCTCTTTTACGGCATGTTCCAGGGCGATTTGTGGATATTGTTGATATGCCCCACTTGCTTTTATGATGTTCTGAATGGTGCCAGAGTTACCTAGCGTCATTGCTATTGCGAATACAAACGGTGTTATTGCCAGTAGGCTAGTAAAGAAAGCCCCCGCCCCATGATAGATAGTTCTGCGTAAGAAATTCATGGCATCATTGTATCCTATATAGCCCTAGCGCGTTAACCAGCAAGGGTGATACCATACTGCCATGTCATCATTCTTTATTGCTTTATTACTTGCTGGCGGCGGTGGTACCTGGATTTATGCCAAGACCAATCGTACCACCGGCGGGAACACACAAACAGCCCTGACCATGGGTGCCATAGCTGGCGTCGCGATTCTGATTGTCGCGCTGATTCTACTGAGTTTTATCCCCGAATAACCCCCATGCCGCTCACACCAGCTTGATCTGCTCATAGGCGGAGCCCATGACCCGCCAAGTGTGAGTGGCATGGGAAGCCTTTGAGGTAGCCTCTTCATACTAGTTACCCTTGGTTTTTGCCCCTAAAACAGGTATCATACGGTCTATATGGATGAGGTGGGATTAGGCCAACTATTACAGCAGGCGCGCAAAAAAGCCGGTTTAACACAGCAAGAACTGTGCCAACGTGCAGGTTTGAGCTACTCTACACTCGCCAAAATTGAACGTGGTGCTATCAAGGCACCCTCAATCTTTACGATTCAGAGTATTGCCGGCGCACTAAATACTTCGCTCGCCGATTTGGTGGGCGAGCCACCCACTGCTGCCAAAGCTGCCAAAAGACGTTCTAAAAACGGCATCCGGTTTGTCTATTTTGATATCAACGGGTGTTTGGTGCGATTTTTCAGCCGCGGCTTTACCCAACTGGCCAAGGATACCGGCAAATCCGCCGATGTTATAGAGACAGCATTCTGGCATTTTAATGATGCTATTTGCAGGGGTGACATGACGATGCCCCAGTTTAACCAGGCCTTGGCCGATAAACTAGAAGTCGAATCAGTCGATTGGCAAAACTATTATTTTGAAGCAATTGATGTGCTGAAAGATGTACAGGAATTACTAGTCTGGGCTGCTGAAAATTACCAAGTTGGCTTGTTGAGCAATATCATGCCCGGCTTTATTGACCGCATGATTGCCGAGGGTGCTCTGCCCCGTGTTGCCTACGACCAAATTATTGATTCATCAGTAGTAAATGCCATCAAGCCAGAGGAAAAGATTTTCCAAATTGCTGCACAGCGTGCCGGCGTAGAGCCACACGAAATTTTATTGATTGATGACTCACGCCCTAACCTCATGGCAGCCGAGCGTTTGGGCTGGAAAGTGCTGTGGTTTGATGATTATCGTCCAGATGAAAGCACCAAGCGTATCCGTGAGGCATTAGAGCCCGAAGCCTAACACTGTATACTAGATTCATATGATTGAGGCACGGAACCTAACCAAGACATACAAGAAAAAGACAGCGGTTGATAACCTGTCGTTTACGGTGGAAACTGGCAAAGTGACTGGCTTTTTGGGCCCGAACGGTGCTGGTAAATCCACTACTATGCGTCTGATGCTGGGTCTTGATAACGGCAAGGGCACCACTCATTTTGATGGTAAACCGCTCAGCAAGCACCCATATCCATCAAAAACGGTTGGAATTTTGCTGGAAGCTAAGGCATTTCACCCTACACGCTCTGCCCGTAATCACCTCAAGGTGTTGGCAGATGCTGGCGGCATTCCCGCTAGTCGCGTGAACGAAGTGCTAGAAATTGTAGGCTTATCTGACGTAGCTGGTAAAAAACCAGGCAAATTTAGCCTTGGCATGAGTCAGCGATTGGGTATTGCAGCGGCCATTTTGGGTAAGCCAAAGTACCTAATGTTAGACGAACCCGCCAATGGTCTTGACCCCGAAGGCATCCATTGGCTACGTCAATTCCTGAAAGATTACGCCAACGAAGGTAACGGGGTGTTTGTCTCTAGTCACCTACTCACAGAAATGGCGCTGATGGCAGATAATCTGGTAGTAATTGGTAAGGGCAAGCTGATTACTGATGGCACTGTCAAAGATTTTGTTGATGCAGCTTCTGGTACAGGCGTGTTTGTGCGCAGTAGCAAGCTGAGCGCACTCGAGAAAGCCCTGAAAGCACACTTCGAGACTGAAAAACACGAGGGTGGCCTTAAGGTCCACGGTGCCACAACTGATGAGGTGGGCAAACTAGCTTTTGCGGCAGGTGCACCTTTGTTGGAACTGGCCAATCAGACAGTGTCGCTCGAGGATGCTTTCCTGGAAGTGACAGCCGATAGTCAAGAGTATAAAGGGGGCGCTCAGTCATGATAACAACCCTTAAATCCGAATTCCGCAAGCTATTGACCATCCGTTCTACCTACTTTGTTAGCGGTTTTGTACTGCTCGTAGTAGCCTTTTTCTCGGTCTACGTGTTTGGGTACAAACAGGCTGCGGGTATTCCAACTGATGCCAATTTCATGAGTCAAGTTATCTATAGCATGCTTGGTACCTTTGCTATCTTTGCTACCATTACAGCGATTCTAATCGTGGCGCATGAATATCGCTACAATATGATTCTCTATAGCCTGACGGCTGCACGCAGCCGCTTGCGCGTGCTCGCCACCAAGGTGGTCGTTGCACTCGCGTATGCTGCAGTTATGGGTACAGCAGTCGTTACGCTGACTTATTTTGGCACTAAGCTTGGCCTGTCTCTCAAGGATATAACTCTGGTTCCACAGAACTTTGATTTGAGTATTCTGGGCCCACAGTGGCTCGCCTACATCTGGGGCTATGCCCTGACCGGTATTATCTTGGCAGTTATTATTAGGGGTCTAGTTGGCTCAATTGTGGCGTTCTTCCTAATCCCTACAATAGAGAATATTTTGTCGCTGCTGCTCAAGGGTAACACTCGGTACCTGCCCTTCCGCGCGCTTGATGCAATCTCATCTACCCAAGTTGCAGAGACTATTCCAGGCTCACCGAACCTCTCGCATATGACAGCATTCCTCGTGACACTGGGGTACCTTGGCGTCTTCGGGCTTATAGCCTGCCTCTTGTTTACCCGCCGTGACGCTAGCTAAAGCGTTTGTGTTCGGCTTGCAGCTTCTCGAGCTGTGTATTGGCTTCTATTAGTTGGGCGCGTGTTTGCTCGACAATGGCTTTTGGCGCGTTTTTAACGTAGCTGTCGTTGCTCAGGCGAGCTTCTAGCTGGGCTATCACCTTCTGCTGGTCGGTAATCTTGGTCTGTAGCTCGCTGGCAAAGCTGCGCGCGGTTTCTTGGTCGACGTCCAGCCAACAGGTAAACGGTACGCTCGTCAGGTGTAGACCATGACCGTCACTAACCTCAGATACAGCCTTAAGTCGAGCAAGGCTGGATATCAATTTTTGCTGTTCCTCGAGTAACGCTTCACCAGTGTGATACAGCGTCAGGGTGTGCGGCAGATGCATGGTGCTCTTGACGAAACGAATCTCACTCACCAGTGTTTTAACTTGCTCAAACACTGCCGCTTGCTGTTTGTCGGCACGGTGGGGTTTGGGCCATGATGCCGTTATGAGTAAGCTGTCCCCTTCCCATTTCAACGTCTGCCAGATGGTCTCGGTTAGGAATGGCGCAAAAGGATGCGCCAGTTTGAGGATAGTCTCGAGGCTATACGCCAAAACACCTGGATTCAGCGCAGACTTAGATGCTTCAATGTACCAGTCAGCAAAATCATCCCACAACAAATGGTAGATTTTCTCAGAAGCCTCAGAGAAGCGATATTGGTCAAGCGCTGAGGATATGTCGGTGATAGATTGTTGTAACTTACTCAACATCCATGCATCAGCTGGTGTTTCTGCTTTTGGCGAGCCCTTTTGGTGGAACTCGTCGCCTACCTTATCTTCCACGAATCGCGCTACATTCCACAGTTTGTTACAGAAGTTACGGGCGGCAACTAAGCGGTTTTCATCATATGATTGATTATTGCCAGCCGTTTGGCCAGTGATAACACCAATACGGAAGGCATCAGCACCATACTGGTCAACCTTCTCCATAGGGTTGATAACGTTGCCCTTGCTCTTGCTCATCTTGGCGCCATGTTCGTCCAGGACAAGGCCGTGTAGATAGACATCTTTAAATGGAACTTCGTCCGTTACGTACAAGCCAAACATAATCATGCGCGAGACCCATGGGTACAGAATATCTGCGCCAGTTTCGAGCACGCTATTAGGGTAGAATTGTTTAAAATCATCGCTGTTGAGACCAAGTGTGGCATAGGGCCAACTACTGCTACTGAACCACGTATCAAACACATCTGGGTCGCGGCGGTACTGCTTGGTACCCACGGTAATGATTTCTTCTTCTACACGTTCATCAAAAATCCAATCCTCGGGGTCTTCTAGGTTCTGGAAGGCTGGAATCGGGATGCCCCAGGCAATCTGGCGGCTGATATTCCAATCCCGCAGGCCCTCTAAATAGGTGACCAGCTGAGTCTTTTTACTCTCAGGATAGAAGGTAATTTCACCCTTCTTCAATACATCAATTGCCCGCTTAGCTAGCGGCTGCATGTCAATAAACCATTGGTCACGGAGCAGCGGCTGAATCACTGTGCCACATTTGTAACAGTGGCCAACGCTGTGGGTATAGTCTTCTTCTTTCTCGAGTACATCTTGGGCTTTGAGGTCGGCTACAACTTTCTTGCGAGCCTCAGTAACTTCTAGGCCACGATAGGCTTCGGGCATGTCGTGGGCAATCTTGCCTTCGTGCGTAATGACATTAATAAACGGTAGGTCGTGACGCTTGCCCGCTTCGAAGTCATTGGGGTCATGGGCGGGTGTAATCTTAACTGCCCCAGTACCAAAATCCTTTTCCACAAAATCATCAGCGATGATAGGAATTTCGCGATTTGTCAGGGGCAACTTGACAGTTTTACCCAAGAAAACCCTGTAGCGTTCGTCATCTGGATGCACGGCTACAGCTGTATCACCCAGCATTGTTTCAGGCCGTGTAGTAGCCACGGTGATATGGCCCGAGCCATCAGTTAGCGGGTAGTTAATGTGCCACAAGTGGCTCTGTTCTTCTTTGTACTCTACCTCGATATCGGCAAAGCCAGTGCCATGGAAAGTACAGAAGTTTACAAGCCGCTCACCCCTGTATATTAGGCCTTCATCCCACATTTTCTTAAAGGTTGCATAGGCTTGTTTAACGATTTTTTCGTCTAACGTATAGGTATAGTGCTCCCAGTCTAAACTGGCACCAAGCCGGCGGAACTGGGACTCATAGTTGTCTTTGTTTTGTGCCACAAAATCATAAATCTGGCTGTAGAGCTCTTCGCGGCTGAAGTCGAAACGGCTCTTGCCTACTGCGGCCAAGCGGCGTTCATAGACTACTTGGGTTTCAAAACCAGCATGATCAGCGCCCGGCAACAGCAATGTGGACTTGCCCAGCATACGGTTATAGCGAATCATAATGTCCTCAAGCCCCAGTGTGAGACCGTGGCCAAGGTGTAAATCACCGTTGGCGTTCGGGGGTGGTATGACAATACCGAAAGAGTCGTTGTTGCCCCTGTTTACGGGCGCAAATGCCCCGCTCTGCTCCCAGAGAGCGTAGATATCGGATTCGTACTGGCCTGGCTCGTATGTTTTGGGTAAATTCATAAATACTCAAACAGTATATCACCTCTGATAGGCACAGAGTAAGGCTTATGGTTTTCACATGAAATTTGGCAAATAAACACAAGGGCTTTCACGTGAAAGCTTTTCTGCAAATTCTCCAAACTGATACTTTTGTTTCAAAGGTACTAGCCCACCGGCCGATGAAACTGTTTGTTTTCATAAGCAGTATAGCATCCAATTAACAGAGGCACAAATGGTTATTTACATAGAGAGACTGGGGGCGATGTCGAGGGTGTAGGGGTCGGCTGTGGGTTGCTTGTGCAGGGCGTGAAAACTTCCTAATGTGGCAATCATAGCGCCGTTATCGGTGCAGAGCTTGGGGTCGGTATACAGAATTTCGATAGGCAAGCGCTCTGCCAATTGGCGGCGCAACTCTGGGCTGGCTGCTACGCCACCACCAATGACGACGCTCTTAGGCTGGAATTCTTCAAATGCCTGAACTGTTTTATCTATGACGGTTTCTACGGCTACGCGCTGGAAGCTAGCAGCAATGTTGGCCTTCTGGGCCTCAGAGAGGCGCTCCGACAGCCCGTAAGAGGGAAATGCGTGATTCTCACCGATTGCCGCCTGTGCGGTGCGCAAAACGGCTGTTTTAACGCCGCTGAAGCTGTAATCGTATTTGTTCTGCATTTTTGATTTCGGAAACTCATATGCATGTGGGTCACCCTCGAGCGCCTTTTTACTAACTGATGGGCCCCCAGGATAGGGCAGGCCGAGGATTTTCGCCACCTTATCAAAGGCTTCGCCAATGGCATCGTCATGTGTTTGCCCCAGCAGGGTGTAATCAAAATGATTACGCCACAGCACCAATTGACTGTGCCCACCAGATACAATCAGCCCCAACAGAGGGAATTCTGGCGCCTTAGCGGGTAGTGTGTAGTTAGGCAGAGAAGTCTCGGTCAAGAAATTGACATAGATATGGCCTTCTACATGATTCACAGCGTATAGGGGTTTATCTTTCATAATTGCTAAAGTTCGAGCCGTCAAAACTCCCACCAGCAGGGAACCACCTAAGCCGGCGCCATAGGTCACCGCTATTGCATCAATATCGTCCCAGGTACAGTTGGCTTGCTCCAGAGCCTGGTTTATAACAGGGGTGATGGCCTCGATATGACTGCGTGCTGCAATCTCTGGCACTACGCCGCCGTAGGCTGCGTGCAAATCCATACTGGACAACACCACATTAGACAGCAGCTTTTTGCCGTCTTGTACCACCGCAGCAGCGGTTTCATCACAACTAGTCTCAATACCCAGTATTTTCATAACAGATTACAGTATACTAGACGCATGAATATCCGAAAGATTGTTAAGTCTCTTCTTCCGATGTCTCTTTTCCGAAAGATTGAACCGGTTGGTCACTTGGTTGAAGCAATCCTATATAACATCGTCTACGGATTCCCGGGCCGTAAGTTCAAGGTCATAGGGGTCACTGGTACCAATGGCAAGACCACTACCAGCTATATGATTCATCGTATGCTGCGAGAGGCCGGTTACAATGTGGGACTCATGACCACCGTTGCATATGGTGTAAATGATGATATTCGGCCGCAGATTCACCACATGACCAACGTACCCGTACCAGAGTTAATGGCACGTCTGCAATGGATGAAGAAGCAGGGCGCAGAGTGGCTGGTGCTCGAAACGACCAGTCATGCCTTGGCACAGAACCGTGTCTGGGGCGTGCCATATAGCGTGGCCGTCATGACTAATGTCACCCACGAGCACTTGGATTTTCACGGCACATTCGAGCATTATCGTGACGCCAAACGCAAGCTATTCAAGCTAGCCAACAAAAACAAGAAGGGCCTCCGCACCGGTATCGTAAACACTGATGATGAGAGCGTTCGGCTGTTCTCGAGCGATGTAGTACATGCCGTAGGTTATGGGCTCAAAACTGGCCATGTGGTGGCTCGGAACGTGGAGCTGACACCAGCCGGCAGCAAGTACCAGGCCGTAACCGACAAAGTGACGTACGACATAACATGCAACATCCCGGGCAGTTTCAACGTGTCTAACTCTTTGGCGGTCGTGGCTGTGGGACACACGCTGGGGCTAAGCAAAGCACAAGTAGAGCAGGGAATCGCCGCATTACCAGCGGTAGAAGGTCGTATGACACGTATTGATGAGGGTCAAGATTTTGATGTGATTGTAGATTTTGCACATACGCCAGACAGCTTCGAAAAGCTGTTCAAAGATTTGCGTCCGGTCGTCAAAGGTAAGCTAATTGTCATGTTTGGCAGCGCCGGCCGCCGCGACGAAGCCAAGCGAGCAGTGCAGGGTAAACTGGCCGGCCAATACGCCGATGAGGTGGTGCTAACAGAGGAAGATGACCGCGATATCGATGGCATAGAAATTATGAATCAGATTGCTGGTGGCGCAGAAACGGCGGGCAAGGTTCAAGGCACGGACTTGTTCTTGGTCCATGACCGTACGGAAGCCATCCAGTTCGCCATCAACCGTGCAAAAGCAGGCGACACCGTTTTACTACTAGGCAAGGGCCACGAAAAAACCATAGAACGTGCTAACGGTGAAAACCCGTGGGACGAAATCGCCACCGCCCACAACGCTCTTCAGATAAACCAACAGTAAATAATACTTGCTAAATTAGCAATATTATGCTAATGTTTATGTTAGGTATTAAAACAAAAACCATGCCTCACAATTCAGAACAATCCCAGCCACAACCAGACATCTCCTATGAATTACAAGGAGAACTTTTCCCAATTGAGGATGTGCAGCCAGATGCAGCCTACAGGTTGCTCGTTGGCCACCATCGAACAAACGGGTCGTTCAAAACTGACGAGCAGCTAAAAGCAGAGTACATGACGAACACCGATAAACTAGTGCATCTCATGACCAATGGCTTAGAAGTCACAGACCCTGAAACTGGCAACAAAGTAGTTCGTAAGCCGGACGTGGTGGTGTGGCTCGATAAATCGGCGCGACCACTATCATGGCTCACCAAAGAAGCATGGCCTCAGTTGGCGGCGGATGAAAATGGTGAAGTACCCGACATGCCGGATTTCAAATTTGTGAACATTGACCGCGAACAGTGGATTAACGAAGTTGACCCAGAAGGTACTGGCTATATGAACATTGACCGTGTTGGTAAAAGTGTTGTTCGTAGCCTACGATCAGTGTTTGTTAGCCCCAAAGATAAACAAGATGGTCTTGGTCAACACATAGACGAAGCTCAGTCATACCTTGACGGCAAGACAGTTATGATTGTTGACGAAGTCTATGCCTCTGGTAGGACTCTTGATATTGCCAGCAAGTTCTTCAAACGTGCCTTCCCAACTGCATATGTGGGTGCGGCCCACTGGATGGGTGGCGTTACTATGAAGGGCAGGGCAATTGGCAACGCCGATATCCCTGTGTGGTATAGAGAAGATGTCGCGACGGGCCGCGGTGTTGGTAACCGTGAAGAATCTAAATCTGGTTTGTCACCAAGCATGACCCAGCGTTTGGGCAAGCACTTCCTTAGCACCGTGCTGAAAGGCGATCAGGATGCGCTGCAACTCCGTAAAGAACTCAAAATGTTAGCCAAGGATGCAGCCGAGCATAAGTTTGTGTTCTTGCCGTCAACCGTCCGTGATGCAGATGATTTTGACCAGAGGATTGAACGCTACAACGACAAGCCAATTGAAGCAGTGATTGCCACAAAACGAGCTCAAGACAAATAATTCTTAAGCGTTGTCGAGGGTAAGGGTAGTACAGCGGATGTAGCCACCGCCTTTGGCGAGCTCGTGGATTTTGGGAGTGATGGTGTGTAGGCCTTTGGCCTCTATTTGAGCCTGAAAAAGCGGTGCATGAGCACTCATGATTACGGTTTCGCCAGTGGACACCAGATTGCAAGCAAATCCCTGCATGGCTTCCTCGAGCGAGACCTCAATCTTATCTATGGGCAGGGCATGTAATTTTTCTTGGCTTTCTGGCATAAATGCCTCAGGACACCACGCTATTAAATCTTCACGAAGTACAGACAAAGCTAGGTCTATGTCGTAGAAAAAGCTGTCTGGCCAGCCGGTTACATCATTGGTGATGGCCCGGCCGTGGCTGTCTAGATAAGGCACGGTTTGTAGCCCAATTACTTCGTATCCCAAGGTATCTGCCACAAACTGGCGCATTTCTACGTCGGTGCGGTATTGGCTGCCCATGAACAGATAATTGCCACACGGCAATGCATCGCCCTGGCCACTAAAGCGGTAGGGTGCTTCAATCACCTCAAAACCTTGTTGCTCTAACGCACTCCGAGCATAGGGTTGTTCGGCTTGCCGCTTGTTGGGCAGGGAAGACAGGATGGCCTTTTTGCCACGTGTCAGTCCCCAGTTGGCGGTGTAAACGCCGTCTTGGCAGGCTGCGGGCGGTTCGGTGTGAATTACGGTTACGCCGGCGGCTTCTAGTGCTTTTGCCACAGCGGTATGTTCGGCTATGGCCGCAGCAACATCCACCGGCACTGATGCATCCATGTAGGCATTGATAGCGTAGCCGTCGTCAAAATATTCGGCGCCGGACATCAGGACAGTTGTGTTTATCTTTGCCATTGTTACTGGCTATTGTACAAAAAAAGACACAAAAAAACAGCCCGCTGGCTGTTATCAATACATGGTGTGTTTCGGGCTTAGCTGGGTTTGTATATGAGATTGGAAGCTATAAGCCTCGACAAAGTCATATGACCAACTAAGCCCGGAGCGGGGGAGGTATCGCGTTGGAAGCGACTCATCGGCGCAATCGCGCGATACCTACCCCTGGTCCGTGTCCCCTACTCGAAGCGCCTCACTTCGCTGTTGATGGCCATGGCGATGTTGCCGCGGTCGTGGGCGGAGTGGAGGTTGAGGTTGCGGGTCACGCGTCGCATCATGTCGATGCTGGACTGTGTGGCCTGCGGCGCCTTGATTCCTGCCTGGAAGACGATGCGGAAGTCCGCGGTCTTGCCGTTCTCGAGGGTGCGGTTGCTGTACTCGACGATTTCGATGCCGGCGATGGTGCGGGCGATTGCCTGCATGTTCTTGAGCGTCTCGTGGTCGAGGATGTAATCGCACGCGAAGTAGCGCATTTCCTGCTTGTTTTCATCATGCTTGTCGGGCACGACGTCCACCATGGCGATGTTGCCGAGTGAATCACACTTGAAGGGTACGGACATGTCTACTCCTGAGGGTAGGGGTTGGGTTGTGAAAGGTACAACTTTATGGACGAACCATGGAGGCAATCATACGCCCAATTGACAAGAAGTCAATAGTATTGACTAAAATTGGTAAAAATTATAAAATAACCACAGTTATGAGTGAGTTTTTAAACGAATACGAAATGCCTTACGAAGAGCACGAGCATCTCCTAGCATTGGACTTGCTTGGCTACTTGCATGACCAAGTAAAACTCGCTCAGATTTATCAAATTGGGCTGCAGGATGCAGCACGAAGTGCTCATCAACCACTTGATGCTGGTAATGCGGCAATTGATTATTCACATGAAGGCGGGCAAGTGTCGATGCCACATAAGCGTATAGTTATGGGCCCAAAATACCGCCACCCGGTTGTTGATAAGATTGAAGCGGTTGTTCTACGTGCACCAGTTACGCCTGATGATAATAACCCAACTGAATCAGAGACTGGCCGTGTAAATGACCTGTTTCTAGAGGTTTGGCACGGCAGGCGGCATCCATATTATTACCTGCTCAACAAGCAGGGGCTTATACGGTATCGTTCAGTAGAGGATATTACTCCAAGCATAGAACCCGACGAAAAAGGCGATTTGTATAGCGTTGATTATAGACGTCGTCTTGCTCCCAAAATGTCTGTAGGTGCTTTGAGTCATGCGCTACACCAATATGTCTTTCGTCCTCAGACCAATGACGTGCGTCCACCATTCTATACCTAGCGCTTGACGAGGAATTAGCACTCCGGTACCATGAGTGCTAGAAGTCGATGATACTGCGAGAATTATCGACCAATTGTTTAAGTGAGGAGTGGATATGTCGAAGATTAAGCCTCTGGCTGACTATGTAGTAGCACAGCAAGAAAAAGCTGAGGAAAAGACTGCAAGTGGTATTTATCTGCCAACGCAAGCTCAAGAACAGCCCAAGATTGCTAAGGTTCTGGCAGTAGGTAAAGATATCAAGGAAATCAAAGTTGGTGACCGTATCATCTACGGGGGTTACAGTAATACCGAAGTTAAACATGCCGGCATTGACTACCTGCTTATTAAAGAAGAGAACATCTTCGCAAAGGTGGATGCGTAAATGGCTAAGAAAGTTTTTTACGATGCAGATGCCCGTGAGCGCATCCTGGGCGGCGCAACTATTCTATATAACGCAGTCAAGACAACCATGGGTCCAAAAGGCCGAAATGTGGTTATTAGCAAGAGCTACGGTAACCCAACTGTCACACACGATGGTGTAACGGTAGCCAAAGGTGTGGATATTGCTGACGTAGATGACGAAACACTAGGCTACAAAGTCGGTGCCGAGCTCATTAAACAAGCTGCTAATAAGATGAACGATGTTGCTGGCGATGGCACAACCACTGTAACCGTACTGACGTATCACATCTTGAACGAAGCTAATAAGCTGATTGCCGCTGGTCACAATCCAATGCTACTGCGCAAAGGTCTGGAAGCAGCTGCGCAAGACGTGCTCAAGAATCTCAGCGGTCTTGCTGAGGACGTATCTGCAAAGAAGGGCCGCGTGGCCGAAGTAGCGACTATCTCTGCTGGTGACGCCGAAATTGGCAAGCTGATTGCCGATATCATCGACAAGGTTGGTAAAGATGGTGTGGTCACCGTAGAAGAAGGCCAGGGATTTGCGTTGGAAAGTGAAGTCGTAGAAGGCTTTACCTTTGACCGCGGCTTTGTGAGCCCGTACATGGTGACCGATACCGCTCGTATGGAAGCCGTATATGACAAGCCAGCTATTTTGATTACCGACAAGAAACTAACCTCTATCCAGGAGTTCCTACCAATCCTCGAAAAACTTGCCCAAGCTGGCAAGAAAGACCTCGTGCTGATTGCCGAAGACGTAGAAGGCGAAGCCATGGGCACGTTGATTTTGAACCGCCTAAAAGGCGTATTTAATACCGTAGCCATCAAGGCACCATCATTTGGCGATCGTCGCAAAGATGTACTGAATGACATAGCGACCTTAACTGGTGCGACTGTGATATCAGAAGAGCAAGGCTATACCTTTGAAGCTGCCGACCTAAATCTGCTGGGCAGCGCTCGTAAGGTCATTGTCAGCAAGGACGAAACGACCATTATCGAGGGTGCCGGAAGCACCGCAGACGTAAAAGCACGCATTGGCCAGATTAATAACCAGGCTGACGCCGCTACAAGCGAGTACGACCGTGCAAACCTCGAGCAGCGTCGTGCTGCGTTGTCTGGCAAAGTTGCTGTCATCAAGGTTGGTGGTGTGACTGAGACCGAGATTGAAGAGAAGAAATATCGTGTAGATGACGCCGTTGCAGCTGTCAAAGCAGCACTGGATGAAGGTATCGTACCGGGCGGTGGCGTAACGTTAGTAAACTTAGCTGATAGTTTGAAAATCAAGGGTGACGAAACGTTTGCAGCGGGTCATAAGTTGCTGCAAAACGCGCTTGAACAACCATTCCGTATCCTGATGGGTAACTCTGGCCTCAATGCTGACGAGTGGCTACCATTGGTGCGCAAAGCCAAGCCAGGACAGGGCGTAAACGTTAATGAACCAACCGCGATTGTAGATTTAAAGACCGCTGGTGTCGTTGACCCGGCCCGTGTTACCAAAGAAGCTATTCAAAACGCTGTGTCTATTGCTGGTACCGCCATGACCATGGGTGCACTCGTGGTAGAAGTGCCTGAACCAAAGGCTCCGGATATGCCAGGTGCTGGGGGCATGGGCCTGGGTATGTAAGGTTTCAAAGGAACCGAGATAGGTTTCCTCGACGCGCGGTGTTTGGCCCAGCTAAACTCCGGCTGCTCCTTCCTGGGTTAGAAAACTGGAGTTTCGAAATAAATTCGAACTCCAATTTGCCTTTTAATGAACAGTGTCTAAGCACTAGCGGTATTGCCTAGAATATTGCAAAAGATGTTTTTATCTGGTACGGTATAGGCAACAAGAGGAGTGTTGAGCAATGGCATTATTCAAGCGTCGAAATCGAGACAACGGTGTACTTCCAGAAGAAGTCCGTGACTATTATCAGGCAGAAAGCCGCCAGCGTACTGGTGCAGCCTGGTTTTTGGCTGCCGCAACGCTGATTCTGACAATCCTCATTGCTGTCGTACTGTTCATCGGTGGCCGTTGGATTTATCGCCATGTATTCCACCGTACTAACACACCTACTGCCACTGTCCAGACAGTCCAGGATAAAACCAACACAAGTACCAACGAGAACCCAAAGACCAGTAGTACTAACACGAGCCAGACGCCATCAACAAGTACTTCAACCGCCACAACACCTAAGCCAACCACTACGCCGAACACAGGTCCAAGCGAACTTATCAATACTGGCCCTGGCGACGAACTTTAGGCTCGATTTCACCCAAAGTTCTCACAGTGGGCTGTGATAAAGTTCACAGCCTGTCTTAATATTTGCCTGCTATACTGCAGCCAGAACACGGAGGTGTTCAGAAAAACCAAGCGGAGAACAGAGGTCGGTAACACAAAATAAGCCAGACCAAAGGGGGTTCCAATGGGTCCAGCTAATCGGCAAGATGTACAAAACATTGTTGAGGTTGCGCGAAACCGCATTATGGAGCGTATGGTGACAAAACAGGACATATCCGTTATCGCAGACACAATCCGCACACTGAATAATCTCCACCAACAGAGCCAGCAATTACTAAAACAGAGTGAATATCAGCAGTCACAGTTATCACGGCGCGTCGTAGCACTAGAGGCGCGACTGATTAATCTAGAAGCAGAACTGCGCAATACGCAGCAGACGGTTGTGCATCATGCCACAAAGCCACAGCGTATTGTTGTGCCGGCGCAGCCACAGACAGATGGTCAGCCTACAGTTGAGTATGTATACCGGCCAGAGAATTAGCTCTGGTTTGAACTTTGTTGAGTAAAATAATTTATTTCGTTGACGACGTCTAGGAGTGCTTGAGCACGGGCTTTCTCATCGGTGATTTGCTTGGCGGCCTCGTAAGCTGCCTTGATAAGGCTGTGGTCATCAGAGGCTTGAATCAACATCATTGTGGTGCGGAATTTTTCCTCTGGTGATTGCTCGAGCTGGTCTATTAGTGGTGATAATTCATGTAAGGCATCTTGTTTTATCTCGAGTAAATCGTCACTATCCGGGGCTGTAGCAGTAGGGGTTTCCACGTTCACTGCTGTTGATTCAGAGGTGTCGGATACCGGTGTAGTAACAGGACCAAAGCTGGCTGCTGTTGATTCAACATCCAAATTAGTTGGGTCATCTGCAGCTGGTGCTTCAGGTGCGCTGGCCATTGGCGCGTCATCCTGGCTGATTGGCCCAGCTGGTGCTCCAGGTGCCGGCGCAGACGGTGTCGTATTAAATAACTGATCGTATGTGTCGTTTGCAGCATCTGTTTGCTGTTGGTCGTCGTTCATCCCACCCCCTCGTGATTTAGACTCTAAATGTATTATGTACAGCATAAGCGGTTTTGCCTCTCCAAGCAAGGTATAATAGGGCTAATTACGTAATCGACGAGGGAACAATGCTGGACGACCTAAAGTATATCCATGACAGAGACGCACAAGATGCACTAGGCGTGGCCGAGAAACAATACCAACAATTGGTCTACGACTACCAAGCGAGCGTGCCGCAGCCACAAGGACTTCAGAATATTGTGTTGGCGGGCATGGGTGGTTCGGCATTACCAGCAGTGTTCCTTAAGTCATGGCCCACTACGACCTTACCACTTGAAATTGTTCGTGATTACGACATACCGGCGTATGTAGATGAGAACACATTATTTATTTCATCCAGCTACTCAGGCAATACAGAAGAAACATTATCGGCGTTGGCCCAGGCAGAAGCGCGGGGTGCACGAATTGTCGTGATAGCCGCCGGTGGCAAATTGGCTGAGCACGCCATAGAGAAGAAATACTTATTATTTAGCATTCCGAGTGGTATCCAGCCGCGTATGTCATCGTTTTACTTCCTAGCTGCATTCGTACAATTGCTTGAGCCACAGGGACTCGTACCAGCTGGTTCAGCCGAAGAGCTAAGCAAGGCAGGTGAGTGGCTTGCTACACAAACAGTTGATTGGAAAGCAGATGTTCCAACTGCCAAGAACCCCGCCAAGCAACTGGCGCTCGAGCTCATGGGTAAATCCGTTGTGGTCTATAGTGGCCCCAAACTGTTTCCTGTCGCTAATAAATTCAAAATTTGTCTGAATGAAAATGCCAAGAACGTAGCCTGGGTTAATCAGTATCCCGAACTCAATCATAATGAATTCATTGGCTGGAGTAGCCACCCAACAGATAAGCCATACGCAGTAGTAGAAATTCGTTCTAACTTAGAGCACGCACGAGTCCAGAAGCGATTTCAAGTTTCTGAGCGACTATTATCTGGCCTACGCCCTAGTCCTGAAATTATTACGCCTCATGGCGACACACTGTTGCAGCAACTGCTCTGGACGGCAGTGTTTGCAGACTTCACGAGTATCTATGTTGCGCTCTTGAATGGCGTAAACCCCACGCCAGTTGATTTGGTAGAAAAGTTCAAACTTGCACTTGATGAGTAACTCAAACACTAGTCAGCTGGGAACCATTCTGGGCATTTGGGCTCATCCTGATGATGAGACATTCACGATAGGGGGTCTGTTGGCCATGGCGGCAGATGCCGGCCAGCAAACTATTTGCGTAACCGCAACGCGCGGTGAAAAAGGCGGCAAAGGTGATAATCTAGCCGAGATTCGCACACAGGAACTCGTTAGTGCGCTCAATATATTAGGCGTATCAGAGCAGCAGTATCTGGGATATCAAGATGGTGCATGTGCCGAAGTAAACGAAGCTGAAGCAGTGGCAAAACTCGTAGTGCTGATTAACCAGTATCAGCCCGATACCATTGTGACTTTTGCTCCCGATGGACTGACCGGACACCCTGACCATCAGGCGGTTTCGCGTTGGGCTCAATTGGCCGCCGCGCAGCAAAATCTGCCAATCTATTTTGCTGTGCATACCAAGGAAGCATATGATGCGCATCTCAAGTCGTTAGACGAATTATTTAATATTTACTTTGCAACTAATAAGCCAAGCTTTGTTTCGGAGTCAGCCTGTGATGTTTTAGTGCACCTAGAACCGGCCTATATTAATTGTAAAATCCAGGCACTTGAAGTTATGCCTTCGCAATATGGTACATGGTTCGAACAATTGAGTAGACAAGAATTAGCCCATGCTCTGGGTACGGAAGCGCTGGTTGCGGCTCCTAGATGGGCTGGTCTTTAAAGCCCAGCAGATAGCCAACGTAGCTACTCAGCAGGTGTAGACCGAAGTAAATAATACATACCCAAATTACTAGCCAAAGTGGCAATACGCCGAACGGCAAAGTGAATATTAAGCCACCAATAATATAATCAGTTTGATCAAACGGGAACCAGGCCTTACCGGACTCGATACCACGCTGACGTTTGAAGAAGCTTTCTATGGCATCACCTAGTAGGGCACCAAAGCCCATGCTGGCAGATATCCAGAAGTTATCAGTTGAGAGTAGCAGTGTGCCAATAAGAGCCCCCATAAGAGTGCCAAATATCAGTCCGCGCCACGTCTTATTACGCCCAAAAATGCGCTTACCACGATAAGTTTTACCAAAGTCGAGGGGTGTTTGCCAGTTGCGTAGCAATGGCACACGGCTGGCAAAAATCGGTGTCATGTTAGCCACGCCGGCAGGCAGGAAAAAGAGCAGTGCATAGAGTGCATGTTCCAATGTCATCGCTGACCTCCAATGCGCTTACGAAGGCGGTGATATTTAGGATACAACAATGCTTGTATAGTTGGCTGGCCGGTCCTGAGCACGCTCTTGTCGAGTAAGCTTGTAAGTGTGTCACGAGTAGGTACGTCCTCTACATCGGTATAGGTACGGCCAAGGCCTTTGACGCCATGTGCATCACTACTAGCAGCACCTGGCACATTGTTGAGACGTGACCACACCACAGTTTGCGACGAACGATTCTGCAGGAACGCCCGTCCATTACAGACCTCAATAATATCGACATAGTCAGCAATACTTTCTAGGGTCTGTGGAGATATGCCTTTGCGGACTGTCTCAAAAGGGTGCGGAATGTAGACCAGTCCATGCTGGTCTTTGATACGGCGAATTGTGTCCTCGGGACTCAGGCCACCAGGGATAACTTCATCTAAAAACAGGCCAATAATCTCGCCGTGCGTAGTCATAATTTCCTCGCCGACGATAATTTTGTCGCCTAGCTGTTGATGCAGAGTCTGAGCCAATGCAATAGTGTTGTGGTCGGTTATGGCCACAACATCAACCACACCGCGCTCCAGTGCTTGTTGATACTGTGTGACGGTGATGCCACCGTCCGGAGAGGCGCTGGAGTGAGTGTGTAAATCAACCTTGAACATAGCTACTTCGCTTCACTACTGAGCAGATATTTGGTGATAGAAATTAATCTGCCAATAGCTGTGAAGGTTGAAAATACTGCGATGATGATGACTGCGGGTGCCAGCACATCAAGTGCCAGGCCAAGGATGAGAATGGTCATTCTGATTTCAAAACGTAGTAATCCATCCTGAAAGAGGCGATTCACTTCGTTGGGCGATAGTTTTTGGCCACTGACAGCCGTTTCACCCTTGGCTTTTACGTAACTAACACACAGGCTAGCACCACAGGCGGCTACTGCCCAAACAGCTAGCTTGGGGTTATTGCCAGAGGCCAGACTATAGGCAACACCACAATATAGGATAGTTTCTTTAATGCGGTCGGTCGTTGCGTCCAATAACATACCAGCGTTACCGGCACGTTTTTGTAGGCGGGCTAGAGCACCATCCAGGGCATCGAATAGCCCAAATACAAGTAGTAAAATTGCTGCCCACCAATAGTGATTGGTGGCAATCAACCAGCCAATTGGTAGGTGCATCAGCAGTGCCAAAATAGTTACAGCGTTAGGACTGAGCTTGCCGCCAGACAGGGTGTTGAGCAAGGTTGCCAACAGGTGCATCCAGCCACGCACGATGGTGCGGGCGGCATCCAAAAAAGTATTCAATAGTTTCATTTAGCTCCTAGTATACCGTAGGAACAGAGTTTATGCCCGCACTAGCGTATACTGATGGCATGAACGGGCGGCAGACAGCACGATGGCGAGCCATTACTGGGTCAGCCACAGCTATGGGTGGTGAGGTCAAGCGACTGCCTGTACGTCTGCAGGCCCATCGTTTCCGACGTATTATTTACGCCCTGATTCTTACGAATACGGTTAGTGTTCTATTGTTTGGGCTACGGTTCATCGGAGCAGAGAACAATCGCTACTGGTTCATGCTCTGGAATCTGGTATTGGCTTGGATTGCACCACTTATCGCTTGGCGCCTAGCCGTGCGATTACAGCGCACTACTTGGAATCAGTGGGGCAATCTACTGCTCACATTGCTGTGGCTTGGCTTTTTGCCTAATAGTTTTTATATGGTGAGCGATTTAATCCATGTTCACCAAACGGGTGAAGTAAGTATCATCTTCGATGCAGTTCTATTTACTTCATTCATCTTCAACGGCTTCATCGCCGGCTTTATTGGTACATTCTTTGTGCACCGCGAGTTGTTGCAGCGAGTCAGCGTGCGCGTAGCAATGGTGCTAATAACAGGGGTGTTTGTGCTATCAAGCTACGCAATTTACCTCGGGCGTGTCTTGCGTTGGAATAGCTGGGATGCGTTGTTCAACCCAGCCGGCCTGTTGTTTGATGTCTCTGATGATATTCTGCACCCCCTACAGCATCCCCAGGCATTTGTGGTGACAGCTTCGTTTACATTGCTGATTACTGCGTTTTATTTCTTGGCCTGGGAAATCCTGCGTACCCTCAAAATATTCCGTCGCTAATCTGATACAATACCTCTAACATGAAAGAGATTCGTCGGGCTATTGCAACTGCATGTACAGATTTGTTCAGCATTACTGTTGAGCCTGAACTGACACGTCCGGATGAACAATTTGGTGAGTATGCGACCAACATTGCTTTGCAGCTGAGCAAACAAGTGGGCAAGAACCCCCGCGAAATCGCAGAAGCTCTGGCCGTGAAAATTCGTGAAAACTCTGTGAAAACCGTGAAAAGTATCGAGGTAGCGGGACCAGGTTTCTTGAACATTACACTTACTGATGAAGCATTACTCATAGACTTAGAATCAGTGTTATCTATCCCGGAGCCATCCAAGCAGAAGGTGTTAGTAGAATATTCTGACCCCAATCCATTGAAGCCACTTCATGCGGGCCATCTGTACACCACACTGGTTGGTGATGCTATTGCACGCCTGATTGAGCGTAGCGGAGCAGAGACGATTCGTCTGAACTACGGTGGTGATGTAGGCCTGCACGTAGGCAAAAGTTTATGGGCTATTATCAAATACTTGGAAGGCGAGTATCCAGAAAAACTGGGTATTGGTGCAGCCGGAGACGTCCGGATATTACGTGACAAGAATGCCTGGTTGGGTGAGATGTACGTTCAAGGCAACAATGCTTATGAAGATGACGAAACTGCCAGGGCAGAAATTATTGCTGTAAACAAGAAAGTGTATGCAATCCATGCTGATAATGACCATGAATCGGCGTTTGCGCAGATATATTGGGCTGTTCGACAATGGAGCTACGATTACTTCAAGACTTTGTATAATCAACTCGGCGTAATTCCGTTCACACGGACCATACCCGAGAGCGAAGTGACCCCGCTGGGCATTGCTACGGTCGTAGAACACCCTGAGGTATACATCAAAAGTGACGGCGCAGTGGTGTTCAATGGCGAGGACTACGGGCTACATACCCGCGTATTTATCAACTCAGAAGGTTTGCCAACCTACGAGGCTAAGGAAGTTGGCCTGTTGGAAACAAAATGGAACGATTATCGATTTGACCACTCAATCGTGATTACCGCCAACGAACAAGACCAATACATGCAAGTTGTACTCAAAAGCATTGAGCAGTTTCAGCCCGAGCCAATTAGTCGCACGCAACACCTGACGCACGGCGTAGTTAAGCTGTCTGGTGGTGTAAAGATGAGTAGCCGTAAAGGCAATATTGTCAGTGCGTTGGATATCTTGGCGGCTGCCCGTGAAGCTGGCCAGGCTAGTGGCAAGGCACAAGACGAATCCATAATTCTTGCAGCAGTTAAATATGCCTTCCTCAAAAACCGCATAGGCGCCGATGTTGTATATGACCCTCTCGAATCAGTGGCGTTGGAAGGTAATAGTGGGCCGTACCTGCAGTACGCACATGCTCGTGCGCGAAGTATTCTGGCTAAAGCTGCCCAGAAAGGTATTTCTGTAAATAGTCTTGAAGCAGGTGAGCGTAGTTTGGTACGTAAATTGACTGAATACCCCGAGGTAGTCGCTAATGCAACTGCCAGTTTAATGCCGCACCACATTTGCACCTATCTATATGAACTTGCGCAGACCTTTAATCGTTTTTACGAGCAGAACCGGGTTATTGGTGATGTCCGTGAAGCAGAGCGTCTAAGTCTCGTACGCACCTATGCTGATACCCTGAAAGATGGCCTCGGTCTTCTAGGTATTGTTGCACCAGAAAAAATGTGATGTACACTAAAACTATGAAACAAACCACAACAGTAATGATGTGTTGCATGGACAACTGTTCTTGCTGTTGCTGTGATTCATAATATTTACACCTAGATTCCTAGAAGACCCCACGGCAACAGCCAAGGGGTCTTTTTATATATTTAGGAGAAAACAATGTCACATTACAAAGAATATGAAGAATACTCAATAGAGGTAATCCGTCAATCTCGCGAAGATTTTGGAGAGGGGTTATATGCACTATCAAGTTTTGGCGCAGAGTCTGCGTTGCTGCCAACACTCATTCAAAAGAGCGGCGTAGAAGTACCCATTATTACTATAGATACGGGCTTTTGGTTGCCCGAAACGCATGTTCACAGGCAAAACCTAGAGAAACGTTTGGGATTTACTGCTATTAGCTATCGTCCAGACGACCTTGTTATCGACACTATTTTTGCCACACAACTATGGGAAAAGGATTTGAGTGCATACCGTCGGCACACTAAGCTTAACCCGCTATCTGAAGCCATTAATGAGTTAGAGGTGGACGCACTACTAACGGGTATTAGAGCGGACCAGACTGCAAATAGAGCCGAAAACGCTCACGGATTTGTGGGCAGAGACGACGAGTGGCGTATCCATCCGGTCGTACACTGGCCAAAGCAGGTTGTGAAGGAATACTTTGTAGCCGAAGACCTGCCGTATCATCCGCTGTATCATCAGGGTTATGAATCGATAGATGACAAACCGCTAGTCCAACCAGGCAAGGGACGAGAGGGGCGGCTACTTGATACTAAGTCCGAATGCGGACTTCATATCCCACAAGCTCAAGTGGCCTAGCTTTTTACGCGCTTATTTGTAAGAATAAGCGTAATGAGTTCATCTAAAGCCTCACTGCTTTTATTCCCACATCAGCTGTATCCAACCAAGGATTTGCCTGATGTTGATACGGTAATCGTGGTCGAAGACTCTTTGTCATTTGGGCTTGACCCGGACCATCGCCTCCAGCTGCATAAACAAAAACTCATCTCTATGCGGGCCAGTATGCGTCGCTATGTGGAGGAGGTATTGTGGCCAACCGGCGTAAAAGTCGAATACATAGAACTTGACCCATTGTTGCAACTGACCGATGTGCTGCGTAAGGTTCGTCGTTCTGAGCAGCTTATGGTGTTTGATCCAAGCAATGAGATTTTGACCAAAGGGCTGCTGGCTGCTCGCCGAACGTTGGGTGAGGATGCGCCAGCAATCCAATTTTTGCCCAGCCCTAACTTCTATCTAAAAGAGCAAGAAATCAGGCAGTATTTTACCGAGCGGCACGCACACCCATTTGTTGAGTTCTATCAGTGGCAACGTGAGCGTTTCAACATATTGGTTGACGATTACAAACCAGTCGGGGGTAGCTGGATGATAACCGACAAGCTGCCAGCATCGCATCAGGCGCTGCCAAGTTTTCCCGTGTTTGGCGACAATAAGTGGGTAGCTGATGCGTCGCAATATGTTGCCAAGCACTTCCCGGATAATCCTGGCAGTAGCGACTGTATCTGGCCCACTAGCCATGCTGAGGCCGCGCAGTGGCTCAAGGATTTTGTCCATCATCGGCTGAACAACTTTGCAGCCCAGAATGACCGTATTGACAGCCAGGCGCCCTGGCTGCATCACAGTGCGCTCAGCAGCAGTCTTAATACTGGCCTGCTAAGCCCACAACAAGTGGTCAGTGCTGCGCTGGCACGACATGCGGCAGAACCAGTACCACTCACTAGCCTAGAATTATTCATTCGCCGTATTTTGGGTCAGCGCGAGTTTACTCGCGGTATTTCCTTGGTTGGCGGCCCTGAACTGCGCCAAGCTAATCCGCTACAAGCCCGCCGCCGCCTAACGGCTGCTTGGTATACCGGTGATACCGGTATACCAATCTATGACGATGTGGTCAAAAAGGCGCTATCCCGTGGTTATTTGCACGATAGTGAACGCCTACATGTTGCTGCTACCCTCATGACATTATGTGAAATCACACCTGGCGATATCTACCGGTGGTTTAAGGAGTTGTGCGTTGATACTCAAGACTGGTCATTAGTACCAAATATCTATGCGCTCGGACAGTTTGCAGACGACACCACACTAGAAGGCGGCCCGTACATCGGTACCAGCAAAATGTTGATGGATAAAAGCGACTACACAAGAGGTGAGTGGGCTAATGTGTGGGACGGCTTGTACTGGAAATTTATCGAGCGCCACGAAGCGGTGCTCAAAACAAAGCCTGGCATGCGTAGTATTGTGCAGCGGCTACATCGGCTTGATCCAGACCAAAAGCGCATTATGTACTATCGAGCCGATGATTTCCTCAATCTACATACGCAATAACATGGTGTGCTTATCTGATAGCACGTTGATTGCTGAACGATTCGTTGTATCATAAGTGCTAGAGTAAGTTATAAGGAGTAGTAGTATGGCGCAAGCCAAGAAAAAGGTCATAGCAAGTGCAAGTAAGCTAAAAGGACACAGCTCTGGGTTTACCACCTTTGTGCGTGAGCAGGGAGTCGTTGGCTTGGCAGTCGGTCTGGCAATTGGTACTTCAGCTGGTGCAGCGGTTAAATCAATTGTCGATAACTTCATCAACCCTATCGTTGGATTCTTGGTAGGTGGTGTCAGCCTGGAGAAATTGCAGTGGCACACAGGTCTCACTAATGCTGATAAGGAGCTAGTATTTGGCTGGGGCGCAATCCTATCGGCTACAATCACATTATTGGCAACCGCCTTTGTAATCTACCAGTTGGTCCATATTGCTAAGCTTGATAAGTTAGATAAAAAGAAGGGTTAGGATACAAACATGACAATTATAGAGAGAATTTTACTCCGAAGAGATATCGCAGCTATTAGTGTAGCGACAGTTATCGGCTTTTTGACGTTTCAGTTTTTAGCTCAGATTGCTGCACCGTTGGCCAATCGTATAGGTGTACCTAGCGACGCAGCTCAGCCAATCGTGGCAGCTGATTTTTACATCCCAGCAGCAGCATACGCACTGGCACTTGTTGGCCTAGAGCTATTGTTGATAATCGTTGTATTTGCTCGTCAGCTTTTGTACAAGAAGACACGCCAAACTGCTAAAAAGAAGAAGTAATGCCAAAAAAGCAGCAGCCGGAGTACTGGTTCAAAGTCAAAAAATACGGTTGGGGATGGGGGCTGCCACTTAATTTTAAGGGGTGGCTGAGTTTTCTGCTGTTTGTTGCTATCTGGCTGATTGCTTTGTTAACATTGTTGGTTCCTGTCGGAACTGAGCAGCCATCCAGCGGAGCCATATCACTATTTGTGGCAATTATCGTAGTTGATGTAGCGGCGTTAGTATATATTTCATTCAAGTACGGTGAACCACCTAGATGGAAGTGGGGAGGTAAAGATGTCCGAACCAAAACAACAAAATCCAAATCTGACTGACGAGCAAAAGCACGTCCTGTTTGAGAAGGGGACCGAAGCACCAGGTAGCGGGCAATACCTGAATCATAGCGAAACAGGCATGTATACCTGTGTTAATTGCGGCGTGGAGTTATTCAAAAGTGATGCCAAGTACGAATCACGAACGCCAGGATTAGTTGGTTGGCCCAGTTTTGCTGACCCGGCCACCAACGATGCAGTAGAATTGCGTGCCGATGACGCCTTGGGTATGGCTCGCACAGAGGTAGTATGCAAAAATTGCGGTGCACACCTCGGCCATGTTTTTGATGCTGATGACGCTCCAGATGGTGGCAAGCACTACTGTATTAATTCAGCCTGCCTTGGCTTTACACCAAAAGAGTAGGGCTTTTTAGCGACCTATGTCGTAGTGCTTATTGCCCCACGTGGCCATTTGTTCGAGGACAGGAATCAAATCCTGTCCTTTTTCAGTCAGATTGTACTCGCAACGAGGAGGTACTTCTGCAAACGATTGTTTGGTAATAATACCGTGCTGTTCTAAGTCATCAAGCCTTTGTGATAGGGTACGCGGATTAATGCCGCCAACTGATTTCTCTAGTTCGGTGAATCGTTTCGGTCCACTTGTCAGGTCACGTAGAATAAGGGCTGTCCATTTGTTGCCAATTATTTCCATGGCTGATGCAATGCAGCCAGTTCGTGGTTCTGTAACAGGGGTAATTTTCATAGCTTTACAAAGTATAGTAATGGCTCTATACTAGAGATTACTATACAAAGTATATCATAAAAGGAGATAGACACTATGACAAAAATTGCCGTAATTATTGGTACCACACGGGAAGGCCGCGTAACAGACCGCTTGGCTACTTGGGTAGCAGAAGAAGTTAAGAAGAATGCAGAGGTAGAAATAATCGACCTCAAAGACTATGACTTGCCATTCTTCGAAGAGCCAGTCAGCCCGCGCTACAACCCCGACAGGGAACCAGAAGCCGCGCCAAAGAAATGGCTTGATAAGCTTGCGCAATTCGACGGCTATGTACTAGTCACACCTGAGTACAATCGCTCAGTATCAGGAGTACTCAAGAATGCCATTGATTTTCTGGACTATCAGCTGGAACAAAAACCGGTAGCACTTGTTGGCCACGGGACAACCGGTGGCGCCCAAGCGGTCGGTAATCTGCGAAATGCCTTACCTGGTGTCGGCGCGGTTACTATCCCCCAAGCTATCTATTTTAACCATCGAGTCGGAGATGTTATTACCGAGGATGGTAAGCTGCATGAGGAGATTGCGAGCAATCCTTATGGTCCACAAACAGCCCTCAAGAGCCAGGCTGAACAACTAGTCTGGTTCGCAGATGCTCTCAAGGCTGCCAAATAACACGCGAGGCCTAGTAATTTGGGGCGGCGGGTAGGCCAAAGAACTCTTCCAGCGTGGTGATGCCTTGTTTGTGCATTTCACCGGACAATTCGACACCAATATAACGGATATGCCACGGCTCAGCACGGTAGCCAGTAATAGCTTGCTTGTCCGAAGTGTAGCGGATGATAAATCCGTATTCATAGGCATGTGCCGCCAGCCATTTACCCTCCGCTGTGTTGCCAAAACAGTCCTCAATACCACAGCCACCTCCACCAACATCAATTGCCAGGCCGGTTTGGTGTTCACTGGTGCCAGGCCGGGCACTTTCTGAGTCAGCCACGGCTTGACCATAGTTTTTTACCTCGGCGTTGTAGACAGAAACCTGCGTATTGTATGAACGGTAGCCGCTTAGTGCAGCTATTGCTAAGTTTTGTTGTTTGGCACCTGCAACAAGTTGCTGCAAGGCCGCCGCCGCTTCGGCTCGTATTTGCTGACCGCCACCTACACTTACTAAATCAGCTGGGGCATAGGTCTGAGGACTAAGTGGCCGCTGTTTGTTTACCACCACCCAGATGCTGGTGACATCATTGTACGAATACTTATTTTTATTAAAACTGGCTGGTGCTGGTCGGCTGTCGGGTTTTTCAGCAGGTGTTGTGTCGGCAGTCTTGGCTGGCTGTGGTGCCGGCTGGATAGGCTTGTCACGAAGTAAAATGTAGGCCGGCCCAGCAATAACTACCAAGGCAATTGAGATAATAAGCAGAACTTCTTTCTTTCGCATACCTCAATACTACTACACCTAAATGGTATACTTGCAGTAATGATTGATAAAAACGCGGTACCAACCAAGCTACTCTGGGTAGATTTGGAGATGACGGGGCTTGATGCTCACAAGGATGTAATTCTTGAAGTCGCCATTGAAGTAACAGACTGGAACTTCAAAACATTGGCGAGCTACGAGGCTATTATCCATCACCCGGATTCAGTGCTAGAGCGTTCAAACGAGTGGGCAAAGGCTCAACATGCTAAAAGTGGCCTAGCGGAGCGGGTTCGCACCATTGGTCGAGCAGAGCGTGATGTCGTGCACGAACTAGTTGGTTTTATCCAGGCGCAGTTTGGTGACGAGCCAGCCGTTATGGCAGGCAATTCAATACATAATGACCGTAATTTTGTGAAGCGTTGGTGGCCAGAAGTCGACGAATTGCTGCATTATCGTATGCTAGATGTCAGCGCTTGGAAGGTTTTGATGCAGGCTAAACACAACGTACAGTTCGAGAAAAAAGAAGTCCACCGGGCCTTCGACGATATCCAGGCCAGTATTGCCGAACTACAGTATTATCTCGAGTGGTTTGGAAACCATCATGAATCATAAGACGGTTGAAGAGTATGTCTTGAGTATGCCAAATGCCGAACGGGACTATCCGTTTGGCGAAGAGGTTGCGGTGTACAAGGTAGATGGCAAAATGTTTGCGCTCATACCAGAAGGCAAGGAACCGGTTCGTATTAGTCTGAAATGTGACCCACAGTTAAGCGTACTACTGCGTGATAAGTATGAGTCTGTCATGCCTGGCTATCATCTGAACAAAAAACATTGGAATACCATTGTACTCAGTGGTCAGCTGCCTTGGGAAGATATCCAAGGGTTTATCTTACATAGCTATAATCTTGTAGCTGGCACAGATGGCATAACGCCAACCATGAACTAATACTTATTTACTGTTCGCGAGTAGCCGAGCGTTTTTATACTGGTGTTCTAAGAGCGCCTTGGTCTTTTTGCTCTGGGTTTTGGTATAGGTATCGTTCAATGTCTTCTGATAGTTCTTGAGTTGTAATTGTATGGTTTGGATGAAGACGGCATCAAACTTGTTAGTTTGCTCGGCGTTGTTAAGCAGGGAATCGGTCTCTTGCTTTTTGCCTGCCGCAAGTTCCTTCGCGCTCAGCTTGATATGTTGGCTTTTGAGTATGCCCTGAAGCGCCGTTTGGTCTGATTGAAGTGATACGCCAACAGTCACAGCGAGGTTCTTGGCCGAGCTATCTTTGGCTCGTTCTTGGCCGAGCTTACTAACGCGAATAAGTTCTGTTTGTTGTTGCGCTAAAGTAATAAGACTTTGTTTGTCTGCCTTGCCAGCTGAACCGAGAATAGATATAAAAATGAGTGCAACAATAAGTAGTACCGTTGCACCACCAGCCACTATCAGTATACGGGTCTTTTTTGAACCACCGTTGCGTGATATTTGGCCGGCGTGCATAAAGTCATAAGGGTTCTGGGGTTGCATAAGCATTATTGTACTATGAGGCGACACAAGACGCATAACACTAACTTCTTGCTACTGCTTGTCTCTTTTACCGAAGTAGCACATACTTATAACAGATATGGATGCAGTAGAGGAGATTAAGTCCCGGCTCAACATTGAGGATGTTATCAGCGAATATGTTCAGCTGAAGCGTTCGGGGCGTAATTTTAAGGGTCTGAGTCCATTCTCTGCAGAGAAAACGCCAAGCTTTATGGTCAGTCCCGAAAAAGGTATCTGGCATGATTTTTCATCAGGCAAGGGCGGTAATATGTTCAGCTTTGTGATGGAAATGGAGGGCTTGGAATTTAAAGAAGCCCTAGAGCTGTTAGCCAGAAAAGCCAGTGTGGATTTGGAGCAATTCCGCGGTAGCGGCGGTAGCGGCAATGCGCAGCTCAAAGAGCGACTCTATAGCGCCAACGAACAAGCAGCCAAGTTTTATCAAGTGCAATTTAGCCATAGCAAAACAGCTCTGGAATACGTGCTCAAACAGCGTAACTATAGCAAAGAAACGGCATTAGCGTTCCGCCTGGGCTATGCACCAAATAACGGCAACGCATTGGTGGACTACCTGACAAAACAAGGTTTTACTAAGCAAGAAATTGCCAAGGCTGGCCTAACTAATCGTTATGGTGGCGACATGTTCCGTGGCCGACTGATGGTGCCGCTGCAAGACCAGCAAGGCAGAGTAGTGGGCTTTACGGCTAGGCAGCTAGAAGCAGATGACAATGGGCCCAAGTATCTGAACACACCTCAAACCTTACTCTACGATAAATCACGTCATATTTATGGCCTGCATCTAGCCAAAGACGGGCTACGCAAACAGAAGTTTGCTGTATTAGTAGAAGGAAACCTGGATGTGATTGCCAGCCATCAGGCCGGTATCACAAACGTTGTCGCCACCGCTGGCACAGCACTAACAGAGCAACATCTCAAGGGTATTAGCCGCTTTACTGGTGATATTCGCCTGGCATTCGATGAAGACCAGGCAGGGCTCAACGCCACCGAGCGTGCCATACCGATTGCTAGCAAGGTGGGGGTGCGGTTGAGCATGGTAACCATCCCGTCCGGAAAAGATCCCGACGAGCTCATTCAAAAAGACCCCAAATTGTGGGAGCAGGCAATCGCTAATAACGAGTATGCTATCGATTGGCTGATTAATCGCTATGCCCAGCAGCTGGACTTGGATAAAGCACCAGACAAACGCACCTTTAGTGATGCCATTATTACTGTGGTACGCCAACTGACTGATAGTGTTGAACAAGATCACTATGTACAAAAAGTTGCGCAGCTACTACATGTCAGTCCAGACGCCATTACCAGCAAACTGCGCCAAGCCCCAACAGGCCAAAAGCTGCGCAAAACAACACACCAAGTCGAAACAGTAGACCCATATAAGCTCGAACGCAAGAAGTTACAAGACCAATTATTGTCACTAGCACTGATGCGACCGTCGCTACGGCCAATGGTACAGGGGCTTGCCGCAGACGTATTGCCAGAAGAGCAAGGCAGGATGCTGCTGGCTTATCTACAGGCGCATCCCGACTTTGACGGCAAGATTCCAAACACCGGTGCATTGAAAAAAATAGCCGAATATATTAAAATAGTGTCATTACAGTACGAAACGTTGTACCAAGATCAGGACGATGTTGACTTAGGCCAGGAGGCCAAGCGACTACAGAACCGTCTCACAGAACAATATATAAAAACTAAAAAAGTAGAAATTGCGTTGGCCCTCCAAACATCTGACGAGGCATCATCAGTCAGCCTGCTTAATCAGGCTAAGGATTTGGACGAACGCTTAAGGCAGCTGATGTAGCTGCCGCTAACCAAGGAGTATACATGGCAAAAAAAGACGATAAATCACCACTAGAAGACGCCAAGAAAGATCTGCTAAAAAAGGCCAAAAAGGCCAGTAAAATCTCACAACAGGATATCTTTGCAGTTATTGCTGATGTGCCAGAAAACAGTGAATTGCTGGACGGTCTGTACAGTGAACTAGCTGAACTCAACGTTGAAATCACCGTTGATGCCGAAGAGACCGAAGAAGTACCGGCTGTAGTGCTGAGTGACGAGTGGGTCGCAGAAGAAGACCCAGAAGAAGAAATCGTCCTGGACGAAAAAGTCTACATGGACGATATTGCCGATGACTCAGTCCGTCTATACCTGCGCGAAATTGGTAAAATCCCGCTGTTAAATGCCGAAGAAGAGCTAGAACTTGCCCACAAAGTAGTAGCTGGAGACAAACGTGCTAAGGACAAAATGGCGGAAGCCAATATGCGTCTGGTGGTTTCGATTGCTAAACGCTATGTTGGCCGTGGCTTGGACCTGCTGGACTTGATTCAGGAAGGTAACACCGGTTTACTTCGTGCTGTTGAGAAGTTTGACCCAGACAAGGGCTTCAAATTTAGTACCTACGCTACTTGGTGGATCCGCCAGGCGATTACACGTGCTATTGCTGACCAGGCACGAACCATTCGTATTCCGGTACACATGGTTGAAACAATCAACAAGTTGCTTCGTACTCAGCGTCGTCTGACTCAGGAACTCAACCGAGAGCCTACCAACGAAGAAATCGCCAAAGAAATGGAGATTGAAGTAGAGAAGGTCGAGCACATCATGAAGATTAAGCAGGACATTAGTTCACTTGACGCTTCAGTACGTGACGATGAAGAAGACTCGGTCCTAGCAGACTTTATCGAAGACGAAGATACTATCTCTCCCGAAGAGTCGGCCACTGGCCAGCTTCTGAAAGAGCATGTTAAAGAGATGCTTGGCGCCCTCACAGAGCGAGAGCAGAAGATTCTTAAACTCCGATTCGGTCTTGAAGATGGCAAAAGTCACACGCTTGAAGAGGTGGGTCAAGAATTTTCTGTCACGCGTGAACGTATTCGCCAAATTGAAGCCAAGGCATTAGCCAAGCTTCGCAAGCACAAAGACAGCAAAAAACTCCACGATTACATTAAGTAGCCATGGAGCAGAATATTCATATTGTGGGGATTGGTGGTTTGCCGCGAAGTGGCAAGGATTCACTGGCGGCATTGTTTATCGAACGAGGCTACTATGGTGTGTCACTCGGTGACATCGTACGCAATGTTTCCCGTGAGCGTCATGCTGACACGCCAGACCCTATTTCAATAGCAAATATGACCGAAACTTCCAACCATCTGCGCCAGGAAAAGGGTGCTGACTTTGCGCTTAAAATTGCTTTAGACCAGTATCGTAATGCTCTCAAGAATGCGCCCTATAAAGGCCTTGTTGTTTTTAGCATTCGAGCGCCCATAGAAGTTGATTTTATCGCCGAGCACGCTGGCAAACTTATCTGGGTTGAAGCCGAAGATATGGTTCGTCACGAAAGAAACCTCAAACACATGCGTGAAGGGGAAGTTGCGGTTGGGCTTGAGGATTTTGTGGCACAAGAGGCACTCCAGTGGCAGCCACGCCCTGATATGCCAGCAGAGATTCAGATGAATGTCGCGTACGTAAAAGAGCACGCCACGGATACCTTCGAAAACAATTTTTCTACTCTAGAGGAATTCGAGTCAGCTGCACACCAGCTTGTTGACCAACTATCCTAAATTGTATCAGGATTGATATACTGTAGTAATGTCCAAGACTACTGACACAACCAAATCGAACACTTTTTTGACACAACTAGGCGCGTATAAGCAGCTGATAGATACTGATATCGAGGCCTATGCACAAAAGCTCGAGCGTGAAACATTCCAGACTTTTGGCGCTAATGCGCGTCTCGAAACTGACGCCTATCTACAAATTTTAAAGCGCGGCGGCAAGCGTGTCCGCGGGTCGCTGGTTATGGTCGGCTATGAAATGGCTGGCGGCAAAGACTCAGAGATGATTCTGCAGGCTGCACGGGCGGTTGAGATGCTCCATGCTTATATCTTAATCGTTGATGATTTCCAGGACCGCTCAGCAATACGTCGTGGTGGCCCAACAGCTCACCGTCTACTGGCTCGCTATCATCAGCGTAATGAGCTGGCTGGTGACGGCGAACACTTTGGCGCCTCAATTGCGCTCAACGCAGCGCTTGGTGGCGCACACGCCGCACAGCAGGTACTGGCACATCTTGATGTGGATGCCGAGCTTCGCCTAAAAACCATCCAGATTATTAACAAGGCCATGGTAATAACTGCCCATGGTCAAACGAATGACATTATTAATGAAGTTGTCGCCGAGGTGTCAGCCCAGGATATTGAGCGCGTGCTGGAATGGAAAACAGCGTACTACACCTTCTTTAACCCATTGTCCGTTGGTATGACATTGGCTGGCGCAGATGTGCAAACAATTGCAGGTATCACGGACTATGCCAATCATGCAGGTAAGGCGTTCCAAATAACAGATGATATTATCGGCACCTTTGGTAGTGAGTTCGAGAGCGGTAAGAGCCCGATGGATGACATTCGTGAAGGCAAGCGGACATTAATCATTGCCTATGCGCTGGAACACACCACGAATGATAACAAGAATTTCTTGGTTCAAATGCTCGGCAATGCCAATATTACCCCTGTTGAATTTGAGCGAGTCAAAACAGTTATAGCAACATCAGGTGCTCTAGAGCACGCTCAAGCAGCAGCCACAGTGCATGTCGAGAAAGCATTAAGCTCACTCGCACACCACACGCATTGGAACAGTAAGAGCGTTGATTTCTTGTCAGCCCTTGCCAAGTACTTAGTCAAGAGAAAGGCGTAATATAGCCATGGCAAATCTTGACTGGATGGCAGATGCTGCTTGCAATAATGAAGACCCAGAACTGTTCTTTAGCCAATACGAAATCAAAGAAGCGACAGAAATATGCAACAGACTATGTCCTGTTCAATCAGAATGTCTTAATTACTCGCTCGACGAAAACTTAAATTTTGGTGTTTGGGGTGGCTTATCCGAAAGTGAACGCATCAAAATTCGAAGAAACCAAGTGGCACCATGGGCCGGTGCAGTTGTAATGGAGTCAGCAAGCTAGCACGAGCGTTTTCTTTAAGCCCACTTAACAGCGTATACTATCTGTATGGCTGAGAAGCGCAAGAGACTAGTTGTTATTGACGGTAAATCAGTGTTCTATAGAGGCTATTACGCAATGCCTAATTTGGCCACGCGTGACGGTGTGGCAACTGGTGGTGTATATGGCTTTGCAGTTATGGCACTTGAGGTCATCAAGAAGCTCAAGCCAGATTATGTTTGTGTTGCCTGGGATAAGCCCAAAACTAATATTCGCCGACGCTTAGAACTTTATCCAGCATATAAGGCTGGCCGCAAACCTGCGCCAGCTGATTTTTATACTCAGATTCCCATGCTCCATGAGCTACTAGGTGCATTTGGCTGGCCATTATATGAGTTTGATGACTACGAGGCCGACGATATTATGGGCACTTTGGCTGTCCAGGCTACCAAAGAAGACATTGAAACGCTACTCGTCACCTCTGACATGGATATGTTGCAGTTGATTGACCCGCTCGTGCACGTGTATGCGCTGAAGAAGGGTTTGAGTAACATCGAGCTGTATAGCCCCGAAAGCTTTACTGCCAAGTATGGCATTCGTCCGGACCAATTCCTAGACCTCAAGTCATTAATGGGCGATAGCTCCGATAATATACCAGGTGTACCCGGAGTGGGCGAGAAGGGCGCCATCGAGTTACTTAAATTGTATGAAACGCTAGACGGTGTCTATGAAAACCTGGCGCTAATAAAAGACGGTACGCGCAAAAAGCTCGAAGCCGGTAAAGACTCAGCCTACCTGAGCAAACAAATTGCTGCCATATGGACTGATGCGCCCGTAACGCTTGACCGCAAAGCTCTGGACGTCAACAAATGCGAGCCAGAGAAAATCCGCGATTTATTACAGAAATTTGAATTCCGTACCCTTGTCAGACAACTACCGGAAGTCATGATTATGACAGATGCTGCCGGTTCGCCTCAGAATGATGATTTTCAGCTAGGGACACTGCCCAAAAACACCATCATTAGTAGCGATAATCAGCTCTCGGTCGTAGCTGATGGCCTCAAAAAATCACGCCAAGTGGTGCTCTACGGCAGGGCTGCTGGTAGGCACGGTCGTGGGCCTGAAACATTGTTACTCAGCCCAAATGAGGACGAACTGTATACATTGCAGCTGAACACATTGTCTGCATCAAAAGTTGTTGAAACATTGAAGGATGCACTAATAAATCCCACTATTGGCAAGGTCGGTCATGATATCAAGAACACACTGCAAATCTGTTATGAGCTGGGCGTTGATGTGCAGGGAGTGGCACATGACACGCAAATCGGTGCTTTTTTGATTAATGCTCTACGCAAGGATTTGTCACTCAGCGAACTAGCTTTTACGGAGCTTGGCTATGAAGGCAACCTGGATGACCTCGACCCAGAACAACTTGTGACGCACGCTCCAGAACTGGCCCAAGTTATTCGTCAAATAGCCGCTAAGCAGACCAAAGATTTGGCTGCAATGCCCAAGGTTGCCGAGCTGGCTCGGACGATTGAATGGCCAGTCATTGCTGTGCTCGCACGTATGGAGTACGAGGGCATAAAACTTGATACCGATTACCTGAACAAGATGTCTGGCCAGCTCGAAGAACAAATTAGCGATGTAGAGCAACAGATATATGGCCATGCCGACGACGAGTTTAATATCAGCAGTCCGGCACAACTAGCCGAGGTGTTGTTTGTAAAACTTGGTCTGCCAACGCAAGGTGTTAAAAAGGGTAAGACCGGCTATTCTACCGCAGCCAACGAGCTGGATAAACTCCGTGCAGCTCACCCAATTATCGACCTTATTACTCACTACCGTGAGCTCACTAAGCTCAAGAGTACCTATGTCGACACACTACCAACAATGGTAGATGAGCATTCACGATTGCACACCACCTTTGCTATGACGGTTGCCCAGACTGGCCGTCTAAGCAGCAATGACCCTAATCTTCAGAACATTCCTGTCAGAACAGACTTAGGCAAACATATCCGCACGGCTTTTGTAGCCGGCAAGGGTAATGTGCTCGTTAGTGCTGATTACAGCCAGTTTGAACTGCGCCTCGCAGCTTACTTGGCAAACGACACCGAGCTTATGGAAATGTTCAATAATGGCGCAGATATTCATACTGCTACGGCCGCACAGGTCTATAACCGCCAGCCAGACGAAGTCACTAAACAGATGCGACGCGACGCTAAGGTTATTAATTTTGGAGTGCTGTATGGGATGAGCCCACATGGACTAAGTGCTGCAACAGGTATGGATTTTGTAGCTGCCAAACACTTTATTGATAAGTATTTTGAGCTGCGCAAACCACTGCTTGATTACATGAATAGTCTCAAAGAAAAAGCACACAAGGACGGCTATGTAGAGACACTGTTTGGTCGTCGCCGCCCCACACCCGATGTTAATTCGGCTAATTTTATTGTGCGCCAAGCCGCCGAACGAGCAGCAATTAATATGCCAATTCAGGGCACAGAAGCAGATCTTATGAAACTTGCCATGGTCACATTGGATGAAAAGTTAGCAGGCGGACGTGCCAAGCAATTGCTACAAATCCACGATTCAATATTGGTTGAATGCCCTGAAAGTGAGGCAGAAACTATCGCCGCCATGCTGAAGAACGTGATGGAATCGGTGCACGAACTACCCGTAAAACTCACTGTCGACACAACCATCGGCAAAAACTGGGGTGAACTGTAATGCCTGAATATAACAAGCTTGTCAGAGGCAATATCCCAGATATTATTAGAGCCAACGGGGAAGTCCCAATTACTCGTATACTTGGTAATGAAGAATATGAAACAGAACTACTTAAAAAGCCACTAGAAGAAGCAAGCGAACTTGTTGAAGCCCAGACTACAGAAGAGAAGGTTGAGGAACTTGCAGACTTAAAGCAAGCGGTATTAGAACTTGAAGAATTGTATGGTCCTGAAAAGGTTGAGGCAGCACGGCTCAAAAAACTACAAGAACGTGGTGGATTCGCTCCTAGAGTATTCTTAGAACGTACAGAATAAGTGTAAGGATTATTACTGCTCAACATGCCCATGCTTTGACATAATGGGCTAGCACAAGTGGGAACTCCTATTTTGATTAGTAATAATCTACTTGATGTCAGAAAGTGAGCCGCCGTGGCACTAGCTGAAACGCTTCAACCAGAAGCAGGCGACGACCGATACAAAGATGCAGAAATCGCAAAACTAGAAGAGATGTATGATGCGCCCACCATTGCAGAGCCACGGGCTGAGATTAAGCCTGGGCCTGGCGACGTGATTTTGAAACATGTTGATTTGTGTGGTCGTCTCGTAATGCAGAGAGCCCATATAAGAATACGGTAGAAGGAGTAGATTACTAGGCCCTTGCCAAGAGGTCTATAATGAGACGTATCACTTTTAAGTGTCATATCGAGGCATGCAATGCAGCAAAGAACACGTGATACATACAGTAATTCGGCTGGTCCACTCGGCCAGCACTATGATGAGATTGGCGAGCGAGGCGGTGATGTTAGTTTGGCATTTACCATAGCCGGCAGCCCCGAGAATGCCCGCGTACTTGAGATTGGCTGCGGCAATGGTCGTGATGCCCAGGCTATTTTGCGCCACACCCCGTATTACACGGGGATTGATACCTCGCCGCAAATGATAGAACTAGCGCGCCAAAAGGTGCCGCTGGGCAATTTTGAGGTGGCTGACGCAGTGACATATAGATACCAAGGACCCTATGATGTGGTATTTGCGTTTGCTAGTTTTCGCCACATTGCGCCGGGCGATTTAGGCATGGTGCTCAAGAATATTTACGATAACCTACGCGATGGAGGAGTACTGTATATATCCTCTAATTATGATGATTACTACCGCGAAGAAGTTCGCAAAGATAGTTACGGTGTCCGCCAAATACACTACTATAACCCTGACATTATTCATCACTATTCACCTACAGGTCTCAAAAAAGTCCAGGAGTTATACGACACCATTGACGGCTACAAATGGTTCGAAGTCGTGCTCAAAAAGCAGTAGCTTTGCTACGGCTTGAACTTTATGCCGACAGCCTTTTGTTTGGATTTTTTCGGAGTAGAAATGTCATATATACGTACATGTCTAAACAGCGCATATGACAACCAGCCTACGGCAAAGCCACCAATAATATCAAGTGGCAGGTGAGCTCCTAGGTACAGCCGTGAAAGACCCACGCCAACTATCCATACCACTGGAATCCAATAATACTTCTGCTTAATCAGATAATGGCCCATAGTCAGCGCCAGCGCAGTTGCCAGCGCAGTGTGACCAGAAGGGAACCCTGGCCCCTGGATAACGTCCAGAATGGTTACATTGTCTAGCAAATCAAATGGCCGCGCTCTGCCCCATAAACTCTTGGCAATCCCCGCCAATAGATAAGCCAGCGTTCCGGTCATTAGTAAGCGTAGTACGATGTGATAGTGTCTTTTATAAAGATATAGAAGTAGTAAACCACCCAAAACAAGCACACTGCCGGCCTGCGTAATCAGATAGAATAATGGGTAAAGCGTCCGCGGCAAGTCATAGACCATGTAGAACAAGTGAGCTTCCCACCCTGCAATCTCTGGCGCCTGAGCCGCAACGGCGGCTATAGCAAACAACCCCAGGGCCATAAGCGACTGGAAGGTGGGGTTGAGCACTGTTTTGGTGTAGTTATTGGTTTTGCGCGGCATAAAATGACCTAAGGTTCCTCTTTAGTATACCGTATACACAAATCAGCCCACCCCATAATCAACTAGCCCTTCAACTGTCTGATGGCTCTGCCGACAGCATGCCCATACGTCTGTTCAATGTAGCTTGCGACTGCGTAGATAACGATGCTGACACCCAACAGTTCTGACGACTCTTCAAGTGCCACCAAAATGCCTTGTGCCACAAATGGTGTCTCTGGCAAGCCATTAGTTATTAAATCTACAAACACCGCACCACCAAGAAATATTGCACCACCAAGGCAGATAAGCCCAACCGTGACACGAGGTAATTGTTTGAACATTTTCCATGCCATGAGACCAGCAAACAGTGCGATAAACGGCAGTATAATAACCCATGCATTCATCATAAGCGTGGGCTTGGCATCGCCAAAGAATGCAACATGAATCCTCTGCAGAATAAATTCGTGCAAAGTGGCAGTTTCATCTATAGAGAAGAGCAAGCCTAGTACGCTCGGTATCAGCCACAGCTTCTTAAGCGTTTTCTGTTTTTCCAACACAGCCGCCAGCAAACAGATGCCGCTCAATGCAATCAGCTGAAACTGTGATATCCATGTCATCACACTGGATTCATCATCAAAGTCGAATCTGTTAGCCAGTTCATAAACAGCACCGTTTTTCTCGTTATAAACCTCAAGATTCAGATACTGTAGCCCAATATGGACTACCAGCAAGACGATGAGGATACCAAGCATCCAAAATAGTGTACGCTGAGAGTATTTTTTGCTCTGACTTACATCAGGGCTTCTGAGTGAAGTAAGCCACATAAGTTATATACATAATAACAGAGTTGCTAAATATTGACACTTGTGGCATAATAATGTAAGAACGGAAGAGAACAGGAGTTTGCTTATATATTCTCTGAGTACTGCCCGTTATATTTACTAAATTTAGGAAATATATTGATGATGAAATATATAGCTGGAGCTTTAGGCATCTTCTTGCTCATATTTGTGGTGATTTGGGTAATGCTTCGCGGTGATAATGGTTCATCTGCGCGGCCACAGACTGCTCAAGCGCAGTTAATAACGTATGCTGGCCTTAACAGTAGTGTTAGTGTCACGACAATTGGTCGTTTGGTAGGCCAGGACAGCCACCGTGAAGTTCGCATTAGCGTGTCACGCAATGAACGTCGCCTAGAAGTATTGAGTGGCTACGACCAGAATGTCACCAGCAGCTCTTCGTATGTAAATACGCAGAGTGCATATGAGACCTTCTTGAGTGCACTCGGCAATGCAGGATTTATAAGTAGCAAAAAGAGCTTACTCGACCAACGAGGCATTTGTCCCACGGGCAATCGTTATATCTATGATTTGAGCGTCAATGGCCAACACGAATCCAACCTATGGGCCAATAATTGTAATAAGCTGGGCACTTTCAGGGGCCAAGGTTCAATTATTCGTAGCCTGTTCCAGGACCAGATTCCAGATTATAGCAAGCAAACCCAGAGCGTTAAGCTGTAGCTGGTACAATTGAGACGTGATTTTTCTGCTATCTAACATAATTATGCCGCCAGCGGGCAAGGCCCGATGATTAAAGCGATTATTTTTGACTGCTTCGGTGTCCTTATAACGGACGCGCTCCAAGCTCTTCGCGATAAATATCCAGATAAATCAGAAGTCGTCACCGATATCATCCAGCAGGGCAATCGTGGCTATATATCATCGCACGACGCCAGCATGCAAATAGCGGCAGTACTCGATATTCCATACGAGACGTATCGTGCAACGCTGGCTAGTGGCGAGGTCAAAAACCAAGAATTACTCGCATATATTAAGCAGCTGCGGCCACAGTACAAAACAGGCATGCTCAGCAATATTGGCCGCGAGAGTTTGTGGCGCCGTTTTTCTGATGATGAGCTTTCTGAACACTTTGATGCGGTTGTTGCGTCAGGCGAAATCGGCCACGCCAAGCCTGAACCAGAAGCCTATACCATTACCGCCCAGCGACTTGGCGTTGAGCCAGAAGAATGTATTTTTATAGACGATAGAGAGCCTTATGTAACCGCGGCACAAGCCATCGGCATGCAAGGTATTGTCTACGAAGACCTCCAGACCTTCAAGCAACAAATCGAACAACTATTGAATACGAATCACTAAGCGCTTATCTGTATCTAGAGTCTCTTGTAGTTCGTGCAGCAGTTGGCGCAGTGCGCCAGCCAGAGCGCCACTAGGCACAGCAATGACGATATTTTTCTGCGATACACTGACATGTGGAGTTACTTTGAAGCGTTTTTGCACAAATTCCTGAATCTGCTTAATTTCGGGGGGTTCTGCAAAACGCTGCTTATCTAATAAATCACCAATAGAGTCACTCATATCTGATAGTATAGATGTACTATGCCGGAGTTACCAGAAGTCGAGACCGTTCGCAGTGGCCTCACTAAATTATTGCCAGGCCACATTGTTACGGCCGTAACGCATGATTGGCCCAAAAGCTTTCCAAATGCGCCTGCTGACATTGAGCAATTTTTGATTGGCTCCACAGTTACTCAGGTGCGCCGCCGCGCCAAAGTGCTACTCATAGACCTTAGCACTAACTACACACTAGTCATCCACTTGAAGATGACAGGGCAATTAGTATATGTTGGTGAACAACGATTTGGCGCGGGTCATCCAAGTGATAGTTTAGTTGGGCAGTTGCCAGATAAGTCTACGCATGTCACATTACAGCTAGACAAGGGTGCTAGTCTGTTTTTTAACGACCAACGCAAGTTTGGCTGGGTTCGGTTAATGCCAACCGTCGAGGTAGAAAATTTAGATTTTTTCCAGAAAGTTGGACCCGAGCCACTAGCCGCAGATTTTACGTGGCAAGTATTTAAGGGCCGATTACAGCGCCGCAAAAACAGCAATATTAAAGCTGTATTGCTAGACCAGACGGTGATTGCCGGCGTCGGTAATATTTACGCTGACGAATCATTGTGGGGTGCCAAAATTCACCCCACCACGTTGGTCAAAGATCTCAAAGATACGCCGATTAAAAAGCTATATGAAGAGCTACAATATGTTTTGCAGCTGGCTATTGATAAAGGCGGTTCATCCAACCATACCTATGTGAATGCCGAAGGCAAGCGAGGTAGTTATATGGACTTTGCCCGCGTCTTTCGCCGCGAAAATCTGCCATGCCCGCGTTGCGGCACAACGATTATTAAAACCAAAGTCGCCGGTCGCGGCACCCACACATGCCCCGTCTGTCAGAAAGTGCCTAAACCATGATTACAGTACTAACGGGCGAGAATAGTTTTATGTTGCATGCAGAGCTGCGACGGATTGTTGACGGCTTTGTGGCAGAGCATGGTGACATGGCTTTGGAACAACTAGACGGCGAAGAAGCAGAGTTTGACCGTATGCGCGAAGCCCTGCAAAGTTTGCCATTCCTGGCTAGCAAAAAGTTGGTGGTGCTACGCGCGCCCAGCGCCAATAAACAGTTTTTAGAGTCTGCCGAGAAGCTGCTCACAGAAGCTTCCGATTCAACAGATGTGGTGATTATAGAGCCCAAACCTGACAAACGCACAGTCTATTACAAGTTTTTAAAAAAGAGCACAGACTTGCACGAATACAACCAACTGGATGTGCCGCAACTGGCAAAATGGTTGGTAGAATCCGCCAAAGAGCAGGGTGGAGATGTATCACTAGGCGATGCAACGTATTTGGTGGAGCGCGTAGGCACTAATCAGCAAGCTTTACATAACGAGCTCGCAAAGTTATTACTCTACGATGCAAAAATAACACGGCAAACAATTGATTTGCTGACAGAACGTACGCCTCAGAGTACAATTTTTGAACTACTGGATGCCGCACTAGGTGGTAAGACTAAGCGGGCACTCGAGTTATATGCTGAACAGCGTGCAATGAAAGTGGAGCCGCAGCAGATTTTAGCATTGCTAGGCTGGCAACTGCACGCTATGGCATTGGTCAAAACAGCAGGTGACCGTGACTCAGCTGATATTGCGCGAGAAGCCAAACTCAATCCGTTTGTGGTGCGCAAAACACAAGGTATTGTGCGCAACATGACGCTACCGCAGCTCAAAAAACTTATTCACGACACGCTGCAGCTTGATATTCGGCTCAAATCAGAATCAATAGACGCCGACGAAGCCCTCCAAAACTTAATAATTTCTTTGAAATAAGTTGCGTACGGACCTGAAGGTCCGCCCACCTTCATTTCTTGGGTCGCCAAGAAACGAAGCAAAGAAGCTTGTGCGCGTAAAAACACGGTTGGCCGTCATACCAGAACTGTTCCGCGCAGCCAGAACTCCCTCCGGTCGGCCTCGACTGGCTTTTTCATAAGAAAAGCCTCGGCACACTGGCTGCTTGATTCGGAACAGCCCTGATGCCAGCCACCGGTTTTTCCGATGCACCAATTCCGCCCAGACGCTTTACACTTAACAAATATTATTGACAAAAAAGCATAAGTAGTGTATATTGTATCTAAGTTCTAAAAAATAAAACCTAGAACCAAAAGAAAGATAAGAAGAAAGATAAGGAAAAAACCAAAATGAGTGAAACCCCACAAAGCAACCCAGACTATCCTGATGCTATCCAGGATGTTGAAAAGGCTCGATTTGTAGCTCAAGCAGAGAAAGTATATCGTGACCAAGCGATTAATTTAAGAAGTGAAGCGGTAGATGGCTTTACTCAAAGAATTGAAAAGGACCAACAAACAGGCAAAGAGGAAATACGACCTTCTCGTATGGGTACTCATTCTCAGACTATGCAAGAACTTGAACGTGCCTCTGATACATTAAAGTCTGCTGTAAGGCTTAATGAAAAAGCTGTAGAAATTGGTCGTGTTGCTTCTGAGATTTATGATTTAAAAAATCAATAATCCCGACTTACTTTAATTAAAAAGAGCCGTTTCCGGCTCTTTAATTTTTAAGAAATAGTTCTTATTTCTTTTTTGCTGGAGCTTTTTTAGCGGCAGGCTTCTTGGCAGGAGCCTTTTTCACTGCAGCTTTTGCAGCTGGTTTAGTAGTGGTTTTCTTAGCCGCAGGCTTAGCAGCAGCTTTCTTGGTACCAGTGTGCTTTACACCAGCGGCCTTAGCCTTGGCAGCAAGCTGGCTCTTCTTGCGAGCAGCCTTTTTCTTGCTAATAACACCTTTTTTAACAGCCTTGTCTAGGTTGCTTTGGGCAGCTGACTGGCTCTTAGCCGCAGGCTTTGCCAAGAATTCTTTCAAAGCAGTCTTTAGAGACTTCTTGGTCTTTACGTTGCGAACAGTTGCCTTGCGGGCTACCTTAACGCGCTTCTTTGCTGATTTGATAATTGGCATGTATTTTCCTCTTAGAATTTAGTATCAATTCGTCCTAAAATGTACCATTTTAAGGTGTCGCTGTCAAAGACCCTGCGTAAGGGCACAAACTACTTGATTCGCTAAAGTGTTTATGCTACCATGCCAACAGAGGTCAAAAAACCAAAAAATGGAAAACCCAAAACAACAGCTCATTGAGCGTCTCAAAACAGCGAATAACGTACTGGTTAGCGTCAGTACCAACCCTAGTGTGGACCAACTATCTGCTGCTATTGGTTTGACGCTGATGCTCAACAAACTAGGCAAGCATGCCACAGCTGTATTTAGCGGTGAAGTGCCGTCAACGATTGAGTTCTTACAACCTGAAAAAACGCTCGAAAAAAACACTGATTCGTTGCGCGACTTCATCATTGCCCTGGATAAGTCCAAGGCAGACAAGCTGCGCTACAAGGTGGAAGACAACTTTGTCCGTATTTTCATCACGCCGTACAAAACCTCTATCACAGAGAAAGATTTAGACTTTAGCCAGGGTGATTTCAATGTTGAAGTTGTTGTGGCATTGGGCGTACAAGAGCAAAAAGACCTCGACCGTGCTATTACGGCTCATGGTCGCATTCTGCACGACGCTACTACATTCTCGCTGACAACCAACACCAGCAGTAGTCTTGGCTCGGTTAACTGGGCTGACCAGACCGCAAGCAGCTTGTGTGAAATGATAGCTGGCTTGGCCGGTGCATTTCAGGCTGATTTGCTAGATGGCCAGATTGCTACATCATTGCTGACCGGTATTATTGCCGAGACAAAGCGCTTTAGTAACGAACGAACTTCTGCAGTAACTATGAGCATCAGCGCCGGGCTGATGAGTGCGGGCGCTAATCAGCAATTGGTCGCCAGCAAGCTAGAGGAAAAGCCCAAAACAGAAGAGAAATCTGCTGGCAAACGCGGCCACAAAGGCGCCAAACAAGAAGACAAGAATGATTCCGAAGAAGATGCCGGCGCACTTCAGATAGACCATGATGCAGCAGTGCACGAGGATGTACCGCCTCCAGTACCAGTAATTGATGAAGAGCCTGCGTTACCACAAGAAGAGTTGGTGATTGATGAAAACGGCTCTATACAATCCTCAGATGAAACTGAGCAGGTGAGTGAACTACCGCCATTTGAGCCTGAAGTACCGGCTGCCGAAGAGCCTGCGGCTCAATCAGAGTCACTGGCCGATGGAGGTACAAGCCGTATCACCGAACCACCATCATTCGACAGCAAGCTTACTGCCAATACAGAACCCGAGCCACTGGACCCCGCTATTGATCCAATGGGTGCAGGGCGGCACTCCACACCGCTGTTAAGTCACGATGAATCCCCAGTTTCTAGCCAGCCCCAAGATTTCCCAGCAAATGCACCATTGGCAGACGGCCCACAAACACTCAGCAAGCTAGAAGAAGCCGTTAGTAGCCCTCATTTGACAGCCAACGAACCCACCGCTGCAGAGAATTTGGTACCGGGCGTTGATAATGCACGTGATGCTGTGAGTGATGCTCTGGCATCAATTGGCCCAGCTCCAGAGCCAATTGCCGGCTTGAATGCTCAGCCACTAGGCGAAAACCTCAACCAGCCCACCCAGGACGCACCGTTCACCATGCCAGAAAACCTTGTGCCCCCGCAGGGTCCAGCTATTGATACCACTGCTGCACAGACAGAAACGCCGTCTGCACCACCTACGGTACCGCCACCGTTTATGCCCACAATGCCTAGTCCCAATATTCAAATAGATCCCACATCAGGCAATATCACATCAGAGCCACAGCAACCTCCTGCTGCACCAAATGCAAATCCAGCGAACCCGCAGAACCCCTTTGGTCTGCCGCCATCCTAGCTTCTAACAGAGACAAACCTGCGGTTTTTCTCGTCGCGCAGGCAAAAAGGCGTGACTTTTTGTCTGGCTGCTCTTTTCCCTTAGCCAGGTATAATGTCTATTGATGCAAGGGATACTACTAATTGATAAGCCCAAAACTTGGACGTCATTTGACGTTGTTAATTATGTGCGCAAAATTGTTGCGGGCGCGCAAGGTACCAAGCCAAAGAACACAAAAGTTGGCCATTGTGGCACGCTTGACCCCTTGGCAACAGGGCTGTTGATACTGGTTATCGGCAAAGAATATACCCGCCGAGCAGGCGAGTTTAGCAAGCTAGACAAGGTTTACGAAGTGACCATGAAACTTGGCCAGACCAGTACCACGGGCGATGATGAGGGCGAGAAAACAGCAGTATCAGACACCGTACCGGATGAAAAAGCCATTCTAGCCGCGCTAGAGCAGTTTACGGGCCAGATTATGCAGACACCACCACAGTTCTCGGCCATGAAAATCAACGGTCAGCGGGCCTATAAACTGGCGCGTGCTGGCAAAGCAGTAGAATTAGAAGCCCGGCCAGTCACAATTCACAGCAATGAACTGACAACTTACGACTATCCATATGTGAAGTTCACCAGCCATGTAAGCACAGGCACCTATATCCGCAGTCTGGTACAGGACCTCGGCGAGACATTAGGCACAGGCGCCTATATGTCCGACCTCCGCCGTACCAGAGTGGGTACATTCAATATCACCAGCAGTCTACCAACAGAGGGCATAACAGCGGAACTCATCCAGAAGAACGTACAGAAGTGATTTTTCTTATATCTAACATAATTATGCTGCCAGGAGGCGAAGCCTCGTGATTGCAAACATCGATATAGCAGATAAATCTTACGGTGACAAAGTGCTCTATAGCGGCCTGGAGTTTAAGCTAAACGCTCACGAGAAGGTGGGCTTAATTGGCCGAAATGGTAGTGGCAAAACCACGCTGTTCAATATCCTAACAGGGGCTGATACCGACTTTGCGGGGGAATTCGACTTCCGTAAGAACTTGGTGGTAATCGACTCTCGTCAGGAACATCACGGTTTTGAAGACACGCCAATCCTGGAATATATCCTCGACGACCTACCAGACTATGCCAGTCTCAAGCACATCCTTGATACCTATCCAGACACCATGGGTAGCAGTATGAAAAAGATGGAGGAATATTCCGAGGCGCTGGAACGCTTTAACGTGTTGGGCTACTTCTCGGTTGAGGAAGAAATAGAACGTAGTCTGCAAGATTATCAGATTGAATCAAGCAAAATAAAGGGCACAATTGGCCAATTATCAGGCGGCCAGAAGCGGTTTGTCGAGCTGGTCAAAGTGCAACATGCCCGCGCAGATCTGGCGTTAATCGATGAGCCTACCAACCACATGGACTATGTCGCCAAAGAGCGATTTTTGGATTGGTTCAAGGCAACCAAAGAGGCAGTAGTGGTCATTACACATGACCGTGACGTACTGCGCCACGTTGACCGCATCGTGGAAATCCGTGATGGCCGTGCCTTCAACTTTAAGGGCAATTACGACGATTATCTGCGAACCAATGCCACCAAAATCACCGCGCAGGTGAACGAATTTACCATCAATCAACGACGTATTTCTAACCTCAAGGAAGATATTGTACGCTTTCGCCGTATGAAAGAACGTGCGCGTGACCCAGGCACCATCCATCGCTTCAAAACACAGGAAGAACGCGCCAAAAAAGAGCAGACCGAACTTGAGAAAATGGACAAACCATCCTTCTGGATTGACCGGGAGTCTGCCGATAACCTCAACACCAAGATGAGCAAGGCGTACGAAGAGCACAAGGCTCGCAACATTATTATTCGGGCGCGTACCAAGGCCACTAAGTCTCATAACTTGCTGGTTGATGTATCCAAACTAAGCCTTGGCTACGAAACGCCGCTGTTTGATAATCTGAGCTTCCAGCTACGCGAGGGCGAAAAGCTACGTCTGCACGGCCGCAACGGTGCAGGCAAGACCACACTGATTAAAGCAATCATCGCGGCAGCTGGCGGCGTGAAGCCACAGGCGACCATCTATGGTGGAATCATCGACACCATACGTGAGCTAAAAATCGGTGTCTACGAGCAAGAAATTAGTCCAGAGTATCTCAAAATGACCCTGTCCCATGCCATTGAGCAATCTTTTATGGCTAAGGACGTCAAGGTAGGCGAGCAGAAGGTCAAGCAACTACTCGGTGACTACCTATTTAACCCAATGACCGATGGGGACGTGCCAATTTCACGGCTGAGCGGCGGCCAGAAAGCCCGCTTCCAACTGATGAATATGTTGGCCAATGACCCGCAGTTGCTCATCCTGGACGAACCGACCAACCACTTGGACCTCCCTAGCATTGAGGAGCTCGAGGACGCGCTCACCCAGTACCACGGCGCTATCATCTACGTCAGCCACGACAGCTACTTCGTCAAAAATCTTGGTGGTACCGACCTTCCTATAGGCGACTAGATTGACAAAATAGCAATAAAATGCTACAATTATAAGTAGTAAAACTAAAATTAACATGTCAGAATTTGCTCCTCAACCATATCCAAATGAAGCCCTACGTATTCAAGACAAGGAGCTTGCTCACCTAGGTGCTTTAGTAGTCGAAGCTTCTTTGCGAGGCGACTTAGAACAGGTAGCCTCAGAGCACGTATCACAAACCTCTGTCGAAAACCCTAACTCATTCGCCCCCAACACTCTGAGAATAGGCGAGCAAGTAGTCCCAGAGTCTAGTGACAACGTCTATCGTCAGGTAACTGAAAAAGGCGTTGAAGACCTGGTACTCAGCGGTATAGTACGGGGTGCCAAAACGGCCGGTAAGCCCGCTAAAACGAGCGGACACACCACTTATTGGAACGCTGGAGAAACCGGCAAGGGGTCCACTTTGGGACAAGGCTTTGTGATTGAGGCTCCGCGTAGCGCTGCTGAAGCTGGCTGGGTGACCGCCAATAAAGTTCAAGGCGTGTATACAAAAGATTCTGACGGCGTAGTTAAGAACATTATTGCCCCAAACAAATAGTTGCATAACAGAGGCGAGTGTGGTAATATTGAGCCTAACGCCATCGTTTCGTTAGTATCTAGACGAAACACCACTAACTTATAATCAAGGAAATACATGATTTCATCAGAGAAGAAGACTAAGATTGTTACTGACCTGCAAAAGGACAAGAAAGACACCGGTTCACCAGCGGTACAGGTCGGTATTCTGACCGAGCGCATCAAGGAAATTACCGAGCACTTGCAGAGTAACAAGCATGACTTTATGGCCCGCCGCGGTCTGTTACAGATGGTTGGCAAGCGCAAGCGCCTGCTCAAGTACATTGCCGAAAAAGACGGCCGTAGCTATCTTGACCTTAAGAAAAAGCTCGGCATTCGCTAATCTGCCCAGACTACTCCCGCTAACGCGGGACAAGCTTGTGCACATTAAACTAAACAGACAGTCGTTATAGAGACCAGATATACTCCCGTGCACGCATGCACAAGAGGCGGATCCGTATATTTGCACCCTGTAACGAAAAACGTCTGAAAGAAAGGTCTTAATTAAGACACTATGGGAACAATTAACCCCTACGGCAAAGACATTATTAAAGTAGAAACAGATTGGTGTGGCCGCACACTAAGTCTGGAAGTAAACCGCGTTGGTTTCCGTACCAGCGCCTCTGTTATTGTGCGCTATGGCGACACAGTCGTGCTGGGTACCGCCATGGTTGGCAAGAAGCCGGTTACCATGGATTACTTCCCGTTGAGCATCGATTACGAAGAGAAGTTTTACGCTGCGGGCAAAATTAGTGGCAGCCGCTTTATCAAGCGCGAAGGCCGCCCGTCTGACGATGCAATTCTGATTGGCCGTCTGATTGACCGACCAATCCGTCCACTGTGGCCTAAGGGTTACCGCTATGAAGTTCAGACCGTAGCTTCTGTATTGAGTCTCGACCCAGCTTTCCGACCTGACACGGTAGCCATGGTGGCTGCTAGCGCAGCTTTAATGCTAACCGGTGCGCCATTTGATGGCCCTGTAGCCGGCCTGCGTGTCGGTATTGCCGAAAACGGTGAGTACCAGGCATTTATGAGCGCCGAAGAACTAGACAAGAACGTGCTTGACCTTGTAGTAGCTGGCAATGAAGCTGGTGTCATGATGGTAGAAGCCGGTGCTAACGAGGCTACCGAAGAGCAAGTGGTTGGTGCACTAGACTGGGCTCAGAAGAACATCCAGCCTGCTATCAAGTTGCAGCAAGAGCTAGCCAAGAAAGTTGGCGTTACTGCACAGGAATACGAGCTGGTATTACCAAATGATGACATCCAAGCAGAAGTTGACAAGTGGGTTGATGGCAAGCTCGGTGCGCCATTGCGTAAGGCCTACCCAGAGCGTAACGAGATGGTTAATAGCCTCCGTGAAGAGTTCCATACTGCGATTGAAGAGAAACTTGGTGAAGATTACGCTGAGCTAAAGGGTGAGTACGACGAAGCCTTTACGATGGCACTACACAAAGACGTCCGTAAGGGCATCATCAAGGACAATATCCGTCCTGATGGCCGTAAACTAGATGAAATCCGTACTCTATCAAGCGAAGTGGGTCTGCTACCACGTGCACACGGCTCCAGCCTATTTACCCGTGGTATGACCCAGGGCATGAACATCGTAACCTTAGCACCACTCAGCTACGCGCAGCTAGTAGATACCATGGAAAAGAACACCGAGCGTCGCTATCTGCACCATTACAATGCACCGGGCTACACCGTCGGTGAAGTGCGTCGTCTGGGCAGCCCGGGTCGCCGTGAAATCGGCCATGGCTACCTAGCAGAGCGTGCTTTGACCGCCGTGCTACCAACCGAAGCAGAATTTCCATACACAATTCGTTCGGTTACAGAAATCATGAGCCAGAACGGTTCTACCTCTATGGCCGCTACCTGTTCAAGTGTTTTGGCATTGCTGGATGCTGGTGTGCCATTGAAGGCGCCTGTATCTGGTATTGCTATGGGTCTGATGATTGATGGCGACAAGCCGTATGTGCTTAGCGATATTGCTGATGCCGAGGATTTTGCGGGTGATATGGACTTTAAAGTAACAGGTACCAGTAAGGGTATTACAGCACTACAGATGGATATGAAAGTTCATGGACTGCCCGTTATTGTGCTCAAAGAAGCGCTTGAAAAGGGCAAAGCCGGCCGTGCGCATATCCTTGAACACATGTTGACTACGATTAGTAAACCAAACGACATGAGCCCATACGCACCACGCGTAGAAACAATGACGATTAATCCCGATAAAATTCGCGAGATTATTGGTAAGGGCGGTGAAACGATTCAGCGTATTACTGGTGAAACCGGTACAGAAATTGACATCAAAGACGACGGTACCATTATGATTGCCAGCCCTGACGGTGCATCTATTCAGGCTGCTAAGGACTGGATTGCCAGCATTGTTGAGGAGCCAGAAGTCGGCAAAATCTACAAAGATGTTCCGGTGGTAAGCGTCATGGACTTTGGTGCTTTTGTACAGATTATGCCCGGCAAAGATGGCTTGGTACACATCTCTGAACTATCTGAAGATCGTGTCGAAAAAACCAGTGATGTTGTGAAAGAAGGCGACAAAGTCACCGTTAAATTAGTAGCCATTGATGACCGTGGTCGTCTGCAACTAAGCATGAAAGCCGCCACTCGCGAGCTTAACAAATAGGAATACTATGAAGACCAAGCAACTACTCTCACTACTCCAAATTGCAGCAATCGTCATTGTTGTGATTGGCTTTCGACTTGCAACGCAGGCTGGCCAGGATATGAGTTTGCCGCAGAATGATGGCTACGCTGCCAGCGGTGGAATACTTATCTTGATTGGTGGCGCAGTACTTGGTGCAACGCTGGCTACTAACTACCGAGGCCGAAAGGATAAATGATGTCTCAATCAGTACTCAAGCAATTACACAAAGTTCATCAGCTCAAGCAAGGTCTACTCTTTTTTGGGCTGGTGGAACTGGGGCTTTCGTACTGGATTGGCAGCCTTGCGCTCAATAGCGGCAGCCTCGGGCAGTGGACACTGAGCATCATATTACTGCTCGGTGCAGTGCATAACTTTGGGCGATTGGTAGCAAAGCTTATTAGGAAAAAGTAGGTGACGCAGCAGCAATTGCTTGACCAGATTAGGGCAGATATTATCGAAAGTCATATCTGTCCAGATTTGGCCAAACAGGCCACGAACCTTGTTATGGGTGATGGAAACCCAGACGCGGACATTGTGTTTATCGGCGAAGCGCCTGGCAAGAATGAAGATTTACAAGGTCTACCATTCGTCGGTGCTAGTGGTAAGTTTCTAGACGAGATGCTGGCTTCGGTTGGTATGAAACGCCAGGATATCTATATCACTAATATCGTCAAATACCGCCCACCAAATAATCGTGATCCATTACCAGAAGAGAAAAAGGCTTTTTTGCCCTATTTGCAGCGCCAGCTAGAAGTAATTGCGCCCAAGGTCGTTATAACCCTTGGCCGTCACAGCACCAATTGCTTCTTGCCGGACCTACAAATAAGTAAGTCCCATGGTGAACCGAAGCGAATTCAGCTTCAGTTCAAGCAAAACGGAGATATTCTAAAAGTCGTTATCTTGCCTCTGTATCACCCGGCAGCAGCACTATATAACGGAGGAATGCGCCAAACACTGTTAGACGACTTTGCTAATATCCCACTAATACTTAAGAAAATATAATTTTTATTTCCTATATTCAGAAAGGAATGTATGAATCCAAATAATAAGAAACCAAATAACAATAGGTCAGCTGGTCAAACAGCCAAGACAAATGCTGCTAAGCAGCCGTCTAACGGCGGCGGCTCGCGTGTTTCGCGTGGTGCAGCAATCCGTGCGCAACGTCGCACACAAGACGATGCAAACCGCATCGCCAGCCAGTACCTGGACGCTTCAGCTCGACAAGGTGAAGGCAAGCAGCGTGCTAACTTTATCGACGACAGCCCACGCCTAAAGGTGATTGGCCTCGGCGGTATGGACGGCGGCGGCTCTAAGAACACCATGCTGGTTGAATACATGAATGACGCAGTCATCATTGACTGTGGTAACGACCTTGGTGTCGATTTGCCTGGCATCAACTACGGCATCGCCGACATGACTTACCTTGATTCAATCAAGCACAAACTACGTGGCTACATCATCACTCATGGTCACCTTGACCACATTGGTGGTTTGCCACACATCGTGCCTCTGTACCCAGCGCCAATTTACGGATCAAAATTTACCATTGGCCGTGTTGAGGAAATCTTCCAGAATTTTGGCCTGCCAATGCCAGAAGGCTTTGAGCTCAAGACTGTCGTCATGAATGAAACCACTCACGAACGACTCAAGGTCGGGCCGTTCTTTGTAGAACTTGTGCGTGTCACACACTCAATTCCGGGCAGTACCGTAGTGGTGCTTGATACACCGGTTGGCCGTATCATCAACACCGGTGACTTCCGTCTTGACCCGAATCCACTTGACCACGAACGAACTGATATCGAACGCCTAAAAGAAATGGGTGAAGAAGGCGTGCTGGCGTTGTTCTCAGAGAGTACTACTGCCGAACGCCCAGGCCGGACACCATCAGAAAGTACTATCGAACAGAGCTTTATCGATATTATTGATCAAGCACCAGGTCGTATTTTTGTAGGTCTGTTTAGTACCAACATGAACCGCGTTCAGATGATTATCAACGCCGCCGTGCACCACAACCGCAAGGTTGCTATGGACGGTCGTAGCATGATTAGCACTCTAGAAATGGCTGTTCGTAACGGCTTCGTGAAGGTACCAAAAGGCACATTTGTGCCAATTGCTAACGTGCCGCAGATGAAGGACCAAGATGTTGTCGTGGTCTGTACTGGTAGCCAGGGTGAACCAAACTCTGCCTTGCAGCGTATGGCTAACGGTGACCACCGTCACATCAAGCTCAAAGAACAAGATACGGTTATCCTCAGCTCTACACCAATCCCAGAGTCAGGTAATGACTCACTGATTGGCACCATGGTGGATGGTCTGACTCGTAGTGGTGTGCACGTGTTCGAACATCGTAACCACGAGATCGATGGTGTCGGCCCACTGCACGTCAGTGGCCACGCCTCTCAGGATGAGTATGCTGACATGATTAACTACACCAAGCCTAAGTTCTTTGTACCTATTTATGGTGCTTTCCGTGTAAAACAGCGCCATATCGGTATTGCTATTAACGAAGGTATCCCACGTAAGAACACAGCCAATGTCGAGAACGGTGAAGTACTGGCATTTACCCCAGATACTATGGAAGTTGTTGGCGAAGTACCGCACGGTACGGTATTGGTTGACCAGACAGGCACCATTGTTAGCAACGTCGTGGTCAAAGACCGCCTCATGCTGGCCGAGGAAGGCCTTGTGGCAGTTATCTTAACTGTCGATAAAAAATCAGGCAATCTGATGACCAGCCCAGACATCATTACTCGCGGTTTCATATATATACGTGATTCCGAAGAGCTGATGAACGATTTCCGCATTGAGCTAAAGCGAGCAGTACAGCAACGGTTCAAGCGTATTGATATAGACCGCTTTAAGGCAGAGCTGAAGGACCACGTGACGCACTTCTTGTTTGAGCGCACCGGTCGCTCACCAATTGTTATCCCGGTTATTAATGTCATTGGCGGTGGCGGTCCTAGGCAGGCAAGTGGCAAGCCATCTACTGGCCAGCGCAGTGGCGGTGAGCAAAATAGCCAACCTCAGTCAGAGATGTCTCCAGAACAGATTGCTGTTGATCAGCAGAAGCGCTTCGAAGAGATGCGTGCCAAATTACTTGGCCAAGACGCAAGAACTGACTAGTCCTTTTAGCTCGAGTCTCGGGTAAATCCCTCTGGGCTTTACCCGACTTCTTTTACCTTGATGCAAAAGAAGCAAAACATCATGTGCGGCGTCAAAACCTGATTGAAGCTTGAACCAGGGATTGTTCCGCGCAGTCAGAACGCAAGCGGCCTCGGCTGGCTTTTCATAAGAAAAGCCTCGGCACACTGATTGCTTGATTCGGAACAACCCTGACAAACTTCATCAGTTTTGCCGATGCACCAACCCACCATTGACATTTTAAAGATAGTAATGTATAATATTGTTATGAAAAACTCAGAATCATCTTCTGAAACACAACTATTTCTTGATATCGACGCTCTCGGTACACCCGAAGAATGGTCACAAATCCCTGTTGAAAGTGTGGATGTCCAAGTCTCTTCAAAAGTCACAGATACTAATGTTAAGAAAATAATAGGCTCGGTCAGTACAAACCAGGAAATTGAACAAGCTTTAGATTCTCTTGACCAGAATTAGTTAGAATTTCGTCCGGGCGGGGTAGGTGGCTCTCATTTATCCTGAGTAGATGTTGTACAAAGTAGGCGCCCTTGGGCGTGAGGACTGTCTGAGAAAATACCATGCTGGGAGCACGGTATTTTTGAGTTCCGCAGCGAGCCTGTTTTGTACAGCAGATACATCAAGAGAAATGAGTCGCCACAAGTTTCTTTGCTTCGTTTCTTGGCGATCCAAGAAATGAAGGTGGGGTGACCTTTAGGTCGGCACGCAATTGTGTTCTTACTTTGTTCGGAGATACTCTTGACGCTTACGCTTGTTTGTGATAAAATATACAACATGACAGATATCAACGGCCATGACGAATTTGCAGAACTCGAGCAGCGACGGCTTGAGATTATGGATGATGCGGTCGTTACCAGGGGTGTCACGCTTGATTTACTGGACGAACAGAAAGACCTGTTTCGCTACTTTCGCTCCGTTGGCCCTCTCATGGATAACCCCGACCTTCATGGCATAAGCCTATCCGAGATTCGATCCAAAGAAGACCGCCTCGACAAAGTGAATCGCATGCTTGGCACACTGAGCGTAAACGGTACAGAAACGACAGAATAACTGATATAATCAAAACAAATCATGGCAAAGAAAAAACAAACCCGCAAACGTAAATCATCACCCAAGTCAGAGGAGTCATCTCTCTTTTGGCCGCTAGCCTGGGGCATTCTGCTAATTATTGTCGCCATATTGCTATACATTGGCGGTTTTGGTGCCGGTGGCCCGCTGCCGCAATCAATGTATGACGGCGTAGCCACGGCTTTTGGCAATGGTAGCTTTGTGGTTGCCACGGCGCTGCTATACCTGGGCATCCTAAAGGTATCTGATAAAGACAAGAAAATCCCCAAAGTGAAAGGGCTCTTCACTATTTTATGTACCGTTTTTATTGCTGCATTCTTGCATGTTATTTCGGCCGATGAGCTATCCGACGGTACCATAACAGGTGGCCTGGGCGGCAGTGTGGGCTCGGCCGTTGGCGGCGCTTCACTGGGTATATTGAGTACCGTGTTGTCTGCAATAGTGCTGCTAATCCTCATTGCGGTTAGTTTCTGCCTGGCTACGGGCACACCACTGAAGGTGCTGCTCAAACCATTCAAGGAATTGTTTAAAAAGCGCGAGCGCAAAGAAAAAGACACCGATATTCAGGAACTCAAGGACAAACGCGGCTTTAAGCTGACAGAAGGTGTACCAACTATTCATCACACTGCTGCTGAAGACGAAGAAAAGCCACGTCCTCGTTTGAGCAGCCTTAAAAATTCTGCTGCCAAGCTGGCTCCTGTCGAAAATCACGAGGCACTGACTACGGCCAGTGACCCTGATTGGCAGTTCCCAAGTGTTAGCTTGCTCAATCAAAAGGTCGATAAAGCCGATGCTGGTGATGTAGAGGGCAATGCCAATACAATCCGCGAAACGCTCGAACACTTTAATATAGATGTCGAGATGGAAGGTGCAAATGTTGGCCCACGTGTTACGCAGTATACCCTCAAGCCACCAACAGGGGTAAAACTGACCAAAATTACTGCTCTGGAGAACAACCTAGCACTTGATTTGGCGGCCACAAGCATTCGCATGGAAGCACCAATTCCTGGCAAGCGTGCCGTGGGTATTGAGGTACCAAATGTGAAGCCAGCCATTGTACGTATGAGCAGCCTACTGCAGTCACGCGAATGGGCCGAGGTCAAGAGTCCACTCGGCTTTGTAATTGGTAAGGATATCGCGGGTAATGCTGTAGTTGGTGACCTAGCTAAGATGCCGCACTTGCTTGTAGCTGGTCAGACTGGTTCCGGTAAATCAGTGATGATTAATGATATTTTGACCAGTCTGTTGTACCGCAATAGCCCGGCAGATTTGAAATTGATTTTGGTTGACCCTAAGCAGGTAGAACTGACACCGTACAATGATATTCCACATCTACTAACGCCAGTTATCAACGAGCCAGAGAAGTGTATTAGTGCACTGAAATGGGCCGTTGCGGAGATGGAGCGCCGCCTGAAGGCTATGGCTGAAGTTGGCCGGCGTAACATCGGCGACTATAACAATTTGAAAAAAGAAGAGGGCATGCCTTACATCGTAATTGTAATTGATGAGTTGGCTGACCTGATGATGGTAGCTGCTCGTGATGTAGAGGCTTTAATCGTGCGTTTGGCGCAGAAGGCCCGTGCGGCTGGTATCCACCTGGTGCTTGCAACGCAGCGCCCGTCTGTAGATGTCATCACTGGTCTCATTAAGGCTAACGTGCCGGCTCGTGTGGCCTTCACCGTAGCGAGTGGCGTGGACTCCAAGACCATCATTGATGGCGTAGGTGCCGAAAAACTATTGGGCCAAGGTGACATGTTGTTCCTGACTAGCGATATGCCTAAGCCAAAGCGTGTCCAGGGTGCGTTTATAGACGACCAGGAAACAGTTAAGGTGAATGATTTTATCCGCATGCAACGTCCGCCGCAATATGATGATGAGATTATTAGCCAGCCGGTGCAGCTGAATGGTAAGGGTGGCGTGGTGATGGAACATGGTAACTCTGATGCTGATGATGACATGTACCGTGATGCGGTTCGCGCAGTACTCGAGGCACGTAAGGCCAGCACCAGCTTGCTGCAGCGCCGTCTACGTATAGGTTATGGTCGTGCTGCTCGCCTGATTGAGACTATGGAAGACCAGGGTATCGTAGGTCAGGCTGATGGATCACGCCCACGTGAAGTGCTCATTACTAGTCTGGATGAAGTCTTTGGCGGTCCCGCATCAGATGATGCTGTGCTGGACGAAAATTTCCCCGACTAGTTGCACAAAAGGTCTTGATTTAACTGAACCATAAGCGCTATATTTAGAGTAATATGTGTGGCAAAATCAAAATCAAAAAGGTAGATTGCTGATATGGCAGAGCGGCTTGGACCAGTAGAGTTATTCGCTGGCCAGCCGCTGCCGCTTGAAGCATTACCAAGCCCTGAATCCCTCGTATCTCCATATGAGGGATTTTTATTTAGGAGCAGCAATAGGGACCCAAAATCGGTTGGTTTGGCAACGCCACTTGATGAGCTGACAAAACTACCTTTGCCGATTATTATTTCTGAGCCACGGAGTAAGACTGCTAATACTTGCTTTTCTGACTACCACCACCACTATCATCCAGAGCGTGACTTAGTACATGGAAATGATGCCGATATGGCGCTGCGGCGAGCACGAGGACAGGATTTGCCCCGATGGCTGCATGAGCACTATCACAAGTACTTTGCTGGCCCAGAGTTCCCAACAAATCGAGCAGATACCTTTGCTAGCGTGGTATTGGCGTGTGCTGGTGTGGTGCCACGTAAGGCGCTGGATTTTACTGGTAAGTACGAGGAACCAAAGATTGTAGAAGTTTGGGATAATAATCGCTATCAGCGCATTGTCAGCTCTACTAAGCATGAAGCAGAGAAGGCGGGCCGGTCTGGTGGTGTGTTCCGGGCGCAAATAGGTATCTTCTTCGCTAACTATGCCATTGAACAGGCATTTGAAGAAGCGGTCAGCGAACGTGTGATTGATGAATTTTTGCGTTCAACTGACCCAGAACGCCGTAAAGTGCTCGGTAGTTTAATGCTGAGCGAGGCCATCAAGATATCCGTGGAGCCCGTTGTACCTATACACCAGGCGCTTAAAAGAGAGAATATTGCCCGCAAGAGAAAGACTGATTTGGTCATGTTGGTGAAAGATTATTTTGTACGTTCACGGCGGCCAGACTATTACGCAGCAATTGACCGTAAGTTATCAGTTGCTTAACAGGGGCGAATGAGGTACAATAGTCTAGCTATTAACTCAGCCTACATCCAATACGTGAGTGCAGGCGTTAACCAGAGGAGTCATCCATGACATCACAGTACGAAGTTGCTGTACTCTATCATCCTGACTTGGAAGTTGATCTTACCAAGGCAGAGGAGAAAATCACCAAGCTTTTCACCGATAACGGTGGTAAGGTTGTTGGTACCGATAACTGGGGTAAGCGCAAGCTGCTCTATACTATTAAAAAATTAGACCACGCTGTGTACGTGTTCTATACCGTTGAGTTTCCTGGCGAAAGTGTCAAGAAGGTAGAAGCTACCCTCAACATTACCGACGAAGTTATTCGTTATCTGATTACCAAGCCAGATTTGAAGGCTATTGCTAAGGCAGAAGCTGCTAAGGCAGAGAAGGCAGCCAAAGCAGCTGCCCGAGGTGATTCAGCCGACGATAAAGACGAAGAGGACGAGGAGTAATCATGGCAAAGATTTTTAAGCACAAGACAGACGTTGCATACTTTGACTACAAAGATTTTAAGACTTTGCAGCGCTACGTCAACCAGTTTGGACAAATCGAATCTCGTAAGAAAACCGGTTTGAAAGAGCACGAACAGCGCCGTTTGAGCATCGCTATCAAGCGCGCTCGACACATCGCATTGCTACCTTTCGTAGCCAATAACTAATTTATGCGAATGTAGTAAAAAGAGCTCATCACTAGTGAGCTCTTTTTATATGGAGTACAATATACATACAAATTAAATGGACATAGTTCCATAGAAAAGGGGAATGCCATATGGCACGTAGTTTTAACCAAGTAATCTTAATGGGTAACCTAACTCGGGACCCTGAACTAAGGCAGACACCAAACGGTCAGTCTGTCACAAGCTTTAGCCTAGCGCTCAACCGTAGCTACAAGGGTGCGGACGGCAACTGGACAGAGGCAACAGACTACATTGACGTAGTAGCCTGGGGCCCGCTGGGCGAGCGTGTAGCGCAGTATCTGACCAAAGGTCGCCCATGCCTCGTCAACGGTCGTATCCAGTCACGAAGCTGGGAACAAGACGGCCAGAAGCGCAGCAAAGTAGAAGTTGTTGCACAGGATGTAACCTTCCTCGGTGGTGCTGGTGGTGAAGGCAGCGCAGCTCGTAGTGGTGGCGGTGAGTTCGACCAAACTCCAAAGACTGATGCTAAGCCAGCTGCTAAGAAAAAAGATGATATCGTTATCGAAGACATTGGCGACGAGCCAATCAACCTCGACGATATCCCATTCTAGTGAATAGTTCGCCGTTTCTATTGGTAAAACAGCTGCAGGGTGACGTACTGCGGCTGCTTTCTAGTATCGACGTAACAACGCTTGATACGAAAGAGCAGCAAGCCGTTGAAGATTTACGGAATAATCTGATTGATGTACGGATAGAAGTCCAGAATTATGAATTGGCCGAGACACGTGAACATCAACTAAAGAATGTAAAAGCGGCTAAGAAATACCTGCAAACCATAGAGAAGCTAATTATGAGTAACCCGGTCGGCATCTTTGGACCAGTTGATGTGGCGCACCTAACAGCGTATATTGGACAGATAACAGACAGATTGGAATAGGCTATGAAGCACGCATCGGGAATTCTGCTATTTGCCCCAGATGGTAAGGTTGTAGTACAACGTCGTGATAATAAAGCTCCCACGAGTCCAAATATGCTATCACTGTTTGGAGGCGGTCTTGAGCCAGGTGAACAGCCATTAGCAGCTGCCTATCGTGAGTTGAGCGAGGAGACATCATTGGATAGTAGCAACTTAGCAATTAAGCATGTGTGTAGTGATGAAATAAAACCGGGCATCACCTATCATTTATATAGGTGTGATATCCCTACTGACATCTTTGAAGTATATGAAGGAGTAGGGTCAGAGAAATATAGTATAAGTGAGTTGTCGAAACGCGTTGATACAACAAGAGGTATTAGACGCATTCTAGAAGAAATAAAGGAGTAAACATGGCATTAGGTGTGACTGATTTAAAAAAAGGTCAAGTATTCCAGATGGATGGTGTACCGTATCGGGTAACCGAGTATGGTCAAAAGGTAATGGGCCGTGGCGGCTCTATCGTCAACGTCAAAATCAAAAGTTTGATTGACGGCAAAGTCTTGGCCAAAACGTTCAAAGGCAACGAGTCTATTGAACCGGCAGACATCACTAATAAAAACGTACAGTTTTTGTATGCAGATGATAGCTCGTTCCATTTTATGGACGAAGTTACCTATGAACAGTTTGAGTTATCGGCCGAAGATATGGCCGACCAAAGAGGCTATATAAAGGATGGCGATACTGTGCAGGCACAGTTGTTTGACGGCCGGGTTATCAATATAGAACTAGCTAAGAATGTACCACTAATCGTGACGTACACCGAAAATGTCGTCAAAGGCGATACTACTAGTAGTGTGCTAAAAGAAGCTGAACTAGAAACCGGTATAACCGTAAAAGTACCGTCGTTCATTAAAGCGGGTGATTTGATTAGTGTAGACACCACCACCGGCGCTTACCGCGAACGCGTGAAAGACTAATGAAACAGCGGCTTGATCAGGCTATGGTGCAGCAGGGCTTGGTGCCAACCCGCAGCCAGGCAGAGAGTTTTATCAAACTAGGCCAAGTCTTAGTTAACAAAAAAGTCGCTACCAAATCTGGTCAGTTGGTCTCTGAAGCAGACGCCGTTAAGCTTACCGCAACAGAACAATATGTCTCACGGGCTGGACTCAAGCTAGCATCTGTCGCGAAGGCACTGAGACTCGACTTTAAGCACAGAGTAGTACTAGATGTTGGCTCAAGTACAGGAGGTTTTACGGACTACGCGCTGCGCCATGGCGCCGATTACGTCATTGCTGTGGACGTGGGGACTAATCAGCTACACCCAACATTGCAGGGCAATCCATTGATTGAACTGCATGAACAGACTGACATCCGTGATATTAAACAAACGTCCAAGCCAATAGATATTGTAGTGATAGATGTGTCATTTGTATCTCTACGTGAAATTCTACCCACTGTGGTGCGCCTATCAAGTAGTAACACGCAGGTGGTCGCTATGGTGAAGCCACAGTTTGAAGCTGGTCAAAATGCCAAACACAAAGGTGTCATTAAGAATGACCGGATGCGCCGTGATATTCTGCAGGATTTTGAACAATGGGCACGACAATACTTTGTCGTTCAGGATAAAGCCGATAGTGACATAGCTGGTGCCAAGGGTAACCGCGAGCGGTTTTATCTACTGAAACCAACTCGCTAATGCTAAAATACGTCTAAATGAGTGGGATAGATTGTGTATTTTAAGAATAGGGCAGAAGCCGGCCGGCTAATAGCGGAAAAGCTTGCCAAGTATAAGGCCAAAAATATTGTGGTAATAGCCCTGGACGAGGGTTCATCTATTGTCGCTGCTCAGGTCGCTATGAAACTACACGCTAATATGTTTCTGTATCTGATTAAGAACATCTATTTACCCGGTGAAACACAGGCTATAGCCGGCCTGAGTTCTACTAATACGTATGTTTCGAATGACTACTTTAGCGCTGGCCAGCTAGAGGATTTATCATCCGAGTATCACAATTATATTGACCAACGACGGATGGAAGCAGTGCATGATCTCAATGTGTTACTTGGGCGTGACGGCACGATTGATAAGAAATTTTTGCGCCGCCGGGTTGTGGTTGTGATATCAGATGGGCTGAATTCTGGCTTTGCCATGCAAGCATGCGCCCAGTTTCTTAAGTCAGTAGCAATTCAAAGCTTTATAGCCGCTACACCGATTGCCAGTGTAGAAGCGGTAGACAAGATGCACATGATGGCTGATGAAATATGCTGTTTATCAGTCATCCCCAACTACATGGGGACAAATCATTATTACGAAGACAATACGCTGCCAACGATTGATGGTATTTTGAAGGTAATGCGTAATATATCGCTCAATTGGGAGCAGGTTGAGCCTAGACAATAATCCTTGACAACACCGTTACATAAGCGGTATCGTAGACCTAACACTTGTTAAAACAAAAAGTGTACAGAACTTTATAGGCGGAAACAAAAACAAAATGACTCTAGCCAAGGGGTCGTTTCTTTGCCGTTCTGGTGAATAATAAAAATTAAAATAGAAACGGAAAACGAAAGTGCATACGCTGTATGCTTTTGATGACTCATATGTGAGTCCTAAAAAGCCCACGCACTATACATTCGGTATACTACCGGCTCGCCATTGGTATCAACGGCGTGTTGGCTGGTTTGGCCGACTAACCATAGCTATTCTTGTATTAGGTGGTGCTGGCGTTGGCGTTTTGAATTATGCCACTATGCGTAGTAGTACTAAGGCATTGGCAGCCCAGACCGAACAACCAGATAGTCTGCACAAAATTGCTACGCCGCTACTGCCCACCAAGGCTCAAAATATTATTGATGTACAATCTGTTATAGATAATTGGGCGAGTGCGCACCCAGGCCAGAAGTGGGGAATTGCCGCCAAGAGTCTGAGTGGTCCTGACTTTGAGGCCAGCTACAATGCCGATAAGAAATTTGAATCAGCCAGCATCTATAAATTATTCCTGACGCTACCATTATTCCAGCAAATTCCTGCAGAACATCAGAAGAACATCACCCTGACCACAAATGACACTAAAAAGTCGTTGGCTACCTGCGTGGACTTGATGCTGCGTTTGTCTGACAATATGTGCGGTGAAGCGGTTGGTGATTATTTGAGCTGGTCCAAGGCACAAAAGACATTGAACCAAGCAGGCTTTAGCCACACAACATTTAGCCAGGATAAGCTGCAGACTTCCGCTAGCGATACAGCACTCTTCCTACAGAAGCTGCAGGGTGATTTGCTAACCGCTCCGGCGCGAGACGCTGTTATGCGTAGTCTATATGAACAACGTTGGCGTAGTGGTATCCCAGCTGGTTGCCCAGGCTGTACGGTGGCCAACAAGACTGGCTCAATTGATAGCGTGACCCACGATGCTGCTGTAGTGAAATACACCGGTGGTAGCTATGTGTTGGTTATATTCTCTGATGGCGGTACGTTTAAGCAAATTGCCGAGCTAACAGGCCAGATTCAGCAAAAGATATTAGACACGACGAAGTAGTTATTTAGTAACGTTGAATTTGAACTCTACGATATCGTTTGGCCGCATAATGTAATCTTTGCCAACGGTGGCAACTTTGCCTGCAGACTTTGCAGCTGTTTCTGAACCGGCAGCTACTAAATCATCGTAGTTGGTGACGGTTGCGGCTATGAAGCCTTTTTCAAAATCAGTATGAATGACACCAGCAGCTTGCGGAGCAGTGGCGCCTTGGTTGATGGTCCAGGCACGAACCTCTTGCTCACCAGCTGTCAGATAGCTTTGCAGCCCGAGCGTGTCATATGCGGCATGAATTAGTTGTACTAAGCCAGATTCTTTTACCCCGTAACTTGTCAGTAATTCCTGGCGGTCTGCCTCGTCCAGGCCACGTAACTCACTTTCTAACTTGGCACATACAAAGAGCGCTTGAGCCGGTGCTACTAGATTGCTCAGTTCTTGCTGTTTGGTTTTATCCACTAAGTCAGCTTCATCAACATTGAACAAATAGATGATGGGTTTCATGGTGAGCAAATGTAGGTCTTGCAGTATCTCGGCATTTTTAGCTCGCCATTCAGTATCTTTTTGAAACAGCGGTTGGCCACTGTCCAGTGATGCTTTGACTTCTTGGAGTAACTCCACGAGGGGTTTTAACTTGGGGTCTGACTTTGCTAATTTCTCTGTCTGTGGCAGGCGCTTTTCTACGGTCTGCAAATCCGCTAACACCAGCTCGGTATTAATTACGCCTATGTCTTTGCTAGGGTTATGCTCTGTATCGACGTGCTGAACATCACTATCACTAAATGCGCGGACTACTTGCACAATGGCATTAGTGCTACGGATGTGACTGAGAAACTGGTTGCCCAACCCCTCTCCCTGGCTTGCACCAGCTACTAGACCAGCGATATCTACAAAGGTGACCGTAGCTGGTACGACTTTTTGGCTATTGTACATCTCTGCAAGCTTGGTTAGGCGCTCGTCGGGAATCGGGACGATACCCGTATTTGGTTCAATCGTGGCAAACGGGTAGTTAGCCGCCAATATATTATTGTCAGTCAGTGCGTTAAAGAGGGTAGACTTGCCAA
>CAZLJP010000002.1:0-198935 GCA_964559915.1 uncultured Candidatus Saccharibacteria bacterium | reverse complement strand
TTACTACTGCGCGATCGGAGCACGGTTCTGTGGCTTACAATGGTTATCTGTATGTTGTGGGTGGATGTTCGGGATTCTTTACCCTATATTCCTGCTCCAACCAAGCCAATGATTTAGAAGATGTCCAATACGCCCAGATAAATAACGGCGGGAGTGGTATAACCAGTACCTTTGCCGAAGGTACTGCTGCTGGCCCTACTAACGGTACCTATTGGACTGGTGCCGCTTCATATAATGGATATATCTATAGTGTGGGTGGCTGTAGCGGACCACCCCTCACTGGTACAAGATGGCAGTGCGGAAGCGGTAGTTTATCTGCCAAGACAATGCAATTATTTACCACAGGAACCAACGTAGACACGACTAAAGATATAACCGGTGCTAGGTTTGGGCTTACATCAGTAGCCTATAACGGCTTCTTGTATGCAATTGGTGGCTGTACTGCAACTACCGGCACTAGCTCAAGTACTAATGTTTGTAGTAGCGGTAACTTCAAGAATGACGTGCAGTATACGCCAATAGCCTCCAACGGTAGTCTTGGTACATGGCAAACTACCAATAGCTTCTCGATAGGTCGGTACGGTCACGCCAGTGCAATCTATAATGGCTACCTGTATGTTGTGGGTGGCTGTAGTGTTGGTACCGCTGGAGGTTGTGCCACTCTAGAGAACACGGTGGAGTATGCGCTTATATGTACTGGAAGTAATAATGGCGTGGCAGGCTGCAACTCAACTCCTGGAACAGTCGGTACATGGTCCACCAGCTCTAATACATTTAGTAATCCCAAGCGAATGTACTTCGGCGCCACTGCCTACAACGGCTATCTCTACATCATCGGTGGCTGTACCAGTCTAGCGAGCGGTACATGTAGTAGTCTCACGAATGACGTACAGAGTGTTCAGCTAAGCAGCATTGATGGCAGTCTTGGTACTTGGCAGACACAGGCTGCTTCTGGTGTGCCTCGTGCTGGCCTAGCCGCCGCCGCCTACAATGGCTACCTATATGCATTAGGAGGTTGCCCGAAAATAAATGATAACTGTGGTAATACAACTGACCCACTTAATACGGTTTACCTTGCCTCTATTGGTGCAAATGGTTTTCTAGGCGATTGGCAGACTAGCCCAAACGGTATCAAGCAAAGTGGTGGAGCAGATGCTAATATGTTTGCACACGGAGTTGTTATATCGAATGGATATATCATGACCGTAAGAGGTATCCGTGGCGCTAATGCAGCCATAAATAGCGTCCAGTATGCACCTCTGTATAGTATTCCTCGGAAGGGTCTGTATTCTAAGTTAATAGATTTTGATGTGGACCCTACGAACAACTCTAATATCGTGAATATACGGGGGATAACCCATAGTGGCACTTTTGCAGCCGGATTGGCCGGCATCACGATTAAGGGAGCGGGTACGGCAGGTACCTATACTGTTAGTGACACCGCTGCCAGTACTTCGCTAACCAACGCGCGCTGTACAGGTATAGACGGCTTACGATGGCTATTTGTATCAGTCCCCTTTGATGATACAAATAGGGCAACATTCCCAGATAGCGACAGCTCGCCCTCGAGCATCAATGACCTGACTATCTTGTATGAGTTCTCCAGGCCCCCAAGTACGCGTCTGCGTATGGGCAAGACACTACAAAATGGCGTACAGAGCGATTTAGACATATGTAAGCTCAAGTCCTAAATAGGATTTGTAGTCAACAAAAATTGGCCCAAACAACAAACGTGTTCAGTGTTCTAAAACCAAACTTTGTGTTCAAAATTTAAATCATTTTTGGTATTTTTGAAGGCTCAATTTTGTACCAAAAATTGCTAAATTTTGACAGAGTACCTGTGGATAAGTGGTATGAGATTGGTAGCAAAAAGAGTACTTAATTGTAATAATAACTACAATATTTTGAATCTATATTGGTTCTAATAACAGATTAGAAATATGTATAAACTGGGGTATATAAAATTATTGATGTATTAAATACTTCAATAATTGATGAGCTATTTTGGGAATCGCCAATGCTCGGTAACCTTGAAAAAAGTCACCCAAACCGCTTGTAGTAATCTGTTGCTAAGAAGATAATAGACGCATAGGTACTATTCTCCTCACAAGTGGCACCTAGGGACAACAAAACAATTGGCAAAACGTAAACCAAAAAGGGCAGGCACAAAAAGCCTGCCCACCCACGAATTCTGCTAGGGATATCAGAACTCGCGAAAACAAACGGTTAACATTACGAACAGCCAAAACAAAAAATAATTACAAAAGTGTCAAAACAAACCTCAAGACGAGTACTGTTACTTTGTACCCTCGCACATATGTGGAAGAGGGTTTTTGTCGTTCTCAGAGCCCTTACACTGTCTAGCAAACCCAAGAAGTTGCTATCTGGTGCAAGTCGTCTGAGCGTAATCGTGGTTTTGGCGCTGTTTTTGACCTCTGTATATTCTATTACGCGCGGGGGCACGCAGCCTGCGCAAGCCGCAGCACCAGCTACACTCAACTTCCAGGGCCGTTTGCTGAGTAGCTCTGGTAATCTGGTTGATGACGGGCTGTACAACATTGAGTTCAAACTGTACAACGCTGCTAGCTCTGGCACTTCGTCTCAGGGCTCCTGTACTGGTGATGCCAACTGTCTCTGGACAGAGACTCGTACTGGTGGCGCCAAGGTAGAGGTCAAGAACGGTTACTTCAGCGCTTACTTGGGTGATGTGACGTCTCTGCCGACTAACATCTGGGACCAGCAGTTGTGGCTGACCATGAACATCGGCGGCACCTCTGGTCCGACCTGGGATGGGGAAATGACCCCTCGTATCCGTCTGACCAGTGTCCCATATGCCTTCCAGGCAAAGAATGCTGAAACACTAAGCAAGAACACCGGTAGCTTTACCGGTACCGTTGATTTTGCCACCATGACAGCCGACCGTAAGTTCCTGTTCCCAGACACTTCGCTGGCAACCACCGCTAGCCCTGGCACAATCTGTGTGTTCAACGGCTCGGTCAGTAACTGTCCCGCTGCTACTGGTTCGGCGTACTACATCCACAACGATACGGCGCTGCAAACGGATAGTAACTTCAACATTCAGGCTAAGAACGACACCGGTACTGGCACTGACGGTACGATTGTTGGTATCTTCCAGGGTGCGGCAGGCGGCCAGACAGTCGACCTGGTTCAGTACAAGTCTAGCGGCGGCAGCGTATTGGGCGCCGTAACTGCAGCCGGCAACCTACAGGTTGCTTCGTCGCTGGATGTACGGGCTGCTGGCACACTGAGTGTCGGTACTTCTACGGCCACGGCTATTACTCTCGGCAAGGCTGGTGTAACTACCACCAATGCCGGTGCGTTAACAGTGACCGAACTGGCCACCTTTAACGGTGGTGTAAGCGTAGCTTCCAATCTGACTGTTACCCAGGCAGGCAACGTGGCCTTCCAACGCAACACAACCGACTACACAGCTACTGGTATCCAGAACGATGTGAACTTTGGTACGGGTGCGCTGTTCCGTATCACCTCGGCCTCAGCGTTGACTATCACCAGTATTGCCAATCCCGCTGACGGTCGAATCATCACGCTGGCTAATGCCAGCAGCAATGTTGTAACACTGCAGAATGACAGTGGCGGTACGGCCGCTAATCGCATTATCACTGGTACTGGTGGCAGTTTGGCGATACCGACTGGCTCCACGGTCCAGCTAGCCTACGACAGCTCAACACAGCGCTGGCGCGTCATCGGCGGCACAGCAACCGCTGGCGGTGCAGCCAATCAGCAGCTATCCAACCTCGGTACCACCTCTATCAACAGTGCATTAACACCAAATGCTAACAACAGTCTTGACCTAGGTAGTGCTGCTAATAGCTGGAAAACACTGTATGCAGAGACAAGTGTTATAACCGCCACTATTGATACGGAAGCAGCAGGTGCACTGACCATTGGCGGCACCAACACAAGTAGTATCAACTTTGGTATTGGTGGTTCGACAAAACTCACCGTAACAAACGCGGGTGATTTGCAGTTTGCCCAAGGCGGTGCTCGTACGCTGAACGTTGCTCAGAATACTACCTCAGGCGGAGCAGGCTATCAGCTTACCTTTGCCGCAGGACAGGCTAACGGTTCTGGTAGTGCGGCAGTTGGTGGCACGTTGGCCTTGCAAGGTGGTGCTGCGGCAGGCACCGGTAATGCCAACGGTGGTGATATTACCCTGCAAGGTGGCGCAGGTGTGGGTACGGGTGTACAGGGCCAAGTTGTTCTGTCTGTCAGTCGCTTTACCACTTCTAGCACCCAGTCATTTGGTAGTGGCGGCGGCACGGTCGCACAAGCAGCTGTCGATGGCTTTAGTGTGATTCCAATCACTGTCTCGGGTGGTAGTAACCCAACCGTAACGTTGCCCGCACCAACCAACACAACACCTGGCCGTATCTTGTACGTAACGGCTGCGGCTGGCTCAGCAACATTTTCATTGGCGCCGAGTGGCGGTACATCCTTCTTGCTGTCAGCTGGTGCTACGGCCACCTTTATGTGGAGTGGTACAGCGTGGACCAACGCTGGCGTTGACAGTGGTTCGGCCAGCTATATTCTGAACCAAAGTGGCAGCGCACAGACAACTGCCAACTTCTGGATTAGTGGCACGGGCCGCGCAGACACAGGCCTCATATCACCGTCTCTAAAGACCGCAGATGTTGTAAGCGGCTCATCTAATAGTCTCGACTTGACTGTCAAGAGCGGTGACGTCAGCTCTGGCAGTGGCAACACCTCAGGTGCTATAACCATCAAAACAGGTGATGCTACTGCTAGCAATAACAGCTCGGGCAACCTTACGATTGATACAGGTACTAAGTCGGGCTCGGGAACAACGGGCACAATTTCTATTGGTACAGCCAATACTTCTGGTATCACTATTGGTAAAGTAGGGGTTGCAACTACCAACAACGGCAACCTAACGGTTGGTGCATCAGCCGGCTCCGGTACGACCTTCACCAACAATGGCGCAACACTCAATACCGTTAAGGCTGTGCTTAATGACTCTGATGGTGGTGCACTGGGTGGCACGCCTGGCACGCCACTGACCGCCGCCCAGTCGGTTGATATCTACACCAGCTTTACGATTAACCAAACTTCAGCTAGCCAGACCATTACGTTGCCCAGCCCAACTAATACAGCTGCTGGCCGCATCATATATATAGCCAACATTGGCAGCGCGAGCTTTGGCATGTTGGGGTCGACGCTCAACGCTGGTGCGACCGCTACCTTGATGTGGAACGGCAGTGTCTGGACCTTTGCTGGTGCTGACGGCACATCTATTAATAACCAGAACGCTGCGCAGCAATCTGGTAATTTCTGGATTTCTGGCACTGGTCGCGCCGACACCTCTCTGCAGGCGCCAGCTTTTGATACTCCAACCGCTGCTGCACTCAGCCTTGGCACCGCCAATGCTACTAATATAAGCATCGGCCACAATGCGGGGACGCTTGCTATTGATGCCACTAACTTTGACCTGTCAACGGCAGGGGTTCTCACCCTAATCGGCGGCCAGACCAGCGATATTACCACCCAAGCGAATCAGAACCTAACCTTGCAGGCTAACGGCACAGGTACTATAAGTCTTAATGATACGGTGTCTGTGACGGGCAATTTTACGGTCGCCAACACTGGCAATGTAGCCTTCCAGCGCAACACTACCGACTACACTGCAACTGGCACACAAGATAGTATCAACTTTGGCACTGGTGTACTGTTCCGCATCACTAGCGCATCTGCTCTTACTATTAATGGCATAGCAGGCGGGGCAGACGGCCGTGTCATCACTCTGGTAAATGCCAGTGCTAACGCAGTATCTATAGGCAATAGCACCAGCGCTACTCCGGCAAACCATGTCGTTACCGGTACGGGCGGTACTTTGTCCGTACCTGCTGGCTCAAGTGTGCAGTTAGCATACGACAGCGCATCAAGTGTCTGGCGTGTCATTGGCGGCACTGCAGTAGCAGGTGGTGGTGCTAACCAGCAACTCAGCAACCTCAGTGGTACAGTCGCAGTGAACACTTCGCTATTGGTTGGCACAAGTGGTCTTGACCTTGGGGCTACCGGTGGCAATGGTTGGCGAACGTTATATGCTGATACCAGCGTATTATCACCACTGGTTGGTCGCGCTAGCAGCGGTACATTGAGTATCGGGACAGATACCAACTCAACAGCTGTTTCAATCTCTCGTACAGGCGTAAATACAAGAATCTACGGTACATTAACAGTAGATGAGGCTGCCGGCTTTACCTCTAATCTGACTGTTGCCAACACCGGCAATGTAGCCTTCCAGCGAAACACCACGAGTTACACAGTCACTGGCACCCAGGAAATAACTCTTGGTACTGGTGTGCTCCACCGTGTCACAAGCGCTACTTCTACTCCAATCCTGACTGGTCTAACTGGTGGCGCAGATGGTCGCATCATCACTCTGATGAACGCCAGCGGCAGTACTCTGACAATCCAGAATGATAGCGGCGGCACTGCTGCTAATCGCATTATTACAGGCAGCGGTCTAAACAGTATTATGCCTGCTAATGGCTCTATACAACTGGCCTACGACAGTGCATCAAGCCGCTGGCGTATCATTGGCTCAAGCGGCGGTGATTCTATCCAATTGCAGTCAACTACTCCTGGTACAGCGCAAACAGGTAACTTTAATGTATCCGGCACAGGTATTGCAGGCACAGCACTGTACTCACCACTGTTTGACACTGCTACAGCAGTAGCGCTGGGTATCGGTACTAGCAATGCTACTAATATAAGCATCGGCCACAACGGCGGTACTATCGCCATAGATGGCACTAACTTTGATTTATCAACCGCGGGAGTACTAACCCTAGCTGGTAGCCAGACCTCAACAGGTGATATTAATACAGCTGCTTCTGGGGCTGGCAGTAGTCTAACAATCAAAGTAGGCAATTCAACTAACTCCGGCGTAGCTGGCGGCGCACTAACTCTCCAGGGTGGTGCGGCGACAGCCGGCAATGCCAACGGTGGTGCCGTTACAATCGCTGGTGGTGCTGGCTTCGGTACTGGCACACAGGGTCTGGTTAATCTTTCAACGACCGCTTTCAGCACCTCTCTAGTACAGACATTCGGTAGCCCAGGCGTACAGGGCTTCAATAATCCAGACAATAGCATCATCAATGCATACAGTACGATTCCTGTCAGTGCTAGCACAACGGGGGTCATAATTAGCATACCCGACCCAGCCCAGAATGTTATCGGTCGTATCGTGTACGTTGCTGGCCGCAGTGGCTCCAGCGACTTCACTATCCGCATGAATGCTAGCCGTACGCCAATTGATATCGCTATGAAGCAGAACAGCACTGCTACACTTATATGGAACGGTACTGACTGGACTGCTGCTGGTGCATCTAGCTCTACTGACCTTCAGTCTGCCTACAACAACACACTGACGAGTGCTGGTGGCGCAGAAATCCTGCTTAACCCAGTTGGCGGTAACGCAGATGGCTTTACTATCCGCAACAACGGTACTACTCCAATTGTCGGTGGTCTACTAGAAGTCCAGAGCTCCACTGGCAGCAACCTCCTCAGCGTAAATAACAACGCTACAGAATATGCGGTCAACGGCGGCGCAGAGACATCAACAGGGTTTAGCACTAACTGGCAGGCAACCCCAAGTGGCGGCTCAGTAGGTCGTGATGTAAGTAACTATGCTACTGGTCAGTCATCCGTAAGTGTCAGTACCTCTGCCACTAATCATGGTGCCCGCAACATCCTTTCAACGGCACTATCCTCTGGTGTGAGTTATGCAGTATCCTTCACGGCTAAGACAGACGCTGCTTACAGCGGCTTCTCGGGTCTGCAGATTGTGTACTCTCCAGACGGCACTAATACAGGCACGGTAACTTGTGCGAGCGGTCAGACTGTCACCAAGGCTAACTGGTCTCGTATCTCTTGTACCTTTATCGCATCAGGCTCAATCACGAGCAATAACTCTGTCTTCATTCGTCAGACTGATGGCACAACGCGTGTGTTCTACATTGATAACCTGAGCGTACAAGTTAACGCCAATATGACCTTTGCGGCTGACGGTAGCGTCAGTAGCTCTCTTGGCAGCAACTGGGGCACTTACAATGGCGCTGCACCCGCATCTCAATCAAGTACTGTCTACGATGGCCAATACGCTGTATCGGTAGGTGTTACAGGAGCAACTCAGGGTGTTCGAAACAATATGGCTGTTACGCCTGCAGCCAGTACCCAGTATCTCGTCACCTTCTACGCAAAAGCATCAACGGGTACCGCTACAATCGCTGCTGGATTCTTACCAGCTGGCGGAAACGGCGCGCCAGCCGCCGCACAGCAGTGTGTTGACTACAATACTCAGAGTATTCCATCAACTGGATGGCAGCGCGTTACGTGTATTGTGACAACCTCAAGTTCTGGTATTTCTGACCCAGACTTGGTTATATACCAGACAGACGCGACTACACGAACTCTCTACATAGATGCTCTGACCATCACACTGAACACTAACAACTCTAATAATGTACAGGTAGGTGGTGTTAATAAGGGTGGGCCAATCACGCTACTGACGCTTGATCGCGCTGCTAGTGCACCGATTGCTGCTAATAATGATGCTTACCTTGGCTCTATGTACTACGACACAACCACGGGCCGTATCCAGTGTTACGAGGCTGACGGCTGGGGTGCTTGTGGTTCATCACCAGATAACATAATAACCCTGACGCCTGAATATGCAGGTGCGGTGTTGGGTGGCCCAGGCAATGGCAACTCTGCTGGTATCGGTGTCATGACTTCAGAATTCTGTTCTACCGAGTCTGGCGTTCTGACGCTTGGTACTCTCTGTGCAACCCACGAAGCACGAAATTACTACCACTGGACATCACCACAGGCAACAGAACAGGTCTATAGCATCTACGTCACCTACAAACTTCCTAGTACGTTTAAAGAATTTAATGACAGCAACACCATCAAGCTAACGGCACTCACGGACAGTACATCTAATGCCATCGCCACTCTACAGGTCTTCCGAAAGCCACCAACCACGGCACAGAATATTGCTTCCTGTGGCTCTGCCACGACCATTAACTCGACAACAGGTACTTGGGAACAGACATCGTTTGGCGGTGATGAACGAGCCTGTAGCTTTGCTGCGGGCGACAACATCATCTTCAAGATTGATATGAAGTCCAAGAGTAACGGGAACATATATGTCGAAAACCTCGACTTTGTGTACAACAACAATTAAGGAGCAATGACATGAATAACTTATTAACTCACCAAAAGAAACCAAAACAGCCAACCGTATGGTTGCCTATTCCGGGCTGCAAATCTAACCAAAAAGGGCAGGGTATGACACACGGACCATAGACACCAAAACTAACTAAATAACAGATACAACTGCGTGCACAATCTAGTGTGGCCTTGACATCTACGTCCCTAGATTAGCCCGTAAAACAAACATTTTTCCTCCGAGTTCTTGACACTCTCGGACCAAAAATAAAACGACAAACAGTAGAATTGCGCACGCTGAGTATCGAAAAAGAGAGGAATATCCCACCTCTCTTTTTCTTTTGACTTGTTTCTGATATTCAAGGCATCCACAAGTCTTTTCTATTCTTATATATATTGCTTCCAAAACAGGGGCGGACTCGCTATACTAAAAGCATAAGAATTCTTGCAATAAATGTGAGGGTTTTGAGGGTCAATACACACAGCAATGGACGGACTAAAACCGGGTAGGGGTAATCGTGATGAACGGCCGCATATACGGCCTTCTATTCATGGTGCGAGTCATGGCCGACATACCACTCATGAACGTCACCCTGGCGAGAAGTACTGGCTGGTTCGCTCTCTTGGTAAAGTAGCGGCAGATTACAGAGAAACACTCTGGAACCGATTCCGCAAAACCAGCTTTGCACAGTGGCCGGATAAGAACATTTGGAATCGTGTGTATGCCGGGGCGGTGGCCGGCTTATTTATATTTTCTACCATTGCTGCTGTTTTGCAGCCGTTCCTGGATAACGTGTCGTACAAAATTACCAGCGCAAGCCGTAGCGTAATCCCAAACACTAATGCCCATCTGGGCACAATGCTGAAACTCAACACCAAAGACCAAAAGTTTGTATATAACGAGGGTTACAAGCCAGCCCCAGCAACAGCTACTACCTTTAAGACTGGCAATGGCGACCCACGCATCACCGCCAGCTTCGCCAAAGACCCTAAGCAGGGCGCAACTGTCACGGATGTGGTTAACAACGTAGATGTAACTATGAAGCCACTTTTTGGACTGGCTCAGGGCAAACAGGATGCTAACCAGATAGTGTATCCGCTGTCTGGTTCTGACGGATTCTTAGTATATACGGCCCAAGTCGCCTCAGTAAAAGAGGATATATTACTACAGTCACGGGGCAAGGACAAAATGAAGTTCGAATACGAGCTTTCACTACCTGATGGCGTAGAGGCAAAGCTCGAAGCCGATGGGTCAATCGGTATTTATGGGTCTAGCCTACCACTGTATGGCAATGTTTCTACGGGCTCTGACAATGATGCTCAACTATTACAAAAGGCTAAGCAAAACGCAGATAAGGACAAGTTCTTATTTGGCATTCCCGCTCCGGTAGTCAAGGAGAAAGACAATGACCAGTCATCAGTTCAGGTACGGTACGAACTCAATGGCAACAAACTGACATTAGTTGCAGAAAACCTCAAGCAAGCCAGCTATCCACTATCCATTGACCCAAGTATCTATATCCAATCAGCCGCCCAGCTGATGTACGGTAATAACGAGACTAACGTTGCATTTGATATTGCAACAGAGCAGTTCAAAAAAGGCTTTACTACTGGCGCCCGTATTAATAAGTGGACCGAAAACGGCGCTATGAACGACGCAACATACGATCAGAGTGTGGCTGCAGCCAGCGGTTATCTATATCGTGCTGGTGGCCGCAGTGGCCAAATAATGCCTTACATTGCCGATAAAAAGATTAGTACCGACGCCACCTCCGATACCACCTTCACGATGAATATGCCGGATACTCGGCCCTCTGGTGATTTATATATAGCTATTGTTGCTACGCAAAATGCAACTATCACAGCGCCGGCAGGTTGGACGTCGTATTACGCAAACACCAGAATAGCCGTTTCTTACAAGATAGGTGCAAATATTAGTGGCGGCAATGAGGCGGCATCATACAACTGGACAACATCAACCAGTCAGCTCAATAGCGGTGTTATTATGCGGGTAAAAGAATTTGCTGCCAGTAACTATTTAATTGCTGCCGCAGCCACAAACTCTAATGGCACCAATACACCAAGCTTCCCGGCCATAACACCAACGACCAATGGTTCCCTCATCATCAGTGCATCCAGTTTTACAAATGACCCCCCAGTTGCCCAAGGCTTTTCACCACTCGCACCAGCCAACGGTACTTATAATTACACTGATATCGCTAGTGGTCATAGCTCTGGTGTGGCTGGTACGGGCGTGGGATTTGTATCTTCGCAGATAGATTCACCACCTAATTCCAGTACTAGCACCGGCACGGCCTCGCTACCTACCAGTGCTGGTGTGAGTGATACGTGGTACTCGGTAAGTATCGTAGTAAATGGCAACACGACGACAGCAGCGTATAACCAGACGCTACAGTGGTCACATATTAATAACTCTAACTTGTCGCTCGAAAGTCCTGCGCCAGGCAGTAACGCAGTGCCATGTACTGGCTGGTGTACCAATAGCGCATATAATCTGCCAACAGGTTCAGGAACTGCTGATGGGGCAGGTAATGTGGGCGCATCGTTGGTAGCATACAACGGCTATCTTTACTACACGGGGGGCTATGATGGTACTAACCTGAAGAAAACAGTATATATAGCCAAGCTTGGGGCAAACGGGGAACCACAACTCTGGCATCCAACTGACCCAGATCAACCTGACTGGGTCTATTGGTATAAAGATACGGGTATGAGCACAGCTACCATTGGCACAGGGGCACGGGCGTATCACTCGGCCTATGCCTATAAAGGCAAGATGTACGTGCTTGGTGGCGATACAGATAGCTTGACCAATACATCTGGTGCTACGACTGCCGTAGAAGTAGCGGATATTTTACCAAATGGTACACTAGGGAGCTGGTCGAATGGCCAAGCTCTGAGCACTGCTCGTTATGCTACCTCAGTACAGGCTTACAATGATTACCTCTATATTATAGGTGGCAATACTAACGGCACTCCGCTCAAGACGGTTCAATTTAGTAGGCTCAATAGTGATGGTACGATGAACTCCTGGCAGACAGCTGCTGCCGACGGGGTTGATGAGATGGCTTTTGCTCGTGCATCCATGGGTGGTGTCATGACGGGCATATGGGGAGGTTATCTCTACGCGGCAGGCGGTTGTAATACTATTACCAGCGGTTATTGTTCGGGAACAACGGCGATTAACAATGACGTCCAAATCGCTAGCATTAATTCTGACGGTACGCTAGATGTCTGGAATACTATGGCTTACGTAAACCATCAGCGCATCGGTGCATCATTCATTGCATGGCAAGATGTATTATATCGGTTTGGCGGTTGTTCGCGGCAAAACGGCTCGGGTGATTGTTACGCGACCCACAAAGATATTCAATATGGCCCTATTAATGCCGATGGCGATGCTTCAACGGTAAGCGTATCGCAGGATCCGGGTAACGGTAATTGTCAGGATCCTGACCCCTACGACTGCAGCCTGCCGCCAGGGGGATCCGGTAGTGGCCAAGCAGGTCAGATGCTGGTATCAACAGCCATTCTTAATGGTTTCATATATGTGGTAGGTGGCTGCATAACCTACCAGTGTACTTCTATGTCTGACAATACTGCCTACGCAGCAATTGATAGTAATGGTCGCCTTAAAAGCCCGCCAACATGTGCTGGTGCTACTAACGGTACTTGGTGTATAGATGATACCAATACAATAGATAGTAATGGCAATGCAGCAATTAATGGCGTTGGCGGTGCTGCTACTGCTGTATTCGGTGGCTTTGTCTATATAATTGGCGGCCATCAGGGTAACGGCACACTAAAGAATGCAGTGTATAGGAATCAAGCAAATGCGGATGGTAGTTGGACCGGTTCCTGGATAGAGCAGCGTATGACCACTGCATTACTCACTAATACACTTGGCTGGCCCTCAAACACACAGGTCACCTATACCTATGCTTACGCGCGCGCCAATCCTTCCAGCGCAGCAACAATACCCGGCAATCTCTATATATTTGGTGGCTGCATGGCATTAAGTAGCGGTAACTGCAGTACCTATACGCAGAATGTATGGAAGTGTAACGTCATGGCTAATGGTAGTCTTGGTGTTGATGGAGCGGGCGGAGGCGCTGATAACAGATGTAGTACCAGTGGACAGCTACAGATTGGTACCGTGACGGGCGCTTCCGGTGTGGGTTTGGGTCAACACGCCGGTGCGGTCTATGCCAACTATATTTATCTTGTGGGTGGCAATGCGCCTGGCACATCTGACCTTACACAGGTGCGTTATGCGAAGTTTGATAATAGTAATAATGTAGTAACTGTAGGGAGTGGCTGGACCTTAACCTCCAACGCACTTTCCATTGGTCGCGGCCGGGGGTCTGCGTTTGGCTATAATGGGTATCTCTATGTAGTAGGCGGCTATAACAGCGGTATTGCTAGTACACTGCGAGACATTCAGTTTGCGAAGATAAATGTTGGTACGGGTGACATAGATTCGTTCGACACTTCTATCGTTACTATTAACCAACGTTGGGGGCTTGGTCTGGCAGTATCAAATTCCTATGCTTACGTTATAGGTGGTTGTAATAGTGGTACACCTCCAAACTGTGCGTCCACCGGATTAGATAATACCGTGCAGACATTCCAGATTTATAACAACGATAGCGGCGCACCAGCTAAGTATTCTGTTTCATCTACCTTGTACGATAATTCGGGCTCCACTGACAGACTTGGTGCCTCGGCAGCAGTTTATAATGGATATATATACATAGCGGGTGGTTGTACGGGTTCTACGGAATGTGCCGACACTACTACAAACGTTCAAAAAGGCACCATAGATCCAAATGGATCAATTACTGCCTGGACTGCAGGTAGCATAGCTGCGTTACCCGCCAAACGTGGCTTTGGTCAGCTAGAAGTCGTAGGCGGAACGCTCTACTTTATCGGTGGACAGACTGGCAGTAACTTGAACACGGCACAAGATACCATATACTATGCTGCCCCTGATGGTTCGGGCAACATTGCTTCATGGAGTAATGCATCTGGTGCAATTGGTGATACGAGCGGCGGAGCGGCGGTTAAGCGTACGCAGTTTAGTGCATCTGTATGGAATAATCGTATCTATATAACCGGTGGTTATAACGATAGTTCTGCGGTGCAAACAACCATATTCGTAAGCCCATCTCTGAGCGCTGGTGGTAATATTGCCGTGGATAGTTGGACCTCATTGACTGGTTTTAACGTCGCTCGCAGTGGCCATGTAGTGATTACGTATGCTAATAATATCTACATATTGGGCGGATACGATGGCACCAACTACCTCAGTGACGTACAGTACAACAAAATTACTGAAAGCGGTGGGACAGTAAGCCTCGGCACATGGACATACACCACTAACATGCCGTCACCAATTCGCCAGGCAGATGGGTTTGCCGTAAATGGCTACATGTATATCTTTGGCGGACGGTCATCAACTAACGACTGCGCAGCTCGTACTCTGGTTGCGCCAATCAGTGCCAACAGTACTATTGCAACAGGTAACAATCCGTCAGGAATCGGTGAGTGGTATCAGACAAACCGTAATTTTGACGGTGGACGTTATGGCGTAGCCGCCACGTACTACCAGGGCAAGTCGTATCTGCTTGGCGGCGGTTGCCAAGGAATTGTAATGCAAGATGATTTTGATGATACAGGCTCTCCATACTATGACGCCAGTCAATGGGCTTCTATAACCAATATGACGGCAGACACAAAATGTCAATCTACCTCCATAACTAAAACCCTCAGTGGTACTACTGCGAGTACGGCCGCGGGTACTGCTGCGGGTGCGGTAGCAACCACAAAGACATTTGGTATTGCTTCTGGGGGTACTCTGTACTTCAAGCTCTATATGCCGACAAGTGATATCACGACTGGTGCCGGTACTTGTTATACTGGCGAAAACAGCTTTCTCGGGCTTAACCCCGACAGGGTTATCCTACAGGTGTCTTATAACGGTGGTGCCTACAACAACCTAGCTACGTATAACTATGCGCAGTTTGAACCCTTACAACCGTTGGCCGTAAGCATAGCCGCGAATACTACGGCCAGCATACGTTGGTATGAATTTGGAAACAACGGTACTACGACGGATAGTTTTGCCCTAGAAGATGTCTATGTTGTTGCAAATGGTGACAATACTATAGCGTATCCATCTAGTTCTCGTGTTACTCAGACGGGCTTCCTATCGCAGCCGCAAGTTGCCACCTATTCTCGACAAATTGATGCTGGTAGTGACGTATTCCCAACCAAGTGGCTTATGAATGGTACCGATAACTCTATTGGTGCTCGATGGCAACTTAAATATCGTTCAATGAATGACCCGCTCATAACCGACGTTGCTAAGGCTTGTGGCGGTTCGGCTATGTCTGCCTATGGTCAAGCTACTAATGTGGGTGACGTAACTCTCGGTACCGTAGGTGTATATACGGTTAAAAATAGTGGTGGCACAAACATTGGTTGTGGGCGCTACTTCTTTATGACCATTAGTGTGGATGCGTCACAGACCTATGGTTACCCCGACGATATTGGTCGTGGTCCAACACTGGATAACCTGACACTCTTTTATAATAGTAACCCGGGACGGCGACTAATCCACGGCAAGACCTTTACTGAAGGTATTCAGCAACCACTGGATACTCAGCCCTAGTAAGATGAGATATTTTCTACGTAAATCTTTCTTCACCCAGAAAAGCTTGCTGACGATAATTGCCACAGTGTTCGCGCTTTACCTAATGTTCGCCACAATAACTATTAGTACCAAGAAGCTAACTTATGAACGTCACAAGTTAGCGCTAAGGGCTGCCCAGCAGCATTTTGATGCGTTGAGCCCGGCGGAGAAGGCGATACGTAGAGCTGAGACTTACCAAATGACCATGACAACTTCGGCACACCCATTTCAGCGTCTATTGTTTGACTATTTACAGCGAAGCTATAATCTTCCTGCGGAGTTAAGTGTGACAAACGCGCCTTTTGATATACCTACGGCACAAACCCAGAGTGCCATAGAACTGCGTTATCTTGCTCGTATCGCGTTTCCTGAAAAGGTATTCAAAGATGGAATATCTGTACCACTTGCAGGTACATCACTTACGAACGTATATGCTGCTAACTGCGATAATCTTTCTTTGCCGAAAAACTTTTGGAATACCATGCAGGATAATTACGGTCGAGGTGAGTATGATTTGACACACGTCGCTCTGGCATTTCGTTTTATTAGAGATAATAATTGTGATATACCCGACAGTGCCAAGGTACTTGAATCTCAAGTAAATAGGGGGATGCTCGCAATCGCAGGAGGTTCAGCTACTATTGCAGACTTACGGTATGAGGCAATTGCGTTTTTACTACTGTCTGGTAATCGTAGTGACGTAAAGCAAGAATGGATAGACCAAATTGCCAAAGAGCAGATGCCAAATGGTGGGTGGGCAGCCGAGATTGGCAGTAAAACGGCGAATGACCATAGTACCGTCCTGGCTATGTGGGCACTCCTTCAGTACTCTCGACCAAGTGTAGAATACCAACCCCTGATTCGCCACTAGGTGTAATCTGATACAATAGGGGGTAATTATGGGGTTATACCAACAATATTACCAGTCTAGCATTTCTCGCTGTGCGTCAGCGGTCAAAAACTACCTTTCTTCGCGCACCGTATCCAGATATGCTTTGCTCAGAAATGAAATTTTTGCCTCACTGACACAGCAGCACATAAACACAAGGTTGGCAACATGGCTGGTATAAATTTTAAGTCCAAGAAGGACAAAGAGTGGTTGGATTGGCTGGCAGACGACCCAGTCCCAGCCAGTATGCGCAGTAAAATGCGGGCAAAAGCTGTTGAGGACGCCAATCAATATGCGCCGCGTGCTCAGGCTAAACCGGCGCCTCACCCCCACGCACAGCCTTTGGATAAGAATAATCAAACTATATCTGTACATATCTCTTTGCCAAAGTTCAAAAAGCCAAATATACAGTGGTCAGAACTAAAAGATAAGATTCCTTATGCTGATAAGCGATTTATTGGTGTCAGTGCTGCTGTGGCAGTGGTTATTGTAGGAGTAGGAATTGTGACGGTGTGGCCAGATAGCAAGCAGGGCAAGCCAGAGGTGCTCAGCCAACAGACGGAAACAGCAGATTTTGACTACTCATTACCAAAGGGTGGCAAAGAGGCGCTTGATGCCCCTGTCCGCTACGACAGCACGCGCAAGGTAGTGAATTACAAAGATACCATCGGTGGGGTAGAGATAACTATCAGCCAGCAGCCACTACCCGCAGGGTTTGAGACAGACACGGAGGCCAAGGTAAAAAAGACCGCAGAAGACTTTAGTGCTACCAAGGTTTTAGCAACAGCCAACCCTACGGCCTATATTGGCACGTCAATTAAGGGCCCGCAGACGGTCATATTCTCTAAAAAGAAACTACTAGTCTTTATACAGTCTGCCCAGGCAATCGATGACCACGATTGGGCAGAATACATTACCAACCTCCAGTAATTCTACGTAATTCTATGCCCACTACTGGGCATAGTGATATGTCGTACATTTTGACGTGTTTATAACAGAGATAGCTAGTACTAAAAGGCTGGTACTTTAGTACTATTTTGACTTCCGGGGTTTGCAGGTCTGCTGCGCCGGTGCAGTGACCTGGAGTTATGCACAGGAATAGTAAACATTACTATTTACATATCTGTTCGCACAGAGGTACAATAACGACAGATCTGACAAAACAAAAAACCAAAACAAAAACGCCAGATCAAAATCGAAGTGAGTTTTCTGCATAGTACCTTAGCGTAGTGACTGATAGGGTATTCTGTGGAAACGATAGTCAAAAAGGCTACTGCTTCGACTAACAACCAAAAACAAAACAAACAAAAATACAAGGTGACTGACCTTATTTTTGGCCATAAACGGCCACGTTTTGCGTATACGCGAGTACGCAGACGCTCGACTCCAAACACCATTACACAATGGTTGGTTGGAGTCATTTTTGTTTTGGTCGTTTCACCCCTGTTAGCGACTGTATATTCATATACGCGCGCGGGCGAGAGTGCGCGCGTATATGCGGCTACATCGAGCACGCTCAACTTCCAGGGTCGTCTGCTGAACAGTGGTGGTTCACTGGTTGATGACGGCAGTTACAGTATCCAGTTCAAGCTGTACGACGCAGTCACTAGTGGCACCAACGAATGGACCGAAACAGAGACGGTCAGCGTCAAGAACGGTTACTTCAGTGCCAATCTGGGCAGTGTGACACCGTTCTCTGGCACCATCGATTGGTCGCAGGAAAAGTGGCTGACCATGAACGTCAATGGTGACGGTGAAATGACACCACGTATCAAGCTAACGGCGGTGCCGTATGCGCTGAGGGCCGGTATAGCCACCACCGCGACCAATTTACAAAAAACAGTCGGTGGCTTTACTGGTACGCTGGACTTTGGCACACTGACGAACAACCGAACGTATACACTTCCGGATGCCTCTGGCACCATCTGTTTGACAACCACTTGTAGCGGTGGTGGTTTGGCGTTCATGCAGAACGGTAGTACCTTTGGTGCTGACGGTGTCCTCGGTACCACCGATAATTACGCCCTACGGTTTATAACCAATAACACCGAGAAATTCACCATACTGGCCAATGGCAATATAGGCGTGGGTGATACCACCCCAGCCGCGCTCTTCACCGTCGGCACAAGTGACGCACTACAAATCGATGCCAGTGGTAATTTGAGCACCAGCGGCACTATCACATCTGGTGCAATCAACGGCCAGGACATAGACGCAACGGCCAACCTGACTGGTACTCTAACGGTAACTGGTCTGACTACGCTCAACGGTGGTCTCACACTTGAGGCAGGTGACACCTTCACCTTCAATGGCGAGAACTTTACTGATTTGACGGGTACCGGTCTAGTGAATAATGCTGGAGTGCTTGGTTTAGCAAATACCGCTGTTTCGGCAGGTAGCTATGGTTCGAGCACATCTGTACCGAGCTTTACGGTTGATGCCCAAGGTCGCCTGACAGCTGCCGGCAACGTAGCCATTAGTAATCTGGCCAATGCTGCTTTGCAGAACAGTTCAATCAACCTGAACTATGGTAGTAATCTGAGCGGTGATGGCAGTGTGGCACTGGGTGGAACACTGAACATTAACTTCAGTGCTAATCCGAGTTTCACAACCCTCACCACCTCTGGTGCAATCAACGGCCAGACTATCAGTAATACCGCGAACCTGACCGGTACGCTTGGTGTAGCAGGTCTTATCACGGCCAACGGCGGGATTACCTTTGGCGCAGGCGATACGCTAACGATTAACGGCGAAGGCTTTACTGACTTAACCGGCACTGGTCTAACAAACAATGCTGGCGTGCTTGGCCTGGCTAACACAGCTGTTTCGCCAGGTAGTTACGGCTCAACTACCACAATTCCGACCTTCACTGTTGATGCCCAAGGTCGCTTAACGGTTGCCGGCACCACCTCACTCGATGCTGCGATTATCACCACCGGTACACTTGGGGTGGCTCGTGGCGGTACAGGGGTAAATGGTTCCGCAGCTGCAAACGGCCAGTTACTGATTGGCAACGGTTCGGGCTATACATTAGCTGGGCTGACAAACAGTGGCGGTCTTACCATTACCAATGGCGCAGGCAGTATTGGTCTTGCGGTCAACTATGGTTCATCAAGTACGTCTGCAGTTCGTGGTGATACAACGCTCACATGTCCAAGTGGCACGGGCAACCTGAGCGGCACCGGCAATGCTATCACGCTGGGCAGCGGCGGCACTTGTAACGCACTAGATACCAAGGCTGCTGTTAGCTTTGCTACCTCAGTCACAACCCCACTTGTCACGAACGGTGGCACACTACAGATAACGACTACAGGCAGTAATAACAATATCTCGCTCACCGGCACAGGCCAGATTCGACTGGATGCTGGTAGCACGATTGAATTGCTTGATAACGTGAATCTCAGTGGTGACTTAGATGTGAGCGGCACGCTTACCATCGGGACCAATGATGCGTTGAAGATAGACGCTAACGGCAGTCTCACAACTACTTTCCGTCAGCTTGATGGCTCTGCAACCGCCACTAGTGGTAGTGGCTTGGCGCCAGGCACTATACAAGTCGGTTCGGGCAATACTGCCAACTTTGATGTAGGAAACTACGTTCTGGTTAATGGAACGTATGCCAAAATCACGAGCAAAACTGCCTCTGCTCTGAGCATCACGCCAAATCTGACTTGGTCTAACGGTGCAAGCTTGACAGAGTATTACATCCCCGAGATTGGTGGCACTGACACTGGTTCGACACTGACAAATCGTTTTGGGCGAGGCTACTTCATTGCGGGCGTCGCAACCGGTAACGGCACCACCTATTACAACGAAAACAGCATAGAAACGAGCCTTACCAGCTTTGACCTGCTCAATACAAATGTGACTACGCTTAACATTGGTGGTGCAGCAACAACGCTGAGTATTGGTAACGCGTCTTCAACTGTTAATATATTGGGCAATTTGCAAACATCTGCCGCTCAAACAATCACTGCCGGCGGTGGCCTGATAGTTAGTAACGGTGGCATCACGAATAATGGCGGCGGCATCACTGGTGCTGGAACAATTACGGGGGTCACTGGCCTGACATTTACGAGCGGCAGCTTGAACTTGGCAAATGGCGGCATAATCAATGCTGGCTCATTAGCTGGGGTAACTTCTATAACCGCCTCTGGCTCCATAACGGCTTCTACCAGCAATACGATTAACGGCCTCAGCATCAATAGCGGTGCACTAAGTGGTGTGACGGGCATCACTTTCAGTAGTGGCAACTTGGCGCTCGGCGGTGGTAACATCACTGGCGCTGGTTCGATTAGCGGTACTTCACTCGGCCTAAGCGGAGCAATTACAGGCGCAACTACGATATCTGCTAGTGGTGCTATTTCTGCTCCGACTGCCAGCAACACCATTAACGGCCTGATTATCAATGCCGGTAGTCTGAGCGCTGTCACCGGCTTCAGCCAAACAAGTGGTGCCTTCTCGGTGACTGGCACCGGTGCTATCACGCTTGGTGGTGGCAGCAACGCACTGACCATTGATTCGACCAACTTCGATGTTTCATCTGCTGGTGCACTATCAGGAATCACCAGTGTTACCGCAAGTGGTACCATCAGTGCCAACACAACCAATACTATCAACGGTTTGAGCGTCAATAGCGGCAGCTTGAGTGGCATCACAGGATTTAGCCAAACAAGTGGTGCCCATTCTGTAACAGGTACTGGTGCTATTACAATCGGTGGTGGCAGCAATGCCCTGACGATAGACTCAACCGCATTTGATGTTTCATCTGCTGGTGCTCTGAGCGGCGTAACAACGTTGAGCTTATCTGGCGCCATCACCGGTGCAACAGCTACAAATACCATCAACGGCCTAATCATCAACAGTGGTGCGCTTAGTGGAATAACTGGATTTACACAGAGCAGTGGTAACTTCTCTATCAGTGGTACGGGCACCTTCGGTACCGGTACAGGCGCTATATCTCTGAACGGTGCAACAACTATAACCGGTACAAATACGCTGACCGTTAGCAATGGTCTAACATCGCTAACTGGCGGGCTAACAGCAGTCGGTGCTATTAACTTCAACACCAATGCCAACAACGCGGTCAATATCAACACAGGTACAAGTACAGGAGCGATTACTCTTGGCGGCGGCAGTAATGCCTTCTCAATCAGTTCGACTGGGCTTGATGTTAGCTCGGCTGGTGCTCTGAGCGGCATCACTACAATCTCGGCATCAGGTAACATCAACACCACTGGTGTGTACCAGCGAAATGGCGTAAGTGGTATTACCGTAACTTGTGGCAACAACCAGTATCTCAACCAGGCGGTGGTGAGTGGTGGTATTATCACTGGCTACAGTGCTTGTTCGGGTGTTGGTCTATCTGACCAGCGGCTCAAGACAAACATCTTGTCACTCGACGACAACGTACTTGATAAGATTAAAGATATTGAAACTGTAACCTTCGATTTTGCTTGTGACAACGCATACTTCCAGCAGTCAAATACCTCTTGTGACACCGAACACCAGACCGGTGTATTGGCTCAGCAGCTGGGCTCCGTCTTCCCAGAACTAACTTATCAGGACGAGTACGGCTACTGGCACGTGAGGTACGATGCTTTGAACATCTACACGCTTAAAGCTACATCCGAGATTGCTAAGAAACTGGATAGCCAGGGCAACGCAGTACTCAGCAGTGTTACAACTGGCGGCGACCTACGACTAACAAATACCGGTGTACTGCAGAATATAACTGGCCTGAACATGACTTCTGGTGGCGCATCAATAGTCGGTGGATTAAGTAACAATAACGGCGGCATAACTGGTGTTGGCGCTCTGAGCGGCGTGACATCAATCGGCGCACAGTCCATCAGCCTGACCGCCACCGGCAATGCAAATCTCCTGACACTCACCAAGGACGGCAATGGTGTATTCACCGTGTTCAACTCTGGTGCTCTGGAGTTGAAACTCGATAGTACCAACGCTCTGGCAGTGAAGTCAGCTAACGGCGATAACGCGCTTAATGTTGATACTCTCACTGGCAAGGTTAAGATTGGCGCTGGCAACAATGGCAAAACAGTGCTATTTGTCCTGGATACCAAGAGCAGTGACGGTGATCCAGCCGGAGTCAATGGTGCGCAGTACTACAACAGCAAGATGAATAAGTTCCGCTGCTATCAGAACGACAAGTGGCAAGATTGTCTACAAACGGCCTTTAGCGAATACAGCTTGGCGAGCGAAACCTTGGCTTGGCAGCAACCAGCCAATGAGACTGAGCTGCCAGGTGAACACCGTACATGGGTTGATCTGGGTAATGCGAACCAGGTAAGGCTCTTGGCAAATATCAGTACTGCCGCACCACAAGGTGCGAGCTGCAAGTTGCAATATGCTCTGACCGATAACAACCCGAGCTGGCAAGACCTGACCGCCACTGGCAACCTGGCCACTGACAGGACGGGCGCTCTGAAGAGTGACTGGTTCCAGATAGAAAACGATGCTAAAGCCGAGGTACTAGTACGTCTGGTCTGTAAGGATGGTAATACCATCACTACTATGCAAATTAACAGCGTAAGGATGCAGGTACGGTAATGAGTAATAACAGTATAAAAAGTCGTGAAAACTCTGTGAAAACTCGTGAAAAGTATGATACGCTTATGGTAGATAGGGACAGAGGCTAACAGATATGAGTCAAGTTATTGCCATTTTGAATCAAAAGGGCGGCGTGGGCAAAACCACCACGGCTATTAATTTGAGTGCCTATTTTGCAAAGGCAGGCAAGTCGGTACTGTTGGTTGATTTTGATCCACAAGGCAACAGCACTAGCGGTCTTGGTATAGACAAGCATAGCTTGCAGGCAACAATCTACGATGTCTTGTTCAAGAAGACTGGTGCCGAACACGCGGTACAGGAAACTAACGTGGATGGACTATTCGTGTTGCCAGCTAATCCGCAGCTCGCCGCAGCTGAGGTTGAGTTGGTAGGTGAGATGCAGCGCGAGCAAATCCTAAAAGAGGCCTTAGCATCACTTTCGTACGACATTATTATCATTGATTGTCCGCCATCACTAGGCTTACTAACGGTTAATGCCCTGACTGCTGCGCATCACTTGCTGATACCCGTCCAAGCAGAATATTATGCATTAGAAGGTCTCAGTCAATTACTCAGTGTGGTGCAGCGCGTACGTGCCGGCCTGAATCCGAGCCTTGATTTGCTGGGAGTAGTAGTGACTATGTATGACAGCCGCACTAGCTTATCAGAGCAAGTCTATGCAGAACTAACAAAGCATTTTGGCGATAAGGTGCTAAAGACTATCATCCCGCGCAACGTTCGTTTGGCAGAAGCACCGAGTCACGGCAAGGCAATATCTGACCATGATAAATGGTCAAAGGGTGCACGGGCGTATAGGGCTTTAAGTAAGGAATTGTTAGGGAGAATAGCATGAGTGGACTAGGCAGAGGATTTGACGCATTAATACCAACGGATTTTGACCCGTCTCTGTTAATTGACAGTAAAGACCGAATACAAAAATTGTTCATTACACGGATTAATCCTAATCCAGACCAGCCTCGTCGTCACTTTGACCAACAGGCCCTAAACGAGCTTGCCGAGTCGATTCAGCAGTTTGGTGTATTGCAGCCACTGATTGTCGTACCGCAAGATAGTGGCAATGCTTACCGTATTGTAGCTGGTGAGCGCCGCTGGCGGGCTGCTCAACTGGCTGGCCTGACAGAAATCCCAGCCATCATTCGCGAGCCAGCCCAATTGCAGGAACTGGAAATTGCACTTATAGAAAATGTGCAGCGTGTAGATTTATCACCACTCGAACAGGCTATTTCAATTGAACGATTACACCAGCAATTTAACCTGAGCTATAAAGACATTGCAGCACGTTTGGCTAAAGCCGAGACTACTGTCAGTAATCTGGTTCGACTACTACAACTACCAGAAAATGCTCGTGATGCGCTGAGTCAGGGCAAAATAAGTGAAGGTCATGCCCGGGCAATCCTTTCTCTTAAGACAGTACCTGGCAAACAAGATGAACTACTTGCCTCTATTCTGAAGCATGGGTGGTCGGTACGCCAGGCAGAGCAGTTTGCTACAACACAGAAGCAAGGTGTTCAAACCGAGCAAGCAGTCAAGGAACGGATGGCCGTAGAGACCCCAGAGACCAAGAAGCTAACGAAACAGCTCGGGACACCAGTCAGTATTAGGCGAACAGCCAAGGGTGGGCGTATCGAACTTCACTTTAAGACAGAACAAGACCTCCAGCAGCTACTAGACCGACTCGATACTCTATAAGAACTGTCTTAGAAAACTTCAGCTGTAGATAACGGATAGATACGAAGCAATAGTTTGCCGACAATATCTTTGCTTGGAATTGCACCGAGTTCACGTGAATCATATGAGTTTGATCGGTTGTCGCCACAGACGAAAACTTCGCCTTTACCAACAACGAGGTCTACATTACCACTGGTGCCGTGGATAACATCTCCCCAGCCGCCAGTTTTGTCCGGGTTAAAGCCCTCAGGGAATTCATTATTATAGACTGTAATAACGTCGTCTTTAACGACTACGCGCTCTCCAGGTAGGCCGATAACGCGCTTAATGAGTTGCTTTGTACCGGTATCAGCTGCACCATCACGTACAGCGGTGGTATTAAAGACAATTACATCGCCGCGGTTGGGTATATAGTCGTGCCCCGTTAGTCGCGCCCAAGTCTTGGGTAGCTTGGCGACTATTAGGCGGTCACGGTTTTGCAGGGTAGACTGCATACTTTGGCCATCAACCTCATATGACTGAAACACAAAAGCAGTCAGCAAAAGCGCAAATACAACAGCCGATATAATGATACTGATGGTTGATAGAACACTTTTGGCATCATCACTACCCCTGTTTGGGCGTGAAATCTCAGGTTCTGGCTGCGTATCAGATGTAATGGGGTTAATTGATTCCATACTCGGTCATTAACTATATAGGATTTACTACGCATACGCTAGCATAGGCAGTTTTAAAAAAAGCCGATTCGGGCTATACTATACGACAGTAATATGGATAATTTTCGTAAGTTTAAGGCGTCCCAAAGAACGCCGCGCAGTGGGGCGGTTGATGGATTTGTCGGTACTGGCCAGGCCAAGGCGCGAGCCAATCGGGGGGTATCTATTGGGCGTGCTCATGATTCCAGCGGACGGCTTGATAGTTTCAAGGGAGCAGATGGCTTTCGTCCCAATGCCCAAGCCAAGCTACGGGCAGAAGGTACTCCTGTGCCCCAGACAGTAGCTTCTCATATGGCTGCCACTGAGGGCGCCGCCATGAAGCTTGATTTGCCAGCTGCATCAGCTCGCAAGGGTGTCAAAAATCGACGCAAGAAAAAGCGCATCATTAAGAGTGTTGCACTTATATTCCTCGCGTTCGTTCTTGTCGGCGGTTTCATGTTTGGTAACGCCTTCCTAAAAGCCCGCAAGATATTCGGTGGCGGCGGTGGTGCACCAGCCCTCAACGCAAATGTTGACCCAACCAAGCTCAAGGGTGAAGGTGACGGTCGTGTGAATGTATTGATGCTTGGTAAGGGCGGTGCTGGCCATGACGGCGCCGACCTAACAGATACAATCCTGATACTAAGTATTGATCCCATTCAAAAGAATGCTTCTATGCTGAGTATACCGCGTGACCTCTGGGTCAAATCAGATGGTGGCCAATCAAAAATTAATGCGGTCTACGCTAACGCCAAATACAAGGTACTAAATGGCAAAAAAACCTCTGATATCAATGAACGAGCTGAACAAGCTGGTCTGGCGGCGATTGAATCAAAGATTGAAGAAGTTGCGGGTATACCGATTCACTATAATGTGATGATTGATTTTGCGGCCTTCGAGAAAGCCATTAACACTGTCGGCGGTATTGATATAAATGTTGATAAAAATGGCGTGGTCTATGAACGACTATACGACACAACCCGTGGCAAGCCATATGTACTTGATGTAAAACAAGGTCCTAATCATTTTGATGGCCAGCGTGCACTCTTCTATGCCCGTTCTCGTCATACCAGTGCTCGTGGTGACTTCGACCGTTCAGAACGACAGCGCGCGGTTATTATAGCGCTCAAGAACAAAGTCATGTCCGCCGGAACTTACAGTAACCCTGTTAAGATTAATCAACTGGTTAATGAATTTGGGTCACACGTACGATCTAATTTTTCTACCGGTGAAGTCCTGCGTGTCTACGATATTATGAAGGGCATTGATTCAACAAAGATTGGCTCACTTGATTTGGTGACACCACCAAACGTACTTATTAAGAGCGGTAATATAAACGGATTGTCTACGCAGCAACCAGCTGCCGGGCTGTTCGATTACAGTCAGATTAATAGTTTTGTCCGCAACACCCTGAAAGACGGCTATATTAATAATGAAAATGCTTCTATCGCAGTCTTTAACGGCTCAACTATTGTTGGTCTTGCAGCTAGGCGCGCCGATGATTTGAAATCATATGGTTATAACATTACGACGGTTGCAAATGCTCCGACCAAAAACTACAGTCAAACAATGTTAGTTGATTTGACGGGTGGTAAGAAGAAGTACACCCAACACTATCTCGAGCAGCGATTGAAAGTCACCACCACCACTAAACTCCCTGATGGTATTAACCCTAACGGTGCTGAGTTCGTCATAATCCTAGGTCAAAATGAGAGCACTAGCCAGTAAACTTCATACCAAGATAAAGCCAGCCCAGGGCTATTCGCATTATTTCCACATAGGGTTAACCACTTTCTTGCCGGTTATTGTCTATGTCTTAGTGCGATTAGAAGGTGGTTTTGTACAAGCGGCAATCGCGTTAATTCTCCTAAGCAAGTGGCGTATGTTTGCAGTCCGCCCTCGCTACTGGCTGACAAATATTACTGCTAACGCAGTTGATATTATTGTTGGCGTATCGGTCGTTGTCTTTATGGATCATACCACCAACGGCATGTATCAGCTGCTGTGGGCAGCAGCTTACAGCGTGTGGCTAGTCTTTATTAAGCCCGGTTCCAGCGTGTTGTCTGTTTCTGTACAGGCATGTATCAGCCAGGCACTTGGTCTAGTGGCACTGTATATTGCCTGGACGGAGGCACCAATCTTTGGCATTGTCTTGGGCAGCTGGTTGATTGCCTATGTTTCGGCGCGTCACTTCTTTACGAGCTTTGAGGATGAATACGGGCCGCTGTATGCGCAAGTCTGGGCCTATTTTAATGCCGCCCTGGCTTGGCTACTCAGCCATTGGCTGTTGTTCTACGGTGTTATTCCACAGCCAGCGTTACTTTCATCAGTTCTGGGTTTTAGCATTGCCGGCATGTACTATCTGGATGAGTCAGACCGTCTGACTGATTTGGTAAAGCGGCAAGTGATGTTCATTATGTTTGCTGTGATTGTGGTAATCCTGGTCTTCTCTGACTGGGGTGACAAAACAGTATAAGCCTATTCTCAGCAAAGGGGTGTTAGATGAGTCAGGAAAAGAAAACTGAAGACATGGTGGATTTGAAACATATTTCTCACGTACAACGTACGAAAATTCTGAGCGTGGTTTTTTTATTGATTGCCGTAGTATCATTGGGTTTTTTGGGCGGTTGGCTGGGCAGTACTGCCAAGCAAAACCAAGCGAACCCTAGTATTTCTAAAGCCGACCAGAAGGTAGTGCTCAACGAAAGTCAGCTTATTAGCGATATAGCTAAGACGGTTGGCCCGAGCGTGGTATCAGTAGATGTAACGAGTAGTTCGCAGCGAGTTGATTTCTTTGGCCGTGGCCAATCTGTTGAACAGCAGAGCGCCGGCACCGGTATTATTATCAGCGATAGTGGCTACATTGTGACTAATCGTCATGTTGTGCCTGCCAATGCAACCAAGGTAAGTGTTACGTTATCTGATGGTACGCTGCTAGATAATGTCGAGGTAGTGGGTCGTACCACTGATAGTGACACGCTGGACGTAGCGTTCCTTAAGATAAAAGATGCCAAGGGCAAGAAACTAACAGCTGCCAAGCTGGGTGATTCATCCAAGGTACAGGTTGGTGACAAAGTAGTGGCTATTGGTAACGCACTGGGTCAGTTCCAAAACACAGTGACCTCGGGTATTATTTCTGGCTACGGTCGCAGTATTCAGGCAGGAAATGAGGCTGGCAATGATGCGGAGACACTGCAAAACCTCTTCCAGACGGATACGGCTATAAACGAAGGCAATTCTGGTGGGCCACTTGTTAACATTAGTGGTGAGGTAATCGGTATCAATACAGCAATTGCAGGGGGCACAGCCGAAAATATTGGCTTTGCCATACCGATAAATGATGTGCAGGGTCTGATTAAGAGTGTTATGACAACTGGCAAGCTTGAGCGACCGTACCTCGGCGTACGGTACGTCACTCTGACCGACGAGTATGCCTATCAGTTCAATCTGAATGTTAAGCGAGGTGCCTACATTGCACCACAAGCTAATGCTGTGATTGCCGATAGTCCCGCAGCCAAGGCCGGTCTCAAAGAAAAAGATATCATTATCAGGGTCAACGGTACCGCAATTGACGAGAAAAATAGCCTCGTTTCGCTTGTTAGCAAGCATGCTGTTGGCGAAAAAATTGAACTGACAATTGTTCGTGGCGGCAAAGAACAAAAGATTGCTGTTACCCTCGAATCTTACAAGCAATAACTCACATATCTGGCACATTTCGGCCCCAAAAGATGTGCTCCGCACGCACCGTACCTCAGTACGGCTTATTTGCTGTGCTCCTTTTTGAACCAAACTGCACTCAGATAAGTGAGTTATGGGGGCTAGGAGTTTTTCTGGAAAACCTGGATAAGGCCTTCGGTCTGGTATAGCTCAAAGTCGAAGGTTTTTGCTAGTTTTTCTAGCTTAAGATGCTGAAATAACAGGGACTCGGTGAGTACGAAGCCGTTGTCATTGATATGTTCGGCAAGTTGTCCAAACATAGTGTGATACAAATCTAGCCCGTCAAAACCCCCAAACAGTGCCATCGCAGGTTCGTGTTCGGCTGCCTGGTTAATCTCGTAATCTTCTGGTACATAGGGCAGATTTGCCAATACGGCGTCATAACGTGCCTGGACATCTTCTAATAAGTTACTTTGTATGCACGAGACGGTTACGTTGTGAGATAGCGCGTTCTTTTGGCTTATTTCTAGAGCATTACTGTCCAGCTCTATTAAGTCTATTGTTGCTTCTGGTAATTCGTGTGCCACAGTGATTCCAATTGCGCCACTACCGCTACCGACATCTGCAATAGTGGGCTTGGGTGGCAAGGGGAGCTGCTTGAGTAGCTCAATCATAGTCTCTGTCTCTGGGCGTGGTACTAGTACAGAGTGGTTTATATAGAACTCACGGCCATAAAATTCTGACCTTTCACGGATATATGCCAAGGGCTCGTGATTTTCACGACGGGTAGTTAACTCCTCTAATTTGTGAAAACTTTTGTCATCAACGTGAAAAGCCGGATTGGCCAATAGCCAAGATCGGTCTTTTGCTAGAACATCCTCAAGTAGCACCAGAGCATCCAGACGGGTCGTGCCGATGCCTGCTTGTTCCAGCCGGAGCTGAGTTTCTTTCAACCATTGAGATATCGTTTTCATAATTGCTTGTGTAGGGAAAAGAGCAGCCCGAGACGCGGATTTATTCCGCACGCGGCGCGATGAGAAAAACCCCCTAGGGTTTGTCTCATGAGGGTTCCTCATTGATGAGTTGGCGTTCGTATTCATGAAGCTTTTCAATTATGTCGTCGATGTCACCACTGAGAACTGCCGGCATGCTGCTGCGGCTGTAGCCAATACGATGGTCGGTAATACGGTCTTGCGGGAAGTTGTAGGTGCGAATTTTCTCTGAACGGTCGCCAGAGCCAATGAGTTTTTTGCGGGCGTCGGATAGCTTGGTTTGTTCGGCATCAATTTTTTGCTGGAGCAGGCGGGAGCGGAGAATACCCATGGCTTTCTCTTTGTTTTTAATCTGTGATTTTTCGTCTTGGTTCGTCACTACCATACCAGAGGGTAGGTGGGTGATACGGACGGCAGAGTCTGTAGTATTGACTGATTGGCCACCGTGACCGCCACTACGGAATACATCTATACGCAAATCATTCGGACTGATTTCTATATCAGTTTCTTCCGCCACAGGCATAACTGCAACGGTTACCGTACTGGTATGAATACGGCCCTGGCTCTCTGTGGCCGGTACGCGTTGTACGCGGTGGACACCGGCTTCAAACTTGAGCATACGATAGGCATCTTCGCCGTGGATCTCAAAGATAATTTCCTTAAAACCACCGTTTTCTGAGACACTTTCACTAATAAGCTCGGTCTTGAAGCCGTGGTCTTCTGCCCAACGAATGTACATACGATATAATTCGCCACCAAAGATTGCCGATTCGTCACCACCAGCTGCGGCGCGAATTTCCATGACAATGTCCTTTTCGTCATTGGGGTCTTTCGGCGTGAGCTCTTCCGCAAGTTTATCGTTGTTCTCTGTAATTTTTGGTTCAAGCTCTGCAAGTTCGGCCTGGGCCAGTTCACTCATCTCGTTATCACCACTAGCTAAAAGCTCTTGCGCCTGTTGTTTTGCCTCTGTTAGTTGATGATATTCATCAAATAGACTAATAACAACTTCCAATTTGCTTTGGCGCTTGGCCAGCTTAGGGTATTCGGGCGAACTAAAAATACTCGGGTCTTGTAATCGAGTTTTTAGTTCGTCGTATTCGGCTCGTAGGGCTTGTTCTTTAGCTTCCATAAGTTCTCTCTAGTATATATGTACAAAACAAAACCACCTATCTCAGGGATGGGTGGTTTTGGGTATATATAGCTACTTTGAGCCGAGTTTTGTGGTTTCGTCTAACTTGAGGCTCTTGGTACGAGTCTTGGTAGCAGCCTTCTTGAGTGCGTCTGCACGAGATGCAGCAGCTTCTTGGCGTGCCTTGAACTTGTCAACGCGGCCTTCGATGTCTACTAGCTTTTCTTGGCCGGTAAAGAACGGGTGAGTCGCGCTGCTGATGTGTACTTTAACAAGTGGGTACTCTACGCCATCAAGCTTGATGGTTTCATCGGTGGCTACAACTGAACGAGTCAGGAAGGTGGTCTTGTCGTTGAGGTCCTGAAATACTACGGGGCGGTAGTCTGTAGGATGCAAATCTTTTTTCATTATATAAATCCTAGCTCATTAATGATTGCCATCGGTTAGCAGCGAGCCTCACTGCAGTCGATGTTTAACCAAACAATTCTATCACCTCTGTTGGCCTAGGTCAATACAATAGCTCCAAACATTGACTTTTAAATGATATTATGCTAATATATTAAGTATTGTGCGTAGCAAAAATAATCACGAAACTTTTGAAAAAAATAATACATCTCAAGCAAGAGAGCCAAGGGCTTCCGGCCGATTGGCGGCTCTTGGACTAATGGTGGCGGGCCTTGCTGGCGCTGGAATCCATGAAAAGATAGAAGACAACCACCAGGCTCAAGAAATTCGTCTTGAAACAAAGGACATGCTAAAGAAGCAAGGCACGCATCTGACTCTTGCATCAGGCGAGAGAGTAACAATCAAGGGGCTGGACTTTACAGACGAGCAGGTTGCAGCTGCTCATATGGTCTATGAGCCCAATGCAGACTCTTCGAGTGTAATCAAGGAAGAGACATTTACTGTTGATACGGAGAAGACTCATAAACGTAGTTCTGGCGGGTTGTTTATGCTGCCATTAGGCAGAGGCATAAGCCTAGTACCTACACCGGGGACAACGACCACCGAGAAAGCAAAATACGATGACACGGTGTTGCAGCACATTAATCGTGATAACTTGAATACCGACAACCTCAATGTGTACATCGCCTCGACGGAAGATATAAAAGGTGTTTCCGCAAAAGTCTACTATGACAATGACTCTGAAGATTTAGTGCTACGCGCTTATTATGATACAGCGAGCCCAAGTGACAATGTAGAATACCTGGCGGTCATCGAAGGCTTAGAGAACCAGTAGTTGTCAATCTGTTAGGTATCTGTTACTATATTTCGGTAATAAAGTAAGCAGGTTGGAGAGAATCCTCTGTACGAGTCGCTCGCTTGAGCGCCGTATCGGTATCCATCCGAAGGTCAAGGATTCAAGAAAGGTTCTACTTATGGCATCAGTTGATGTTGATATTAAAAAACTATTAGAAGCGGGCGCGCACTTTGGTCACAAGACCAGCCGCTGGCACCCTAAGATGGCTCAGTACATCCACAGCAAACGCGGTGGCAGCCACATTATTGACCTAACTAAGACGGTCAGTAGCTTAGAAATTGCTCTAGAGTTCTTGCAGGAAACAGCAGCCGCTGGCAAGCAAGTACTGATTGTTGGTACTAAGCGCCAAGTCCATGGCATTGCTAAGAAAGTCGCCGAAGACAACAACCAACCATACGTGGTGGAGCGTTGGCTCGGTGGTATGATGACCAACCGTAACACTATCGGTGGCCGTATCAAGCACCTCAAGGACCTAGAATCCAAGATGGAAACTGGTCAGTTGGCAAGCAAGTACAACAAGCTTGAGGTTCAGCGTTTCCAGGAAGAAATTGATGAAATGAACCACATCTACGGTGGTATCAAAGACCTTGCCGCTAAGCCAGGTGCAGTCTTTGTATTCGATATCATCCACGATGTAAATGCAGTCCGTGAGGCTAACAAGCTGGGTATACCAGTAGTTGCCCTGGTAGATAGCAATGCTGACCCAAGTCAGGTTGCATATCCCGTGCCCTGTAATGATGACGCAATCAAGACCCTGCAACTGATTGCAGACTATGTTGGCAGCGCATTATCAGCTGGTACTGCGAGCTATGCTAAGAAGCAGCCAGAAACAGACAAGGAAGAGAAGTAATGGCAGAGATAAGTATTGAAGAAATTAAGCGATTACGCGAGTTAACGGGTGTTGGTATCACTGATGCTAAGGCTGCGCTAGTAGAGGCTGAAGGCGACTTCGACAAGGCGCTAGAAGCTATGCGTAAAAAGGGACTTACCAAGGCCGAAAAGCGTGGTGAACGCGAAGTACGCGAAGGCGTAATCGGCACCTACAATCACGACGGTCGCATTGGCGTATTGGTAGAGGTTAACTGCGAGACCGACTTTGTGGCTCGTGGCGAAATCTTTGGCGGGCTAGTAAAGGATGTTGCAATGCATATTGCTGCATCAGCACCGGCCTACGTTTCATCTGACGATATTCCTGCGGATGTTCGTGAGGCAAAAAAGCAGGAATTGCTTGCCGGTGATGCACTCAAAGGCAAGCCAGCAGATATGGCTGACAAGATTGTAGAAGGGCAGCTCAAGAAATATTTTGCAGAGCTTTGTCTGCTTGACCAGCCATATATCAAGAATCCAGACCAGACTGTGGCCGATTATGTAAAACAGCAAGCTGCATTGATGAACGAAAATGTCGTAGTACGTCGTTTCAACCGTATCGCGTTGGGTGAAGTCGCCTAAAGGCAACCCCTCCAGCCCCGATAATTAAAATAGCCCCGATTACGGGGCTATTTTAATGTAGCTAGAAGAGTAGGCTAGTTGCCGCCAATATCTGGTAGTTTGCCATTATGCGTAACGCCCAGACCGCTAATCACTATCTTGGTCTTGCCAGTGCGGCCACCACCACACTGACAGTAGTTACCCGCCTTGAAATAGCCACCACTGTAACTCTGTTTTAGGGAATAGCTAATTAATGATGGACTCATTGAGCCAGTGTTGCTGTAGTAGTAACGGGTTACTCCCTTTTCTACTTTGAAGCCCACAGTAATAATCTGGCCAATCTTGACGTTGCCATCCACTAGATAACCGTGGGGCTCGTCTCCCTTGGTAACCCATAGTTTCTTGCCCTCAAGCCTAAACACGGTTACGTCGTCATTGGCATCATGAATCTGTGAAATTACAACGCCGAATGTTTTACCACCCGCACTCGTACCTTGCAGCTGAGTAACCTTCAGTCTGGTGAGTAGCTGGTGTGTGCCGCTGGTTGAGCTCCATGATGCTTCTTTGCTGCCGCTCATCTCACGTAGCTCACTGCGAGGGTTGTCGGAGTTAGAAGTAGTCGCAGTAGCTCGTTTAGAATCAACATAGAAGATGGTTTGACCATCGCTGAGTCTGCTGTACCACGGCGCGTTTTTGTAGGTTGCCAAGTTTGTATTTTTAATCTCTGTTGGGTCACCTGACTTACCGACAGGCAAGGTGAGTTTCCAATTCTTTAGGTTAACTGCACCAACAGTAGTAGTAGCGGGTGCTCCTGGTGTTGAAGTAGTAGCCTTCTTTACGCAGCTACCGGCACTATTCTGTGTATATCCTGATGGCACTGAGGTTTGAGTACCAGCCATGTTCTTACATACATCTTTTACTGCCGTAGCCAGTTGTCCGCCGCCAAACTTAGAAGGAAGTGCAATACGAACCAGTGGTGAGTTTTCGCCCTCACTGCCGATTACAAACGAGGCACGCTCTGTGTCGGCTGTTATTGATTCGCCTTGTTTTACTTTGGGAACTGTAATCTTGCCAACTTGTTTCCAGTTAGCGTCATAGACATAGACGATTTTAGGCGCAGGGTCTTTCTCGGTCCTGTAGCGTACCAATATATATTTACCGTCGCTCGTAAAGGTTGCGTCAGTGACGTAGCCAGAAATCTTTACGTTAGTATTCTTTGCCTCGCCAGCCTTGAGCGGGTTAGGAAGCTTGTAAACGGTGCTGGTGGGCTGCTTGTTAATAAGATAGCCTTGGCCGGTCTTTGGGTTAACAAGTAGTGCTTCAGAGTTCTGCATGCCGCCTTGGTAGGTAATGTCGTAGCTCTTCTCGTTAGGGGCCTTAATTTTTCCACTTAGCTTGCTGGGTTCGTCAAAGGTAATGATTCGAGCAGCAGCACCAGGGTCTTTAAGAGCCAGGTCTTTATCGGTCATAGCCTTTGTTTGGCCTGGGTGTCCGTTGCCGATATCGCCAAGCCATACCTTGCCGGTCTTGTGGTCGATACTGATAGCTTCTGGGTCGGCAAGCTTGCCACCGCGGAATTTACTGATGGTGATTCTGGCAACAACCTTACAATCACTGGTTCGGACCGCAAGAACATCTCCGGCTTCATCATTGTGCGTATATACCACTCCGGGGTGCTTCATGCTTGAGGCGAGTCCGCTGGCTTCATTGAGCCCGGCACCAGTAATACTACATAGTTTACCGAGCTTCAGTTGCTTGATAATTGGGATGGCTGGCACATTCGGAATTACATCTTTAATAGGGGGGACGGTAACGGTGTTTTGAGGAGGATTAGAAGATGTATTCTGGTTTGTATTCGTTGTTGGAGTACTTGTGGGTGTAGTGGACGTACTCGTCGGTGTCGAACTACCAGATGTACTCGTCGACGGGGTGTTGATGAGTGTAGTCTCGGTTGTAGTGCTACCAGAGCTGCTGGTGGTGTCTGAGCTACTTTCTGTATTACCAAAACCATCATTTATTCGTGTGATTTGGGTAAAATCACTGCTGTCAGTTGATGCTGCACTAGAAAGTGGCGTGTCGGTTGGAGTTTCTTCTGTGTTGGAGCGTTTGCCACCACTCGCTAACGCTAGGCTTAATATAATGACTGCAACGGGTACGAGGGTGATTGCAATTGCCACAGGCTGTCGCGACCCCAGGGCAGAAATATAGCGCTGGAAAAGACTCTGGCCTTCGTAGCCATAGGTATCGTAACTGTTATGGTAGGCGCCACCGTGCTTTTGCCCAATAATTTCGTCTAGTACTTGGTTTTCTGAGAGGTTTTGATCTTGTTCTGTTTGATTTGTTGCCATTTTTGTTTTTCGTTTAGATTGGTTAAACAATAGCACAAATAGTACAAAATGACAAGGGTGGAATGCTATGTTATAGCCACCAAGACTTGCTATACTATTATGTAATAGATTAAGGAGTACCATGAACCCCGTACAGGCAGTAAACGACGCAGATAGTAAATTCCAGGCCGCAATCAGCCATTTTGAAGAAGACCTCAAAAAGGTGCGCACAGGTCGTGCCCATCCGAGCATGCTTGATAGCATTGTGGTGTCTGCCTATGGCGTAGAAATGCCACTCAACCAGGTGGGCAATGTATCTGCACCGGAAGGGCAGCTACTGCAGATTACTCCTTTTGACCCAACTAATATCCAGGCTATTACCAGCGCTATTCGTGATAATCCATCACTGGGTCTCAACCCATCAGATGACGGCCGCGTAGTGCGTGTGCCAATCCCACCGCTTAATGAAGAGCGTCGTCGTGAATACGTAAGGGTAGTGGGTGGCAAGCTCGAAGACTGTATGGTTGCGCTGCGCAATATTCGCCGTGAGGCAATGGATGCTGTCGATGCAGGTAAAAAGGCTAAGGAAATTGGCGAAGATGAGGCTAAGCGGCTTCAAAAACAGACTGACGATAACATGGCTCAATATAAGACGAAGGCCGAAGCAGCTGCCAAGACCAAAGAAGCAGAGATTCTCACAGTTTAAATATGGGTAAAGATACTACTGTTCCGCGACATCTGGGGTTGATTCTAGATGGTAATCGTCGTTGGGCTGAGCAGAATGGTGTACCTACGCTTGAAGGGCATCGCCAGGGGGCAGAGGCGTTTAGGGAAGTTGCCCTAGCGGCTTTTGACAGGGGTATTGAATACGTCAGCGCCTACGCGTTTTCTACCGAGAATTGGCAGCGTACCGAGGAGGAAGTAGGCTACCTTATGCGTCTGTTTATCAAGGCTGTAGAAAAGCATCTTGATACGTTTCATAAAGCAGGGGTTCGGATTGTAATGTTGGGCCGCTTAGATGAACTGCCCAATGATGTGCACAAAGCTTTAGAAAAAACAGAGCTCAAAACCAGAGATAATACTCGTGGCACGCTGGCTATCTGTGTAAACTACGGTGGTAAACCAGAGCTTGTAGATGCGGTAAAACAATTGGTTACAACAGGCGTTGCTGCCAAGGATGTAACTTCTGAGATGCTCGAAAAGGTACTCTATCATCCAGAGGTGCCGGGCGTTGATTTGTTGATTCGTACATCGGGAGAGCAAAGGACAAGTGGTTACATGCTCTTTCGCTCTGACTATGCAGAACTATATTTTACGGAGATTATGTGGCCTGACTTTGATGAATCAGAGCTCGACAAAGCACTCATCGAATATACCAGCCGCAAACGCCGCTTTGGTAAATAATCATTGCCCTAAAACAGAAGCTTGCTTATGTTTTACGAGCACAACATCGTAACCGAATGGTATACTTAAGTAAATGAGTATACTCTTATTGATTTTGGGGTTGGTGTTGTTTGTTGGCCTGGTGGTGGTGCACGAGTGGGGGCATTTTATTATGGCGAGGCGTGGCGGTGTTGATGTAGAAGAGTTTGGTGTTGGCTTTCCCCCTAAGGCCAAAACACTAGCTCGCAAAAACGGAACCGAGTACACACTGAACTGGCTCCCGCTTGGCGGCTTTGTCCGATTAAAGGGTGAACATGATGCCGATACAACACCCGGCAGCTATGGTGCCGCGCCACTGAGTACAAAAATTAAGATTATGACAGCCGGTGTTGGTATGAATCTGCTGGTGGCCTATCTGATGTTGATATTATTGGCGCTGATTGGCATGCCTAAGCTGATAGACAATCAGTTTACGGTACAGAGTAACGAGACGCTTATCCGCCAGGATTTGTTTGCGGGGTATATCGAGCCTGATTCTCCGGCTGCCAAGGCGGGTCTGCAGTCACATGATATTTTGGCAAGTATAGGGCCCGTGGATGGACCGCAACATACAACTAAAGTGCTTGAACAATTTCCCGATACTACCAAGCAATATGCTGGCCAGACAGTCGAACTACAATACCGTCGTAACGGCGAGCTGCAGCGCACCAATGTGCAGCTACGCACAGCCGCAGAAGTCGAGGCCAGTAAAAATACCTCAGAACCAAAAGGCTACCTAGGTGTTGCTCCGGGCCAATATGAAGTAAGCCGCTATACTTGGTCGGCGCCAGTCGTGGCGGGTGGTCTTATTAAGCAGTTTACGGAACTGACCTTTAAGGGCCTCGGCACAGCGCTGTTTAACCTGTTTAAGGGCGATACCAAAAAGGCTTCAGAACAGGTATCTGGCCCGGTTGGTGTCTATGTTATTTTGCAGCAGGGCAGTGATTTGGGCATTCAGTTTGTGCTGATGATTATTGCAGTCATATCTTTGTCGTTGGCGATTATGAATGTCTTGCCAATACCAGCGCTAGACGGCGGCAGACTGTTTGTTACATTGCTATTTAGAGCTATCAAAAAGCCGCTGACTAAGAATACGGAAGACACTATCCACGGCAGCGGCTTTGCGTTGTTGATGTTGCTCTTTGTGCTGATAACCATTGTTGATGTAAAGCGGTTTTTCTAAATGAACATTGTGCTAATAATCCTCGGGGCACTGGGTTTCTATGGATTCGTGCACTATTTTGAACGGCGTAAAAAAGTTAGCAAAGCAGTCAACTGGACCCCGCTAGAAGCAATAGCGATTACCTTATTCATATACTTTGTCAGCCAAATTATCGCCGGTTTTGGTATTGGGCTGGCGGGCAGTCTTGCTGGCATGAGCTCTGCTGAATTAACACAGAAGCTGGATACATCGGCTGGTTTCCAGTTCTTCTTTATCCTAATTGTAGAAGCAGTGAGTATAGCCATCTTGTATTGGTTTATGCGACGTCGCAAAACATCGTGGCGTTCGATTGGCTGGATTCGCCCTAAGCCCAAGGACGCTCTCTACGCTGTGGCAGGCTTTGGTGTCTATTTTGTGACATATATATTGATTGTGTATAGTCTGATAAAAACTTTTTTGCCACAGATTGACACCAATCAGACGCAGGAGCTGGGGTTTAGCGCTAGCACTGGTGGTATAAACCTGGTCTATGTCTTTTTGGCATTAGTCATCTTGCCGCCATTAGTCGAAGAGATACTTGTACGAGGCTTTCTGTTCACCGGGCTAAAAGCACGCATGGCATTATTGCCCGCGGCGTTGGTAACGAGCTTGGTGTTTGCTTCGGCACATCTGCAGTGGGGTAGTGGTAAGCCGCTACTGTGGACAGCAGCAGCGGATACTTTTGTACTGTCTATGGTATTAGTCTATCTGCGCTATCGTACGGGCAGTCTCTGGCCTGGCATTGGATTGCACTTTATAAAGAATGGCATAGCGTTTCTGGCCCTCTTTATCTTTAAGGTCACATAACAAGGCTCATATTCGGCACTATGCGCAATTTTCTCTTGCGATACTCGCGCACTGTACGAGTATGTATAGCTTGCTTCGTTTCTCAGAGATAAATTACACCTAGTACTCGAATATGAACCTTGCTAGAATAAGGTCCAGATGAGACGAACACAATTATTCACCAAAACACGTAAAGAAGCGCCAGCTGATGAAACGGCTAGAAATGCCCAGCTTTTGATTCGAGCTGGTTTTATTCACAAGGAAATGTCTGGCGTTTATGCATTTTTGCCGCTTGGCAAACGTGTACTTGATAATATTTCTCATATTATCCGTGAAGAAATGAATGCAGTCGGTGGCCAAGAACTACAGATGACAACTTTGCAGCCTAAAGAGATATTTGAGAAAACAGACCGTTGGGATGATGCCAAGGTTGATAATTGGTTCAAGACTAAATTAGCTAATGGTACTGAACTCGGGATGGGGCTTACTCACGAAGAGCCAATTGTGGATGCCATCAGCGACTTTATCAATTCCTATAAAGACCTACCAATGTCTGTCTATCAGATTCAAACTAAATTCCGCAACGAACTGCGTGCTAAAAGCGGCTTGCTACGTGGTCGTGAATTTCTCATGAAGGATATGTATAGTTTTGCCCGTAATCAAGCAGAACATCAGGAAATCTATGAGCAGATTGCAATAGCCTACACCAAGGTCTTTGACCGACTGGGTCTTGGTGATTTTACCTACAGAACCTATGCTGATGGCGGTATTTTTACCTCACAGTTTAGCCACGAGTATCAGACTTTGAGTGACGTTGGCGAAGATACGATATATGTTGATGAGGCTAAACGGCTCGCTGTTAACAAAGAGGTCTACACAGACGAAAACCTGAAGAAAATGAATCTGAAAAAGGAAGACCTCGTTGAAAAGCGTGCGGTAGAAGTGGGTAATATCTTTCCGCTAGAGTCTAAATATACTGATGCACTTGGCGTGTATTACACTGATGAGAATGGCGAGCAGCAATCAATAATTGCGGGCTGCTATGGTATCGGTGTGAGCCGTCTTATCGGCATGATTGCCGAACACTTTTCTGATGATAAGGGCCTCGTCTGGCCAGAAAACATTGCGCCATTCAAAGTCTATCTAGCGCTGCTGGGTAATACGCCAGATACGGTATCCGCTGCCGACAAGCTCTATGATAGCTTGACTGAGGCAGGTATTACGGTACTATATGATGACCGTGATATTCGTCCAGGGGAGAAGTTTGCAGATGCTGACTTGCTCGGTATCCCATACAGGCTCGTGGTGAGTGACAAGACGGTAGTAAGCGGCAAGTATGAGCTGAAAGCACGAACAGCCGATGAGGCACAAATGCTGAGTCAGGACGAATTACACAGAACACTGTTGTAGGCACAAGCAACTTGCTATAAAATGACTATGAATTTGAAACAGAGAGTAAGTCCTTAAATACCAAAGGACGTAGGGGAGTATATATGAACAAGAAATTTAATCTGACCAAGACTGGTGTTGATGAACTAGAGAAAGAGCTTGCTGAGCTCATAGGCCACCGTAGTGTTGTAGCCGACAAAATTAAGACCGCCCGTGAGTTTGGTGATCTTTCAGAGAATGCTGAATACCAAACTGCACGCCAAGAGCAAGAAAAGCTCGAAGCCCGTATTTCAGAGGTTGAACACATCCTCAATAACGTAGAAGTTATCAAGAAACCAAAAGGCGATAGCAAAGTCCATTTAGGCTCAACCGTAAAGCTCAAGGGCGACGGCAAGACTAAAGAATTTCAGGTTGTAGGCACCGTTGAAGCCGATCCACTCAGCGGCAAAATTTCTGACGAATCACCAATCGGTCAGGCATTGCTAGGCAAAGCAGTCGGCGATACTGTAGAAATCAAAACTCCTGCCGATACTACAGCTTATAAAATCACTGACATCTCTTAGATTATAATTACTTCCTAACAGAGGTAGTTTGCTGTATACTACATCCAAATGCAGTGGCTTAATACTATCGTAGATGCACTCATCGCCCGACATCCTGAGGGCGATATTGTAGTGTCTTCGGGCGTTTCGCCCTCTGGGGCTTATCATGTAGGAACACTGCGTGAGGTATTAACAGCTGAATTGGTTGCGCGCGAATTACGTCGCCGTGGCCGAGTCGCTCCTCATATTCATGTATCGGATGATATTGATGTATTCCGAAAAGTCCCTGTTGGTTTGGACGAAAGTTATAGCCAATATCTAGGGAAGCCACTTTGTGATATCCCAGCGCCAGATGGTTCTAATCAAAGCTACGCTGATTACTATGTTGCAGAATTGCCTGAAGTTGCTCAGACTCTAAAGGTTAACATGGAAATCATCAGAGCTCACGAAAAATATCGCAGTGGTTATTTTGTATCAGTCATAGAACAGGCATTAGGCAACATCGACACCATCAAGCATATTCTAGAAGACGTTTCAGGCCGCAAACTCGATCAGCAGTGGTCACCGATACAAGTTATAGAAGACGGTTATCTGAAAAATCGCCGATTCATAAGTATCCAAAAAGATACCCAGGAAATCACATATGAAGATAAGAATGGCCAGCCACGAAATGCCAACTATGCTCACGGTGAAGTTACACTAAACTGGCGCATAGACTGGCCGGCGCGCTGGTCGCTGCTACATGTACAAGCGGAGCCATTTGGTCGTGATCATGCTACCAAAGGCGGCTCTTATGATACGGGCCTGGAAATTGCTAAGCAGGTATATGGTGTTGATGCGCCGTATCCTATCCCATATGACTTCATAAACAAGACCGGTAATACTAAGAAGATGAGTAAAAGTGGTGGTGATACAATCACGGCCGTTGATTTGACACGTGTTTTCCCGCCTGAGCTGGTGTGGTTTTTTATGGTGCGATACAGTCCATCAAAACAGTTATTTTTTGATACCGACATCAGTCTAATCAAGCTGTTTGATGAGTTTAGCGAACTTCTGGCTAAGCCGGAAAAGACACCTAGTGAGCAACAGATGCTCGCTATCTGCCTAGAGGGCATTGATACGCCAACCGTTAGTCGCATACCATTCACGCATCTCGTCGCCAGTTATCAGGCTGCCCTGAAAGACGCGGATAAAACAATTGAAGTTATAGCTCGTACGGAGTATGCAGACGTAGCCCGAGAAGAAGCTGATATTATTCGACGTGAGCTGCAATTTATTGATGCATGGCTGCAAGATTACGCACCCGATGATGTGAAGTTTGCATTACAGGATACCATTGATGCGGCTGCTTTCACTGATACTGAAAAAGCCTTCTTTGTCGGCCTGGCAGACAAAATCGCTGAAGCTCCTGACGATGCAGATGGTGGCTGGTTTCACCTTGCGATTTATGATTTCAAATCAGATGAGCTTGGGCCAAAGGACTTGTTCCAGGCCTTGTATCGTTTGACCATCGGTCAGACATCGGGTCCGCGTGCCGGCTGGTTCCTTAGTATTTTGCCACGTGATTGGTTATTATCTCGCCTTCGTCTAGAGAAGTGAGTTAGCTCGCTTATGCTAAACTATAGCTAATGAGTGACATTACAATTGCTTTGTTAGTGGGGACGGTGCGTGCCAAGCGTGAGTCCATTAAGGCTGCACATTATGTAGCCGATTTTGCCAAAAACTATCCAGACATTGAGCTTGTTTTGGTAGACCCACAAACACTGCATTTACTTGATGAAGGCGAGGATGTAAAAGACCCAGTTTATTCTGACATTACTGCCCGAGCAGATGCTTTTATTATTGTTACGCCAGAATACAACCACAGCATTCCAAGTAGCCTCAAGCGTATGTTAGACAGCGAATACGACAATTATTTACACAAACCAGTGGCCATAGCCGGGGTTAGTGGTGGTTCGTGGGGTGGCGTACGCGTCTGTGAGGCGTTGCTGCCCGTTTGTCATCGGCTGGGCTTGGTTAATATCCATACCGAGCTATACTTTCCACACATCAAAGAGTTGTTCAACGAGGCTGGTGAGATACAGCCAGAGCAGAGTGAGCGCTACCAGAAAAATCTAGCTGCTCTGTACGATGAGTTAGTTTGGTTTGCACGCACACTTAAACAAACAAAGGAGCATCAATCATGAAAGCAATCTGGAACGGCACGGTTATTGCCGAATCACCTAAAGAAGACCTTATTTATATAGAGGGTAATTGGTACTTTCCGCCCACCAGCGTAAACCAAGACTTCCTAATCAAGAGCGACACTCCATATACCTGTCCGTGGAAGGGTGTCTGCCAGTATTTCAATGTAACTGATGGTACAAATACCAGCCAGGACAATGCTTGGGCATATCCAGAGCCACTACCAACAGCTATCGAACAAGTCAAAAAAGATTTTACCAATTACGTTGCGTTCTGGCGTGACGTACAAGTACAGGAATAGGTATGCAAAAAGCTATTTTTGCCGCTGGCTGCTTCTGGGGTGTACAGTACTATCTTGACCAGGTACCTGGAGTCACTAAAAGTACTGTTGGGTATATAGGTGGTCACACAGAAAACCCTACTTACGAAGCTGTCTGCGGCCATGGCACCGGCCACGCCGAGGCGGTGGATCTAGAGTTTGACTCAGAGCGGGTGACATATGAAGTTTTGGTTCGGCACTTTTTCCGTTTGCATGACCCGACTCAATTAAACAGGCAGGGGCCTGATGTCGGTGACCAATATCGTTCAGCTATTTTTTACGTAGATGATGACCAAAAACAAACGGCCGAAAAGGTACGAGACGAACTACAGCCTACATACAATCAGCCAATTGTTACGCAGATTGTAGCAGCAGAAACTTTCTATTCTGCAGAAGACTATCATCAAAAATTTGCAGAGCGAACTGGCCGTGGCATGTGCCACATTCCCTATAAAAACTTAGACTAAATGTAGGGGTACTCCTCTCTGGCAAGAGATGTGATACACTGTTCGCATGGCTACATCTAAACCTACAACCAAGGCAAAGACCAAAACTACAAAAAAGAAGCCAGCTGCTCGTGCGGCTGCAAAAACAACTAAGAAATCAGTTGCCACAACGGCAGCAAAAACAACCAAGGCAAAGAAGCCGGCAGTTAAGGCGACTGCTAAGGCCACCAAACCGGCAACAACCGGTAAGTTAGCATTTCTTAAGCGTCCACATGTGGCATTTGGCGGCGTATTCGCTGTTGCTGCTATTTTGGCCGGCGTGCTTATGAATAATTTTTCAGCACAAGTGTTGCTGGGCCATCTCGCTAAGGATGAGCTCGCAAGCCGCACAACTACTGTATTAGCACCAGCCGCGCACATACTCTATGAAGTAGAAATTCGTTGGGTATTAGTTGCACTACTGGCATTTGCGGCAGTATTTTCTGTGCTGCGTGGCACTCGCCTCAAGGCTAAAGACGACGCTGGTATCAAGGCCGGCGTGCAACCACTTCGTTGGATTGATTTTGCGGTCAGCGGTGCGTTGGCATTTGAAATTGCTGCACTTCTAAACGGCCTGCAAGATGCAGCAGCTTTGAAGTTCGGTATGGTATTTATTGTTCTTGCAGCTGTGACATCATGGCTCTTTGAGCGCGAGAACGCTGTCACTGGCAAGCCCAGCAAGTCTCTATATGTCATTAGCCTTTTAGCAGTATTGCTACCATTGGCTATCCTGGCGTCTACTATCTACGCTAGCTATGTGTACGGCATTGTTCGCTCTCCGTGGTGGGCATACACCGCAGCGGCAGTCGTAGCCGTTACATTGATTAGAACTGTACGCTTGCAGTGGACTGCACTTGGCGCACAAGGCAAGGCTCTCAACTACGCTGCTCTCGATAAGAAATACAATCTACTAAGTGTTGTTTCTAAAGTAGCACTTGCCGTAGTTTTGATTGTTGGTTTGTACAAGTAGCAGATGCTACCAACCCAAACCCTTACCATTGAAAAACTTGTTCATGGTGGACAAGCAATAGGCACGCTGACTGATGGTCGGCGTGCTTTTGTATGGAATGCGTTACCAGGCGAAACGGTTAACTTGCGTGTCACCAAATCAAAATCAAGCCATATCGAGGGTGTGGCAGAGGAAATCCTCAAGCCCAGCCCCGACAGACAAGTACCCAGGGACGAGGCGTATCTGAGTACCAGCCCCTGGCAAATTACTACCTTTGAGTCAGAAAACACTTACAAGCAAGAAATCCTAACCGAAACCATGCGGCGCGAACATGTTGATTACAGCGGCGATATTCCAATGGTGGCCGGCCAACAAGAGTGGCATTACCGCAACAAAATGGAATATAGTTTTTGGGCAGATGATAACGGTCTTCATTTGGCGTTATTCAACAGAGGAACGCATGGCAAAATCATCGTACCAGGTAGTAGTATCGCGCTCTCGGCTGTCGATACAACTGCCAATCAAATCGTAGCGGTCCTCAACAAACACGGGATTCGTGGTTCGCAGCTCAAAACGGTGGTCGTACGTTCAAACCAAGCTGGCCAAACGGTTGCGGCTTTATTCGTCAAAGATGAATCATTTCCTAAGCTAGAAGAGCTAGAGGCCACCGCCCAGGGCGTAGTTGTGTGCTATTCCAACCCCAAAAGCCCGGCAAGTGTTCTGACCCGTGAGCTGTATAACTACGGTGATACATCACTAGGTGATACCATTGGCGATAAGTTGATTCATTACGATGTGCACTCGTTTTTTCAGGTTAATGTAGAGATATTTAATCAAGCACTCGGCGCTATTAAGCGGGCTGTAGGTGAGGCGGCATATATCGATATGTATAGTGGCGTGGGTACAATTGGTCTGGGGATTGGTGGCGCAGGGCTACTTATAGAATCAGATGTACATAACTGTGCCATGGCTAGGCAAAATAGCGACAGTACCAACATACAAATTATTGAAGCCCCAGCCGAACAGGCGTTGGAGTACATAGACGGTGAGCATGTCTTGGTCGTAGACCCACCCAGAGCGGGCTTACACGGCAAGGTAACAGATAGAATCCTGGAGGTTCTGCCACCCAAACTCATATACCTGAGCTGTAATCCCATCACGCAGGCTCGTGATTTGGCATTACTGCAAGGGAAATACAACATTGCTAGTATTACGGGGTACAACTTCTTTCCTAAAACCCCGCATATAGAATCTTTGGCTATCCTTGAGTTGAGATAAATAAAGATTACTATGAGTATTTATAGACAAAATACAAAATAAGTGTGATTAGACTTGTAATTTTATAAAGCTTATGCTATAGTACTATTTAAGGTGACTCGAACCAAACAATAAAAATTAGTTAAAACAAAAGGAAACCATGAATCAGTTTGATCCATTGGCTAATCCTGTGTTAGCACAGGGTAGTCTTTCAGCCGACCTAAATACCGTAGCAGTTGAAGCTGTTATGCCTCAGCCAGCTCGCGTGTTGAACAAGCAAATTATCGCTACAGCCGGAGCGGCAGTCGTTGCTATTACATTGACGGTTGGTGTGTATGCATCACTGTCACACGCCAAGCAAGTAGCAGCGCAGCAAGAACTACAGCGTAATAGTCACGTCGTTGTCCTGTAAACTATAGCTATGCGTCTGCATCGCTTCTATATCGCACCACATACCGTGCAGCTGAAACACAGTTTCTGGCTGCACGATTTGGCGTTGATTCGCCAGTGGCGCAGTGTCTTGCGTTATCAATCAGGGCAAGAAGTCGTGCTATTTGATGGCGTAGAAACAGAGCGCTTATATAAAATTGTTGAACTTAAAGAAACAGAGGCACACCTGATGTTGGTGACGGACTTTGAACGTCAGCTACCATCTAAAGAGGTGTACCTCTTCTTTTCATTACTTAAAAAAGATAAGAACGATTGGATTTTGCAAAAGGCAACCGAGCTAGGGGTCAGTCACTTCATTCCGCTCTTGGCCGATAGGTCAGAGAAAACTGGCTTTGATGAACAGCGTGCTCAGAAAATAGTTATCGAGGCCGTGGAACAATGCGGCCGTAGTGATATCCCAACGCTACGTGAGCCAATGCTGGTTCGTACGGCAGTAGAGCACATGGGCGAGAAGACACCCCTGATTATTTGTCAAATGGGTGGCGCCCGACCAGAGACTCTAAACCAAGATAGTTTTGGTCTATTAATAGGTCCAGAAGGTGGTTGGAGTGAAGCCGAACTTGCATTGTTTGCAGAGCATCAGTTGCCAGCACTCGGCCTCGGCAACTTTACTCTCCGTGCCGAAACCGCCGCCGTTACAGCAGCTAGTATCACGCTTGGCTGACCTAAGCATCTTTATCTTAGCAGGGCGCTTTACGGGTGACCTGCGGCCAGCCCGTGGCGCTTGCTGACCCAGCCAAGACAAAGATATCCAGCTCAGCAGCCCGAGGTTTTGCTGTTACAATATGTGTAACACATGGCAGGGTATAGCAGAGAACGATCACAACCGTATCAACCGGGGCAAACAGCTCCGTTTAAGGTTAGCCGCAGTAAAATTGAGCTGTTTATGCAGTGTCCTCGCTGTTTTTGGCTGGATGTACGGCTCAAGATTACGCGGCCGAGTAGCCCACCATTCAACATCAATAAGGCAATCGACGAGTTATTTAAGAAAGAGTTTGATAACTATCGTATTAAGCAGCAGCCACACCCACTAATGACAGATAATCAAATCAAGGCGATTCCATATCAGCACAACGATCTTGATACCTGGCGCTACAACTTTACGGGTATTACCACAGTACACGAGCCTACTAATCTACACGTTTTTGGTGCGGTGGATGATATTTGGGTTAATGATGACGGTGAGCTGATAGTGGTGGATTACAAAGCTACCGCCAAAGCAAAGCCAGTCACTGCACTCGGTCCTGAAGGCACTTGGCATGATATGTATCGTCGCCAGATGGAAGTCTATCAGTGGTTACTCAAACAAAACGGTTTCAAGGTCAGTGATACTGGCTACTTTGTGTATGCAACGGGTACGCAAGACCGTGATGGGTTCTTTAATAGAGTAGATTTTGATACCTTTGTCTTCCCGCATCATGGGAAGAGTGATTGGGTAGAGCAGACATTGCTAGATATGAAGACCTGCATGGATAGTGACGAGATGCCGCCAATTGGTACAGCGGCAATGGGCGGGCCATGTGAATTTTGTAGCTATGCGCGGGCGCGTACCGAGCTGACAATCAAGGCATTACAGAGTAAAAAGTAGGGTATACTTACATTTATGATAGATATTCAGATATTGCGCGATAAGCCCGAACTTGTAGCAAAGAAGAGCCAGGAAAAAGGTTACAAAATTGATGTAGACCAGATTCTGGGCTTTGATACGCAGCGCCGTGAGTTGCAACAGCAGGTTGACGCTCTGCGTGCACAGCGCAACGAGATTGCTTCTAGCATGAAAGGCGGCAAGCCATCTGAAGACATGATTGCCAAAGGCAAAGCAATCAAAGACCAGCTCGTCGACCTCGAGCATCGACTCAGTAGTATCGAACAAGAGTACCAGGTGCTACTGAACCACGTGCCCAACCTGACATTTGATGATGTGCCAGTGGGCGGTGAAGCAGACAGTGTAGAGATTAAACAAGTTGGTGGCCAGCCAACCGGTGCACGTGACCATCTGGACCTTGCAACAGACAAAGATTGGGTTGATTTTGAGCGTGGAGCCAAGGTTGCTGGAGCCAAGTTCTACTATCTGAAGGGTGATTTGGCTCTGCTAGAACAAGCCTTGATTCAGTACGGTATCGATTTTGCAGCAAAGCGTGGTTTTACGTACCTGACGGTGCCGCATATGGTAAATAGTCAGACGGCCGCTGGTGCTGGTTTTGCACCAAAGGGTGATGACGAGGGCAACGAATATTTTATAGAGGGTGAAGATTTAACGCTTATTGGCACAGCCGAAGCGCCACTGACAGGCTACCATGCGGATGAAATAATTGATGAGGCCCAGCTCCCACTACTGTATGTTGGGCTTAGTCCATGTTACCGCCGCGAAGCGGGTACCTATGGCAAGCACGCCCGTGGTTTATTCCGTGTCCACCAGTTCAATAAGCTAGAAATGTATGCCTTTACCACCCCAGAGCAGAGCGCGGAAATGCACGAACGCATTTTGGCGATAGAGGAAGAACTCTGGCAATCACTTGATATTCCATACCATGTGATAAATATCGCTTCTGGTGATTTGGGTGCACCAGCCGCCAAGAAATACGATATCGAATACTGGTCTAGCGTAGACGGCAAATACCGTGAGCTCACCAGTTGTTCAAACTGCACCGATTTCCAAGCTCGTAATCTAAACATTCGTGTGCGACGAAAGGACGGAACTGTGGAAGTGCTGCATACGCTCAACGGCACTGCCATATCACTGGCACGCGCACTTATTGCGATTATCGAGCACCACCAAACCAAAGATGGCGCAGACATTATTATCCCTGAAGTCCTCAAGCCATACTGGCCCATCAAGCAATAATTTGCGTGCCGGGATATAATAGAAGTACTAAAAGAGGGGGTAACCTCATGTCACATTCTATTTCAGCCTCGAAACTCTTCGAACCCATGTACCAGCCATACCGCTCGTCGATGTATATTCATACATCTTCTCACCTGATGACCGGTACATAGGTCCGAAGAGTCGCTCGCTTAACAAAATAGAATATAACAGGAGGTTTCACATGATTCAGAAACTCGAAATCAACGGTGTACACACAGTCCTAACAGATGATTTGAAGAAGTACATTACCAAAAAAATCGGCAAACTTGACCGCTACATGCCACGCCATGCCCGCGAGTCTGCTCATGCAGAAATATTTGTGAAAGAACTCAGTGTTAAGGGTAAGAAACAGAATGTGTGTGAAGTGGTGCTACATCTCCCAAGTAGTACTATGATGACCAAGGAGGCAACTATCAATATGTTTGCCGCCGTTGATATCGTGGAAGCCAAGCTAAAAAACCAGCTAAAAAAGTACAAAGATACTCACAACGCCCACCGTATCCACCGTCGTGTATTACTTCGTTTGCGTCGCAGCGAAGCATAATTTCGTCTAAACCCCTTCGGGCTTTACCCAGCGAAGCGGGCAGGTGAAACATTGTTGGAAAAGTATCTTCTATCTCTGTGGCTCTTGAGGTACAATAGTGACGAGTAACTGTTGTACGTCTTCGCTCGGAAATGCTTGCAAGCAACCATTTCACTCGGCTCATAGTACAATAGATGCATTGACTGTTAATCTTGCTGATTGACCGAAGAGGGAGAAACTGATGAAGAAAGTTATTAAACGTGTACTTGGTGATCCACAGATTAAGACGCTCAAGCGTCTTAAAAAACGTGTTAAGGCCATCAATGATTTAGAGTCCCAGTATAAGAAACTGAGCGATGCCAAACTCAAGACTCAAACAGCCGAGCTAAAGAAGCGGCTCGAAAAAGAATCACTGGACAAGATTTTGCCTGATGCCTTTGCGGTTGCCCGTGAAGCAACACGTCGTGTTATTGGCCAGCGTCACTATGACGTGCAGTTGATAGGCGGCATGGCGCTGCATGAAGGCAACGTGGCCGAAATGAAAACTGGTGAAGGTAAGACTCAGGTGGCAGTATTGCCGGTGTATCTCAACGCCTTGACCGGCAAGGGTGTGCACGTGGTGACCGTCAACGAATATTTGGCACAGCGTGATGCTGGCTGGATGGGTCAGATGTATGACTTCTTGGGTCTTTCTACCGGAGTTATTGTGACCGACCAATCATTTGTATTTGATGCTAACTACGACAACAAAGACCACGATGACCCACGTATGCGCAAGCTGCGGCCAGCTACTCGTCAGGAAGCGTATAACGCTGATATTACTTACGGTACTAACAACGAATTCGGTTTTGACTACCTGCGTGACAATATGGTGCGTGAAGTAGAGCAGCTGCGCCAGCGTGAGCTCAACTTTGCAATCGTTGACGAAGTCGACTCTATTCTCATTGATGAAGCTCGCACGCCGTTAATTATCTCTGCACCGTCAGTTACAAGCGGTAACGCATATTCTCAGTTTGCCAAGATAACTCGTCAGCTCAAAGAGACCGACTACGAGAAAGACGAAAAACGAAAAACGGTGATACTAACCGACAAGGGTATCGCCCATGTTGAGAAAATTCTTGGTATCGATAACCTCTACGCAGCTGGTAATATCCGCACTATCTATCACTTGGAGCAAGCTCTTAAGGCAGAGACTATGTTCAAACGTGATAAAGATTACGTGGTTACACGTGATGGTGAAGTAGTGATTGTGGACGAGCACACCGGTCGTTTACTACCGGGCCGTCGCTACAACGAGGGTCTACACCAGGCAATTGAGGCCAAAGAAGGTGTTGAAGTTCAGGAAGAATCTATGACACTGGCAACTATTTCATTCCAGAATTACTTCCGTTTGTACGACAAGCTATCTGGCATGACCGGTACCGCCGAAACCGAAGCCGAGGAATTCCACCAAATCTACAAACTAGATGTGATTATTATCCCACCAAACCGCAAGCTGGCTCGTCAGGACCTACAAGACCGTATTTACAAGTCAGAAAAGGGCAAGTTCAAGGCTATTATTAACGAAGTTAAGGCACTAAATGTGAAGGGCCAGCCTGTCCTTATTGGTACTAACTCAATCGAGAAAAACGAAGTATTGTCTGAATTGCTCACCAAGGCCAAAATCAAGCACCAAATGCTTAATGCCAAGAACAACGAGCGCGAAGCTGCAATTGTCGCCAATGCAGGCCAAAAAGGTGCTGTAACGCTGGCCACTAACATCGCTGGTCGTGGTACTGACATTGTTTTGGATGATACTACTAAGAAGCTCGGTGGTCTGTATGTGATTGGCACAGAACGTAATGAATCACGCCGTGTTGATAATCAGTTCCGTGGCCGTTCCGGACGTCAGGGTGACCCTGGTATTACACAATTCTACGTCAGTACCGAAGACGATTTGATGCGTATCTTTGGTGGTGACCGTATTGGTAACGTTATGAACCGCCTGGGCGTGGACGACGAAACACCTATTGAGAACCGTATTATCAGCCGTAGTCTAGAGGGTGCTCAAAAGAAGGTGGAAGGCTACCATTTTGACTCCCGAAAAGATGTAGTTAAGTTCGACGACGTCATGAACCGCCACCGTAAGGCTGTATATGCCATGCGCCGTGAAGTACTGACGCAGCCTGATATCCAGAAGCGCATCAAGCTGTATATCGAGGATGAGGCCAAAGCGATTGCTACTTCTCCAGAGTTGCTGACAGACAAATTAGAAGAGGTCATTACACATAGTTTTCCATTTGATGATGCAGTGCTAGACCGTCTATTTGATGCCGATGCCAACAAGTTTGGTGAGGTGCTGCAATCCGAAGCTGTCGAGTTATATAACAGCCAGGAAGCAGCATTCACCCCTGAAATCATGCGCAAAGTTGAGCGTGATGTGTTCCTGCAGATTTTGGACAATCTGTGGATGCAGCACCTTGAGAATATGCACCATCTGCGTGAAGGCATCTATTGGATGAGTGTTGGTCAGCGTGACCCATTGGTTGAATACCGCCGTCAGTCACAGATTATCTTTGATGAAATGCAGCAGACTATGCGCCATGAAGTCGTAAAGACACTATTCCATGCACAACCAGCAAATTTGGAAGAGCACGTAGAGACAGAGTTAACCAAGGCGGCACGTAATTCAGTCGATAATGCCGATCGCATTATCGAAGGTGAGGAGTTCCACGAAGTTGACTTTACACCTGGTAAAGTTGAGGCAGCAGCGCAAACTCAGGCCAATGACCGCCGCAAAAAAGCCCGCAAACAAGAACGCAAACGTAAGACCGTCGCCAAGCGCCGCAAGAAGTAATCAGTGAAGCATATCACTACTGAGGTCGGTTTGAGTAATGGTGTTAAGGGACTATTTGTTCATATTCCTGATGCTAGCGTCATGACGTTTGAGCTCAACTTTCGAGCAGGTGAATACCTGGTAGAAAAAGACAAATGGGAGACGCCACACCTCATGGAGCATGTGCTGCTGGGCGCGAACGAGCTGATTCCAAAAGCCCGTTTATTCCAGGCAGAGTTCGAGAAAAATGGCGCCTACTGCAATGCCAGTACCGGTACATATGACATTACGTACGAAGCGGAGTGTGCCGATTTTGAGTGGGATAGAATTGCTGATTTATTACTGGTTGCGGTCACGAAGCCATTGTTCCTAGAGGAAGAGTTCACAGCCGAGTTTGGTAATGTCCGTGAAGAGCTGACGTCCCGCGGCAATAATCATTTCCGCCACCTCAGTCTCGCACTACGTAATGCCTACGGGTTTAAGGTTATGACAGACCAAGAACGTGTGCAGCTGATGGACAACGTGCAATTACAAGACATTATCGAGCATTATAACCGCACACATACCGCAAGTAATCTCCGTTTTGTCATTGCGGGTAATATTACGCCTGACCGCCAGAAGGTCTTAGAAGATTTACTAAAAAACCTTGAACTAGAGCCGGGCAATGGTCGACTCGCTTTGCCGCTCGAGAAGCCCAAGCGTCTCACAAAACCGCTCTATATCCATAATGACACCATAGATAATGTCTATTTCTATCTCGATAGCTTCCGTCGTTCCCGCATGACCGACCCAGAGGCCGATGCGCTTGGGTTAATCAATACCATGCTCACAGAAACACTGTACTCACGTATCTTAGGAACTGCTCGTGAACATGGTTTGGTATACAGCATGAGCTCTGGCTTTGGCCAGACGGCGCATAGCAGCAACTGGTGGTTTGGAGCCCAGGTTATGCCCAAGAACGCCGACAAACTATTTGCCATCATAAAGAAGGAGCTTGAAGCGGTCTTTGAGGCTAAACTCGACGATGCTGATGTAACTGCCGCAAAGCAATATGCCCTTGGTCGCTACCAACGCGGTGGTCAGACGGTCAGCAATATTGCAGCAGGTTACAGCAACCGTTATTTCTTTGATGAGACGGTTGAAGATTATTATGATATTCCAAACCGTATTGATGCGGTGACCAAAGAATCAATCGTATCAATTTCGAGGAGTATGTTTGCAGACAATGTTTGGGGTTTTGGTTGTCTAGGTAGCTTGGGCGATGAGTTTGTAGACAAGCTACACGCACAGGTTTCACCACTTTGGGACGCAGCTCATGAGCCCAGTACACGGCCAGTTTTGGCTAAACAAAACAGCTGAAACGCTCTTTTAACAGGGGTAATATAGAACTATGAACGACATCACAAAACGAGCACAAATAGTACTCAATGAGCTTAGTGCCGTATGGGCGGCTTTGTCGTTGGATAGCAAGATTACCGACCTTGACCAGCTCAATATTCAGCTAGCAAATCCCGAAGTTTGGCAGGATAGGACTAAAGCGCAGGAGCTATCTAAACAACAATCTAAGTTACAAACAGCAACCGAGCCGTGGCAGGCGCTCAAAGCTAAGCTTGCTGAAGTCTCAGAACTAGCTGAGCTTGGCGATATCAGTCTGATGAACGAACTCAGTATCCAGTTAACTGATGCAGAGCAACAATTGGCAATTTTGAAACAAGACCTTAGATACAACGGTCCTTATGATGACATGGATGCTGTTTTGAGTATTCACGCTGGAGCAGGTGGTACTGACGCGCAGGATTGGGCAGCGATGTTGCTTAGGATGTATCTACGTTGGGCAGAGCAAAATGGCATCAAGACACAGATTGATGATGAATCGACTGGTGAGGAAGCTGGTATTAAAAGTGTGACAATTGAGCTGTCTGGTCCGCATGCCTATGGCAAACTCAAGAGCGAACACGGTGTACACCGACTGGTGCGATTAAGCCCATTTAACAGCGATAATTTACGTCAAACTAGCTTTGCGAAAGTAGAAGTAGTGCCCAAGGTTGATAAACCTGATGCAGTACAAATAGACGATAAGGACCTTAAAATTGACGTATATCGCAGTGGTGGCCATGGCGGTCAATCAGTAAACACGACTGACTCTGCTGTGCGTATTACTCACATACCAACCAATATCGTAGTGGCAATTCAGAACGAACGTAGCCAGCTACAGAATAAAGAAACTGCCATGAGTATCTTGCGTGGTAAGCTGGCGCAGCTTCAGTTAGAACAGCACCAAGAAAACATTCGCGAACTAAAGGGTCCCAATGAACAAGCTGCCTGGGGTAATCAAATCCGCAGCTATGTGCTCCATCCTTATAAACAGGTTAAAGACCTTCGCACTCGTCACGAAACCTCCGACCCCGACGCCGTCCTTGACGGCAAGCTCAACGACTTCATTGATGCGTACCTCGAACATACACTGACCAGCTAAGCCGTTTATGTTAAAATAAGCAGTAATGATCTTATTAGATAGGGTAACAAAAAGCTACAATAGCAGTAACGCCGCGTTGGACCGCGTGAGTTTGCACGTGGAGCCCAAGGAATTTGTCATTATTATCGGTAAATCGGGTGCGGGTAAATCCACACTGCTTAAACTTTTGACTAGGGAAGAGCGCCAAACCAGTGGCAAAATCGTGATTGGTGGTATCGACTACGACAAGCTCAAGGATAAAGATATTCCACTGCTGCGTCGCAAGATTGGTGTGGTGTTCCAAGATTTTAAGCTGCTGCGTAATCGTAATGTGTATGAAAACGTGGCGTTTGCGCTAGAGATTGTGGGCTTTGGCAATAAAGAGATTGAACACACCGTACCTCGTGTATTGGATATAGTTGGTCTTAAGGGTAAAGAAAAGCGCATGCCGCAGGAACTGTCTGGTGGTGAGCGCCAGCGTGTGGCAATTGCTCGTGCAATTGTGCGCCAACCCAAAATCCTGATTGCCGATGAGCCGACAGGTAACCTTGACCCCAAGCACGCCTGGGATATCATCAAGATTCTAGAGAAGATTAATAGGTATGGCACCACGGTGCTGCTTACCACGCATAATATAGAAATCGTCAACAAGCTGAAGCGCCGCGTTATAACTATCGAAGATGGTCGTGTAGTAAGTGACCGTGCCAATGCGGAATACAAAGAGGCGGGCAGTTTATGAGCGCCAAGGCTCCGGGTAATCACTGGACGATAACGCAGTGGCGTATTATCAAGACAGGTCTGCAAAACTTTGTTCGCAACCTTACGCTAGCTATTGCGGCTATTGCCGTGATGGTAATTACGCTGACCATTATCTTATTCTCGGTCATTACCAGCGCCACCTTCGATAATACGATTCAGCAGATTACAGATAAGATTGATATATCGGTTTATCTCAAGGATGACGTTGCCGCTACCAGGCGTGATGAGCTGATTAAGCAATTTGAGCAGCTAACGAATGTGAAATCTGTAGAGTTGGTATCAAAAGACCAAGCACTCGAGGATTACAAGAAGGCAAACCAAGATAAACCCGATTTATTGGCTGCAATCTCGCAAACTGATAACCCACTACCGGCTTCCCTGAGGGTTAAGCCTAAGGACCCAAATAAAATTGAGGAAATTAGAACATTTATAGAAAGTCCTGATGTAAAAGCCCTGCAGTCTGATGCAACCTCATATTCTGGTGAGCGTAAAGAGGCGATTGATAATATTACTAGTGCTACAAGCTTTTTCCAGAAGGCCGGCGTTGCAGGGGTAGTGGTATTTGCTATGGTGTCGATGCTCATAATCTTTAACACCATTCGAATGGCTATCTTTAACCGTCGGGATGAGCTGCAGATTATGCGCCTATTGGGTGCCAGCACGTGGTTTATTCGCGGGCCGTTTGTGGTAGAGACCGTAACCTACGGTATCATTGCCTCGCTGCTGTCGGTAACTATCTGTCATTTTCTATTTGTGGTTTCGTCGTCTACGCTCGGCGCCAGTAGCTTTGGGCTATTGGATATCCAGTTTGCGAGTCGCTATTTTACCGGCCATTTCTGGGTTATCTTGGGGCTTCAGTTGGCAGTTGGTATTCTGATTGGTGCAATTTCATCAGTTATCGCTACACGTCGCTATCTTAAATTCAAAGCGCCCAAATAAATTTCTGAAACCGAGGCAGGGATAATCGTGGTTATGTTAAATATCTCTCTTTTTCAGTGTGTTGGTTGGTGTATTCTGGCCTAGCCCAATACACGGGAACCTCAAGCTTGAGGTTGAAATTAAGCATAAGCTGTGGTATCATATGAATGTCTATTCTAATGACACAAAAATGAAAACAAAAGCGCTTAAAGACAACCGAATAATCTTATTTTTGCTCGCCGTAGTAGTCGGGCTTGGCTTCATTGTGTCTCCGTTTGCGAACGCAGAGACTTCTACCCAGGAAATTGCGCGCCTTCAGGCAGAGAATGCCCAAAATAATAAAGCCGTACAATCACTAGCTGAACAAGCTACAAGCTACGAAGGTGCAATCAATGCCTTGGCTGCCAGCGTGAGTGCGCTGCAAGCTAAAATCAATGATAATACTGCTCAACAACAGCGTCTGGCACAGCAAATTGCTGAAGCCGAGGCTGAACTTGCCAAGCAACGCTCATTATTGGGCCAAAATATCAAGGCAATGTATCTAGAAGGCGACATCAGCACCCTTGAAATGCTTGCCAGTAGTAATGATATTAGTGATTTTGTTGATAAGCAGCAGTATCGCAACACCGTTAAGGACAAAATCAAGACAACACTTGATAAAATTACTGCCCTCAAACTACAGCTTGGTGCTCAAAAACAGGCAGTTGATCAGTTGCTCAAGGAACAAGCTGCTCAGCAAGCCCAGTTGAATGCTAATCTGTACGAACAGCAGAGTCTTTTGAACTATAACCAGGCGCAGCGTGATGCGTTTAACGCCAAGACATCCCAGAACCGCAAGCGTATTGACGAGCTTATAGCAGCACAGCGCCGTGCTAACTTCTCTGTTGATGGTGGTTACTACTTCCTGCGCTTTAGCGGTACTGCCCAAGCTGTTAACCCAGGTAGCTATCCGTATCGTAATGCCGGCTTCGGTATGAGCCCTGGCCCTGGCTGTGTGGACAATGATGGTCCTGACCCATGGGGTTACTGTACTCGCCAGTGTGTATCATATGCTGCTTGGGCAGTTGAGGCCTCTGGTCGCAACGCTCCACGTTACTACGGCAATGCCAAGGATTGGGTCGCAGCCGCGTATCGCCACCCTGGTGATGTAGAGGTTTACCGTACACCGCAAGCAGGCGACGTCGCCATCAGCACCTCTGGTTATTGGGGCCACGCCATGTATGTAGAAAGTGTCTCTGGCAATACTTTTAGGACATCAGAGTACAACACGTATCTCAACGGCCAGCTTTCCTACCAAACCCGCTCATATTAATCCCACAATAATGGCGAACATCATGCTTGTGCATGTATAATGAGGTGGTTCAAATTGACGGGGGATATAACACACAGTGACTTCATTTGCAGACATTTCAAAAGCCAAACAGCCAAAATCAAACAGATTCAAGCGCACCATATTCCGCAGTTTTGCGGCTATAGTGATATTTATACTCGGTATCGGGGTAGGTAACGGCACATTGCTGGCCTCATTGACCAAGAACAACGCACAACACGCTTCGTTGCCCGCTAATCTTGATTACAGCTCAGTCGAAGCCATCTACGACAAATTACGTGACTCATATGATGGTGATTTGGATAATGGGCGGCTGCTTGATGGCCTGAAACAAGGCTTGGCGCAAGCTACAGGCGACCCATACACCGAATTCTTTAACGCCAAAGATGCCAAAGAGTTTGATAACGAACTAAATGGTTCATTCACAGGTATCGGTGCCGAACTAGGCAAGGACGCTAATGGTAACATCCAAGTGATTTCGCCAATAGCCGGTTTCCCCGCAGAGAAAGCCGGTATCAAGGCTAAGGATTTAATCGTAGAAGTTGACGACAAGAGTACGTCTGGTTTGAGCATCAGCGAGGCGGTAAATAAGATTCGGGGCGAGGCCAATACCACGGTGAAACTCAAGATTGTACGTGGTGGTCAGGAGTTAAACCTCGAGATTAAACGCACACAAATCACCATCCCTAGTGTAAAGTCTGAAATTCTGCCAGGTAACATTGGCCTAATGACTATTAGTCGCTTTGGCCCAGATACAGCTCAATTGTCCCGCGAAGCAGCAAGCTCATTCAAAGCAGCCAATGTGAAGGGTGTGATTCTGGATTTGCGCGGCGACCCGGGTGGTTTGTTGGATGCGGCTGTCAGCGTATCCAGCCTGTGGCTTGACCCAAGTCAGACAGTGCTATTAGAAAAACAAGATGGTCGTGTAGTAAAGACATTCAAGGCAAGTGGTAACCCAGTCCTAAAGGGTATCAAAACAGTAGTGTTAATTAATGAAGGTAGTGCCTCGGCTAGTGAAATCACCGCTGGCGCCCTGAAAGACAACGGCTCGGCTAGCCTGATTGGCACCAAGAGCTATGGCAAGGGGAGCGTACAGCAGTTAGAGCGCCTCCAAGACGGTAGTTTACTGAAGGTAACAAGTGCTCACTGGTTTACACCAAAAGGTAATGGTATCGACAAGATTGGTATTGAACCCGACCAAAAAATCGAGCGCTCTGACGACGATTATAAGAACAACCGCGACCCCCAAAAAGACGCAGCTATCCAGTCCTTGAATAAATAGTTTCAGATAAATCCTTTCAGGCTTTGAAATGAAGGTGGTCAAGCCTTTAGGTTTGAACGCAATTTCTATCTGTGGTAGTATTACCGCAAGTACATGAGGAGGATGAGTGGCACAAGCTACTAAGTTTGTATTTGTAACAGGTGGTGTGCTTTCCGGATTAGGAAAGGGTATCACCGCCGCCTCACTCGGAAATCTCTTCAAAGCCCGCGGGCTCAAAGTAAACATCCAAAAACTCGACCCGTATCTGAATATTGATGCTGGTCTACTGAACCCTGCAGAGCATGGTGAGTGTTTTGTGACTAAAGACGGCGCAGAAACTGATCTGGACCTTGGTCACTACGAACGATTTATTGATGAAGAGCTGACGCAGAGCAGCTCAGTAATGAGCGGCCGTGTACTGCGCAAAGTGTTCGAGAATGAACGTAATGGCAAATACGGTGGTAAAACAGTTCAGTTTATTCCACATGTTACCAATGCGATGCAGGAAGAAATTCTGCAGGCTAGCCAGGGGTTTGATATCCAGATTGTGGAGATTGGCGGTACGGTTGGTGACTACGAAGGCCTCAGCTTTATTGAGGCTATTCGTGAATTATCACTGAAGGTTGGCCGCGAAAACAGCGCCTTTGTGCATGTGGTGTACATGCCATATCTTGGCGCCAGTCACGAGTTCAAGACTAAACCCGCACAGAACGCGGTGCGTGATTTGCGTGGTCTTGGTATCGTGCCTGATGCCCTGATGGTGCGTACCGAAACCAAAGCACCTAAGCGAATACTAGAAAAACTCAGCCTCTATTCTGGTGTTGCGCCAGAGGCTATCGCACTGCTGCCCAATGCCAAGACGATTTACCAAGTGCCCCTAACACTCGAAGATATGGGCATTGCTGACGTGTTGTGCACTCGCCTTGGTATTCGTAGCAAAACACCAGAACACGCTGAGTGGCGGGCTATGGTTGACCGAGCACTCAGCATCCCAACTAAGAAGGTCAAGGTCGGCATGATTGCTAAATACATGGACAATCACGATACATACATGTCGGTGACAGAGGCCTTGTCGGCAGCTGCCTGGCAGGCAAAGGTTGATCTGCATGTTGACTGGATTGATGCTGAGGCACTGGACGGTGCTGATGAGGATGCAATAGGCGAAATCATTAAAGACTGCGATGGCATTATCGTACCTGGCGGTTTTGGGCAGCGTGCGCTGGAAGGCAAGATTAGGGCCGCACAGTATGCGCTCAAGCACAAAACACCATACCTTGGGCTGTGTTTGGGCCTACAGATGGGTGTGATTGCAGCGGCGCGCAACGGTGGCTTAGCAACAGCTACTAGCGAAGAACTTAACCCAGATAGTGATACGCTGCTGATTAGCACCATGGCTGACCAAAAAGGCAAAGAAAACACCGGTGGGACCATGCGTCTTGGTGATTATACTTGTACGATAGAAAAGGGTAGTCTAGCAGAAAAAGTATACGGCAGCACCAAAATCATAGAGCGCCATCGTCATCGCTACGAATGCAACAATGCCTACAGGGATCAGTACGAATCATGGGGCATTAAAGCCAGCGGTACGAGCCCAGATGGGCATTTAGTCGAGATAATTGAGGCCACCGAGCACCCGTACTTTATCGCCACACAGGCACACCCAGAATTCAAATCCCGACCCAATCGTCCACACCCACTGTTTGCTGGCTTTATTGCGGCAATCAGCTAAATCATGTAGCATTAACGGTATGGATCCACAACAAACCCCACCTCCCGCAGCAAGTAACAAAAAAATTCTCCTCGTAGAAGACGATGATGCACTTGCGAGCGTGTATCAGACTCGCCTTGAGGCAGAAGGCCTGAACACACGTCGTGTTGCCAACGGTGAAGAAGCCCTCGCTGCCGCTATTGAATATAAGCCTGATCTCATCATTCTGGACGTTATGATGCCCAAGGTTAGTGGTTTTGACGTATTGGATATTCTGCGCAACACGCCAGAGACAACCAACGTCAAAATTATCATGCTGACCGCGTTGAGCCAGGAAAGCGACCGCGAACGTGCCATTGGCCTGGGCGTAGATGAATACCTGGTCAAATCTCAAGTTGTTATCGCTGATGTGGTAGCTCGCATCAAAGCCCACCTCGGCATAGCTTAGATAATAGTACGATATTCTTAAAGCCACCCAACAGGGTGGTTTTGTATTTCATAACATTGACAAAATGGCCAAAAAATGCTACATTTATAGATGTAAAACTCTAAAACAAAAACCATGCCAGAAATTCCAAAACCCCCCGAAGAAGAGCTTGCTTTAGAGCAGCAGATGCTGCAAGAGAGTTCAATTCGTTTTGAACAGTCTATGGCGGAATTGACACAAAATATTCCAGAGATTGCTGCTCGTCCCGAAATCGCTGAAGCAGGTAAAAATCTGATTGCGGAATTTGGCATCAAGCCGTCGTTGTTTGATGACGAAGGTCGCTCGCTGGTGTTTGCAGGTATTGCCTCGCGGTGGGCAGGAGTCGAAGACGAGAAGGACCACAAAGCATACAAAGAAAAACTTTTCATAACTGATACGATGGCGCTTTTGGCGCATAAACATAGCGATATGTTTCATGATGCATCTGTTATGATTGAGGCCGAAAAAGGGTATGATGTCCAGGCCGAGCAAGCTGTATACGAAAAGTATACCGATAAGCAGCTTTCCAAAGAAGTTAGCGACATAATTCATAACGGATTTCTTGATGCTGCTAAAACCAAACTGGGCATAACACCAGACAACGAAGACCCATACGAAATTAGAGTCTTAAGTATCGCAGATCAAACACAGCTCCATGGGCTAGATGTGGCTGTACCAGACTACTCGCTACCATATGATGACCCAGAGCTGGCCACCCAACAGAATTTGAGTAGTGACGTTCGGGCGTGGAAAATGGGGCTGCAGGTTCGCGCCGGACAGTTTGCTAAGGAGCTCGGGTTTGATGGTTCACTTGCGCCAGCATGGGTAACGGATTTAAACGGTACTCGTACGCTGTGTATATCGATGGCATTGGCAGAGAAATTACGTGACCCTACCGTTATCCAGAATACAGATTGGTATACCGATGAATACTTAAAAGGGGATTTAACCGCACTTAGTCATGAATACACGCACACACAAGGAGGTATCAGTGTCGATAACGAGTTATCGTTTGGTATCAATGCTGAAGAGGTGCGTGCAGAGCACTTTTCTGGCGATAATCATGGATATCAAGACGTGAAAGCCTTTTTCCAGTATTACAGAATTATCACAGGCCACTCTCTGGTAGAAGAAATGGAGTCCCATGTGAAGGGTGGAACTACGGTTGAGATATTTGGTGCAGTTGCCAACCATGTTGGCTTATCGAATATGCTTGAAGTCATGATGGCCACTCCTAAGGCTTATATAGAAAACCAGGGCAACCCCTTTAGCCGCGAAGCATACAACCACCTTGGTGGTTTTGATGGTGTTCTGAAACGTCTATATGATGCCCAGGTGGGGACTGATACTGAAACATTAGACAAACGACTTGATGAGTACGCCAACTTCTTATTGGAACGAGAGAGGGAAAACCCTGGTTCATTGCAAATGTTCAGGAACTATCGAACCACGAGTGGTCATGAATTTATGACCGAAAAGTTGGTTGAGCGGGTCAAGCAATTGCAAAAGTCCAGCGATAAAGCCGCATAATACAAAACCGCTCGGTTGAGCGGTTTTGTATTATGCACCATCCCGTTTACTTAACGGTAACTTCGGTGCGTTGGACGGTTTTACCGCTAAAGAGGCGGTACCGTCGCTTTGCGTAGGTTACGATGCCATCTTTGGCAGCGTGAATTGTAAAGTTGCGTGATACAAAGGTACCGTCACCAGCACGCTTGGTCAGACCAGTCTGACGGATGATAACTTGACCGGTGCGAACTTTTTCGCCACCAAAAATTTTGACGCCGAGCCGCTGGCCGGGACTATCATGGACGTTTTTACTGGATCCACCAGCTTTAACTTTTGACATCTTACTTCCTTATCAGTGTTACTAATTCACGGCCGACTATCTGGTTTTCCCGATGATAAATCAAATCCCGTGTGTCCGCATGGACAAAACTCACCCGATTATAGCCTAATTCCTCGAGAGAATCAAGCGTTGCCAAGTGTTTGAAGCCTTGTTTTGTTTTCCAGGCGGGTACGGCAATAGTCATCCGAAAGCCAGCTTGAGTTTGTTTGGCTACGTTTTTTAGGAATTTGCGGTGGATTGTATCGACATCGCGCATTACTTCTTGCAGCACATCTGGCTTTGGCTCAGATGAGAAAGGGCGACCTAGGTAGGTTTCACCAGCAATAGTATCAAAATTTTGCCACTGATAATTTGTGGCGTCACCGGCCTCTAGTAATAAAGTTTGGCCATCAAAATCGTGCTTTTCGGCCAGCCACTCAAGATTTTTCTTGGAATAATCAATCATGCGGTCTTCTAAATCTGTGCCATAGGCGTCGTAGCCCATCAACATAGCCTCCTGCAGCACCACTCCGGTGCCGCAGAATGGATCGAGTACGGCTTTGGTTTCAGCAGTAACTCCGAGGTTAACAATAATTTGGGCGAGTTTTGGTGGCAGCATGCCCACTCTGGCATCACGCGCTGGGCGCGCTTGATCACGGGCGGCGTATGCTTCTATATTTTGGACGTGCACTGTTTGGGCCAGAGCCGTGCGCTCGCCATCACGAATAAGTAGTAATTCCATGCCGAGAGGGCTGGTGAGCTGATTGTGCTGCACTTGAGCGGTGTTAAGCTCTAATTCTTTGTTGGGCACAATACGTACGGAGCGACCATCTGCCTTGACGGCTTTTTTAAATGTCAGACCACTGGCATTTAGGCGACGAATATTTACTTGTAGGCCGTATGTGCTAATACCAATTTTAATTTTGCCTTCGGGCAGGCAGCAGGTGTGCTTCGGTAGCTCGGCCACGATGTATTTCTCTATATCATCCCACTTGGTCGTCGGCAGATAGGTCAGGAGTTTGGCAACACGCGTGGAGCCACCAAGCCGGGTAAACGGGACATCGCTCGACGGTATATCTACCACTACTGACTGTAGGCCAATTGGTGTGAGTTTTTCCGCACCAAAAAGACTCTCGGCTTCGGCCATACCAAGGGCTGGCTGGCGACCTAGTATTAAAACAGATTGCGACATTACTAGGATTATACGATAATAGGCAGCAATGACCGAATATCAACGTAAGCGCCGAGCGCGAATACTCTTCACATGGCTGACTATTACGGCTATGGTGGGGCTGGCCTACATCCTGCGTGCACAGATACTGGAAACTCTGCAAAACCTGACCAAGGTAAATGCCTTTGTGCTGCTTTTGCTGATTCCGCTACACATCGGCAGCTATTACAGCCAGGCAAAGTTGTATCAGGGTATTTTGCGCGTCTTGGGTGAGCGTTTCCGAACCAAATCAATGTATCGGCTCAGCCTGGAACTGAACTTTATTAATAATGTATTCCCAAGTGGGGGAGTCAGTGGCTTTTCGTATCTACCATTCCGACTTCGGGAAGAGGGCGTAAAGACGGGCAAGGCTACATTGGTACAGCTCATGCGTTTTATGCTGATATTCTGTGGCTTTCAGGTGTTATTACTGTTGGGCGTCATTATGCTGTCACTGCATGGACGTGTGAATAATCTGACCATTCTGGTCGCCAGTTCGCTCACTACCTTACTATTGGTCGGTTCAATACTACTGGCTTATATCATTGGCAACAAGACACGCATCAACGCATTCTTTACATTTGTGACCAAGGCGCTCAATCGCATTATTCATCTTGTGCGGCCCAAGCACCCAGAGACGATTAATATTGCTAAGGCGCAAGCTGGATTTCTTGAACTACATGAGAATTTCTTGCTGATACGCCGTAACCTAGCGCAGCTCAAGCGCCCATTTATATTCGCTTTGGGCTTCAGCGTATTTGAGATTTTATCTATCTTTACAGTCTATATTGCCTTTGGTCACCTAGTGAACCCGGGAGCAATCATATTGGCCTATGCAGTGGCTAATTTTGCCGGCATTATATCGGTATTGCCAGGTGGTATTGGTATATACGAAGCATTGATGACTGGTGTGCTTGTGGCTGCGGGTGTGCCAGCGAGCGTCAGTATACCTGTGACGATTATGTACCGTGTGCTGAATATGCTGATTGCTCTGCCGCAGGGCGCCTATCTGTACTACCGAGCGTTGCATGGTAAGCCAGTTAAACCACTGCTATGAACCTAGACTCTGAGTTAGAAATCATATGGTCTGTCTCTGATTTTGTTGCGTCACTGAATCAGACTTTGGAATACGCCTATCCCAGCGTGGTTATTCAGGGTGAGTTGGCAAACTTTCGAATTAGTAAAAACAGGTGGGTGTATTTTGATTTGAAGGATGAGACGTCGAGTGTTAAATGCTTCGGCACTGTCTATCAGCTGAGCGGGCCGTTGGAAGACGGCATGTTGTTGAAGGTGCGCGGCGTACCACGACTTCATCAGCAATTTGGTTTTAGTGTGAATATTGCATCAATACAGCCAGCGGGTGAGGGCTCTATCAAAAAGGCAGCTGCATTACTGGAAGCCAAACTACGAGCCGAAGGCTTATTCGCTCCTGAGCGCAAAAGACTCTTACCACAACTGCCGCAGCGTATTGGACTTATCACATCGGGCGAATCGGCGGCATACCATGATTTTGTAAAAATTATTAATGCACGGTGGGGTGGGCTGCAGGTTGAGTTAGCCGATGTCCAGGTCCAAGGCGAGGCTGCGGTGCCACAAATTGAGGCGGCACTCCATTACTTTAATAGCCAGGCTGAACCAGTTGATGTTATTGTCATGACTCGTGGCGGTGGCAGTGCAGAAGACCTGGCCGCGTTTAGTACCGAGCAAGTCACGCGGGCCGTAGCTGGTAGCCGCATCCCTACACTAGTTGCTATCGGTCACGAAGTAGATATTAGTCTAGCTGAGCTTGCAGCTGACCAACGAGCAAGCACGCCAAGCAATGCAGCAGAGCTGCTTGTACCAGACAAGAAACAAGAGATAGCACTGCTTCGAGCATATCCCGAGGATATGCTACGAGCATTATCAAGTCGTATTGCTGCTGGTCGACAGCAGCTCGTTCGGCACATGCAAGATTTAGAACATGCAATTCTTAGCAGGTTAGAATACGAGAAACGGCGCATAGAAAGTGCGGCTAGTTTGCTGAGTGCTTTGAGCCCAACAGCTGCCTTGTCGCGCGGGTATACAATCTTGCGTTCCGAAGCTGGTGGACCACTTACCTCAGTTTCTCAGCTTACAAAAGACCAAGTTATTATGCTAGAACTGCATGACGGTTCTGCTGAAGCAACAATTAAACAGGTTATAATAGAAAAATGACAAAACCTATTGATTATGTAGCCCTCCAAACAGAATTGGATGATATCCTGCAGCGCTTGCAGAGTGACGAGACGGATATTGATACTTCACTAAAGCTTTACGAACGTGGCGTGAAAATCGCCAAGGAACTGGAAACCTACTTAAAACAAGCAGAGAACACTATTAGCAAGGTCAAAGCCGACCTCGGCAAATAATGAGTTGGCTGTTGCTTGGCTCTGCAATTATAGTGCTGCTCTTTGGTATGGTGTTGTTATTTGGAGCACCGTATGTACCAACACTACGCCCCCAGGTGGATGCAGCATTCAAGCTACTGAATCTTAAAAATGGTCAACATTTGCTCGAGCTGGGCTGCGGTGACGGTAAAGTATTGATTGCTGCTGCAAGGCGGGGCTATAGGGCTACAGGCTACGAGCTCAATCCGGTACTGGTCTTAATCTGTCGCGTTCGAACATGGCGATATCGTCATCTGGTAAGGGTAGTTTGGGGTAACTTTTGGGCCGAGGAATTACCGCCCACCGATGGAATATTCGTCTTTTTATTACCAAAATACATGACCAAATTGGATAAAAAAATTATTCAAGAATTTGGAAAACCTGTCAAACTAGTGAGCTATGCATTCCCCGTGCCCAATCGTAAACTCACGAAGCAACAAGACGGAGTCTACCTCTATAGCTATAAATAGCTGCCTCAGCTCTTGCGGTCAGCATAGCTATCGGTTACCATAAGCGATATGGAACAACAGCCATTTCAGCCGCAATACGGTGGGATACCACCACAACCAATGTATGCAGGGTTACCCGTTGGCCAACCCAAAAAGAAATCAAACGGCTTGTTATTGGCCCTGATTATATCGTTGGTTTTACTGGTGGCCATATTAACTTTTGCAATCTGGGCGTACCTGACGCAACTGGACTATAAACAAAATGTTAAGACCAAGGTATCTGCTGCAGTTAAGGTGGCTCAGCAAACTACTGCAACTACCAAAGACAAAGAATTTGCAGAAAAGGAAAAGAATCCACTTCGTGAATACCGGGCAAGCCAGTCAGCCGGTAACTTATCAGTTATATTCCCCAAAACATGGAGCGCATTCATTAACGAAGCAACAACCAGTGGCACGATACTTGATGCATACATGCATCCGGGCTTTGTGCCGGGGCTGCAATCTGGAACGGATTTTGCGCTACGAGTAAGAGTGGTATCAAAGTCCTATGACCAAGAAGTAAAACAGTACGAGTCCAAGGCAAGCGCGGGCAAGGTTACCATATCGCCGTACAGCTTACCCAAGATGGGCGATGATATTGTTGGTGTGCGAATCGACGGTGAAATCAACGCCGGGCAACAAGATAGTATGGTTTTGTTCCCACTACGAGATAAGACGATTGAGATTTCAACTGAGTCGGCTCAATTCCTGAGTGACTTTGACACTATAGTCCTGGCTAATCTGACGTTTACCCCCTAAAAGCTGTCGAAAATCTATACTGCTTGGCGTATACTGAGGCCAGAACAACGAGAGGGTTTTACGTTTGGGAACTGTGGCTTTTGATGACGGGGCGGGTGAGCGTTTATTAAGAGCGCTTGCCGAACAGCTCAAGCTACCCCTGTTACATATTGCCAGGGAAGCAGAATTAGCAGCCCAAAGACAAGATATTGCTGCGCTGCAGTCCATTGGATACACGGCCGATATGGCACTGAGCTTGGTGGATAGTTACTTGCTGAGCGTGCAGCTGCAAGCACAGCCAACACTTGAGCTTGAGCCGGTATCCGTAAGTGCAATGCTGCAAGAGACGGCACATCAGCTCAACGGCTTGGCTCAGCGATACAACTGTCAGCTAGAAGTTAATTTAGGTGGTAAATACGGGCCGGTTATGGCTCATCGACAGGGAATTGAAGCGGCTTTCAAGACACTAGGGCACGCCTTTATCGAGGCAGCTCCGAGTGCGGGCCAGCAACATACAGTAGTACTTGGTGCACATCGTACCTCGAACGGGTTAGTGGCTGGTATTTTTAGTGAGCAGGCTGGACTAACGGCCGATAGTTATCGTCGGGGTAAAGCCTTATTAGGTACTGCTCGGCAAAGCTTACCTGGTTTATCGCCAGCAGCAGGAGCGGGTATTTTTGTAGCTGATGCCATATTAGGCCATATGGCCGCGCCACTACATCCATCGCGTCACCGTAATCAAGCCGGCTTGGCCGCCACGTTGCTTCCGAGCCAGCAGTTAGTCCTGGTATAACATGGCGGCGATATTATTGATTGAGCCAGACCAATATTTGGCAGATATTTATATCGCTGCGTTGAGCGACGCTGGCCACCAGGTGTGGCATGTACTTCATGCCCAAGATGCAATTCATGTTGCCGACAAAAACCACCCCGAGCTTGTGTTGCTTGAGGTGCAACTAGCAGGTCACAATGGCGTGGAATTTCTGTATGAATTTAGGTCATATTCAGAGTGGCAGAATGTTCCGGTTGTGTTGCTTAGCATGGTTCCGCCCAGCTCACTCAAATTATCAACCGCGGTTTCGCGGCAGCTTGGCATTAGTGCCTGTCTGTACAAACCAGAAACGAATCTAAAGAAATTGATACAAGTAGTAGAGAATACCTTATGAAAACGGCAATTGTAACCGAAGCAATCGTCTTGTCACGACGTGATTTTGGTGAGGCAGACCGGATTGTGAGCGTACTTACTCCTGACCATGGCAAACTGAGCTTTGTGGCCAAGGGTGTGCGTAGGCCCAAGTCAAAACTAGCGGCAGGCATAGAACTATTTAGTGTCAGTACGCTCAATATCCTGCCGGGCCGGGCGGATTTGGGCACACTTATTAGCAGTAGACTCGACACGCATTATGGTGATATCGCTACTGATATTCAGCGCACGATGATGGGCTATGAGTGCATCAGGCACTTGAATCGATTTGTTGAGGATGCGGCTGATGCTGAATACTTCGAGCTACTACATGCCACACTTATAAGCCTTAACGATATGAGCATAGACAGTAGCCTGACAGAGCTATGGTTTCTAGTGCAACTATTAGTTGTTTCGGGCCACACACCAAATACTGAAACCGACATAGACGGCACACCACTGGCCGCCGATGCTGTCTATTCATTTGATAGCGAAGCTATGACTTTTGCGCTACGTTCAAATGGAACCTACAAAGCTAATCATATTCGCTTGCTACGCCTGGCGCAGACCGCAAGCACGGCCGGTGTGCTGGCAAGGGTCCAGGGTAGTAGTGAGTATGCCTCAGCACTGTTGCCACTACTGAGAAGTTGCGCCAAACGCTATACGAACAGTTGACACCCCAGCTTAGAATCAGCATAATACTGCAACATTACTTCTAGGGATACAATGGTGTGCTATGGATTACTCGGAATATAGAGATTGGAAAGACATTGTAATTGATAAGCTGGACGCAGCTTTTTATACGCTGCGCAGCGAGAAGGTGCAGGCCAGAATAGCCAAAGCGACGATGTTGGCAGGCTATCTTATTGGAATGTCTGCGTTGCTGCCGCACCAGTCTGAAACACTACAGCACAACCAAGAGGTGACGACTTGCGCAAAACTTCTGGACGATGAAGCGCCAAAAGTCATGAGTTACGACGATATTAGCCAGGATTGTGAGCCGTTTGTGCGCTCGTTTACTATTACTACGGATATTGATGCACGTGGTGAAATTAAGTCTGCGTATTTTGTGCCCAGCAAGTCATTATTTATGGCTAACGAGTATTGGTACCAAGATCGGGATGAAGAGCTGGTCCACCAGCGCTATGAATTAGCTGGGCAAAGTATGCTGATTGGTGGCGCAATTTTGGGGCTCCAGGGCCTTGCTCGTCGTCGTGAGCTGCACGAGCTTCAGGTGTCAGTACTATCAGACATTAATGCGCTGCCAGGGTTACCTGAGGCATAGCGTTTTACATCGGTCTTCGGTATACTTGGACATAAGATGAGCAAAGATACTTCACTAGAAGACATAGTTAGTTTGTGTAAGCGCCGTGGATTTATATTTCAGGGCAGTGAAGTCTATGGTGGTTTAAGCGGTACGTGGGATTACGGCCCACTTGGCGTGGCACTCAAGCGCAATGTGATGTCGTTGTGGTGGAAGATGTTTGTGGAAGACCGTGACGACATGTACGGTGTTGATGCAGCAATTTTGATGAACCAAAAAGTCTGGCAGGCCAGCGGCCACGTTGATACATTTACTGACCCATTGGTTGAATGTAGCAATTGCAAGGGCCGCTTCCGTGCGGATAAACTAGACGACCCAAACAAATGCCCAACTTGCGGTCAAAAAGATTCCTTTGGCCAAGCCCGTGCATTCAACATGATGTTCAAGACCAATGTTGGCCCCGTTGATGATGAAGCAAGTATTAGCTATCTGCGGCCCGAAACAGCCCAGGGCATTTTTACTAATTTCAAAAATGTTGTTGATACGTTCTATCCTGATTTGCCGTTTGGTATTGGTCAGCAGGGCAAGGCATTCCGTAATGAGATTAGTCCGCGTGATTTTGTGTTTCGCAGCCGCGAGTTCGAACAAATGGAGATTGAATACTTTGTGCATCCCGATAATTGGGAAGCGGAATTTGAAAAGTGGATTAAGCTGGTACACGAGTGGTGCGAGGCGTTAGGGCTACCAAAGAGCTCAGTGCATGAGCTGGAGGTTCCAGAAAGCGACCGCGCCCACTACAGCAAACGTACTATCGACTTTGAATTTGATTTCCCAATTGGCCGCGAAGAACTACTTGGCCTGGCATATCGCACTGATTTTGACCTAGGTAATATCCAGCGTGATTCTGGTAAAAGCATGGAGTACCGTCCAAAAGACGGCAGTACACCATTTGTACCACACGTTATTGAGCCAAGCTTTGGTTTAGAGCGTGCCATTATGGCTGTACTTACAGCTGCCTATACAGAAGACGAAGTTAATGGTGAGAAACGAGTATATCTAAAACTTCCAGAACACCTCGCGCCAGTTAAATACGCCGTATCACCACTGCTTAAGAACAAGCCAGAACTAGTTGAGAAGGCTCAGGAAGTATACAAAGCTCTCAAGCAAAAACATGGTGCTGTTATGTGGGACGACAACGGTAATATCGGCAAGCGCTACCGTCGCCAAGACGAAATAGGCACCCCATACTGCGTAGTAATAGACTTCGACACTCTCGAAGATGGTACTGTAACCATCCGACACCGTGACACCACCAAACAAGAACGCATTAAAACTGAAGATTTAATTAATCAGTAGCTAATTCGCCGTTGATACCACGAAGGGTGTTACTACCAACAGCTATCGCTAAGCCCATGTGGGCGGCTGTGCCTACGATATCCAGCTCTGGGTATTTAACGGAAAGGGGTGTGACGGCTAAGGTTATAAATGCCCCAGGCAGGTCCACACCAGCTACGTGCTTCCAACTATCCTGCGCATCGTGGTCATGGCGTTTGCTGTGCATAATACCGGCTGCAGTAATATTAGCGGCAGCTGCGGCAATGGCAATCCCAATCGCAGCCATTTCTGGCTGATGATGTGGGTCAGTTAAGTCTTGAGTTATTTCATAGCCGCCAATTACCACAGCCGCACCAATCAGTGACATGGCACCATACTTGCGCAAGCGTTGCTTGCGTTCAGGATTCTGTTCGCAAGCAGCTTTGTGTTTGAGTTTGTACAAGACGCTGTCTGACGCATCGTGTACACCAGCTATAGTTAGGGTGGAACTATTGGTAAATATACCGGCTGTAACTTCGGCTGCACCAATAAAACCATTCGCCCAGGAAATACCGCGAATACGCCGTAGTAAGCCTGGGTCTGTGTCTCCATCATGAGTATGCATATCCCACGATTATCCCACCAACCGTAGGTCTAACCAAAAGAGGAAACGTGAAAAGCTATTTAAGCTCTTTTTTGATGTCGGCTAGTTCGGCTTTGCTAATCTCGCCTTTAGCAAAACGCTCCTTGGCATAATCGAACGGGTCACGATTTTCAGCCAGCTGAGTATTTTTAGTCTGGCTAACAGATTTAATGAGATATACCACCACGCCAGCTACTATCAGGACAATCAGTAGCGTAAGAATTGCGTGGAGCCATTCATCATGTCGTCGGTCGGTATTTTCTACTATTGGCCGGCCGTATTGTCGTATCATTTGTGCAAAGTCCACTGTGAATCTCCTTATGTATAAAGACAGTGTAGGGTGGTTTGCTGAGAGCTAGCTGTGATGGATTGATTTTTATATATAGCAAGAGCATAATCAGCCGCATAGCAATAAGGAGATACAAATATGGACGTAAGTGTTAATTATCTAGCAGTCCTATTGGCAGCGGCTGCAAGTATGGTGGTGGGCAGTATCTGGTATTCGCAAAAAGTGTTTGGTAGCCCATGGGCCAAACTGGCAAAAATAGACATGTCTCGCAAGCCCAAGCCGGGCGAGATGATTTGGTTATTGAGCAGCACTTTCGTGGCCTCGTTGGTTACGGCCTACGTACTGGCTCACGTAACATACCTATCTTATGTATTTTTTGACTACACCTATCTGCAGACCGCACTGATAACCGGCTTCTGGTTGTGGCTTGGCCTCACGGCAGCCCGTATCTATGTGCACGATGCCTTTGAGAATCGCCGCAAGAAGCTGACTCTCATAACTGTCAGCCACGAACTGGTAACTATTCTGGCTATGGCGTTGGTCATTGGCCTGTTTGGTATCTAATTTCAAAATTAATGTAGGTAGATTATTATGCAACACGAAGCTTTCCTAGGGTTGGGGATGGGCGTTCCAGAGTATCATGACCATGACCATCTTGAAGAATATAATACTAAAGAGATGCAGAGCGCTGAGGGCGGTGTGTCCGTACTCATTGAAATAATTGATGATATTATTCATGCTCCAGAAAATGCACCAAACACCTCCCAAGAAGACTTGGGAGGTGGGCAAGCCGTCAGGCATATGTTTAGGCAAGAGTATCAGATGCAAGATGATGAGTATAGCGGGGAGCTGGGCGACACGATTCGATTCAGCGTTAACCACGTACGGTATCTTGGCAAGGGAGCACTTAGACAAGAATACTCTCTCTTAATCGAAACACTTGTTGAGCACAAGAATACTCAGCTTCATACATTGGCTACAAAATACTTCATTGAAGAGACAAATGACCCATTATTTCCATACTATGCCACGATTCTTCGTCCGGATATTCTGACGGCAGGCAACATGGATGACGATATGATGACACCGTATGATTGCGACGAAATGTTTGATACGCTCGAACTCATTGAGCATCTAGACGAAAAGGTTCGCCAAAAGGCCCAAGACAACCAGCATAGCGTATAAACCGGTGGTGCCCGATAAGAATAAGCAAGCTTCTTCTTATCTCCGCTCCTGGGTTATAGTGATACTTCGTATCACTGAAACGGGCGGTACTCGCTAAAGATAAGTAAACTTCTCTTTAGCTCCGTTCCTACGTTATAATAAACATAAGCTATGAACGAAGAACATCCAGACCGTAATTTCCCCAAGCATTTTTTCTGGGGCGCCAGTACCGCCGCGCACCAGGTAGAAGGCGATTTGTATAATCAGTGGACGGTCTGGGAGCTAGAGCACGCCAAAGAGTTTGCGCAGACGGCGCATCAACGGCTCAGCTGGCTACCCAATTGGCAAGAGATTAAAGACCAGGCCGAAGAGCCTGAAAACTATGTTTCAGGCAAAGGTGTTGACCATTTTAACAGATACAAAGAAGATTTTGACTTAGCTCAATCGCTCAACCTCAATGCCTTCAGATTTACTATTGAATGGTCCAGACTTGAGCCGGAAGAAGGTGTCTGGGATGCCCAGGCGGTGGCGCATTACAAGAAATACATTAAAGAACTACGTGCACGCAAGCTCGAACCTTTCCTTAATATTTGGCACTGGACAATGCCGGTGTGGTTTGCGGAAAAGGGCGGTTTTGAAAAGTCAGAAAACCTGACCTATTTTATGCGTTTTGTCGATAAGATATCCGAAGAGCTGCTCGATGATGTGGAATATGTAATTACATTAAACGAGCCAAATGTTGATGCTAGCTTTAGCTACCTCACGGGTCAGCACCCACCGGGCAAGCGCAGCACTCTGACATTTATGAATGTGTATTGGAATTTAGTTAGGGCTCATAGGTATGCTTATGACATACTCAAGGCCAAGAAACCATCATTACAAGTTGGCGTTGCCATGCAGCTTGCCAATATTCAAGCCAAAAGGCCTCATAAATATCTAGACGAACTAACCACACAATGGATGCGCTATTTCTGGAACTGGTGGTATCTGCGCCGCATCCGCAAACACCAAGACTTCATAGGGCTGAACTATTACTTTAGCGATTACTTTACGGGCTTGGGCAAGCGAGCCAATCCCAAGGTGCCACTCAATGATATGGGTTGGTATATGGAGCCAGAAGGTATCTATCCTTTGCTGCTCCGGACCTGGGCCCGTTTCAAGACACCGATTTTTATTACCGAGAACGGTCTGGCAGATGCTACGGACGTGCATCGTCGCTGGTGGATTGAGGAAACAATCGTGGCCATGGAGCGTGCAATTAGTGAAGGCGTGGATCTGCGTGGCTATTTCCACTGGAGCTTATTAGATAATTTTGAATGGCAAGATGGTTGGTGGCCACGGTTCGGCTTGATTGCGGTCGACCGCAAACGCGGCCTCAAGCGTACAGTTCGCCCCAGTGCCAAATGGTTCGCAGCAACAATCGCCAAGATAAACGAATAAAACCATAATATTGACAAAAAGCTAATGTTTTGCTAAAATGTCAATATTATGTCAGAAACACAAAACCCAAACACTCCAGAAAATTTACAAAATAACGTCGTACCAATTGAGCCTAAGCTACAGCAAAGTCGAGAAGACGAGTTTGTTGCTGACACCGACAAGACACTGAACATGGTTGCTGAAGCAAAACCTGCGGAATACCAAAACATCAGCCAGGCAGCCTTGCCAGCAGAGTCTAGTAATTCACAAGAGGCAATAAACAAAGCAAACTCAAAGCCCGAAAAGCTTTCGCTGGCTCAAAAAATAGCTGTGGCCGCAGGCGCATTCGTAGTGGGTATTAGTTCGTTAGGCAACTTAACGCACGGTAAAGACGCTCCCAAAGAAGAAGTCCCAGCTGTCCTACAAAATCCAAGCCCTGATTTCCGCACCGTACAGCCAGGTGAAACTTTAAGTGAAACAGGTGAGCAAGTTGCTCAGAATATCAACGCCTCAGTAGAAGATGAAAGCCAAAAAGTTACTACGAAAGAAGCAGTCGATGCCATCATTCAGATGAACAATGACCGCGGTCTCAATATGAATAACCACAGCGGTATCGCTGCGGGCGATACACTGTATCTTCCGGGTGAAGGCGATGGCAACCCCACGGAACCAGGCTATCAGCTATATCCAGACGATAAAGCCAAGTAATAGCGTTGCGATACTACTGATATGCCCATATATAGCGCCCCGAATTGACGGGGCGTTTTTCTGTGGATAACTATGGTCACTTTCTCTAAAAAACTATTGCACGTGGGTAACAGTGGGTTGTATGATGGCGTTAGTGGGTAATCGTGGGTAGTCCAAAACAGACTACCTCCGACCATAAAAAACAAAAAACCACTGCAATTTAATAAGGGTACCAATGGCCACGGTAGACTACTTTGAACGAAAGCTTGACGACAAGCGTAGGTTGACAATACCTGCGGAGCTTCGAGCCGAGTTCGAAAGCGGAGTAGTACTTACCAGAGGTTTCCAGAAGTACCTGCACTTATACCCCAAAAATGTTTGGGACTACGAGGTCGAACCGCAACTTCAGGGTAATATCCTGGACGAAAAGACGGCAGACCTGAACGTACAGTTCCGAGCGGGTAAGAGTAGCGACGAGCTCGACCAAAAACAGGGTCGTGTCACCATAGAACAGCATCTGCTGGACTATGCGGGCATTACCAGAGATGTCGTAGCTGTCCGTGCAGGTAAATACTGGCGAATCCAAGCTGCATAAATTGGTGACTTTGTAGTACCTTAACAATTCGACGATAGCAACAAACAGATAGATTTCTTATCGAAGTTAACTATCTGATAGTCAACATATGGACCGAGGGTAACCATATAAAAAACCCTAGCACATTACCTCAAAACACCTCCCAAAACTCCACCTCACACATAAGTCTCTCAACACTTATGTTCTTAACCAGTGAAGGCAATGCTTTAGGCAAAAATAGTCTAAAGAACTACTCTCACATACACGGATAAGAACACACAAAAACAAAAACAACCAAAAAACAAAAAGTTGGCTATCAGTTAGGTGACTTTGAAGCTTTTCAAAAAGCATTAAAACAAAAACACCAAAATCAAAACCAAAATAAAAAGCGAGTAGATTAGTGCGCAATGCAGCAATCTAACGAACACCATCCAGTACTTTTGGACGAAGTACTCCACTATCTTAATCCGCAAGCAGGGGAATCATACCTCGATTTGACGGCAGGATACGGTGGACACGCCGCCAAAGTGCTCGATAGCACCTTGAAGCCTCACCAAGCAACTCTCGTCGATCGCGACCAGAACGCCGTGGCGTTTTTGCGTACAACGTTCGCAGACAAAGGTTCTCATATCATCCACGCGGATTTTCTGAGCGCCAGCCAGCAATTGGTGTCTGAGAATAAGCAGTTCGACATTATTTTGGCTGATTTGGGCGTTTCGTCACCGCACCTTGATAATTCGCAGCGTGGGTTCAGTATAAAGACTGATGGACCACTAGATATGCGTATGGATGAACAGCAGGCTATTACGGCTGCAGACATAGTCAATACCTATGAGCAGACAGAAATACTTCGCATTCTCCGCACGTACGGCGAGGAGCCGCGGGCTAATAAGATAGCCCAGTTGATAGTGGATAATCGTCCGTATGCTACAACACACGAACTTGCATCAATCGTCGCTCGCGCTTGGCCAGGCCACAGCAAAGTTCATCCTGCAACACGAACCTTTCAGGCTATTCGTATTGCGGTCAATGACGAGCTGGGACAGCTAGAACGCAGCCTGCCATTATGGCTTGAGCTGTTGGCACCAGGAGGGCGGATAGCGATTATCAGCTTCCATAGTTTGGAGGACCGTATCGTGAAGCAGTTTTTGGCTTCACAATCTGGTAATCGCTACGACGCCGTCCTACAGCTGTTAACGAAACAGCCTGTTTCGGGCGGGGCAGACGAAGTTGTTTTCAATCCGCGAGCACGTAGCGCAAAGCTACGGGCCGCCGTGAAAATAAAAAATAGAAAGGGATGAGACATGCCTATCCAGGTCAAAAGCCTCTCCCGAGCGTATAAAGTTACCGTTCGAATCGAACAGTAAATACGCTTGCCGTACCCCAGGCAACTGGGGTGCGGACTATAACAAACAACAAAACAAACACAAAAATATATGACATATTCCAGCTCACTAGCTATGAGCAGAAATCGTAGCTACGGTCGCAATCAAAATACCACGCGTTTTCGCAGTAATGAACGGACGCTTGGCCCGGTCAGTAATACCATTATGCTGATTATTTTGGCATGTCTTTTAGGCCTGCTGTATCTGACGCAGGTGACCAAAACAAATGCCTACGGCTACAAGATTAATGGCCTTGAGCAACAGCAAACTAAGCTCAAGGACGAAAACGCTGAATTACAGGTATCAGCTGCCCGTTTGCAGGCGCTCGACCGTGTAAAGAACAGCGATGTGGCCAAGAACATGGTATCTGTCGCGCCCAGCGCTACCATTCAAAACTAACCCAGATGTTTTGTGGCAGCCAGCCTGTCTACGAGCAAAGCTCGCAGCCCGCTGCCTTCTTGACCATTTTCCGCCTTTATCCTTACGGTACGCACTCACCGTACCAAACGTACGGCTTGCTTGCGTTCCGAGATCGTGCCTATTGCTGTGAAGCGGGCTAAGCCCGCTTGCAGCCAAAAGGGAGACCATGTCGGATAAAAACGAAAACTGGCTCAAGCACAAAACATCTGGCTACGCGGGACTCAATACTCTGTTATAGGTGGATAAAGTGGTATAATAAAAGTGCTTATGCGACCACAAACAAACATAAAATTTGGCACCATTGCGCGCATTCGAGTGTGGCATGGGGTTCTGATAGCCGTCGGTATTTTGTTTGTGATTCGATTGTTTTATTTGCAGGTGATTCGACATGATTATTATCAGAAGGCAGCCGCTTTTAGTCAGCTGAAAGAATATGAAGTTCCTGCCGTCCGTGGCGTCATTCAGGCCAAAAGCGGTGAGCAAACGGTGCCGCTCGTGCTCAACGAGACACTCTATACGCTCTTTGTTGACCCAAAATATGTTAAGGATGCCAGTGATGTAGCCTCTCAGCTAGCAAAGGCAACAGGCGCCCAAGCTAACCAATACGAAGATAAAATAAAGCACCCCGACTCACCACGCTACACAGTGCTAGCCAAGCGACTGACCAGGCAACAACATGAGGCAATTGATGCGCTGAAACTAAAAGGTGTGGGTACGCGTGAGGCGCAGTATAGGACCTACCCAGATGGCCAACTAGCTTCCCAACTACTGGGATTTGTAAATGACGATGGTGACGGCAAATATGGCCTCGAGGAAGCACTTAACCAAGAACTCAGAGGCACGCCAGGCCAGTTGAAGGCTATTACTGACGCGGCTGGCATACCACTAGCTGCCAATAAAGATAATGTGGTAATAGCACCAGAAGCAGGCAAGACATTGACGCTGACCATTGATGTTAGCATCCAACAGCAACTGGAAGATATATTGAAGCAGGGCCTAGAAAGTGCCAAAGCCGAATCAGGCAGCGCGATGATTATGGATGCCAACACGGGCGCTATACGGGCCATGGCTAGCGCACCAACCTATAACCCAGCAGAATACTTTAAGGTAACCAAGCCAGAGGCATTTAACAACACTAATGTCAGTGACCCCCTAGAGGTTGGTTCGGTTATGAAGCCATTGACTGCCGCTGCTGCGATGAATCTGAATACGGTGAACCCCTCAACAAGTTACTATGATCCCGGGTTTTATAAGATTGATGACGCAAAGGTTACCAATATCGAGGAAGATGGTGGTGCGGCGCAACGCACAGTCACGGATATCTTGAAATACTCCCTCAATACAGGTGCTACGTGGTTACTTATGCAAATGGGCGGCGGCTCCATTAATGAGCAAGCACGAACGCGTTGGTATGATTATATGATTAATCATTATAATTTCGGTGCCACTACGGGTATTGAACAGGGTTACGAGGCGCCCGGTACTATTCCGCACCCAACAGACGGCTTTGGTTTGAATATTACTTATGCCAACACGGCCTTTGGACAGGGTATGACTGCCACGCCTCTGCAGATGGCCGGGGCATTTGCCGCTATCCTAAACGGCGGTACGTATTACAAACCAACACTCATAGAAGCCACCACGGATGCGTCCGGCAAACAGACCAAACATAAACCAGAAATCCTGCACAAACAAGCTATCCGGCCAGAAATAAGTGCCCAGCTAGTCAATATGTTACAGATAACATATCAAGCCAACCGTACGGCCTATGGAGCTGGTCCAGTCCGCGGTGAATACGCAGTTGGCGGCAAAACCGGCACTGCCCAAATAACCAAGCCAACGGGTGGCTACTACGATGACCTCTTTAACGGTATGTATGTTGGCTTTATTGGTGGCGATAAGCCTGAATACGTCATTGTGGTGCGTGTAAATAAACCCAAAATTGCAGGCTATGCAGGGTCAAAAGCAGCAGCACCAATATTCGTAAAACTAGCCAACATGATGATTGATAGTTACGGGGTTACACCGAAGACCAACTAGAGTATAATACGGTAGAGAAAGCGAAAATAGATATGACAGAACTCATCAATATTGGTGTCCAGACAGAAACCTTGGTACGCATTTTGGTACTGGGCTTTCTTGGTTTCTCACTAAGCATGCTCGTTACCCCGATTTACACCACGCTAGCCTATAAGTATCAGTGGTGGAAAAAGCCGCGCGAAACCACTGTGACAGGTGAAATCGCCAAAGTCTTTGCTAAACTACATGCTGCTAAGCACCGTCGGCTCATCCCAACTATGGCAGGGTTAATTTTTGTGGCTGCCGTCACACTGGTCACCTTGCTATTTAATCTTGAACGTACTGAAACTTGGTTGCCGTTGGCAGCATTTGTCGGTGCTGGTTTGGTCGGTCTTATAGACGATGTAATTAATATTCGTGGGTCAGGCAAGGGTGTGGCAGGCTTGCCGTCAAAACTCAAACTACTGCTGACCACGTTGATTGCATTACTGGGTGGTTGGTTCTTTTACTTTAAGCTCGACGTCACTGGCGTCAACATACCGTTTTATGGCGATTTATCAATCGGTTGGTTGGTAATCCCGCTGTTTGTTCTGGTAGTGGTCGCTACAGCCAATGCAGTAAACATGACTGACGGGCTGGATGGCTTGGCTGGTGGCTTGGCCACCAGTGCCTTTGCATCGTATGCCCTGATTGCATTCCTGCAAGAACGTTTTGGTGTAGCCGCATTCTGTATGACCATTGTGGGTGCATTACTGAGCTACACATGGTTCAATATATTTCCGGCGCGTTTCTTCATGGGTGATGTTGGCTCGTTCTCTCTTGGCACGGCACTTGGGGTAGTAGCGATGATTACCGATACAGTATTATTGCTGCCAATCATTGGTTTAGTATTTGTAGCCGAAGCCGGCTCTACGCTATTACAGATTACTTCTAAGAAACTACGTGGTGGTAAAAAAATCTTTAAAATTGCACCAATCCATCATCATTTTGAGGCCTCAGGCTGGGAGGAAACGAAAGTTACTATGCGCTTCTGGGTAATTGGCCAAGTCACTGCCGTACTCGGCTTGATTCTATTCCTCCTAGGAGGCGGAGTTTAGGTGATAGCTTCTAGCTCGTCTGGTCGCCGCCGCCCGGTGGTTACGCGCGACGGGGTAGGGCAGCGCCGACACCGACCTGACTACGGGTTGTTAGTTATTAGTGCAATCTTGCTAGCTATTGGCCTGGTCGTTATTTATTCAATTAGCCCCGGTTTGGCACAGCAGCGCCATGTAGCAGAAAATTATTATGTCAACAAACAGCTGATTGCCATCGCCCTGGGTCTTATCACCTTTGGTATTATGGCGACTATTCCGTATGACACGTGGCGTCGACTACAAAAACCACTGATTATTGCTGCCGTAGTTGCTACGCTTATCGCGCTCGTTATGCCGGTTACACCACTATATCCAGCGCATCGTTGGATTCGCTTAGGTGGCTTATCATTTCAATCTGTTGAGCTGGTAAAATTCGCACTTATTTTTGTGTTGTCGGCCTTTTTGGCGGAGCGCATACGCAGGGGTGAGGTTAATCATACCGACAAATCAATCAAGCCAATCGGCATCGCTTTTGTAGCTATAGCAGTCGCAATCGCCGGAATGCAGAGTGACCTTGGATCAACTGGTGTGATTATCGCTATTGTAGGCGCTATGTGGTTTGTGGCCGGCTTGACAGTGCGCCGAGTATTGATATTTGTTGGTGTTATCGCGCTGGTGTTCTTGATGGCAATTGCAACCAGTTCGTATCGACGTGACCGTGTTATGACGTTCTTGAATCCTCAAAGTGACTGTCAGGCCGCAGGGTATCAAGCGTGTCAGGCACTGATTGCGGTCGGTACTGGCGGCATGTTTGGTAAAGGTATTGGGCACAGTGTCCAGGCATATGGTTACTTGCCCGAGGCAGCCAACGACTCAATCTTTGCCGTAGTGGCAGAGAAGTTTGGCTTTGTGGGTGTCACTGCGCTTCTGGCCCTGTTCTGGGCGTTTTTCACGCGGCTGAAACGGATAGTGGAGCATGCGCCTGATGATTTTTCTCGGTTAGTGGTAGTCGGTGTGCTGGCTTGGCTCAGTACACAAGCCATTATCAATATTGGTGCCATGATTGGTATTTTGCCGCTCAAGGGCATTACCTTACCGTTTATTAGTTATGGTGGTACTAGTATTATCTTTGTAACAGCGGCCATCGGTCTGATATTTAATATTTCACGCTACACAACCTATGCTGTGAATGACCAGTCAGATGCTAATCAACCACGTGTACAACCAGCCGCAAACAGGAGGTATAGCTTTGGCTACTCAACCAAACGATAAATCTCTCAAAATCCTTATGAGTGGCGGCGGCAGTGGTGGCCATATTACACCGTTATTAGCGGTGGCAGAGCAGCTTAAGAAGCGGCAATCAAATGTTATTGTGGTTACGGTAGGGGAGCGGGGGAGTGCCTTTGCTCATCTAACGGCAGACAGCCCCTATATTGATAGGACACTTAGCATTTTTGCGGGTAAGTTCCGTCGTTATCATGGCGAGTCATCTCTGAGAAAATTACTAGATATACGTACTAATTTGTTAAATCTTCGTGATGCAATGTATGTAGTTCTTGGTGTTTTCCAGAGCCTCTGCTTAGTTCGCAAAGAGCGGCCGGATGTGGTTTTTCTTAAGGGTGGATTTGTTGGCGTCCCGGTTGGTCTAGCTGCGGCATTCTGGCGCATCCCGATTGTGACCCATGATTCAGATGTGCTGCCAGGCCTCGCCAATAGAATTATTAGCCGTTGGGCCAAAGTGCATGCAACAGGCATGCCAGCAAAATTTTATGCATATCCCAAGGATAAAGTGCGCTACGTTGGAGTGCTTGTTGGGAGCCAATACCGGGCAGTGGATACAAGTACCCAAGCGGCCTTCAAACGCGAACTAACTATTCCTGAAACTGCCCGTGTGCTGTTTATTACCGGTGGTAGTTTAGGCGCACAGAAGATAAACCAAGCAGTATATTCTTTTGCTGATGTGCTGCTGCAGACCTACACAGATTTGCATATTGTTCACCAGGTAGGTAAGGGCAAGCTCGGTACGTATCAGACTTATACGCACGAGCGTTTGACGGTACTAGAGTTTGTCGATGGAATGTATCGTTACAGTGGTGCGGCGGATGTGATTATTACCAGAGCAGGGGCAAACGCGCTTGCCGAATTCGGGGTTCAAGGCAAGGCCTGTATTGTGGTTCCTAGCCCCATTTTGGCTGGCGGCCACCAACTCAAAAATGCAGAGTATCTTGTGGCCGAGCAAGCAGCCTTAGTTATAGACGAGGTCTCCATGGATACTAATCCGCAAGTACTTCGGGCAGCCATCGAAGACTTACTCACCAACAAATTAAAGGCGCAGAACTTTGCCGACAAGCTGCAAGGTCTGGCTATCCCAGACGCGGCAACTCGATTAGCAGTTATCTTAATAGGCGCAGTAAAGCAGTAGATGTTTAAGAAGAAACAAGATACTAGACGTACATCCGCATATCGGCAGTCCGCACCGGTCTATTCCTACCATTCAAGCCGTTCGGGTGCCGAGACGGCTCGAGGACGCTACGATGAACCAGCTGGCCGTTCTGGCGATTCTAGTGGACGCCTTAGGCATTTGCCTACAATGCTAGCAGTCATCATAATCATTATGTCGTTACTCTATACTTCGGTGTTAAACACTAATCCCCGCGTGTTGGTCGCTGCCAGTAGCAGCGGCAAGTCTCTGCAGCGCCCTACTGCGGTGTACCAGCAGTATATTCAGAATCGATTACAGGATTCAATCTGGAACAAAAATAAATTAACTCTCAATGCCCAGCCAATAGTCGCCGATTTACAAAAACAGTTCCCAGAAGTAGCTACCGCTATCGTGACAGTACCCTTCCTGGGCCACCGGCCAGTTGTGCGGATTGCAGTATCCAGCCCCGCCTTTGTCTTGGCCACGCAACGTGGATCCTACTATGTGAGTAGTACGGGCGTGCCGCTGGTACGAGTCAGTGATGTACAGCACCAACTTGCCAACTTACCAACAGTCACAGACGAGACTGGCTTACCTATATCTGTAGGCACACAGATATTACCAACAGATACGGTAGCCTTCATCAGCACCATACTACAGCAGTTTAATGCTACCCAGACACCTATAGAGTCAGTTGTATTACCATTATCTGCTAACGAGCTACATGTACGTATCAAAAATCAGCCGTATGTGGTGCGGTTTAACACCGCTGGCCACGCCGAAACGCAAGCTGGCACATTCCTGGCCGTAAAGAAGCGCCTAGAGGGCAGTGGAGACGTCCCTAAAGAATATATAGACGTTCGTGTTGATGAACGTGCTTATTACAAATAGAAGAGATAAGCAACGAGCGGTAAGAGGTAGGGAGCTCTCTTAAAACGTATCTCTTGGTTGCTTATCCCTATCCCACTACACCGCTAGTTCGCTTTTTGTTCATGTAACCAATGCGTACATCACAAAAAACTATATAAAACTATCAAAAATGCCAAATGTCAAAAAATATTTTAGTAAAAGGGTGACAAGGGAGGGGAATGTATAATAAATCACAAAACCGAAAAAAAGCAAAAGTTTTCACGGTCGGGCTGTGGAAAACTTAATGTAGTGTCGTAAATTACAACGCATCCCCGGCATAGGCTATAAGTAGTATAGGTAGCAAATAGTTACAACAATAGTAGTACATGGAGCACAGGTAAATACCAAAATCATTAAACATAAGCAAATAGTCCCCTATAGCAGTGGTATGTGATATCATCTGTAAATCATATATTGATGTCGCAAAATATACATTGAGCGACATCATGTCTGTGTCTCGATTGGGTGCTCTACGCCACGTATTCTGTGTAAGAATTTTCATAATCCTTCTGCATGTTGGTTTTGTGTTTGTATGCTCACCCACTCGCCCTACATACAATCAAATACGTGATGCCAGCTACTACACTACATATCAAAAACACGGCTATAAATCATGTTCGTAAAATGTTCATAACTTATAGAAACAACTCTAGATATCGTTATCGGGCAGATACTTGGCCCAACGCTTGTGAGCTCCTGAGGCGGTCTGCAAGCCAGCCGCAAAGGCGATTTGCTGCCAAGTAGCACCTTCATCTCTCGTAGAAAGCGCAGCGTCTCTTTGATTGAGGCGTGCTTTTTCTTTCTGTTCTGAATCTGCCTCGTCAATAGCGCATGTTGCGACTACGAGTCTGGCTAGGCTCTCTGTAAGGGCGTCTGTACGGGAATCCTCATGGAAATGGTGTTCTAGATTGTTTTCTGGCATTTATTCAGCGTCGGCGAGGCTGTAGGTGGCTTTAGCAACGCGTTTGAACTGCTGTTTGCCTTGAAGGTTCAATAGGATTGTCGTTTCTTTGACATAACGGCTCTTAAGCACGCGCTTAACGATTTCATCGCGGTGCAGTGGCTCGCCAGCTTTTTTGAGGACGTCAGAGATAATATCAGCGACGGTACCCTTGTTATAACCCCATTCTTTGAGGGCATAGATACCACGGCCAATCAATACAAAGCGCTTGTCTTTGATAAGTTCGTTGTGGATAGCCTGGGTTGTGACATCCTTGCGCTTGAAATCACTTTTCTTGATAGCATCAGAAATCTCGTTGAAGTGCATGTGCTTGCCATGTTCCTTCAGAATAACGTAAATCTTGTCGCGAATATTTTTAGGGTTGACCATAGGCCACTTGATAAGTCCCCAACGGTCATTAAGGGTCGCGAGGTGCTTGCTGGTGCTGGCTAGGGCTTGGGTGTGCAGGTGATCATCGTGCCCAGCCTTAGCAGCAATAGTCTTGATGTCAGCTGGCTCGCCGTGCTGCTTAATAGTGTCAATAAGCTTAGCGACGAGGTCTTTTATCTTCTTTTCATCATGGTGAACGGTAATACCAACAGCGTGGTGGAAGTGGTCGTTATCATCAATAACTGATAGCTCTGGGCACAGTGCTGCCAGAAACGCTACACGGGCCTGGTCTAAACGGTTGTTCTCTGTTGTGAACTTGCCTGCCAAATCCTGTACACGAGCAATTTTGCCCATGTCGGTAATAGTGGTAACAAAAGCGGCCTGTACCTCTGTAATATGAGGTAGTTGCCCCTCCCCTGCCTGAGCCTTGAGACGAGCTACAACTGCTTTTTCCAGCTGACGAACGCGCTCGCGGGTGATACCAAGCAGCTCACCAATCTGTTCTAAGGTTTCTTTGCGATCAAACAAACCAAAGCGCCTAGAAACAATCTCGCGCTCGCGCTCTCTATCTATAGTTGCGAGAATGTCGGTGACGATTTTTTCTATCGGCAGTGCTGGGGTGGCCACTTCGGTCATTACGTTAATCCTTATCTGTTAAATCCAGAATTTACTATTATTTTAAAACAATAATTTATTAAAGTCAACACCACCTCAACCTATTACTCATATTGTAGCACTAAGTGGACGTTAATGCCCAATAGTTGCATGCCAATATTACCCCAAAATGTAGTTGCCCGGAGGGCCACTCTGTGGATAAATTAAGTGCTAATGCTTAACGTAAATCTTCTTGAGCCATGACGTAGAAAGAAACCAGCTGCTCATCACTGGCCAGCCAATCATTAAAGCGTTGTTGCATATGGTTGCTTCGCTCTTCATCGGTACGGAGACCGGCGGCCTCGTATTGCCATTCATCAAGTATCCTACTCTCTGGTGACTTGGGATTGTGTTGCGCAATGAGAACAAACCCAGCCAGGGCGTTGAGCTTCTCGGTATTTGAGGCCTGTTCTGGGTTATCGTGTGAACTTTCACCTGTCATATGCGCATACTAGGCCTAGACGATAAAAAAGTAAATATGATTGTTTACTAGGACTTTTTGCGGCGGATAACGCGTTTTTTGCGGGCTGGAGCTTTGTCTATCAGCTCTTTGGCTTCTGCCTCAGTCATCTTGACGGGGTCGGTTGCCTTAGGAATACGGGCGTTCTTCTTGCCATCGGTCACATATGGGCCGTACGGCCCGTTTACGATTTTGATACCACTTTTATCAAAAATCTGAATGTACTTATTGGCCTCTACTTCGAGTTTCTTGGCGTATAGCTCGCGGGCTTCTTCCTCGGTAATCTTCATAGGGTCATGTGGCTTGATAGACACATATAGCTTGTCTACCTGGATGTACGGACCAAAGCGGCCAATATTTGCTTTGATGTCTTTGCCGTCCTCTGTAGTGCCTACCGTGCGTGGTAGCTTGAACATCTCAAGTGCTTGCTCGAATGTGACGTTCTCTAGCAGTACGCCGTCAGGCATCGGGGCAAAATCTGGCTTTTCTTCACTTTCGGTCTCGCCGCGTTGCAACATAGGGCCGTACCGGCCATAACGAGCCATGATTGGCTTGCCAGACTTGGGGTCGGCGCCCAATTGGCGGGTCTGGGTGCTTTCTTCGCGGCTAATATCGGCAGATGCTTCAATCAACGGATGGAAATCTTTATAGAATTCCTTAATCATAGCCACCCAGGTGCCCTTGCCTTCGGCAATATGGTCAAAATCTTGTTCCACACGGGCGGTAAAATCATAATCTACCACCGTTGGGAAATGTTTGACGAGAAAATCTGTTGTGACGTCGGCCAATGCGGTAGGCAGCAGTTTGTTGCGGTCGGCACCGGTAATTTCAGTCTTGGTATCTTCGCTGATGGCGTCACCGGTCAGCTGTAGGCTGTGCACTTGGCGTTCGGTGCCCTCTAAATCTGATTTAACGACATATTCACGAACCTGAATGGTGTTAATTGTTGGCGCATAGGTGCTAGGTCGCCCAATTCCTAATTCCTCGAGTGCCTTAACCAGGCTGGCTTCTGAATAGCGAGCTGGCGCCCGGCTAAACACCTGACTTGCAATGATATCGTCACGATTGAGTGGCTGCCCAACTGTTACGGCTGGCAGGATAACGTCGTCTTTACCACCACCGTATACTTTCAGGAAACCATCAAACTGCAGTACTTCGCCCTTGGCGCTGAAGACTTCATCCCGAGTGCTGATGCGAATTTTGATATCAGTTTTATCGATTGCTGCTGGAGCCATCTGGCTGGCAATAGCCCGGCGCCAAATCAGCTCATATAATTTTATCTGTTGAGCATCAGCACCTTGGCTGAGCTGTCTAAAATCAGTGGGACGGATTGCTTCGTGAGCTTCCTGCGCGGAATCGTTCTTGGTCTTGAACTGACGTAGTTTGTGGTAGTCTTTGCCAAATTCCTTGAGAATATATTCCTCAGCAGCTTTGATAGCAAAGCCAGATAACGTTGTACTATCGGTACGCATGTAGGTGATATGACCAGCTTCGTATAGGCGCTGAGCCAATGTCATAGTTTGTTTTACGCCATAGCCCAGGCGGCGAGCGGCTTCTTGCTGTAGGCTACTGGTGGTGAACGGCGCGCTTGGGTTACGGCTGGCTGGTGACTGTTCAATAGCGCTAATGGCGTAAGTAGCGGTGGTATTAGCCTCTAGGAACTTACGGGCCTCATCTGCGCTTTCAAAACGAGTGTTGAGTTCAGCGCTTAAGCCCTCTTTGCCCGCCAGGAATTGTCCAACAACTTTATACTTTGCTTCTGCGGTAAAATCACGAATAGCTCGTTCGCGCTCTGCGATAAGACGGACCGCAACGGATTGCACACGGCCAGCGCTCAAGCCCGGACGGACCTTTTTCCAGAGTACAGGACTTAGTTCGTAGCCCACAAGGCGGTCTAAAATACGGCGTGCCTGTTGGGCATCTACGAGATGTTTATCGATGGTACGCGGGTTCTGGACGGCATGTTCAATCGCCGTTTTAGTAATCTCGTGGAACACAATACGCTTGGTTTTATCTATATCAAGCCCAAGTGCCTGTGCCAGGTGCCAGGCAATAGCCTCTCCTTCGCGGTCTTCATCGCTTGCGAGCCATACGGTAGCGCCTTTGGCGGCGGTTTTGAGCTCGCTAACAACCTTCTTTTTATCTAGGCTAATATCGTAAGTTGGAGCAAAATCATGCTCAATATCAATATTAAGACCCTTTTTGGGCAGGTCGCGGATATGACCAAAGCTACTTTTGACGGTAAAGTCGGAGCCGAGGTATTTTTCGATAGTCTTGGCCTTTGCCGGAGACTCCACAATAACTAGGTTTTTCGCCATATTGCTTAAGTATACCTCATTAATAACCGTCCTACACTAACACCCAATCGTGTCTGAGTGCAACTATTGACCTAGGCGCCAGCCCAGCCAGATACCTAAAAGGCTACCCAGAGCGCCCACTATGATACCCCACGCACCAAATATGTTGCCGTGGTCCAACAGGCTGCCCAGCCAACCGCCCAGTGTCCCGCCAACTGCTATGCCGATATATATGAGTTTTTTGCTGTCCATATAGATAGTATAGCGCTAAGTCAGCCCATAATGGCTAGCACCTAGTGCTCTAACCTTGCCCTGTATCTCGAGCATCGATAATGATTGGTTGAATAACTGGGGTGATAGTTGACTACGCGCATGGAGCTCTGCGCTGTCACTAATCCCGCCGTGTATGAGCTGTAGAATGGTGGTTTCTTCATTGGTCGAACCAAGTGGCGCTTCTTTTCTCTGTTGCTGCGTCAGATTCATGGCCGCCAATATGTCGCGCAGCTCAGTAACTGGCGTAGCGCCCATCTTGATGAGATTGTTGGTTCCGGCCGATAGCTCACTGGTGATATTCCCGGGTACAGCCATGACTGTTCTGCCCTGCTCAAGCCCGAATTGAGCTGTATGAAGGCTACCGCTTTTGGCCGCGGCTTCAGTAATGAGCACAGCATCACTCAGCCCTGATATCAAGCGATTACGGGCAATAAAGTTTGTCTTATACGGTTCGCTCCCTATCGGATATTCAGTAATTAATGCCCCACAGGTGGTAAGAATGCGTTCTGCCAGTTGTCGGTGGCTTGCAGGATAGATTGCGTCCAAACCGCTCGGCAACACGGCAATGGTCTGTCCACCTGCTTCTAGAGCCGCCAGGTGGGCTATACCGTCAACACCCAGCGCTAAGCCGCTAATTATTACAATTCCCTGCTCGGCTGCTTCTTTGGCAAGCCTGAGCGTGACAGCGCGGCCATAAGTCGAAACCTTGCGGCTTCCCACCACAGCCAATTTGGGTCGCTGCATGAGTTTTGAGAGGTCGCCCAAGCAGAACAACTGCTTCGGTGGGTCTGCGATAGTGTTGAGTAACCCCGGGAATGTGTCTGAGCCGGGCCTAAGACGCTGAATCTTCATACTACAAACTATTGTAAAGTCCCCCGCCCGAGATAACAATCCGCTAATGTTTTAAATTAGTAATAAAGTCAAATGTATGTTTAAGTATTGACACAAAGCAACAAATTTGCTAAAATTGCAACCTGTAAACGTGGTATACGCGTTTTTGCACCTTATAACCCCCATTTTAACTCTTCACCCCTTGGGTGGATTGTTAGATTGTTTTAGAGCGCGCCGAGCCTTAAGTTGTTACCCTCCACTTATTTCTTGCTTTACTCCTTCGGGAATAAACGTTCTAAAACAAACTAACCCCTTTAACTCCCGAATTCAAAGCGAGCCTAGACGGTTCTTGCTTCGGCGAGAGACACAAGTCCGTAATCTATAGGACGTTGATGTTTCGCTCGGGTGGGTTGAAGGGTGAAAAGAGCTCACAGCGGTGCCCACCCCCTCTGTGAGCTCTTTTCATTCAGAGTATAATGAAATGACAAGAAAGGCTTGTATGCAACGCGATAAAGACATAATTATATTTAGCCCAGAGGAACGACTAGAATTTGATGTTCCCGAGGCCATACCAGTAGCCGATGCACTAGATGTTGCGGTTGCTTTTAGTGATGTAGCTGGCAAGATAACTGATATCAGTATTCATCAGATTGCCTTTGCGGGTAATAACGCAGAGATTATTGGTAGAGTTCGCAAAAGTCAGATTCGAGCAGCTAGTCTTGGAGGCTTTGCGACCAGAGTCTTTGACTTGTGTCCAGATGAACACCTCGAACTTATTATGAAACAGGCTTCACAGCCAACTATATAAGGAAGCTGCGGGTTTCCGCAAGTAACTGACCGCCATGGATGTATTCCGTCAAAATGGCGGTCGTTTCTTTGAGTAGAGCCGATTGCTCGGCCTTTTCATCCGTACTAAACTTGGCGAGCACAAAGTCGCTGGTGTCCATAGGCGTTTCTGCGCCCACACCAATGCGTACACGGCCGTATTCTTCGCCCAGGTGCTGTGAGATTGATTTGATACCGTTATGCCCTGCGCTACTACCGCCTATACGGGTGCGAATCTGGCCAAATGGAATATCAAGATCGTCGTGCACTGCCAATACTTGGTTAAGCGGAATTTTATAGAAATGCATAGTGGCTTGGACGGCTTCGCCGCTGAGATTCATAAATGTAGTTGGTTTAATAAGTATGACGCGGCTCTCACCAATCGTTTGGCTGGTAAACAGGCATTTAAGGTCCTTTTTCTCTATCCAGGGGTCAAAACTCTGCCTGTGCGCCAATTCATCCAGCGCCGCAAAGCCAATATTATGCCGTGTGCCGTCGTACTTTTTGCCAACATTCCCCAGACCCACAATGAGCAGCGTCCTGGTAAGGGCTAGACTGTATACGGGCAAATAAGAAGAAGCATCTGGTCGTTTTTGAAACAGTGCCACTACACTTCCTCCTGTCGCTTGCTCCAGTTGCGCTTTTTGGCGTTGTAGCGTTGCAAGGCTGAGTTGGTTGTCTTTGTGGGTGAAACGCCGTGTTTGTGCGTAACGTGTTTTTCAAAGAACCAGAACTTGATTGCGGTACCTTCAAAGCCATATTTCTCGCGTAGTTCGCGTTCCATATAGCGCTTGTAGCTCCAGTGCAGTAGCTTGGTGTGTGAACCATATATCTTGAAATTAGGCGCGTCGCCACCCTCTTCTTGCATGATGTAGTTGAGCTTAGGCATGCGGTTTTTGAGCCCAGCAGGAGGGTGTTTATCAACGATTTCACGCAACCAACGATTTAGGTCAGTTGTCTTGACGTGCTTATGGCGGCTGGTATAAATCTCGAGCGCGAGCTCAAATAATTTGGTTACATTTTGGCCGGTAACTGCAGAGGTAAAAATCAGTGGTGCCCACGGCACGAAGTCATAGGTATCGCGAATCTGCGGAGCCAGCTGATCGCGCGTGTAGGCGTCTTTTTCGGCACTGTCCCACTTGCTTACTACTAGTATGAGGCCTTTGCCTGCTTCTTTAATCATGCCGGCAATTTTTTGGTCCAGCCCAGTGTTTAGCTCATTTACATCCATCAATAGCAAACAGACATCAGCCTGTTCAATGGCTGCGAGGCTACGGATAACACTAAACTGTTCTATGCCCTTCTCTATTTTGCCGCTACGGCGAATACCAGCCGTGTCTAGTAGCTCGATATCTTGCTTTTCAAAGCGTACGCCCGTACGATTGACGTCCCTAGTGGTGCCGGCGCGGTCTGCGACGATGGCCTGCTGTTTCTTTGCTAAGGAGTTAAAGAGATGTGATTTACCAACATTTGGCCGGCCCAGCAGCGCAATGCGCAGGACATTGTCTGGTTGATGCTCAAAAGCCTTGGGGATGATAGTTGTCAGCTCATCAAGCAGCGCAATTACACCACTGTGCTGCGTGGTACTGGTCAGGAAGATGGGTTTGATACCCAGGCGTTGGTAGTCCTCAGTTTTTGCTCGCTTGGCTTTATCGGCCTTGTTGACCACCAGCATGACAGGCTTACGAGTTTTGAGCGCCATAGTTGCCACACGGCGATCTTCTTCGGTGATTGGTATATCAGCCTCAACCACGACCCAAATAACATCTGCAGCGTCTGCGGCCTCTCCAATCTGCTCCTGAATTGTAAGCTCGAAATCGTCTTCAGCGTCCTTCATGCCAGCGGTATCTATCAGCCAGAACTGCTGTTCGTTGTGCTCTGCCCTGGCCCACAGCGAATCACGCGTGGTACCAGCTTCGCGGGCCACGATAGCTTCCCGTTCACCGAGAATTTCGTTGAACAGGCTGGACTTGCCGACGTTTGCTCTACCGACAATTGCAACTATTGGTAATTTCTTACTCATTGCCTCTAGTATAACAGAGGTAGTAGATATTGACAAGAGCACAGTTTTTTGCTATAATAATATACTGAGTTTCCAGATTGGAGATTCTATTAACAGAGTGAGAGTGAGTGACATGGAATCCTTCCCCATCCATATGTTGCTGAATGTCATTGATGCGTTGCTCTACGTCGGCGAGTTCGTCGTAGACCACTTCGTCTGGACGTCGTTGACGCTCCTGATGCTGATTCTGCTGAAGATGACACTCCCCACAATGAAATGGCATCGCCGCGTGGTTCAGGCACTGTTGTGGCCGGTTGGTTTCTTGGTGATTGCGCGCTGCGCTATCAACCCGAACTACCTGGCTGCATACCGCCGCGCGTAGGCTCCAAGGGGTGTGAGCATAGCTTACGCAGTGTGCTCGCACCCCTTGCCTGGCGGCAGAAACGTATCGAGGCTTGCCTCTACTTTTCTCCTCCACACTTCCCTCACTCTGTTATTATCCATGTATGTATCCGGGCTTCTGTGCTTTTGCAGGAGTCTTTTTTGTTTCTAAACCCAACATTGCTAAAGTTATATAAATCTGGTATAACAATACTTGATTTCGTACTGTACGATTTCAACTCTAGAGAAAGAGTGAGCGATGTTCGAATACATTGCACAGTATCCCGTCGAATGTGCTGTTGCACTTTCGGTTGCCTACATTTGTCCCTGGCTCATGCTGAGGAACGTGGAGGTTGCTTTGAGCGACAGGGCTCGCAGAGTGATGACGTTTCTGTTCCCGCTAGGCTGGGCCTACGTAATCATCGACGCTCTGGTCGGCGGCTGGCATGATTTGCTTCGTGATTTGCATCAAACATGACTGCTTGGCGGTGGTACGAGGGGTGTTGAGCACACAGTAACACTTGAGTGTTCCACCCCTCCCGCGTTTTACGCACCCATACCCACCATCACGCCACTCTTTCTCTTTTATCCAGAAAGTAAACTCCCGCCAGCAGTGGGAGTTTTTGTTTGTTGAAATAATAATCTAAAAGTTGTATAGTATGCATGAATTTCCAATCGGATTTTCGCACTTCTACAGAGAGGTTCTCGGGATGAATCTGGAATTGATTGACACAATCGTGAAGAGCATCGGCTACTTGTTTGGTGGCGCTGTTACCGCCTTCTTCGCCTACATGTGGCTCATTGCTGATGACATCCATGACCGTCGCGTCAAGATGAAGCAGCTCAAGATTGAGCAGACCCAGGCCGACACCGAGTTGCACAACGCTCAGGCGCGCTCGTTCGAAGCTCAGTTGGCCTTGGCCACGCAGCACAGCACGGTGTGAGATCGGGGCGGCCGTGAGGAGACAGACAATTGTCTGGTGAAGCTACACGCTTTTTTACTCCTCACGCCTCCCGCTCTACTCCACCAAACCTCTCTGTACTTTCCCAAAGCATTCAAGATTTTGAATTTTTTGGCTAAGGAATGATTTTGAATTTGCCGGGTGCAAGCTGACCGATGGTATGGCTGCCAAATTGTATGCGGTGCAGCTTTACTACAGAGTAGCCCAAAGAATCAAAGGTGCGCCTGATTTGGCGGTTGCGGCCTTCGCTCATGCGCACCATCCAATCGCTATCGTTGCCATCTTTGAGGCGTTCTAGCTCAAATTTACTGGGGCCGTCTTCCAACTGCACGCCATGGTCACTAATCATCTGTCGATGCAGCGGCTGGAGACTATGATTGAGTCTGACCTCGTAAAGCTTGAACTTGCCCTTGCTGGGATGCGTCAGGTCATTGGCGAGTGTGCCATCGTTGGTAAGTAGCAATAATCCAGAAGAATACTTATCAAGTCTGCCAACGGGCTTGAGGTGGTGATATTGCTCTGGTAGGAGGTCGTAAATCGTCTTATTCCCTTGCCCGTCGCGGCTGACTATATAGCCAGCAGGTTTGTTGAACATAATGGTTGTCTTGACGGCGGGTGTAATGGCGCTGCCGTCAAGGGTCACTGTGTCACTTTCTCTAACGGCATGCCCAGTAGTCGGAATAGTGCCATTTACCAGCACGCGGCCATCAGCAATAGCCGTATCGGCTGCCCGACGGCTTAGACCAGTAGATAAAGCGATGAATTTATTGAGTCTCACTGGCTACTAGTATAACGGCTAGAGAGAAATATCGTTCGGAGATATGTTGGTGCCAGGGGCAGCAGGTGGAGCTGCTGGCTCTTCTTGATGGGCTTTAGCTGGGTCCAATGGCTGGCCAGGAGCTGCAGCTGGTGCGGCTTCCTTGGCTTCTTCTTGCTTGAGTAACTCGTTGATATCCGGTCCCTTAACGTCGTTAATAGGCTGGATAACTCTTTTGTCGCCCTGGGGGGCTGCTGGTACGGGTTCAGCGGCTGGCGTTGCTACCGATTCTGGTTCTGGTGTAGCGCTCGGTTCTACTACTGCTGGTTCTTCGGCGGACGCAGCTGGTGCTTCTGTTTCGACTGATACGGGTATTGCAGTCTCTGTGGCTGTTTCATTTGGAGTAGGTGTAACGGCTGGCGTCTCAGTAGGTACATCTGCGGTAGCTGTATCATCGGATGCGAGAGCGGCATTAATCTGTGACGCAACCTCTGCCTCTTCGGAGGCAATCGGTTGGCTCAAATTATCGTTAATAGCAGCTACAACAGGTGTGGTTGGCTCATCTACGGTCACTGCAATGGGTGTGGGCTCAGCTGGTGTTGATGTATCTTGTGCTGGGGTGTCTGTAATCGGTGCTGCAGCAGGCTCAGTAGCAATAGGCTCTGTTGGTGCGGCCGGTTCTGTGACTACATCAGCAGGAGTCACTGTTGGCTGCTCTGCAGCTGGCGTCAAATCCATTGGTGGTGTTGCAGCACTGTTCTCGCCAGTGAGTACATCGTGTGCAACTTTGGCAACATCCTCAAGTGTGACCTGTGATTTTACAAGGTAGCGGTCGGCACCAAGCTTGTCGGCACGGGTCTTGTCTTCTGCCTGGCTGAGCGCAGTCATCATAATAACTTTGGTGTCTTTGGTCTCTGGGGTGCTTCGCAGAATGTCGAGCATGTCAAAGCCGCTGATTTTTGGCATCATAACATCAGAAATAATTAAATCAGGACGTTCCTTGACAGCCAGAGCGAGCGCTTCTTCACCATCTTTGGCAGCCACAATTTCGTAGCCTTCGGCCAACAGCCGTGCTTCATAAATTTCGCGTAGGTTATTGTCGTCCTCGACGAGCATTATTTTTGCCATGTGGTGTGCCCTCTGTTAGGTTTATTTATTCTTATGCTTGTCATTGTACCATGTTCTCCATCAAATCAAATTGCCTATAACGGGGTGGTAAGCGAATTAATGGGTGTTTGACCAGCCGACTGTTTCTCGGTAGTTTTGAGCTGTTCAGCACGCGCCGTATCAAGCCGCGGTAGGTTGATGTAGAAGGTGCTGCCCTTGCCAACTTCGCTCTCTACCCAAATACGGCCCTGGTACAGCGTAATAATCTGTTTACAGATGAACAGCCCCAGTCCAGTACCACCAATTGTACGGGTGGCGGAATTATCAACGCGGTAGAATTTTTGAAAGAGATGTGGCAGGTCCGTTGCGGGGATGCCCGGCCCTGTATCGCGTACAAATAGTTGCACCACCTGTGCATTGCCAGTCAGCCCAACTGATATCTTGCCCGAAGGCGTGTATTTAACTGCATTATCGAATAGATTCGTAATAACCTCGCGCAGGCGGTCTGGGTCGGCCTGTACATAATAAAGTGGTCGTATCGTGTGCTGCCCGGCACTTGTCTCGCCCTGGCTTTGGCCCAGGATGAAATCGGTCAGTAGGCCCCTCTTCTCTGCCGAGAATTTGAACGATTCAGCCAGCTGTTCGATATAACTACCAAGCTCAATGACAACGGGATGGCTCGTAATACGGCCGTCTTCGGCCTTGGCGCTCATCAGTAAATCTTGGAATAGTTTACCCAGATGATGAGTTGAATCAAGCGCTTTGGTTAGGAATTCGCGGGCCTTGGGGTCAATTTTGGATACCTTTTCGTTGAGTGCCAATTGCAAGTAGCCTTCAATGGCTGCCACTGGCGTACGCATCTCGTGGCTGGCGGTGCTGATAAACTCTGCTCGCTGTTTCTCGGATTGATAGGAAGCACTGATGTCCCGCAGCACAATCACTGCACCAATGTGCTGCTGGGTTTTTGTATCCAGCACAGGAGAAGTTGCAACTGATACGATGAGCTGTTTGCCGCCGCGACTGACGAGCTGAACGGTTTTAGTGCTGCCAGCGGCATTCGTCGCCAGGGTTTCCAAGGGGTTATCTTGGGTCTCTAGGTCGGTGCCATCTTCGTTTTTGAGCGACAGAACGAGTTTGCAATCGCTGCCTGTTGCATCTTCTACGGTCCAGCCGCTCATGGTGGCTGCGGCGGGGTTCAATAATGTCACGGTGTTGTTTGAATCTATTAGCAAAACACCGTCAGACAGCGACTGTACTAGGATTTCGGATTGCCGCTCTTTAGTTTTAAGCTCGCCTGATAATTCGGCCACAGCAGCATTGTTGTTTGTCACATATATGCGACGCCAAGCGAACTGCGTCAGTGCAAGAATAACCAGTACCGCCTCGGCGACCAGAAAATTAACAGGCTTAATAGCTGGTATGGTCAGCGCTGGCGCGACGCGCGGCAACAGGGTCAGCAGACCAAAAGCCACCAAACAAAGAATCGCCGCCACCGCGATAATCCACCTGACTATTGAATACCAATCTTTTTTGAGCGTTTGCATGTAAGTCTTTTAGGGTACGGCTCCCACCCGTAGGAGAAATGTACTTATGCTTTAGTATACGTCATTAGTATCTCTAAAACTAGACGTTTTCTCTCTGTTGTGGTAGTATTTTACGGTCTTTTTGATGCAATTTGACGGCCACATCGTCTAACGGTTAGGACACCAGGTTCTCATCCTGGTAATCGGGGTTCGATTCCCCGTGCGGTCACCAAACAAGAGCCCCAGCTAGTCTGGGGTCTTTGTTTTGGTTAGTTCGCATAGTGAACACGAAGCCTGCAGGGGTTCGGTCGGCAAAGCCACGCGCAGGAGTTTACTCCGAGCATGGCTGTAGTCGTGCGCTTTCCCCGTGCGGTCACTCAATCCTTTCATAAAGCTCATGGTTAACAAAAAGATACCTCATATAATTTTTATAGGTAATTTGAAGGGATGATTATGGCTGAAATAAAAAACACAATACAACTTCTCGCTGAACAAGCGAACAAGTACACAGGCCATGCAAATAAATCTGAGCAAACGCTAATGAAGCAAATAATGACTTTATCTGGGTTTACTCTAGTTATTGTAGGAACCTTTGCCACTTCGGCGTCTCTTCTTAGTGATTTATCAAGTATTGGTAAATTGACTCTTATCTCAAGTGTTGTGACGTTGTTTGCCTCTGTATGCTTTTCAGTAGCGCATATGGTAGTTGATTTCTATTTTTGGAAAGATGCTACAAAAGAGTCAGTAAGAAAATATCAGGATGCAGAATTATTGGCCGATGAGAATAGGATACGTGAATACTTGCTGAAAACAACCTCATCAGAACCAAAGGGTTCAACACTCATATTTTTATGGGCACAAGTAACTACCTATTTAATTGGTACGTTATTAGCAGGTGTATTACTAGTTCTTCACATCATTCACCCATAGCCTTTAGCCTCGGCAGCTCATCCCAGCGGCTAACGTAGCGTGGGCTGCGCAATAGATATTTGGGTTTCCACTGGTTGCCTAGTAGTTCGGCGGCCATGCGAATACTGCGGCGGCCATAGCGATTATTGATGGTATCAAATGCGGCCATCCGTTCTTTGGATTTGCTATGCTGCTGCACATCAACGCCACCAAGCAAATCGGTCTGCAGCTGACTATCTGGTGCGAAGTCATACAGTGTAATGCCGGCGCGGTGGTAGCTTATCTGGGGCTTATAAAACTCGTCCAAACTACTACGGATAGCTTGTAGTAGTACACCGGGGTCGGCTGTGGGTTGTGGCAGTTGAATCTGGCGGTACCATGAGCGATAGCCTGGTTTGTGACGATTGGTGGTGGCAAATAGGCTGATTTGGCGTGTCAGTTGCCCACTGCGGCGGAGTTTGTAGCTAGCCGTAGCCACAAAAGTAGCCAGCGCTGCTTCGATTGCGTATATATCGCTGGTATCCTCGCCGAAGGTTCGCGTGGCAGCAATAGATTGCGGCAACCTGCCTTCTAGCTCGAGGCCATGGCAGCTCGTGCCGTTGAGTTCTGCTACCAGCTGCCTGCCATGCACGCCCATAAGCTGCCCTGCTCGTTTGGGCGTGAGCGCAGCGATGTGCTGGGCAGTGCTCAGGCCCTCGGCTCGTAGCCGCGGTGTCAGTCGCCAGCCAATCCCCCAGATATCGCTTACAGCCGTAGCTTTGAGATTGAAATCTATATTATTGTTATCAAGAGCCAAGACGCCGCCAAGTTCAAGCCGTTTTTTGGCTTGCAAATTAGCAAGTTTGGCCAGAGTTTTGGTGGGTGCAATGCCAACCGATACGGGTATACCAACCCAGTCCAGAATGTGTTGACGAATTGCCTTGCCCCAAGCTTCGTAGTCGGTAATCGGTAGACTGCTGAGGTCAAGAAATGACTCATCAATCGAATAAATCTCAATGTTGGGTGTAATTGATGTGAGCAGTGCCGTGATACGACGTGAGATGTTGCCGTATAGCTCAAAATTAGCGCTAAATTTGGCTACCTGGTGGCGTTCAAAGATTTGCCGGTATTTAAAAGCTGGCGCGCCCATAGGGATGCCCAGCAGCTTGGCTTCGGCGCTGCGTGAGACGGCGCAGCCGTCATTGCTGCTGAGCACGACGACTGGCTTATCTTCTAAGTCCGGGCGGAATAGCCGCTCACAACTGACGAAGAAATTATTGCAATCAATCAGTGCAAATACAGGTGCTCGTTTCATGGGCCGTAACCTAATCCATTATTTTGTGTTGCATTGAAGGCTAAAGCCTTCACCACCTTCATTTCTTGGATCGCCAAGAAACGAAGCAAAGAAACTTGTGCGCAGAAAAACTGGGTTGACTCCACGACCACCTCATTGCCGTGCAGCCAGAACGCAAGCGGTCTCGGCTGGCTTTTAGTAGGAAAAGCCGAGACATGCTGGCTGCTTGATTCGGCAATGAGCCGAGTGGACTCATCTGTTTTTCTGATGCACGGGCCACACTCGAACGTTTTATTACGCATTAGTTGACCTCCTTGAAGCGGTGGATGGTGGAGGTGATGGTGCCAAAGACTTGAGCGTTTTTGGGCACCTGATGCAGGTGGCTCAGCACAAAGCTGTCGTGTTGCCACCAGGCTACAATATCGTTTTTATGTGCAGTAATGGCACGGTCGATAATGGCAATATCGCCTGCAAAAATGCCTAGGGCCCGCCAATCGTTCCCTGCTACTTCCATGAAGTATGTGGCTGCGCTGTGGCTGATTAATAAGGTGTTGAGATCTAGGTCTTTGAGTGCAGCGTCGATGGCGGGGTTTGGGAACCCCGTGTGAATCGCTACACCCCGTTCGGGCAAACTATCGTGGTACATCTAAAACTATCCTTTCGGTACAAAATAAAGGGTTTGCAAGGATTTATGTGAGGCTAGAATCGTTTGGTAACGATGAATAGTTTTAGAAGTCTGTGAGTGGATGCGACTCGCATACCCACATGGCTGACCCCAGTATAGCATATTGACATTATAACGTGTTTATGCTATAATGAAAGGATGGGGTTGAGATACTATCTCCCCTGTACATTAAGCTCTCTATTGCTAGAACGTCTCCTGATTTTGCTGGGATATAAGTACCCTACTATGGATATTTGTATCCCAACAAAAAACAGAGGAGAAAGAATGAATCCGCTCAACCCGCTCAACTGGATTGGCTGGCTGGCTGCTACCCTGTGGCAGATCTGGCTGGAGTTCTACGTCAACACGTTCGCCAAGATGGATGGCCCGCAGATCCTGTGGACCGTCATCGCGCTGATTGCAGTACTGCAGCTGGTCTTCATCAAGATCCGTTTGCGGCGCATCAACCATCAGATTGGCGCGGAGGCAGCTCGGAGTCGATTTCGGAGGTTTGTCTCTGGAGGTCGTCACATGAACCGTGTTCGTGCTGATCGTCCGGCTTTCCAAAACTTCGGCTTCGGTCGGAATTTCACGGAACGCCCCGGCGACCTTGGCTTTACCGCCAACAACTCCGGTCGCGAAGACATGTCCAATAAGGAAAATCGCGGCTGGGCTGACGTCTAGCAACAGAGGGCTTCTGGGAGAGGTAATTGAAATACGTTTGGCATGCATTTGCATACCACCACACGTCATTTCTTTTATCTTTCCCAGCAGTTCCCTGAGATTATAACTATTTTGTAGTTTCGGGTTACTGAGAACTAAGCTTGAGCTGGTCGAAGAATTCTACCAGCTGTCGTGGTGTGATTTCGGCCTTGATGATGTAGCCGTCGGCCTTTTGCTCTACTGCGGCGCGGCCTTCTTCGCCCTGTTCTAAATTAGTCGCAATAATAATCTTGGCTTTGAGGGGCTTGGCATCAGTAGCCCGTAATGTATCCAATATTGCCAGGCCGGTGATGGTGGGAAGCATGATATCCAGCAAGATAATATCGTATTGGTTAGTCTGAGCGGCTTCGAGCCCTTCTTGGCCGTCTACAATCACTGTCACATCATAGTTTGCCTTGGTGAGTGCCCTGACGTAGAGCTCGCTAATAAAATGCTCGTCTTCTATGCATAGGACTTTGACTTGGGTTGCTTCAGGCATATGGTTCTATCCTACCACAGAACTACCTTAGGAATAATGGTTAGCAACTCAACGATATATTTTTGGCTGCAATACTCTCAGCGCTCGGCGACGTACGCCTGTATGTCTTCTCTCGCTTCAAGTATTTCGCACAAAAATCTTATCGCTGACTCATCTAACATTGTCCCTAAGGTAGCTCTAGCGCTTGTACAAGGAATGGTTTTTAATCCAGCCGTGTGCATGGCGCGTAATTTCTTTGTTAGTGCTATCTTTGAGCTCGTTACTGACTGCGGCATATGAATGTAGTGTGAAGCCAAAAGTACTACCCTGGTCTGCCTTAGACGAGGCCCAGATTTGCCCGTTGTGGGCACTGACAATTGCTTTGCAGAGATAGAGGCCGAGTCCAGTGCCCTTCACCGCATCACGGGTGCGGTGATTACGCGAGAATTTCTCGAACAAGTCTGGTAACACGCTTTCGGGGATACCTACACCGAAGTCCTGGATAGTAGTCTCGACTAAGCCTTCTTTGTTGAGCCCTGTGTTAATAACAATGCGCTTACTTTGGCCGCTGTATTTGAGAGCGTTTTCTACAATATTGACGATAACTTCCGCAATGGCCGTACTGTCTACTGCCACTGTTGGCAAGGCAGGCGCAACATTGTATTCAATTGCTATACCCTGAAGGCTGGCCAGTTGCTCCATGTCTACCATGGTGGCCTTGATTGTTGTTGGCCAGTCTGCCTCGCTGAGATGGAGCGTCAGCTGGTTTTGGTCAACACGTACAACATCAAGAATATTGGTCACAAAGCTGCTCAATCGTTTGGCGGCGGTATCGAGCTTGAGCATGTAGTTTGCCAGCTCGGGGTCCAGTTTGCCCTCCAGCTCTTCCTCAAAGACTTCTATATAGCCCCGTAGCATAGTGATGGGCGTTCGTAGTTCGTGTACAGCCAGCGCTACAAAGCTAAGTGAATCATCATCTTCATCGTATCTATCCGTACGGTCAAATAAAGTGATGATAAACTCTGTACCGCTAGGGTTGTCTTTGTTGTAGTAGGCGGCAATGTCACACTGCCTAATAACCTCATTTGTCTCACGCGATAGTACGTGAACGCGTTCCCAATAAGCCGTGTCGGTCACCTTGTTGGCCTGACAGTCGGCCACCCAGTCATCTAGCGTGTGCTCATCACGGAACTCCATGTGCAGCCCATCAAATAAGGGCTTGCCAAGCAGCTGGGCGCTGTCTATTTCGCAGTACCCCAAAGCTGTCTTGCTGGCACTGGTAACGAGGAGCTCTTTGTTGATAACAAATAATGGCAGTGGCATGTGTTCAACTACGTTTGCTGCCTGGATAATGCTGCGACGATGCTCAATTAGGTCTTTGCTGTCTTGCTGGCTGGCAAATTGATAAATCCGGAGCACCGTGTCTGTTACGAGCTCGCGGCCGACGCGTAAGCTGTCGAGACTAGGCGCAGGTGTGCCCTGGTGGGCTGGGTCAACGTGCAGAACCGCACGTTGCAAAGTTTTGATAGGCCCCAATACATCATTAGATATCATGTCAGTCACAAAAAAGCTCAGTAGCACACCCAGTAGCAATGCCATTATGGCGGCCACCGTGTCGCCCATATCAAGCAGTATGCCTACGTAGAACAGCCCAAGCATGATGGAAGCAACCGCGAGTATCCCAAAGAATAGTCGAATCCGGATTTGTTTTTCTAGCTTAGGAAATTGCTCCACCCTATAATTTCCTCGCCTTAGGCTACGGTTTATATACCACGTTGTTGGCGATGCTCGTGGCGGTCAGCCAGGTTTGCCCCGCATTAAATGGTACCGGCTTGCCCGTGGCATCTTTGAATATAATTTGGGTCTTGCTGCTGGCTTTCTCCCAGGTGCCCTCGGTAGCCACGCCATCTTGGAAAATATAGGCTTTGCCACTGCCAATTGTCTGATACACCGAGTGGATGCCATCGCCGTGGATGCTGTATGGGATAACCAGCGCAACCACTACCTTAGGCGCGATTTGTGCCTTGGAACGTTCGTCGAGATGTGGTTTGCCGGCGAGTACGCGCTTGTAGCTATTGCTAGCGGGGTCGTAATCATAGTGCACATTGTAGAGAGCGCCCGAAATGGTGATGTCGACGCTACGCGCGGTTGGTGCCGCGCTGGGCTGCTCTGCCTTACGCGGGAAGCCGGTGAATTTGCTACTGGTCCAGCCCTTGCCTTTTTGCAGGTCAATTAATCCGGCTAGGCTGGTGTAGACATTATGTGGTGCATAGCGATTGCTGACACGATTGTAAGGTCCGGGATTATAGAACTGGTCTAAATCTTTAACTCCATCTGACTTAATCTTGTTGAGGGCCTCAGGGCTGCCACCAACGTGAGCAACGGCAGCATCAAAGCCTTCGAGCCAATCAACGTAGTATGGGCGAACTGAGCGAACCGGCCCGACATAATCGGCTTGGGCTTCTTGCCACAGTGTGAGGAACCGTGTGATACCGCCTTCGGCGATGGCTTCAAACACGACGCCAGCCTGATTGAGGCCAGATTGTGGGCGTGCATCAGGGCTGTTCTCTATCATAATCCCTGTTACAGGTAGCTCACTTTGCTCTTTAGTAACAGGAATACCAGTTAGTGGTGAATAAATAGGCGTCGCTTTAGGTTCTTCTTTCTTTTGCTCTACTACTTTGGGGGCTGGGGGCTGAGGTTCTGATTTGGTCAGAGCCCAGATGCCAACTCCGCTTACAATTAGCCCAACAACAACCGCGCCAGCAACAATGATTTTTTGCTTGCGGCTAAGGCCCTTGAACCATAGCAGTGGGTTACGGGATTTTGCCTGCGGCTTGGTCGTAAAACCAGGCCCCTGCGGCTTCTCTGTCGCCACCGGTTCGGTGGTTTCGAGTTTTGCTATTTCGTTTGGCGTTTTGAATGCCGGTTCATCATTTGATGAAACACCAGCAGTAGTTGGCCGCTTAGGCGGCTTAAATCCATCAGTCATAAGCAGTATTGTACCGACATCGCTCAAGCCATACAAGCTTATCCTTTGACCCTCATCCCTTTTATGCTTGTTATTGCGAATCACCTCTGTTTAGGCGTATACTAACGGGGTATGGTTTTTAGGCAACAATCACCGGAGACAACAGATGACAGCGGTGCTGTCCTGCTCCTCCAGGTGCCCCGCACTAACGAAAAGAAAGAACTCGCCGCCGAACAGATGCTGGCCAGTCTCCACGGCTTGCTTATTAGCACTCAGGCTGCCTTATTTGGCACCAAAACTCGCCGTGAGCGCATCAGTTTTGAGATTGCCGTCAAGGCAAAGCGGATTGGCTTCTACGTATGGGTACCACAATATCTCAAGAGCTTTGTTGAAGAGCAGATTTACGCTCAATATCCTACGGTACATATCAGTGAAGTCCCCGACTATACCATCACTAATGTAAATACCCAGAACGCGACACTCAGTACTGAGCTAAAACTCATTGCGCACGAGGCACTCCCCATTAAAACGTTTCCAAGCTTTGAGGTTGACCCACTAGCAGCTATCACTGCCACCCTGGCTCAGTTCGAGACAGATGAAGAAGCCTGGATGCAGGTGGTGGTACGCCCAGCCGTTGATACCTGGTACAAAAAAAGTGAGCAATATGCGGGCCGGATTCGTGGTGCGACCAAGACTAATACCACTGGTCTTGTCAGTGCCTTGTGGGCTCCTCCGGAGGCACGTACCGACACACCCAAACTGGCCGAGTACGAATCTGCTCGTGCCAATGCGGCTGAGGAAAAGTCACACAAACTGGCCTATGAAGTAACTGTACGTATCGTCTACCGCGGCACCAGCCAGCCGCAGGCCCGTATGCGCCTGCAGGCCATTACCTCTAGCTTCAAACAGTTTAATACTACCTATCTAAATGGGTTTGCCCAGCGGCCCTTTACTGGTAGCGAATTTGATGTGGAACAGTACCGGGCCCGTGCATTTGCCAAGAAAGGCTTCGTACTTAATATTGAAGAAGTCGCTAGTTTGTATCACTTGCCTCACACCAATGTGGAGACGCCGAACATTCTCTGGGCCAACGCCAAGACGGCCGAGCCCCCAGCTACGCTGCCGTTAGCTACCCAAGCCAATCAGCACGAGATAAGCCCCATCGCAATCACCAATTTCCGGGGTCATAATACGCTATTTGGTATGCCCCGCGTAGACCGCGGCCGTCATATGTACATCATTGGGCAAACTGGTGTTGGTAAGTCCGGCATGCTGGAGCTGCTTACTATTTCTGATATTTATAGCCCGTATGGGTTTGCGGTTATTGATCCACACGGCGACTATGCGCTGAGCATCCTCAAGCGTATACCAGAGCACCGGGCTCAGGATGTGATTTATTTCAACCCGGCTGACACCGACTTCCCGATTGCTTTCAACCCTATGGAAGTACTGGACCCCAAGCTCAAGACACACACCTGTTCGGAACTAATTGGTGTGCTTAAGCGTATGTTTGAATCATGGGGGCCACGCCTGGAATATATCTTGCGTTACAGCCTGCTCGCACTGTTAGATTATCCAAACGCCACAATGTTGGACATTACACGTATCCTGACCGAGAAGAAATTCCGTGACGAAGTGCTGACATATGTAGAAGACCCGGTAGTACGCAATTTCTGGACGGTAGAGTTTGCCAGCTGGAATGACAAGTTTGCAGCCGAAGCCGTAGCCCCAGTGCTTAACAAAGTGGGTGCCTTTACGGCTAACCCAATTGTGCGTAACATCATTGGTCAGCCAAAGAGTAGCTTTAATATTCGTCAGATTATGGACGAGCGCAAGATTTTGATTGTGAACCTCAGCCGTGGCTTAATCGGCGAAGACAACGCATCTTTGCTGGGTGCGCTACTCGTCACCAAAATTCAACTTGGTGCCATGTCCCGCGCTGATACACCACAGGAAGAGCGTATACCCTTCTATCTCTACGTGGATGAGTTCCAAAACTTTGCCACTGATAGCTTTGCGGTTATTTTGTCTGAAGCACGTAAATATGCACTCAATCTGACGGTGGCAAACCAGTATATTTCCCAGATGTCCGTAGAGGTAAAAGACGCGGTGTTTGGTAACGTTGGTTCGATTGTATCGTTCCGTACCAGCGCGGATGATGCACGCGTGATGCTCAAATATTTTGAGCCGAAGTTTGAGGAACATGACATGGTGCATATGCACAACCGCCACTTTGTGATTAGCATGACCATCGAAGGCGAAAAAGCACAGGCATTCTCTGCTACCACTATGCCAATCCCGCCCCCTCCACCAGACTATAGCGCCTATATTGTGGCTCATTCCCGCCAGAATTACGCAGTACTACGGGGCGAAATAGAAGAATTCATGCATGGTCGTTACGCGGCGCAAGCCGTTCCTTCTAGCAAGCCAAAGCAGCCTAAGCCTCAGCCAAGTCAAAAGGTTTCACCAGAAATGCTCAAAGATATTGATGTGGTTACTACTGAACCGGCTAGCCCAGTCAAATCAGATAAGCCTAAACGCAAACGTACGCGTACTCGCCGCAAGAAGTCTGCCACACAGTCACAACAGACAACTACTGACAATGATTCGGTAACAGTAGACCTGAGATAAATTGACTTTATACATATAAACTAGTATAATATGTTTATTCTGTTTCCGCAGAATATCTTCCTTTGGAAGAAACCTACAACGAGAGGAACCCCCGTGGCTCGTCCCAGCCCCATGGCCGCTTCCAAGGCGCTTGCGCTCATCGAAGAACTCGAAGAATTTGGGTTGACACCCGAGATGCTCAGGCATGTTGCCCATCGCCACGAGCTTCGCAAGCACATCGTCGGCCTCATCGCCAACGACATGCCCGCCGACGCCCAGGCCAAGAACGTCGCCTAACAGGCGCTTGTAGGAATGGTAGTTTGGACCGTAACCAAATAGAGCCTCGGAAATTCCGAGCATGTAGGGTGAGTGGTCAGTAAGACTGAATTGAATCGCGCATGCGAATCCTTTCTTTCTGAACACTACTCCCCTGCATTAACCTCTACAAATGTGAGTTTGTACTGACGAGTTCAAAAGAACGAAAGGTTTTATGACAAATTCAAAACGAACTAACGCTTCAGAGATCGTTCTAGAGGATACATTTACTAATGTTGAATCAGGCATTGAATTGCTTGAATTTCGTATTTTGGAAACAGCTAAAGCAGTCGCTGAGCTAGTTAAAGACCATATAGAGTATCAAGACGATTTTGCTAGACGGCGTGAACTAGGAATCGAATAGAAGAATCTTAGGCAGCAGCGTGCGCCATAAGTTCTTTTTCGTCGAACTTATAGACTTTGACAAAGAAGAACGCAACTAACGAAGTAATAAGTGGGAAGAACATTGCCACTTGTAGTGCATCACTATAGCCATGCACCTGCGCGTTGGCTGCCAGTAGTTGTGGTTGACTTGCCAATGCGTGATGCGTCGTAATAAATGCGCTAACTCCACTAGCTGCTACGCCAGATAGAATAGCGAGTCCCAGCGCACCGCCAAGCTGCTGCGAAGTATTAAGCAGACCCGATGCCAGACCAGCTGAGTGGTGAGGCACACCTGCGGTAGCCGCAAGAGTGACAGAGATAAACACCATACCCATACCGGTTGCCATCAGAATAAGGCCAGGAAGAACATCCACCCAGTAGCTACCACCTACAGATATATGTGATAGGTAGAACAGTGCTGTAGCAACTAACAGTGGACCAACAACGAGAGGTTTCTTGTAGCCAATCTTCCCCACAACCTTAGACATAATCCCAGACATAATGCCGATAACAATTGGCATCGGCAAGAAGCTCAAACCTGTTTGTAACGGAGTAAATCCAAGGACGGTCTGTGTATACAGTGAGATAAAGAAAAACAAAGAGAACATAGCGGCAACCATTGGGAACATGGCCACGTTAGCTGATGCAACATTACCCACCTTGAAGATACTCAGCGGCATCAATGCATGCTTGCTGCGTGATTCGTTCCAGATAAAGAACGCCAGTAGTGCAACCGCCGCGCTAAGGAAGCCGACAGTTTGGTTACTGAGCCAGCCTGCCTGGGGGGCTTGGCTAATTGCATATACCAATGCGATAAGACCAGTCGTAACGCTCACGGCGCCTGGTAGGTCAAGTTTGTTGTGCTTGAGACCAGCATTACTCTCTGGCACGTAGTGATAGGCAGCGAACCAGACCGCAATACCAACAGGCACATTCACGAAGAAATTCCAGCGCCAGTCTAGATACTGAGTCAAGATACCACCAATGAGCACGCCCGCAGCCGCACCAGCAGCTGACACGCCGCCCCAGATACTCAGCGCCTTGTTGCGCTCTTTGCCTTCCCTGAAGGTGGTAATGACAATAGACAGCGCAGCTGGTGACATAAAGGCTGCCGCGAGGCCCTGTAAGGCTCGTGTGGCATCAAGCATCAACGGGTTTTTAGCAAGTCCACAAATAAGAGACATAACACTAAACGCAGCGACAGCACTCAGGAAGATACGTTTGCGCCCAAACAAATCGGCTGCGCGCCCGCCCAGTAGCAAGAAGCCACCAAATGCCAAAGTATAGGCTGTGACAATCCACTGTAAGTTGCTGGCACTACTGTAGCCCAGCTCTTTGTAAATAGATGGCAACGCCACATTGACGATTGCCACATCCAAGACCACCATAAACTGTGCAACAGCTACAATCAGCAGGATGTAATTCTTATGTAGTACCTTTTTAACCACGTTTGTTGACCCTCCAAAGTAAGTATTTGTATCAATACTAGCAACTAATCGCTCACATTGCTATATGTTTTATAGCGAAGCTATTTGGGCATTGATGCGGCGAAGGGCTATGTCCTTGCCTAGTACGGCGAGCGTGTCTGCTAGTCCGGGGCTGGCTGGTGCTTGCGTGGTGGCAATGCGAATCAGGCTAAACAAAATACCAGGCTTCTGGCCGGTTGTTTCGAGTAGTTCGTTCAGTTTAGTAGTAAGGTCTTCTACGCTAAAATCACTTTGTTCGATGGTTGTTTTGGCTTGTTCTAATAGTGATGTAAGTTCTGTGTTGTCTAGCTTCTTGAGCTGTTTGTTACCGGTAATTAATGCTGAGCTAATTGGTAAATCAATGAAGAAAAAGCGTGTGAGTTCCGGCAATTCTGCCAGGAATTTGAGACGCTCTTGTACTAGGCCAAGCACTTGTTGCTTGTATTCTTCGCTGGCGTCCTTTGCCTCTGGTGGCCAATAATCTTGACAGCGGGTGTATATATCGCTGATGTCAAGATTTCTGATAAAAGCACCGTTGACCCAGGCAAGCCGACGCTCATCAAAGTGCGCTCCGCTACGGCCGACGCGCTGCAAGGAGAACTTTTCTATGAGCTCATCGGTGGTAAATATTTCTTGTTCAGTGCCATCATTCCAGCCCAGTGTGGCGATAAAACTACGTAGCGCCTCTGGTAGGTAGCCGTCACGAATATAATCTAAAACGTCTTTTGCACCGTCACGTTTGGATAACTTTTTGTTACCCTGCTCGTTGAGGATATGTGGCATGGTCGCTAAAATTGGTCGTTCTATATCGAGGGCTTCGTAGAGGTTCAGATAGTTTGGGGTGCTGGCCAAAAACTCTTGACCACGAATTACATGGCTAATCTGCATCTCCGCATCGTCAATAATGTGGGCGAAATTGTAGGTTGGATAGCCATCGGATTTTATAAGAATAAAATCGTCGATAACTTCTGGACCAGTCGACAAATCGCCCATGACGGCGTCGGTCCACTGATACGCTTTGGGCTCTGATTTAAAGCGTAGTGGCGTACTGCCGTCCCATGCGGGTGGATTCTCTGGGCGGTGGTTGCGGTATAAGAATGGTTTTTTGGCAGCCTGTGCTTGTTCGCGGAAAGCTTGGACTTCTTCTGGTGTGTACGGATCGGCGTATGCTCTGCCTGCATCAATCAGCTTCTGTGCCCAAGTTTTGTAAATATCGAGTCGTTCGCTCTGGACGTATGGGCCATATGCGCCACCAATGTCAGGACCTTCGTCGTACTGTAGGCCTAATTGTTGCAGACTTTTAATGAGGTGTTCGCGGGCACCTTCGACTTCTCGTTTTTTATCAGTATCCTCAAAACGCAAGATAAACTGGCCGTTTGCCTGGCGCGCAACGAGCCACGCAAATAGCGCAGTGCGAATACCGCCAACATGCAAAAAGCCTGTCGGTGATGGTGCAAACCTGGTACGGACTTGTTTCATTACCTCATAGTCTAGCAGACTACCTCTGTTATGACCATGCTCTCCTGCACAATCCACAATGATTTGTGGGTTCTGGTGGAAAGGCAGACGTTATATACGGGGTGTTGGGAGAAATTATTGGAGCGAAGGCTCTTAGACAATGTTTCTCGACCAATTAGTCAGCCAAGTTGGTCCCAATACGGGTGAGGCAGAAAAGCTTCTTCGCGGCTAGCATTACACTAGAGTCTCAGAAGAGTAACTGCGCTCACCCGCACCGGGCTTAAGGAGAATAGGAGTGACGCGAGGCGTCTCAATCCAGATTCTCGGTTTGGCGACCGGTCGATAGTAGGTGACATTACTTATGTTGGGAGCATTGAGCATGCTACTACTATCGACCGGTCAGTCTTGGGGTTGTATAAAACGTCTGCAAGGTGCAAAAATCTCTCAAGATTTAGCAAGTAAAATAATACCACAATGTGGATATATTGCAAACAATTAATTCTATAGACTGTTGGCGATGCGAAGTAGCTGGTCGCTACTGAGGTTGGTTTTGCCGTCGATGTTGTACCAGACGCCGCCATCTACCCAGGTGGCTTTATTGCTATCATAGATGTAAATAGTGCGACCACCAGATTGGAATGTCTGGTATGGCTTACCGGTTGGTACCACATAATTTTCGAGCAACGCTGCACTGTCCCAGCCGGAGTTCTTTTGAATAACATCAAAACTGCGCTCGTCGGTATGTGACTTGTAGTTGAGCGTTACTTCGCCTGGTGCGTATTTGATAGCGCCGGCCATGGCAAAGCCAGCAGGCTGATATGAGGGCAAACTAGCCCCAAAGCCTGCCCTAGTAGCGGCGACGCGCATAGATAATTCTGGATAATTTTGATAAGCCAACACGCCGCCAACACCAAGTACCATCAGCGTGACGGCAGCAAAGCTAACCAAGCGTGGGCTGACATGTAATTTCTTAGCAACACGGTGGTGCACTTTAGCTTTTTTGAGTCTTGGCTGAGTATGACTATCAGCTTGTTCTATTGCAGTTTGGAATGGGTTAGCAGCCTTGGCTGGTGTGTGAGCAGCCTGGTGGTGAACAGCGGGGTGTGAAACTGGTTTTGGTTCAGCGACACTTTCTACTGTTTTGTGTGGCTCTTTTACGGGTACGACGGCCAGTTTGAGGTTTGGCGCGGATTTGCCAAACTTGCTGATAAGGTCACTTTTGGCGATATGTTTGGCGCGGATGGCGCGGCCAGCAGAAATTGGTGCAATGCGTGGTTGGTCTGGCTGAGCTGGGGTGCTTGTGGCAGCAGCTTTGGTGGCGGCGTGGATTTTGGGGCTAACGGCCGGCTTATGTACGCCAGAGCGCATCAGTGTCCTGGACTTCTCGGTGCGTGTTTGGGCAGTGTTTGGTGCGCTATTAGGGCGGCGAGTGAAGCCGTCAAGGTTCTTGGCTGGAGCGCTTGATTTGTGCTTGGTAGATGAAATAGCAACAGGTTCGCCGGTTATGGCATCGTATCGTTGCCCGTTGACCTCTACGGTATGTTTTGACATTAGTTTTGTAATCTCTACCTTAAGCGTTTTATCTTGTAGCACTATAGTACCGCCGAATGACCGCCTATTGCAACCTAAATTACCAAACTGGGATAGAAAACCATGTCGTCGGTTGCCTAACTCGTATATAATTCATAGCGATGGATTTTCTTGATCCCAACAAAAAACGCGCCCACCGAATACGCCTCTACATTGGTTATGTACTTGTAGCCATCGCACTGCTGTTGGCTTCGACGCTACTGCTACTCGCGGCGTTTGGCTACACTCTTAAGGGTACTACCGGTGAGGTGATTCAGAATGGCTTGGTATTTGTTGATGCTCACCCGCAACAGGCCGAGATGTATATCAATGGTCAAGATAAGGGCGGAACGGATGGTCGCTTTGTGCTAGAGGCCGGCCATTATACATTGGAGTTACAGCGTGATGGTTACCGCAGCTGGAAGCGTGATTTTACGCTGGATGGTGGCGTGATTGTACGTCTGGTGTACCCCTTCCTCTTTCCGAGCAAGCTTGATAGCCGAGATGTATTACCATTTGCTAGTGCGCCAGATATTGCCAGTGCCTCACCAGACCGTAACTGGATTGTGGCGCATAACGCCGCTGCACCACGTGATTTCCAGGTAATTAGCACCAATACTAAAGAGCTCAAAACAACTACGGCGAGTATCCCAGCCAGTGTGTTGGCGTCTCGTACTGGTAATCTGCGAATGGAAGCAGCTGAGTGGTCCACCGACAATCGCCACCTGCTTATCAAATATAGCTATGATGGCGGCTATGACTATATTGTGTTTGACCGCGAACAACCCGATAAAAGCATTAATTTATCACAGGTCTTTAGCCGGAGCTTTACCAAGGTAACGTTGCGAGATAAATCGGCGGATGAGTTCTATGTATATAGCGCAGAGGGCGGCGTACTACAGGCAGCTAGTTCTAAGGACAAGGTCGTAACTGCAGTGGCAAGCAATGTGCTGGACTTCTGGCCATACAAATCGAGCACCATCTTATACGCTACGAATGCCACAGCGCCTGAGGACAAAACACTTATCAAGCTGAAGGATGGTCAGGTGACCTACGATATTCGCCAGGTGACTCGTGGCAGTGCATATCTGCTTAATATGGCAGAATTTGACGGTGATACTTTTGTCGTGAGTGGTTCTACCGCAGATGGTAAAGTCTATGTCTACAAGAACCCCATAGATACACTTAAACAAGACACCAAGAGACCGTTAATCCAAAACCTGATTATGCGCGTGAATGGTGCTCAGTATCTGGCGTTTTCTGCCAATGCTCGCTTCATTAGCGTGCAGGGCGGCAGCCGCTTTTCTGTTTATGATTTGGAAACCGAACGGCCCTACAGCTACGATACGGGGTTGAGTCTTGCTGCCGGCGAGAAAGCTACCTGGATGGACGGCCACCGCCTGATGCTGGTGAGTGACGGCAAAATGGTGGTGTTTGATTATGACGGTATCAATCGCCAAACCCTACTCGGCACGAGTGCTGGTTTTACGCCGCTATTTGATCGTGACTACAACCAGCTGTTTACGGTGAGTCCTCGCGTGTCCGATGCCAGCCAGCTTGGACTGGTTCGCACAGACCTAAACCTCGGCAAAGAATAGTTTTGCAAGCCGCCAAAAGGCGGCTTTTGTCTTCAGCGTAATTTACTCACCGAGCCAATGGGTGATGCGGTACCACAGGGTTGGTGAATTGCTTGGCAGGGTTTGAGGTGCATTTACCTGCTTGGCGGTACTGGCAACATTAGCAGCTGGGTCTGGTGCAATTTGCTCACCGTATACAACCAGTCGGTTCAGACTAGTGCCTGGTGGATCACAAGTAATCAAGGTAAAGGTGCTAGGTTTGTCTGTAAAGCTTGGATACAGTACAGATACTTCGGTTGGCGGCACGATTTTTTTATCAAAGACTTTATAGGCATAGCGTTTGCCATCTTTTTGAATGTAGAATATGTCCCCTGCTTCTAATTTCTTCAATAACACAAATGCAAATTTATACTTGCCCTTGTTGAGGATATTGTTAGCCGAGTGGCCAAATATTACCCCGTTGCCTATTTCGCCGGGGTTCGGAGTGGTTGGATAGTGTACTACACCCTTCTCTAGCGCGTTCTGGATGGCTTTTTCATCAATCGTGGGCTCATCGTACACCACAGGGATTTCAACATTGATTTTGGGGATTATGACTTTTGATTCTGGTCCCACGGCACTGGTGCCCGGGTCAATGATAATAGATGTTGAACTGACAGTACGGCTCGGCGTAATAAACGGTGCAATAAAGCGCTCGTTAAAGAAACCAAACAGGAATATTAGCATGGCCAGCAGCCCCATACTCAGCCCAAAACCGAGTGACTTGAGATGTTCCTTACGCTGCAGCTGGGCACGACTGCCGACGGTGCCTAAAAGCTGCTTTTTAAGCTCGGTTATAGTCCGGTTTTCTGCTTTACGGCTGGTTGTGTGGTGGGCAGGATGAGCGGCCAGGGGTTTCACATTCTGGTGCGGGTCTGGGCTGTGTGCTGGTGCACTGTCTTGTTTGTTGTAATTGACATAGAATTCTTGCCAGACCTGATGTTTTTCGTTGTCTGGAAGTTCTGTGTAATATTTGTGCCACTGCGTTTGGATTTCGGCCAACGATTTGCCAGAGGTGCTTAATTGGTACATGAATTCCTGGTGCTTGGAGCGATGTTGCATGTGCTGGACTTCTGTAATCTCTGTCTTGGCCTTTGGCTCGTCTGCATACAAATACTCTAGCTTCTTGCGGATGAGGTCTACTGCGGGATTAGCCCCCTCTGATTGTGGGCTTATTGGGTTGGGTTGCTGGATTGGGTTCTGTGGGTCCATAACTTCTTAATGTAATTATACCTGAAACCGCTAATAGTTAGACCGTATTACCTTGGGATTATGTCACTCCTGTAGTAAAATAGCCCCGTTAGAGCAGAGCCGACGGCGAACGGAATTGGTAGACTTTCTTTACATTTGGAGCCGGAGTGGCGGAATTGGTATACGCGCGCGACTCAAAATCGCGTGGAGCAATCCTTGAGGGTTCGAGTCCCTCCTCCGGCACCATATGCAAAGAAAAATTGCTTTCAAAAACTCCCTCGTTACGAGGGAGTTTTTAATTTGGCTCAGTTGCCGTTAATTTGAATATAGTATCCATCGCACCATCGAGCAGCTCAATATCTTCTTCTGTACTTCCGCCCTCAAGCTCACGAATAATCGTACGATAAATAGAGTTAGGGTTACGGTGCCTGGTGTATCCCGTTGGGTCGAGGTCGTTGACGCCAATAACTGCAACTCTGTGGTTATACTTTTCGCTGTGGTCATCGATGCGCGTTGTTTTGGCCTGAATGCGGCGTGTTGGCTGATGTCTGTCAGCGTGTACTAGGCGCATATCAGTCGCAAATGCGCCACCATTCCTGTCTTCATCATATGTTCCGGGAATAATGTATGACTCACCTGTTTGGTTAAAGTATCTTGCCCCAACTGCAAGCAACGTAGCTTCACTTACGATACCTATCATATTTTTCTTGGAATCACGGCTGTAGCGCCACGATGCATGCCTGATGTAATCAAGACCAATTTCCATAAGTATCCCCAGCTCGCTGTGTACACTTTCGGCACTGGCTACGAGTTCTGGATCGGTTGCGGTACGGTTGTTGTTGCGCCAATCCAGCTCTAAAAGTGGTAATGTACAGCGTTTAAGTAACAATCTTCCTGCCCTAACCACACTACTAGCTGGGTCGTGGATACCTTCGTCTAATATTTTTTGAGCATCAGAAAAAGCTCCCCAACGAATCAGCTGGTCGGCCTGCTGTTCGGTATTGAGGTTATTGATGAAGGGACTAGTGTCTCTATCCCAAACTTCTTCTGTAGACAGTAACTCAACGGCCATAGTGCGAATATTATGACACAATAAGTATGTTTGTCTATCCTATATAGATACGAGGGATGTTGTCGATGCCTCAAACGGCTGATTGGGATGTTGTAGCCACCAGACACTGGCATGAGCTGCTATGATTGGTAGTTCGGCCAAAAGCCCCGTGCTACTTACCCGTCCATCTACTGCTATGACAATTTGATTTTCGTATGCTACGACTACATTTGCCGTATATTGCTGCGTTAGTTCGTGTAATGCCTCTACCAATCGTACGAGCCCCATATCAGAGGTAAATGCTGTCGTAAATCTTGCTTGTTTGGCAAGTTTTTGCAGCTGGTTAAAGCTAGTTACTATCGTAGTATTTTGTCGGCTGAGTAGAGTTTGCGGTGTTGCGGTGAGTAAATCTAGCGTGTCTTGAGTAATGGTAAGCTGGCCGCGATACTTGTCTAAGAACGCTTCGATTAGTACGGTTGTTTCGCTGTTTTTGCCTAAGTCACCCGCCAGTAGCACGCCATCAGCCCAATTGGCTGAGTCCAGTAATTCCGCGAGACTCTGGCTGCCAAAGCTACCACTTGGTGTGCTGGGTGTAAACCGTGCTTCGGGTAAAAACCCACCAACTAATTTTTGAATAGCATTTGGCAGTACTACGGCTGCATGTCCTATACCCGCAGACTGAGCCGCAGTAAATGCAGTAGCTGGAGCCGCGAAGCCGTGTAGATTGCCGCCAATAATTGCTAATTTGCCAGCGTGCCGCTTATTCTCTGGCCTGCTCCAGAGCATGTCAGGAAATAGTGGCTTATCTTTGGTTTGGCGTAGCCAGTAGTCCGACTGCATGGCTAGAAACTTTCCGTAGGGCGAATGGTGTGTTTAAGCATCTTATCGTTCTCGTCGAAAGCAAATTGACCATACACCTTGCTACCACTGAGTACCAGTGGTAGCCAGAGCTTATCGTCATCCCACATCTCGCTGTATGGAATGTGTTGTATGTCATACCACTGCGGCCGCATTTCTTCGCTCTCTGTAGGTTCGTTCTTCCACTCGCGTGAGAGGTACGCATGTACATACATGTGCCATGGTTCGGAGCTAGAATCCTGCACGAAGTCTAGTTCAGCGACCTTTTCCCAGGATAGCGGTGTCACACCTACTTCTTCTTCACACTCACGAACCAGAGCGTCTTCAATGCTCTCACCTGCTTCTATCTTGCCGCCTACGCCGTTCCACTTGCCTGCGCCAAAGCCTCGCTTTTTCATAGCTAGCAGAATCATATTATTTTCGTCTACCAAGAACAGAAGTGTGCGGCGAATATCTGGATGTGTTTCTTTTGGCATGGTTGCTGCTACGCCGGGTCTGCCTTAAGTAGACTTATCGCACCAATTGCTATTGAGATTGCCCATATACTAATCAAAATCCAGATAATGCTCCATACCCAGCCCGATACCCTGACCTTGCGCAAGCGCAAAGCGGTGAATAATAGGGCTAGTCCACCCAACAATATTGCAACCACGCTGAATGGCATGCTCAGTATGCCGGTTACGGTGTTTGATGCCGCATCGGCAACGGGCCCGCTCTTAACTTTGCCTACTGCCGTAGTTACCTCTGTAGTTGAGCGTGATTCAGAATGAGTGAGAAAGTGCGCAATACCTGCAGAAAGTAATGCCAAGATAGACAAAATGCCACCTGCAATAGATGGCTTAGTTGATGGTTGTTTGAGGGGATTTTGAGTTACATTTTCGGGCTTCATACCTTCAGTATACACCCTGACTAATCTAGTAAAGTGTACTGATTGGTTTGTTCTATGTAGAGGCGATTTCTATGCTAACTGGACAGTGATCAGAACCCATTTGCTGTGCGTGGATTTCAGCCTTTGTGATTCTGTTTTTGATGCTCTCTGAAACGAGAAAATAATCGATGCGCCAACCTACATTACGAGCACGGGCATTAGCAAAATGGCTCCACCAGCTGTAGTGACCATTGCCTTGAGTGAACAACCGGAAGGTGTCTACAAAGCCGGCTGCAAGCCAGTTATCAAAACCGCTGCGTTCTTCATCACTAAAACCCTTTTTGCCAATGTTTGGCTTTGGGTTTGCTAGGTCATCTTCGGTGTGGGCTACATTCATGTCACCACAGTATATAACTGGTTTCTTAGTCTGCAGGTCTGCACAGTATGCAGTCACGGCAGCATCCCATTTTTGGCGCAAATCAATACGTGCTAAACCATCTTTTGCATTGGGGGTGTAGCAGCCAACAACATAAAACTCATCAAACTCTGCTGCTATAACGCGGCCCTCTTGGTTTGCGTTCCCATAGCCGTCGGCATCTAGTCCGGCATCGTGTGCAAACTTTTCGGGGATATCGTTAATGATGGCTATCGGCTTAATCTTGGTAAAAATAGCCGTGCCACTGTAGCCCTTTTTGTTTTGGGATGAATTCCAATACTCTTCGTAGCCGGTGATATCTACTTCTGCTTGGCCCTGCTCTGCCTTAGTTTCTTGCAGGCACAGAATATCTGGCTGATGTTCGGCCATAAACTTTTGAAATTCGCCCTTCTTAACAACAGCGCGAATCCCATTTACGTTCCAACTATAAATCTTCATAGCTACAAGTATAGCGACCGTACCCCATATCTGCTAGACTGTAAATCAATGGCGTATAAGCGAATTTTACTCAAACTTTCAGGTGAACAGCTGTCTGGTAAGTTTGAGAATGGTATTGATCCAGAGACTGCTAGCTGGCTGGCACAAGAGGTCAAAAAAGTTGCCGATGATGGCACGCAAGTGGTGATTATGGTCGGTGGTGGTAACTTTATGCGCGGTGCACAGATTGCCGGCCACGGCATCCAGCGCGTGACGGGCGACCACATGGGCATGCTTGCTACCATGATTAATGCCCTGGCCCTGACAGATATTTTTGAGCACAACGGGGTGGCAACGCGCTGCCTGTCTAATATATTTGCGGAACAAGTGGCCGAAAAGTTTGTACATCGCTTGGCGCACAAACACTTCGAAAAAGGCCGCGTTATTATCGTGGCGGGCGGTATTGGCCGTCCTTATTTAACCACTGATACTGCAGCTGTTTCTCTGGCATTGGAACTCGACTGCGACGTAGTGCTCAAGGCTACTAAGGTAGATGGCGTGTACGACAAAGACCCAGCTAAGCATTCAGATGCTACCAAGCTAGATACTGTTGCCTACCAGCAAGCCGTTAGCGATGATGACATCAAAGTTATGGATAAAGCTGCCATGGGTCTGGCCATGGAACATCACATGAAACTAGTTATCTTTGACGCTATGAAGCCCGACAATATTGCCCGTGTAGCCAAAGGCGAACCCGTCGGCACAGTAATTAGCTAGACTTTACAAAACGGACGATGCGCCAGCTCCAGAGGGTGTTGGCAAAGACTATGCTGGTGGCGTGGCCAATAATTGGCATGGTGTTATCTTTGAACTTTGGAATTTTGGTTTCTGCTACGGGTACTACTGGGTCATAGATTGGATGCAGATTTATTAGTTTGCCTCTTTGAGATTTGGTGAGTTTTGGCACAAGGCTGTGCGATTCGGTCAATGCGGCCCTGAAAGTTGGATTCAGTTTATAACGGTAAGCAGCTACTTTGTCTGGGTATTGGTATTTGCCACAGAGCAATATGACACGATTGAGTTTTGCTTCTCGCTTAGTCAGCGTCACTATTACTGCGCTTGCACCAGCGCTTTCACCAATCAGCGAAACAGTCTTGCCCTCGGCTACAAGTTCATCGATACGAGCAAGTAGTCTCCCAAGTTTGGCTTCCCACGGTTCTTTTATAGTCCAATCCATAGAGCAAATCTCGATGGAAAGATTCCTAAAATGCCATAGTGACAAAAGCTTACGGCGGCCCGAGAGATTGCTATCCCCTAACCCAGGAATGTATATAATGACGTGTTTCATTGGCCTTATAATACAGCACTAATTGCTAAAATCTGGCGTAAATGGTTCAGGGTAATGCCCCTGGTATATTTCGAATTTCCCTAGAGTGGTCGGTGGTAATATACCTGCAAGTTCTGCCAGTTTCTTGTGTGCAAATTCATGACCCGTAGAGTCTCCGTCTGGGATTACAAAGCTGAAATAGAAAGATGAATCCTGATCGTATGCCAGCGGGTTAAGCCCGTTGAGCTTGTTCACTAGTGCGCGCTTAAGCCCCCTATGAATAGCTATTGTTTCGTCAATAAGCTCTAGGCATGCATGTACACGCCATGGCCCATTATCTGTATCAGGATTTTCGGGGTTACTCATGGTATCGTCCTTGTTCTAGGATTGGGAGGAGTTTGTCTGCAAAGTTGTCAGCATACTCCTCTTCTTTGCGTTCAAAGGAGGGGTTCTTCCATCTAACACCCCGCTGTGGCGGAGTCCCTGGACGCCAGAACAATGAATGGCCAATTTCATGGCACAATAGCCATTTAGTATGGGTAGGACTTGGCTCCAAGTTACTGTTTATGGTAACAATCAAACAATTCTCGCGTAGTAAAGGGAAAAGTAGGGCCTCGAGAGCCTCACTTTTGATAGGCTTAATCTCGAACTTCCAGCCTAATGCAGTTGCTATACCTTCCGGCTCGGTCGATACTGTTGCAGCCAAAATATTTCTACCAACTTCTTGTGCTAGTTCTAGGGTTCTCTCTTCTGAAGGAATCTCGCAAATTCGGGGATTAGTTTCCCACATAAGTACCTCAATCTGTTCATGGCGGAGGGAGAGGGACTCGACACCAATAATACTAACCTTCTTCTGGTTCAGGTAGTGCTTCAAATATACTTTCAGCAATTTGGAGCAAGCGAGGCTGAGGATTATCGGCAACCATATCCCAAACCCCATCTGAAAATGCTTCTGAGCCGTTCACTGCTTCATTGATTAGCAACATAATCATGCCTGCATCGCTACCATCCATTGTTAGAATATATGTATCATCATCCTGTTTTTGAACTTTCATAAAATAATGTCTCCTTACATTAATAGGTTTAAGCAAATTAGTATTGAAGTCAAGTTAATAAATCAATTTGGCGGAGAGAGCGGGATTCGAACCCGCGGTACAGTCGCCTGCACACACGCTTTCCAAGCGTGCTCCTTCAGCCACTCGGACACCTCTCCTTAATGCAACTTGTCTAGTATAGCCAAAAAAACGTAATTTTACACCTTGAACCCGGTCTTATTTACGGGGTACACTATAGGACAGCATGCCCATAATCTTGTTAGAAGACGTTCACAAGCTGTACGGCTTCGGCGATGCCACAACGGTGGCTCTCGACGAAGTTAATTTGAGCGTGGAGCGTGGTGAGTTTGTGGCAGTAATGGGCCCCAGTGGTTCTGGTAAATCTACGCTCATGAACGTTATTGGTTTGCTGGACCGGCCTACTCACGGCAAATATGTACTAGACGACAAACATGTGGCACGCTTACGTCAGCATCAACGGGCTCGTGTGCGCCGCGATAATGTTGGCTTTATCTTTCAATCATTTAATCTGCTGCCTCGTCTGACAGTACTCGAAAATGTAGCCCTACCACTTGCTTACAAGGGGGTGCTACAGACCAAGCGTTTGAAAAAGGCCTCTGCGATTTTAGAGCGTTTGGGCTTGAATGATCGCGAATACTTTTATCCTCGCCAAATCAGTGGTGGCCAGGCCCAGCGCGCTGCAATTGCCCGTGCGCTGATAAATGAGCCACAGATTATCATTGCTGATGAGCCAACCGGTAATTTGGATAGCACAAGTAGTCGGCTGGTCATGGAATTATTGGCTGACCTTCATAAGGCCGGCAATACCATACTGATGGTTACTCACAACCCTTCTCTGACTCGCTACGCTTCACGTGTGGTGTTTATGCACGATGGTCGTATTGTAGCCGATGAGCACACCAGCTTAGGTGAAATCCCCGAAACATTGCGCCGTAGTATGTACTTTATGCCCAAAAAGACCGTAGACGATGACCTGCAGGGCGTTTCAGAGTTGATGAAGACAATGCCCGAAAAAGAAGAAGCGGCCAAGGAACCCAAACCTGCAACTAAGAAGCCAAAGCGACGCTATTCTTCGCGCAAGAAGAAAGGGCCCACGAGCAAATGATTGCAACCGGTAATGTCAAAATCGCACTCGATTCTATTCGCACCGCACGTTGGCGCAGCTTACTAACCATGTCTGGCGTTATTATTGGCGTGGTCAGCGTGGTGACAATTGTCAGTATCGGCGAAGGCGTCAAGCACCAGATTACAGACCAGATTGATCACTTTGGTTCCGACTTGATAACTGTCCGTCCAGGTAAGGCCGTTACCCGTGATAGCCAGGGCCAGGTATCCAGCGTTAACCTATTGAGCGCTTTTGCCGGAGGTACTCTGAGCGAGACGGATTTGAATACGGTCGCTACAACGCCGGGTGTTGGCCAGGCAGTGCCACTAGGCTTTGTATCGGCTGTGCCAGAGGTAGATAACAAGTCATTACCAGGTACTTTGTTGGTGGCAACCTCCAGTGCTTTGCCGCAGATGCTGAATCAAAAAGTTGAATACGGTGCATTCTTTGGTGATGATACCAATAAAGCGGTGGCCGTAGTTGGCCGTGGTGTGGCCGAGAATTTACTCGAAGAGCAAGTACCGATTGGCCGTAGTCTGCAAATACGTGGCCAGAGTTTTGTGATTGTTGGTGTGTTCGAAGATTTTGAAGCCTCACCACTGAACCCCCTGACAGATTATGACAACGCTATTTTTATACCGAGTGGTATTGCTAAGCGCCTCGCAGGGGGTAGCCCTAATATCCAACAGATATTGGTCAAGCCGCTGGACCAGCAGCAAACTGCTACCGTAGCCAAAGAACTAGAATCAAAGTTGCGAACTGCACATGCTGGTCAGGACGACGTGAGCGTACTGCAACAAGAGGATAGCTTGGCTATAGCAGACTCAGTGCTCTCACTATTAACTCGTTTAATCAGTGGTATTGCGGCCATATCGTTGCTGGTCGGTGGTATTGGCATTATGAATGTAATGTTAGTATCTGTAACCGAACGAACTCATGAAATTGGCATCAGAAAAGCCGTCGGTGCAACAAACAATCAGATATTGGGCCAGTTTGTGATTGAAGCGGCGGTAATTAGTTCTATGGGTGGCGTAGTCGGTGTGGCATTGTCACTTCTTATTAATGGCATACTTAGTATAGCAACTGATATAGAACCTGTTTTGACACTACCTGTGGTGGTTCTGGCGGTAGGTGTATCAGTACTAGTGGGTATTATCTTTGGCGTTGCACCTGCGCTTAAGGCAGCTCACAAAGACCCTATCGAAGCTTTGCGCCAGCGTTAGTATATAAAATGACCCGCACCAATTCGGCGGGTCATTTGCCCAGGAACATGACTGGGGCTAAGACTCTTTCGGAACTTTGTAGCCCGCCTTGCGGGCCTCTGCTATGCTAATGGCAACTGCTTGGCTACGGTCTGTTACCTTTTGCCCAGTGCTGCTTTTTAGCGTACCAGCTTCAAATTCATGCATGACTTGTTCAATTTTCCTGGTTGCTTTGGGACCATATTCGCCCACAAATTACCCCCTCTCAATTGATTAATGCTCGGTGCTGTTACCACCGTGACCAAGTATACGAATAACGAGTAGTAAGATTACGGCACCAATTACCGCCACAATGAGGCTCGCAAGATTAATACCGCTTACCTCTTCGCCAACTGAGCGCATAATAAACCCGCCAATAAACGCCCCAATGATACCGACTACAATATTACCAATCGCACCCTGCTGTTCATTTGTGCCAACAATCATGGATGCAATCCATCCTACCAACGCGCCAAATATAACCCATGCAACAATATCTAGCATAATACAGTCTCCTTCTGATTTAGGTAGTATCAGTGTACCTAACCTGATGTCCAGCAACAGTAAGAAATGTAACACGCTTTCGGCTAGCGTCCTGACGGGCTGTTACAATACTGGCAGATGAACATACGTATTATTGCTGTTGGTAAGCGATTGGGCCGTGAGCTGCAAACTATTGCAGACAACTATCAGAAGCGGTTATCGCCGCATGCAGGTGTGGATTGGCAGCTTGTTGCACCATCTCGATTGGCTGATGATGCGGCACGCGCAGACGAAAGTACACGTCTACTCGTGGGGTTAAAATCAACGGATACGGTGATATTGTTGGACGAACGGGGTAAGCTACTGACGAATACCGCATTTACGGATGCGTATCAGACATTATCTGGGCAGCATGGCCAGATTGTCTTTATTATTGGTGGTGCATATGGCGTGAGTGATGAGCTACGTAGTCGAGCTCAATTGGTTTGGTCTTTGTCGCCATTGGTATTCCCTCATGAGTTAGTGCGCGTAATGCTACTTGAGCAGTTGTATAGGACCTATATGGTTATCCAGGGCCACCCCTATCACCATATATAGATTATCTATTTATTGCCTTTGGTCTGTTTGATGGTACCATCACTCAGCGTAAAACTCATGTCTGTCTTGCCCGCGATAGTTAAATCGTGGGTTACAGCAATAATAGTAGTTTCCTGCGATTTTGCCAGGCTGTGTAGCAGCTCAAAAATCATCTTACCCGTCTGAGTATCAAGATTGCCCGTGGGTTCGTCTGCCAAGATAAGATGCGGTTTGTTAGCCAGTGCCCGGGCTATTGCTACGCGCTGTTGCTCGCCTCCAGATAAACGTCCTGGTTTGCGCCCCTGCTTGGCATCATCCAAACCAACTTGTTCTAATAATTCCTGGGCTCTTTCTTTGCGTTTTACTTTTTTGAGCCCAGCAAATTCCATAGGCAACATGACATTTTCAAGTGCTGTTAGGTTTGGTACCAAATTATAGTTCTGAAAGACAAAGCCAATTTCTTTACCTCGATATTTGATAAGTTCCCGGTCATGTAACTTGGTAATATCTTTGCCGGCCACCTCAATACTCCCGGCCGTCGGCTTATCAAGCGCCCCGAGAAGTGACAGTAATGTACTCTTGCCTGCACCACTTTTACCTATGATTGAGGCAAACTCACCCTGAGGAACACTAAAACTAATATCTTTGACTGCGCTTACTTGTCCACCGGCGCTATTAAATGTCTTAGAAAGATTTGATACGGTTAACATGATTGACTCCTATTCTGCTCTCATTACTTCCGCTGGGCGGATTTTGCTAATCAAGAATGCCGGTATGGCACTGCCAAGTATGGCAATTGCTAGGGCGGCGGCAAAACCGTAGCCCAGAATACTCCAGCCGACTGATGCCTGAATATTACGGGCATTGGATAAGGTATTATTGCCAAAGCTTCTGAGGCCTGGATTCCCAACGCGCAGTATTGGTCCAGCTTGTCGGCCATTACTGGAAGCTGTCTGCGGTCCTTCAGGAGATTGGCTAGTTTGAGATGACTGAGTGCTATTGTTGATGAGGACTTTGGTAATCGGGTTTGCTGCAACACTGCCGATGATAATACCTGCAATCATAGCAATCAAGGTGAGTGTGACAGCTTCCGACATGAACTGTGTCACGATTTTGACATTACTAGCGCCAATTGCCTTGAAGACGCCAATTTCACGACGACGCTCCCTTACAATCATGACCATGGTTAGCAAGATAATAACCGCACCAGCTGCCACTGCGCCAAGCAAGCTAAAAGTAGAAATAGTTTTGACGCTTTCAAGCGGCGCCACGGCTTCTTTGGCACTATCTTGGTTGCTGACAACATCTGCTTTATCGCCGAGTGCAGATGTGACCGCGTTGGTTGCTGACTCAAGGTTATCAATGGAATCTACCGTTACAACCGCACTTGTTATAGCACTGGTTTGGCCTGATAAACGTTGTACGCTGGCTAGTGACATTACAAGACCGGCATTCGCAAATGAGTTACCTGCATCATAGATACCCGTTGCGGTGATTGTTTTGCCCCAGGCGGTAAAAGTGGAGCCAGCTTGCAGACTATTCTTCTCTGCCAACGCCTTGCCGATTACCGCTTCGTCCTTGTCGGCAGTTGGGTCAATTGTTTTGCCGCTTGTAATCGTGACACTACTACCACCATAGACACTTTCCGTAGTGACATTGTTCGTACCTGTCACGATAACCGGGGGCGTAAATGTGCGTGTGACTTGGGTACTGCCATCAGATGAGCTAAAACTGCGTGATTCCATGCGGGGTGCTGTCTGGAACCCAACACCCGAGTTCGCGCCATTACGTTGGCCGAGTGTGCCTGCCTCTACGGCTGACTGTAGATTAGTATTCTCTGACGTTAGGCGGTCACTGAGTGTTTCTAGCGTGCCAGTAACATGTGCCACTGAGCGGACTTTACTGAGTTCATCATTAGTGAGTGCTTCACCTCCACCCTGGAAGCCGCGTGCTCCGGCCGGGCTAATAGTTATGGTGTTGCCAATTGATGATTTAACACTCGTTATTTTATCTTGTACGGCACTGCGGGCTACTAACATAGCCAATGCCAGGCCAATACTTAGACCCAAAATAACAATAATAGAAAAGCTCCGGATACTATTGCGAAATGCATTCCGGAAGCCGCGCGTTAATGTGTTCATAGTGTTCCTTATATTAGTGGACGATACTACTATCCTAATCAGTTAAGCTGAGAGCAGGCTGATGATGAACGTACTACCGCTGCCGGGCGTACTGATAGCCGTTATCTTGCCATCATGCGCAGTTATAATATTCTTGGCGATTGCCAGGCCGAGGCCGTAGCCGCTAACTTGTTGTTTGGTGCGCGAAGAATCAGCTCGATAGAATCGGTCAAAGATATGAGGTAGTTCACTGGCCTTAATGCCGACACCACTATCTGTGACACGGAATTCAACATGCCGTTGTGATTGTAATAAGGCAAGCTGTATTTCGGAGGATTTAGGTGAGTATTTAATAGCATTGTCCAGAATGGTAACTAATGCTTCCGTTAAGCTACTGGTGTCGCCTATCACTAAACTATCCGTATCAATCTTGGTTTTGATGGTGATTGATTTGTGTTTTGCCATAGGAGCCATGCGTTCAACGGCTGATTCTGCAATCTGTTTTGCGCTAATTGGTTCTTTTTCTAGATGATTATTATCTATCTGCGCTAACCGTAGTAACCCTTCTGACAATGTAGTTAATTTTTCTAATTCATCGATATTACTTTGGAGCTGTACCTTAGCATCTTTGAGTGATAATTTGGGGTCCATCAGAGCTACCTCGTTTTCGGTGCGTATTGCAGTAATTGGGGTGCGCAGTTCGTGGCTGGCATCTGCGGTAAACCGGCTCTGAGCTTCGTGGCTTTCCTCAATTGGTTTGAGTGTACGCAGTGCCAGGTAATAGCACAGTGCCCCACCACCAATTAGGATGACAAAGTTAACTGCTACTAAGTTTTTTAGAATATTACTGCGGGCCTCCTCGTACCGCAAACCGCGCTCATTAATAATTTGGGTACGAATATTCTCAGAAAAGCCTGGTCCAATCGGACCATTAATGACGGTGGTTGGGCCGCGTAGGCCACGGTCTAGCTCACGTAGTGAGGTCTGGTACAAGGTCGCACTGAAGAATAGGCTGATAACCATCAGTACGCCTAGATAGAGTCCTGCTAGTCTGAGTGACCCGGGGTGTAGCTTCACTTCATAACCCCAAAATAATATCCAAAGCCGCGACGGGTATGGATAAGCTCTGGTTGCTTGAATGGTTTGTCAATCTTGTTACGTAGATAACCAATGTAGACCTCTACAGTGTTTGGTAAAATGTCTGCATCATAATCCCAGACATGCTGAATTAAGGTGTCTTTACTCAGGATTTGTTGTGGATTACGTAGTAAGTATTCAAGCAGCGCGAACTCTTTGGCGGTAATTTTAATATCTTTGTCGCCGCGTTTGACAACCATATTCTGAGGGTCGAGGGATAGGTCCTGATACTGCAGTACTGTGTCATCGGTGCTTGGTGAGCGACGCAGCAGGGCCCGTACCCGAGCAATTAGTTCTACGAATGCGAATGGTTTTACTAAGTAATCGTCAGCTCCAGCATTAAGCCCCTCAGCCTTGTCTAGAATACGGTCTTTAGCTGTCAGTAGTAATACTGGCGTCTGAACACGTTCGGCTCGTAGCTTACGGACGATACCGATACCATCAATACTCCCCGGTAACATCCTGTCCAAGATAATCAGGTCATACGGTTCTGTGCTGGCCATAGCCAAGCCATCATCACCATCATATGCTACATCTACGGCATACGATTGCTGCATTAAGCCCCGCTTTATAGCATTGGCAATTTTGTGTTCGTCTTCGACAATAAGTATTCTCATACCCCTATATTGTACCGCCTACCTGAAATAAAGCTGAAAACACACCAACCGGAGGGTGGCTGGTGTGTTTGTTGCAGGTGGGACGTATGCTATTGGTCGGTTGGTTGATTAGCCCCGTCAAGAGGGCTACCAGGTCCGCCATGACGCGGAGCAACATCACAAGCATACCCAGGCTACCTGTGCTAAAGCTGATGCAACCTACATCGTATCGCTATCACCTAGAGCACTCATGTCGTGGCGACGCCTGACAATCTCTCTGATCTCCTCGTAAGTGACCTTTTGGTTATCCGACACAATGGACCGATACGATACGGGGACAACGTGCGTATTGGCTGACATAAAACCTCCCTTTCTTGTCAGATATTATCTCTTTTTCTACATGATTAGGACTATGAAATATCTTACGTTTATTCGTCTGCGGGGTGACTGTGTCCGAATGGTGGCCATATTTTACTTGCCCGACCCACAATTTCATTGGTAGTAATAGGACCATTAAAACGACTATCAATTGATTCTGGCCGATTGTCGCCGCTCAAGAACAGCTCGCTTTGGCTGAGCTGTACATCAAGTTGCTCCGTTCTTTCATTTGGGACCATGGTGTGCTCCCAGTGACTACCCTTGTCAGGTTGGAATCCATCAGGGTGCTCTTTGTTGTATACCGTCAGAGTGCCGTCTTTTACGACTATTCGCTCACCAGGTAATCCGATTACTCGCTTAATGATGTAGATTTGACTGCTGGTGTCAGTATCAAGTCCTACGGCTCCAAATACAGCACGTGCCACCACTACATCGCCGCGGTTTGGTATGTATTCCCTGTTATTGAGGCTGGCCAAAGACGAAGGAATTTTATTAATCAGCACCTTTTCGCCGGTGAACATCGTGTCTCGCATACTGCGGCCGTCTACGGTAAATATCTGCGCTAGGTACGTGTTTGCCAGCAAAATGCTCGCAATAGTCACAGTAGTAATACCCGTACCTAGCAGGGTGAGTTTGGATATGCGTATGATACCCTCACGTTTTTGTAGTAGTATCTTTTCGCCGTTTGTCAGTTGATGAGCTGTTTTGCGCGCAATGCCATGGTTATATTGCCAGTTACGGTGATGCCAGACAGCATGCGTAATTGCCAGGATACTAGATAGTAGTAGTATCACACCGAGCAGTACAAGGGCGATAGTTATGATATTTGGGTACTGCTTGCCGAGCCGAAACATGAGGTTACCAAAACTGTCTTGATAATTGCTGGGCACTTCCCCCGGAAGGATAATTTGTTGTCCTGATGTGTAGATAACCGCACGTGCCAGTTTCTGTTTGGGATACGATACGTAGCGCAAGTCAAATGGTTTCAGCTGCGATGTTTCGTAAGCCAACTTGTTGTCAACGTAATAGCGGACGCCTGCAATGGTGCTGGCATCGGGATTAGTCACCAGCAGCACATGCAACGAATCTTCGTTTAAGAGTGTACCCGTGGGCCTCACGAAGCCTGCTTGGCCATTGACTGTGAGTTCACACTCAATTCGAGGGACGCAGATTGGATTATCATGAGGTACCAACAGGATGGCTGGACGGTTGGCATCAGGCAACCCCCCGAGTGCAATTGACGATAGTTGCAGTGTGTATTCTTTGTCACCAGCTGCAGTAAGCTCTCCTAATTTCGTCCAGCTGTCGCCACTCGCGGCAACTTCACCGAGTTTCTGGCAGATACCGTATTCGCCACTCGCGGTTTGCGCATACGCACGAACGGTAGCTTGCTCACCTCGTTTAGATAAGCGAGCATACGCATCATACGTTCCGTCTGGTACTGATAGCGTTCCAGTGTAGGATGGTGAGTCATCTGCATCGCAACCGGTATCAACGGTCGCGTTATTTGAGTCAGCGCGAGCGGCTACGGGTGCTACGAGTGTGCAGCCTAGCGCAACTATCAAACAGCTCAGCAATAGTTTTATTTTCATGATGGATTACTGAGCTTATGGTAACACTTACGCTGTTAAATGAGTAGCCGTGCTGGTGCTGCTATCATCTGATTGTGTCGGTGGGTTAGAATAAAGCCATGAAAGCACTCAAAAATCCAACGTTTATAGCTACGGCTGCGGTGTTTGTGGCGGTTATGACGGTTGTGTTCATTTCGTTTTTGATGTCGCGTAACAATGCCAACCAAGAATTACGTGCCAGTGTACGCACTTATACCGAGGCTACTGAAAGCGCCGTAGAAGACCGGCTGAATATTTTTGAGGAGACACTGCGTGCCGGACTGGGGCTATTTGCTGGCAACGGTATAGTCACCAACCAGCAATGGCATCAATTTATTACAACCTCCGCGGTCTTGGAACGCTATCCGGGTGCACAGAATGTAGGTTATGCCAAAGTCGTACCTGCGAGCCAACGTGACCAATTTCTCGCCGATGCACGCAGTACAATTTCACCAGATTTTACTATCTCACCGGCAAGCACCAAAGACACATTTGTCCCAATTATTTATATTGAACCAAGCACCGAAACAACTTCCAAAGCGCTTGGTTTTGACGGCTATACTGAGCCAAACCGTGCAAAAGCTATGGCGGCGGCACGGGATAGTGGCAAGGTTACTATTACCGACAAGGTCCAGTCTAATAGTGATTCTTCATCAAACGGCAGGGCATTTATCATGTATGCGCCGCAGTACAAATTTGGTATGCCACTTGATACCGTAGAACAGCGCCGAGCTGCGATTGAGGGTTATTTATTGGTAGGTTTTTTGGCAAATAAATTTATGGAAACTGTAGTACAGCAACAACCGCGGTCAGACATCGGGTTTTCTATGCGGATAGGAGATGACACGGAGATACTCTATAAAAGCCCTCGCTACGATGCGCTGAAGCAGCATCGCTATCAAGAGGAGTCGCGGTCCTTAACGGTTGATAATGCTGCCATTCACTTTAGTTTTGTCTACAATCTTAATGAAATCGTCTCTTCCGTATCGTCAAGACCACTCGCCGTACTGTTGTTCGGCACCATTACAGCAATGTTGTTGGCTGGCGCGGTCTGGTTAGTGCTGCGCGGTAAGTCACACGAATTATTGCTGGAAAAGGAACGCAGCCTAAACGAAGCCAAAGATAACTTGCTATCACTCGCATCGCATCAGTTGCGTACACCAGCCACGGGCGTAAAACAGTATCTTGGCCTGGTACTACAGGGTTTTTCTGGTGAGATTACTGAGCAGCAGCGTGATTTTCTATCAAAGGCATACGATGGGAATGAGCGGCAGCTAAAGACCATTAATGATGTGTTGTATCTTGCCCGTCTTGGTTCTGGTCGTGTTATGCTATCAAAATCGCAGTTTTCTCCGAGCCAGCTCGTCAGTGATATCGTCAATGAACTCAATGATGAGATAAACGCTCGACATCACCGCGTTAAGGCGACTCTACCCAAACGAGACCGATTATTCTACGGTGACGAACATACTATCCGCATGGCCATTGAGAATTTGCTCACCAACGCAATCAAGTACACGCACGAGAAAGGTATGATTACTATTCGCCTATCATTTGGCAAGAACCTGCGTATTGTCGTGAAGGATAACGGCGTAGGCATCCCCGCTGATCAACAGAGTCGAATGTTCAAACAATTCGAGCGTATTGAAAATGACTTGAGCATTGGCGTAGGTGGGACAGGCATTGGTCTGTACGTTGTGCAGAACATAGCAGATATGCATGACGGGCATATTGAAGTGGTGTCAGAACACGGTAAGGGTTCGGTGTTTACGCTAGTATTGCCATTTGAGGTGGCGCCGGATGCAGATGAAGTGTAAGATAGCTTACAGAATTCCAAACCAATACCAGGGATATTACACATGATGTCAGAGAGAAAAAGTCACGGGAAATCTACTGTATTAATAGTCGAAGACGAAAATATGCTGAATGAAGCATACCAGGTCATCCTCGCAGGTGCAGGCTACAAAGTGTTAAGCGCCTACGATGGGCGCCAAGCACTTGAAATTGCCGAAAAACAAGACCCTGATCTTATTTTGCTCGATCTTCGTATGCCAGTATTAGACGGGGTGGGCTTTTTGGAGGCCTATCAGCCACGTACTCGTGAGCATCCACCAAAAATCGTTGTATTCAGTAATTTTGATATGCAGAAAGAAATTGATCAGGCTTATGAACTTGGCGCTGACAAGTATATGCTCAAAGCCTGGGCCTCGCCTAAGGAGTTGTTACAGCTCGTTGGCAATCTACTAGACAGCTAAGTTACTCTCCTAGCAGACTGCTAAAATTTTCTTCACCAATAACCGCTTCTAGTTTGCGGCGATCAATCTTATAAATCTTTTTGGTGTAGCTAATAACACCCTTTCGCTTGAGCTTGTTAATCTCGGTGGTGATTGTTTCACGGGTTAAACCCACAAGATTAGCTAAGGTGATGTGCGTCAGCGTCATATTGATAACATACATATCTTTACCGACGTGCTTGCCGTAGCGGTATAGCAAGTAATACAGCGTGTATTGGAGTTTTTCGTTGGCGCGCGGCTGCTCTAGGGACACGATACGCAGCTTCAGAGCGGTCTGATCCCGCAAAACACAGTCTAGGATATAGCGGCTCAGTTCTGCATTAGGTATGACTATAGTTTCGATATCGTGTTTGGTGACACTAATAACTTCGCAGTCTTCGACTGCCTCGTAGTAGTAGAACTCGGTCGTTACTTTGCTATACAGCCATGGTAGCGGGAAAAAATCGCCAGGCCCATAGAATCGTACAATTTGCTCGTTACCGTTGGCATGCAGGTTGTATACCTTTACGATGCCCTTCTTCAGGAAAAAGCCACAACGTGGAATCTCGCCTTGGTAAATAATCGGCGTCTTTTCTTTGAAATGACGCACGGTTCCAGGGAGTGTCTTGGCTATTTCCTTGATACTCATATACCTAGTGTAGATTAAACAGTGTCAAACAAAAACAGTGTAAAAAATCTAACCGATTAAGCGTATTACAGTTTACAGCATCAAATGGAGTGTACGAGCATACTGTTGAGTACAAACATAACCGGGAGGGTATTAATGTTTGCAGTCTCATTTATGCACCAGTCGGATGAAGCGCAGCGGATAGTGGGCCAAGGGGTCTATACGACCAAGCATCAAGATAACTTGATTTTAAATCCCAACCAATTCGCTATATAGTCGCTAAAGCGCTTAGGATATAAAAGGCTCCCTTTTCGGGGAGCCTTCGTTTTATCTAAAAAATATTATTTAGTTTTTAGGTATTTTCCTGCCACGCTGAGCGCAAATGAGCTCAGTATGATGAATACACAGGCCTGAAATAGCTTGGTTACTACCATTTCTATACCTGTGTTGTGCTCGTCTGGGTCAAAGCCACCCAGGACCATAATAATGCCCAGGACGCCGAAGCTTAATGATGCGTAGATAAATACTCGTGTAGCGATTTTTTGCATGGCTTCATTATAACAAAACAACGCCGCGTTATTCAGAGAAACAGTTTTACTGATTTTATTCGTGCAGGTATGCGTCTATGAGCTGAATATCAATTAGGTCTTTGGGGCGTCCCCAGTTCTGTTTCCATGCGCGTAGCTCGGCTAGGTTCATATATCGGATGCCATCAATCATTGTTGTACTGTCGGCCAACTCTGCAAGCCTCTTGTTCTCCCAGGTGGTGCCAATATCAAAAACGCCGTTTCTTAACATGGTTTTCTGGCCTACTGCGTACGCTTCCCAGCCTGCCGCATGAAATCTGTCATACACCGCTTCTGACACCACCATATCTATGTCATCTGACGTTCGGATATTTAGGGCAGCCAACAAGGCGCTACCTATAATGATATAGCTCCCCTCTGGCAACCCCAATTCCATGACGTGGGCTTTGATATCCGCCCCAGTCATCTACACAACTCCTAGTAAGATGCCACTTTTAGAGACGGCTGGTTCGGTGCAGGCTGCTAAATTAAAACAGCACGGTCTGCGGTGTTTGCCGTTCAGTTTGGATATAGATTTCTCTATGCGAATAGTGCGGGTTTCTTCTCTGCCAGTAGAATTAACCCAGCGAATCCACTCCCAGCGAGCCATGGGTGTAATGTCTTGCCACTTTTCCTTGACCTTGTCTGGTGCATTGCCAAGCGCAGCCGCAAAATCATTGGGAATGGTGGGTTCTGGCCAATCTTTGGTAACTTCTAGCTGGAATTTCACCGTATCACCTGCTTTCACCCGTGTCGTATGCCCTAGCTGCTGGTCTATGTGTATCCAGTGCCCCCAGTTACCGTCCGGTTCTAAGACAGTTTTAAACTGGTGGTCGTTAATAGCCCCCAGCACTGCCACCTGCCCACGTGACGGCAATTGCTTGCTTACTTCATCAGGTAGCCGTGCGATGAGCCAACCATTAATAGTTATTAGTTTGCTTTCGAATTTCATACCTATATAGTACCTCAAAAATCTTGTTAAAGAGCTGTCTTGATTACCTCTGCTATATAGCTGCGGTTCAGCCAAAAACATTTCTTCACAAGCATAGTGCCCTGCGGCGTAGGCAGTGTGTCCTGGGCGTCTCTGGCCTTAGGACGAACATGCGCAACCCGGCTTTCGGATGACTTGGGTAGACTACTTGCATCACTCACCACCCGCCGTTTCGTTTCTTCCCATACGCGGCGTGCCTCTTCGCGGTCGCTATACGGCATGTTCCAGTAGTTAACTTTCTCAAGCCTTAAATCACCATTTTCATCTTCTCTAAAAATCACAAACAAGAACTTCTGCTCAATTTTGGCAAAGAAGCTGCTTTGTTCCCAAGTTTCATCGATGATATCCATATATTTGAAGGTTGGAAACGACATTGCTTCGGCTGGCATCCAGTCTTTATTCACACGGATGGTCTTGAGCTCAACTCCTGCTTTCTCCAGCTCGGGCACGGTTTGTGTAGTGCCCCCAAGAACCCGCATTGTCAGGCTACGATAAAAACCTTTATTGTTTTTGCCTTGTTTGTGAAAATCCAGCATTGTCGAGATTTCTTCAATTGTTTTACCAAGATAGGGCTCAAATTTACGCTGAGTGGCTTGTTCGATAGTAACTTTTGGTGTGATATTTAGCGTACCGACTTCAGAGGTGTGTCCGGAAATAACCTGGTTCATATAACTAGATTTGAGTGAAAACGCTCGAGATTTAGCTGGAATGCTTGAGCGTGGTTGCTGCCGGGGCTTTTCGTTTTCGCCGCCCGAACCCTTTCGACAGGCACTCAGGTAGTACGTGTCACCTTCTGATAGTTCATGGGCCTTACCGTCTTTGATTTTTTGTTGAATGGTTTCCCAGTCGCGTTTAATAATCTGCAGGTCTGCTTCAGGGAACTCAAATAAAACTGGATGTAGCACGAAGCGCCTGTCAAAAATAGACAAATCTTTTTCATACAGATAAAACAGTAGTAGCATCATGCTACATTTTTCCATCAGCGATGAACTTCCCCACTCTTCGTTAACCAATTTCATGTAATTAATCATTGTCAGTACAAGACGTTCTTTTGCTCGATAGCCACCGGCTGAGCGCTTAAGCACTCCTGTGGTTTTGAGCTCTACGCCAGCCTCGGGAAAATCCGGCTCATGGGACGTGTCGTCAGTTATAACGCCATAATAGTATTTTTCGACCATCTTACCGAGGTCGCCTTTATTGCGGGTGTTTTCTATAACTTGAGACATATCTACGGCCTCAGCCAGTGTCTTGCCAGACAGCCCACGGGCAAACTCCAGGAGCGATTGGGGTGATGTTTTGTCGTAGGTGCCTTGAGCCATATACACAATTGTAGCAAAGCTGCCCCAAATGGGCTTGATCGAAACAGTTTAAATTGCTAAAATATGGCTAAGCATGGCAGACAAAATTAAAATCGTCGAGCTCTTCGCTGGTGTCGGAGGCTTCCGTATTGGGCTTGATAGAGCTAGCAATACAAAGACGCGCTTTGAAACTGTATGGGCAAATCAATTCGAGCCCGCAACAACACGACAACATGCCTCAGAAGTCTACATGGCGCGATTTGGCGACAAGGGCTTCGATGGCCGCAATATTGAAAAAGTCATTGAAACTGATTTTGAAACCATCCCTGACCACGACTTGCTGGTGGGCGGATTCCCGTGCCAGGATTACTCTGTTGCCAGTACCCTCAAGAACTCTCATGGTTTGATTGGGAAAAAGGGCGTCCTGTTTTGGTCAATTTACTCTATTCTGAAGCGCAAGGCTGATAAAGCTCCAGACTATTTGTTCCTAGAAAACGTCGACCGTTTGCTCAAATCCCCCGTCAATCAGCGTGGTAAAGACTTTGCCGTTATGCTGGCATCACTCTCTGACTTGGGGTATGCCGTAGAGTGGCGTGTTATAAATGCGGCCGATTACGGTTTTCCGCAACGCCGCCGCCGTGTGTTTATTGTTGGCTACAAAAAAGGCACAAAACTCTACGAAAAAGCTAAAAAAGCTACCGCAAGTGACTGGCTGATCCGGGACGGTGTGCTCGCTGATGCCTTCCCTATTGAACAGACTCTGACAACACACGAGGTTGCCCTCGAGGGCACCTATGCAGAACTTACGGATAATTTCTCTGCTAATAAACCCAAGCTAAGCCCATTTGATACTGCTGGCATGATAATTGACCGAAAGGTTTACACCGGCAAAGCCGTGCCAGTCTATACCGGCAACAGTAGTACGCTAGGAGATATATTAATTGACGAAAAAGATGTGCCCGAAGAGTTCTTTATATCCGAAGCCACACTACCCGCTTGGACATATCTTAAAGGCGCTAAGAAAGAAGAGCGCAAAAGCACCAGCGGGCATGTCTACCACTATGCAGAAGGTGCTATGGTATTCCCTGACGCGCTCGACAAGCCCTCTCGAACGATTATAACCGGCGAGGGCGGCTCTGGCGCTTCCCGGTTCAAACACGTGGTCAGGACACCCTCTGGCCGCCTACGTCGACTTGTTCCCTTGGAGCTCGAAAGGCTCGATATGTTCCCCGATAATCACACACAACTAGCCGGTGTATCAGATGGTAAGCGCGCATTCTTTATGGGCAATGCGTTGGTGGTTGGTGCCATCGAAAAAGTTGGCCATTCACTCTCTAAAAAGCGCTAGCTATTACTGAAAATGGCCGTCGTGGAGAATGGTATCTAGCGCATGATTTAGGCTGTGCTCAAGCCCCTTTTGATTGGCAATATAGAGTTGTTGAGTTCGAGCCTGTAGTTTTTCAGTTTCGGCTGGACTATAGTCCCCATTCAGATATTTCAGTAGTCCACCGATTGCGACCTTCGTATCTGGTGCTGAGTTTGCTTCAAAAGCTAGCTCCCCAATGTAACCACCCGTCCCAAGAGTAACAAAATGTGTTGCGCGTCCCGTCTGAGCTTGCTCATCAAGAAAAGCAGCTGCGCTTGGGATGAACGAGTGCCATCTGCCCTCGGTTCCCTTCCGCAAGCTATGTTGCTTGCCCACGAGCTTGCCAGTTATCTCAAAAAAATAATAGCCCTTGTACGGCCAGTCGAGGTGTTTGCCATCAGATGGGTCATCAAGTTGTGTAAAATGACTTTCAATTTCTGGGTACGTGATTCTATCGGCAGATTTTTTAAACATGAGTATACATAGGTTTTTTCAATTCAGATATATTGTGCCAGAAAATCTAATAATTGCAAGACCGGAGTGGTATCAATATGCTTGTACGTTTCTTGTATGCTTGATACGCCGATTGCTTACCCCAGCGTTTGTCGGCCTCTTTTTCTAGAATAGGAATGCCGCTGATGAATAGTAATAACACAGCAATTAATACTGGGCTGCTGATGCCGACGAGTGTGCCCACCGTAGACAGAGCTGGCAACGCATAGAGATAGAGCCCAATCCACACCAATATTTCACCGAAGTAATTTGGGTGGCGTGAATAGCGCCACAGGCCGCTGTCTATCCATTTGTCCTTATTTGCAGAGTTGTTTGTAAAACGATATTTTTGAGCGTCGGCCACGGTTTCTATCAAGAATCCAGCCAGCCATATAGCCGTACCAAGTAGGGCAATATTTTGCCACTGCATATCGGCATCAAAGGCCAGCGTCAGTGGAATCAGCAGAACCCATATAGTAATGGCCTGTCCTAGCCAGAAGCTACCGAATTTAAAGAATTTATTGCGGATGTCATCAAACCTGCGGTCTTTACCGCTACGAATAACTCTATAGAGTAAGAATCCACCAATACGAAGCGCCCAAATGCACACCAATGCTAGTGCAAGTAGTTTATAAGTGTTTTTATCTGATGCAACGTAGCTGGCAACGGCCAACGAGATAAAACTGATTGCGTATGAGGCATCGGTCAGTTTATCTGATTGCAAGTGGTAAGCTATAAGGAATAGTACTCCATTGATAACAAGTGATAACGCCAGCAGCCAAGCGAGTGTGGCGAGCATGTTCAGAATTTCCTATAGTCGTCCGAACTTCTCAAGTACTTGAATGTACGTCGTCAGTTCTTCTGGTGTTACAAGGCTATAGATTGATTGCTTGAGCTTGTGTCGCAGCGCCTGTTCAATTTCGTCTAATGTCCGGCGGTACTTACTATTAAGAGCAATGTGATTAGAACGTGCGTCTTTAGCGTTGGCCTTTTTTATGAGTATGCCCTTTGCTTCTAATAAGGCGATTGTCTTAGTAAGGAATCCCATAGTAACACCAAGTAACTGGGCGAGGTCAGTAGAACGGATGCCCTGCTTGCCAGTATCAGCTACGGTACCAATAAGATACCAGTCGCTGCCAGTTAGCCCGTAGCCTTTTAAGAGCTCATCCTTGTGTTGTCGTAGCGCCCTGTGTGCGGCCGCTTCGAGGACACCTACCTGGTAAGTCTTTAAATCGCTGGCTGAGTGTACTTGTTCTAAAAATCTATTTGACACAATCATAGTACTTACTATACTATCAATGTATGTTTACTAAGTCAAGTAAACTGACTAAACTATATAAGAGAGTATCCATGAAGGAGCTCCGAGGAGGAATAAATGTCAAGTAATCACGGTGCTGCAGGTATGATTATTACCTTAGTTGTCGCTGCCCTTATAGGTGGTGGTATCGGCTACGCAGCTGGTAATAACAAGCAAGACAACAATAACAAAGAAGATACATCAAAGATGGAAGCATCAAATAACACTGATGGTGTTACTGTTGGTGGTGCCAAAATGGTTGCAAACCTCGACATCGTCGACAATGCAGTTAACGCCAAGAATGTTACAACTGTAGTAAGCCTCGTTCAAAAGGCTGGCTTGGTTGATACGCTTAAGGGTGTTGGCCCATTTACCGTATTTGGCCCAAGCAACTCTGCTTTCGAAGCTGTACCTAAGAACATCTTAGATAAGGTAGCTGGAAGTAATGACTTGCTGACAACTGTTCTTACTTACCACGTTGTTCCTGGTACTTACACCACTGCCGATTTGCGTGCAATGGCTGCTTCTGGCGCCAAGGTTAAGACTGTTCAGGGCGGCGAGCTAGGCTTTAAAGTTATAGACAACAAAGTATATGTTGTAGATGCTACTGGCCAGCAGGTCGAAATTGAGACAGCTGACGTTATCTCAAGCAACGGTGTAACTCACGTTATCAAGAATGTTCTACTCCCTGTAGATCCTTCTACTATCTAATTCTAGAGAGACCAATTAGCTGGCTGCACAATTTAGTGCAGCCAGCACCATAAAATTCCCTGGAGGGCCTAACAAATGTTGCTACTACTCATTGGATCATTAATCGCAGGAGCACTGACCGTGCTCGCACCATGTGTGCTTGCCCTGCTTCCGATTATTATTGGTGGTTCGGTGAGTGGCGATACTAAGGACCGCAAACGACCACTCATAATTGTGGCGTCGTTGGCCGTATCACTACTAACCTTCACATTACTTCTCAAGGCCACTACCCTGCTGATTGATATCCCACCACAAACATTCACCTATGTTTCTGGTGCTATCATTATTGCGCTCGGTACGTTGACGCTGTTCCCCACTATATATGCCAGGGTTATTGCGAGGCTTGGTATAGAACAGCGCGCGATTGGCTCATTGAGCAAAGGCTACCAGAATAAGAATAAGTACACCGGCCCAATTATTATTGGCGCGGCCTTAGGGCCCGTCTTTAGTAGTTGTAGCCCGGTGTACGCCTACATTTTGGCAACCGTACTGCCTGTTAACTTTTTTGAGGCTATGGCTTACATCATTGCCTACATCATTGGGCTTGGTGCTGTGCTACTGCCCATCGGCTACTATGGACAGCGTTTTGTCTCCAAGATTAAATTTGCGAGCAATCCCAAGGGTTGGTTCCAGCGCACAATAGCTATACTGTTCATCATCATCGGTATTCTTATCTTTACCGGCTATGATAAAAAATTCCAGACATATGTGTCGACACATACCCCATTTAATTTTGATAGCCTCAGTACTAAGCTACTGCCAGATGGTCGTAAGACAAACGAAGAAACGCTTAACGTGGCAGAACCATATGATGCCCCCGAGTTTGTGGGACTAAACGACTGGATAAATAGTAAGCCGCTTACCAAGGCCGACCTTAAAGGCAAAGTGGTGCTTGTAGACTTTTGGACGTATAGCTGTATCAACTGTATCCGGAATAATCCATACCTCGTAGACTGGTATAACACGTATAAAGACAAAGGTTTTGTCATAGTAGGCGTGCACGCTCCAGAGTTTGCCTTCGAGAAAAACGTAGACAATGTTCGCAAAGCTGCCAAGGACCAAGGGCTGCCCTACCCGATAGCACTTGATAATGATTTTGCTACCTGGAATGCGTTCCAAAACCGTTCGTGGCCTGCGGGTTATCTGATTGATGCCGAAGGCAAGGTCCGGCGTATTCATGAGGGCGAGGGCGAGTACAAAGAGACTGAGCAGGCTATCCGAGCACTGCTGCGTGAAAACGGTGCCAGCCTTGGCAACGATATGACAGTCAGTAAAGATGCAGTGCCGATAACCAGTGGCCAGACACCAGAAACATATCTGGGCAAAGTCCGGGCAAGTAACTTCCAGAACGATAAAGCCCTAGCAGCGGCGCCTACTCAGACCTTTACCCCTGCAGCAGACTTACCTAAGAATTTCTGGACATTAGGCGGTACGTGGGAGGTTCGTGACAAGAATATTATTGCTCGTGGCAATAGTACGCTGCGGTTCCATGTTTCAGCCAAGGATGTCTATCTGGTGATGGGCTCCTCTACTCCGGCCCAGGTAATGGTGCAGCTCAACGGCCAGCCAATCAGCACCGAGGGCGCAGCCGGGTCTGACGTCAAACAAAGCGCGGTGACGGTCAGCGAGTTTAAGTTGTATCGCCTGGTTGACTATGGCAAATTCCGTAGCGACGGCACCATTGAACTGACTGTGCCTGACGGCGTAGAACTCAATGCATTTACATTTGGATCATAAATAAAAGGAGAACCCCAATGAACGTAACTATTTACTCAACTACTACCTGTGCCACCTGTCACCTTGTGACCTCATGGCTCGACAAACAGCAAGTACCGTATACCAAAAAAAATACCGACGAAGACGCTGCTGCCATGATGGAATTCATGTCGGTCAACGATGGCAGCATCGGCGTGCCGTTTACGGTCATTACGGCAGATGATAAGTCTATGACTAAAATCTTAGGCTTTGACCAAGGCAAGTTCAAGCTAGCACTTGGAATCTAGTATGGCAACACCAGAGCCAAGCACCGAGATTGTGTATGATGCAATAATTGTTGGGGGTGGCCCGGCTGGATTGTCGGCGGCCGTCTACACTGCCCGCGAAGGTATGAAGACATTACTGCTGGAAAAAGGAGCATTTGGTGGCATGGCCGCCATCACTGAAACCATAGACAACTACCCCGGTTTTAGCAAGGGCGTTAGTGGGCGCGAGCTTATAGACGAGATGGTTGCCCAGGCAGAACGCTTTGGAGCAGAGTGCGTAAATTTTTATGAAGTAACTGGCATTACTAAAACAGACGATGGTCTGTCTTTGGTCCAGACACCTGATGCACTATTTAGCGCTAAGAGCGTGGTGGTAACAACTGGCTCGACTTATCGTCAATTAAACGTTCCTGGTGAGCAAGAACTGATTGGCCGTGGTATACACTTTTGTGCAACCTGCGATGCACCGTTATACAAGGCTAAGAATGTTGTAGTCATCGGTAGCGGTAACTCTGCTCTGCAAGAGAGTCTATTTATAGCTCGTTTCGCAGACTCGGTTACCATCTTGGTGCGTGGTGATGAGCTGACTGGCAGCGAAGTGTTGCAAGAAGCTATCGCCAAAGAACCGCATATCAAGGTTATATACAATGTAGCGGTTCAAAGTATAGCCAAGTCTGAGCCGCACGGGCCCATTACTATCGCCGCACAACATGACAATGAAGCACACAACTACGAGGCTGATGGCATTTTTGTGTTTATAGGACTCTTGCCTAATAGCCATGGCATGAAAGATTTAGGGCTGGACGAACGAGGCTTTGTACTGTCGGATGTAGACCTGCAGACGCATCTGCCCGGTGTGTTTGTGGCGGGCGATGTACGCAGTGGCTCAACCTGGCAAATTGCCTGTTCTGTAGGTGAGGGTGTTACTGCTGCGCTAGCTATGCGAAATTATGTTGATGAGGCGTACCCTGACTGGCACAAACAAAAGCTGAATGCATGAGCGAGATACATCCAATTGCACACATTAGTTTGGCCATTATTCTACTCTGTCTGGCCATACCAAGTTAGTAATGGACATCTATGAAAGCTAAGTTTACTGGCTCACTACTCTGGATACTGTGTACTCAGTATTTTGTGGTTCAGATACTCGTTGCCAAAGCATATGTTGGGCAATTTAGTCTGGCGCACAATACTATTAGTGATTTGGGCAATACTGCGTGTGCGGTTTTTGGTGATAGATATGTTTGTTCGCCAATGCACACATGGATGAACGTTTCATTTTTTACTCTAGGAACGACGCAATTACTGGGAGCCGTATTTTTATACAAAGCCATACATAAGAGTCGTAAGAGCCAAGCAGGATTTGCCGCTATGATAGCTGCCGGCTTTGGGACAATGATAGTAGGCCTATACCCAGAAAACACTATCGGCTTTATACATGGTGCTGGAGCTGTACTACCATTCACATTGGGCAATATTGCAATACTATTGCTGGCCACTCAGCTGCGACTGCCTCGGTGGCTCAGATACTATAGCTATCTAAGTGGTTTCGTAGGACTTGCGGCTCTAGTACTATTTATGTCACAAACATATCTTGGGGTTGGTCTGGGTGGAATGGAACGATTCGTTGCTTATCCGCAAACCATTTGGATGATAGTCGTGGGTGCGTATTGTCTGCATTCTGATGCTCGGTCATAATACGAACATGGTTTTTAACCACTATCCCAAGATTAAATGAATTCTAGAACAACAACCGGATGGTTGGATTATCAGGCGAATCAATCAGCCTACCTCAGCCAAGAATTTTAGGGGCGAAACCATTGATTCCCCTCATTATTATCGGGTGTTTGATACCACGGCATGCCAATCAAATACTATAAATTTCAACAGATTAAACGACCTGTAAATATACTTGAACTGCCTGTCGAGGCATTGCCAGTCGTCGAGTAGGTTATCCGTTGGCTGTTTGCAGGAGTGCCAAAACGCCCAGGAGCTGTTTGATGTCGCGCTCCACGTCTTCGGTCATTGTTCGCATCATTTTGCCAAACCTGTGCTTGGCTTCATGTGTTCCTAGATGTTCTAAGCCAAGCTTGTCTATAGGTGTGCCCTCAATAATTGCCCGTTGCACATCTGGCTGCCCCAGAGCGGCCATAAACTGTTTGATATCCTCTGGCTTGTATTTTATGCTTAGTTGCCCAAACAGGCTCACAATCATTTCTTCTAACTCGACTTGCTGAGCCTCAGCCAGTACTTGTGTGGCTTCCTGTAACTGTAGCTTCTGTATGGTCTGTACTGCTTCCACCATGTCTGCGATAAGTATTCCGGTGGATTCTTTTTCCGCTAGCGGAAGCTCACTGAGTCGCTCGGTTACGGTCCTTGTTATTATGGGCACAGACTCATCATCTACAATTTCCTCGCTATCGATTAGCTCTGGGATGCCTAATAGTGTTTCTGATTGATGAATTTCTAGTATCCCAAATTCTGGCTCCCCTACATCTATGGCATGCTCTGTATCCTGCACGTTTTGGTCAGAAATTTGTTCAGCATTTTCTTCAGCAACATTTACCACCATCTGCTCTGTCTCTACTGATGCTGCTATGTCCTGTTCGGGCGTCGTGGCTGGGGCGGAACTTTCGGTTGTTTCTATGACAGGCTTACTGTCGGTAATTATCCGTGCCTTGGTCTTGTCATATACTACATCTTCTTTTAATACAGATTTCACTCGTTCCATAGTTTTGCTGTTTTTAAGTATCTCGATACGTTGCCGTGTGGCCTCGGCTTGGTGCGTCAGCATAACTACATCTTGCTGTATAGGTATGGTTATTTCAGTAGCACTTATGACTGGTTCTATGGGATATTCTTCAGCGGTAGTCTTTTTAATTGGTTCTGGCTTCACCGTATTTTCGGACACTCGTTTCTCTGCCGGCTGAATTTTTTCAGGCTCTTGTTTCGCCTCGGGCTGAGCCTTTTGCTTGCCGCGCTCGCTCATTGATGACCACTGGCGCTTTTTTATCGCACCTTCGTCTATATTCTCTTCCCGCATCGCAGCTCGTTCTTTTACCGATTCAATCGCTTGCTCTGCCATCTTTTCTGCTAGTTTAGGGTTACTTTCGGCAATTTCACGAAACTTAGCACACGCTTTAACCAAGCCTTCTTTGGTTATAGCCTCTGGATTAATATCAAAGCCATCATGCGAAGGTGGAATCTCGGACGAGATTTGTATGCCGTCTAACTGATCATGTTCCACCAGGGCTTGAGTCTGTTCAGGCATTTACATTGTCCACCCTACTTAACGTTACTAAGCCCCGTCGGCCCGTAACCGCCCTACGACACTCTGACGTACTGTTTCATAGTCTTGCGTGCCAGACTTCATCCTTAGAAAGTCTAGAATACCTTCAACTGCGTCAAAATGATGCGTGACAGCAAAATTAACATAGTCACTTAAGACAAGCGGTTGACCTGCCTGGACAACTTGCTTGCCATCCCGTCCGATGAGTGGCGTCGTGTTTGGGTCATCTGTGAAGTTTGCATGAGCAAAAATCCTTACAGCTAATTCTTTGCCAATCACAGGATTGCCTTCACTTACATAAAATTGATCAATTAGCTCGGTATCACTCAAGCTTTCAAAAGTAGCCTCAAGTGCTGTTGCTCTCTCTTGTTCCATATCTCTTATGGTACCACAGGTGTGGTGCTATTTGCCGCTGTTTTCTTGGCTACTAGGTAGGCCACTACTCTATACTCTGTGTATATTTATGGTTACTATTTTTTGCGAGTAGCGGCCGCCAGAGCAACGAGGCCTACTAAGATACCGGCAACTCCCATATATAGCGAGCGGTCAGCGGTTTTCTTTGCATCAGCTGCAACAGACTCAACTCTTTGCTGAGCATTCTCTTGACTAGCTACGGGTACAACCTTGGTGACGGAGAATGGGCCAGAGTTACTGTCTTCGTCATCGTGGCCACTGTCACCTGACTTATCCCATGAAACAACCGTACCGTCAGCATACGTTTGGTAAGCCTTCCATTGCAGGTCAGTAGGTTTTTCGGGTACCTGTGCACTAAAGGTAAACTCATCTCTAAAGCCAGCATTAACAGCGCCCGTCCAAGTGATTGATTTTACAACGGCTGATTCGCCTTCACCCTGCTTCTCGATCTGTATCTCCCAGCCAGCCTTCTGAGTTGGTGATACGTGCTTCAGGCCATCAGGAATAGTTAGCTTAATACCGGTTGTGGGGATATTTTTCTCGTTTGGTACACCAATAGTGAATGTTTGGAATCCTGCAGTTACAACCTCAGCAGGCTTAACGGTTACATGAGCAGATGCGGTAGCGCTAAAAATTAATGCAAGGACACTCGCAAGTAATCCGATTAGTGATAGTTTGTTCGCCCTAGATACTAGGTTCATACACGCTCCGTTCATGCTTATCGCTGCTTAGTATATCACTTGAACTTGCTGTGCTTGACGATGTCTCTATGGTTATTAAACACCAGGATACTCAGCACCGCAAAACCTAACATGCTTGCAATGAGTAGCATCTCAGCCCAGTCATAGTTGGGTGCATCTAGTGCGCTGGTACTTGTGCCCCGTGATACGCGCTGTGATTGATTATAGACATATGACTTATCGCCAAGCTTCACCACGAACTGCAGGTCGTATACACCCTGTACGGGGAAGGTATAGCTGGCTGTTGCCAGCGAGCCCTCGGTGCTTGCAGTAACTGCTCGTTTGTTACCAGCAGCATCGGTAATCGTGAGTGACACGCTGTCATTGCTGGTGAAGTTTGACTGCGTATCAAAGTAGAGTGTGCTTTGCTGGCCTGCAATTGGGTCGTCATCGGGCATAATATGAATAATCGCACCCTTGGTATGCGACTCATCCGTTACCAGTACATGTGCAGCTGCTGGGGTAGCTGGAAGCAAAATAAAAAGACTCATCACCAGGCCCATCAGGAGTTTTTTCATTGGTGGTGCCCCCCGCTACCACTGTGGGAGCCATTGTGACTAGTGTGTTTGCTGTGATAATTCTGCACAAAAGTCGGAATAGAGAAAATCAAAAATACGACTGCAAGCCACAATGAAATGAACAAGATAAACATTTGTGCCTTGTCTAGCTGTAGTAGCCGCTTTGATACCTTGCTTATCCGAAACAGCTCCAGCCCGGCTAGGATGGCCAGTGCAATAAACGCCGCCAGTTGTACGCCCCAATATGCCAGATGCGTCCCAATCGTCCAGATATGCAGAATAACCAGCACCCCACCGATATACACCAGACGATGCAGTAATTTCCAGCGTTTGAAGGTCATATAGCTGACCACTTTGTCAAAAGAGGTTGCAGCCATAATTGATAGCACCAAGAAGGCTATCAGGCCTCCGAGTAATGACCACCTGAACAATGATGGCAGATATTGCAGCTGACCAATACCGCCAAGTTGCCCCCACAGGGCAACTACTCCATGCAAAAACGCAAAATAAAAAGCCGAAACACCAATTGCCCGTCGTGAAAACTCAAGATGTTTGGTGCGTTGCTTGCCGACTATATAGCCAATTGGTGAGATGATCAGGGCCAGATACCAATAGATAATACACAGCAATCCAAAGACTTGCTGACTGCGTATGTAGAAAAGTTGGTCACTGGATATATGCAGCCGTAGGTATGCAAAGGCGCTTATACTCAGCAGTGCCGAAAACACCAAGATATAGAACCGAGAATTACTGAGTAAACCCTGTTTTTGCGTAACCATTACTACTAATCATACCAGGACAAACAAAAAGACCCCCATAACAGAGGCCATAATTCGAATAACATATGCAAATTTAAATATGTAGCTCTGGAATCACCCATGCTTTGTTCTTGGGGTGTGTTAATAAGTCTGGGTAATACATAGTCAACTCCTCTCCTGGTTCAATGTCGCGTGCGGTAAACAGGCGCCATTTCTCAGTAACAATATTGGGATTTTTATCGTGGTTGATATACCAAAAGATAGACATCATTGCAAAATTAGCAGGCGCCAGGAAATAGCCTGATTCAAGCCGCGGGCAGTACTTCAAATGCGTGTCAGGTATCTCATCAATGGCGAGTATCCGATTTGTGCTCGTGTCATGAGGAAGGTGCAGGCGCATCCCTTCTTGTAGGGGGTCTAAAGCGAAACAGCCCACGCCAGTGGTGTCTAATTGGGAAACTCTTAGTACAAATGTTGTCTCAAAAGATTGCATGCAACTATTTCATGCCACCAACTCGATTTTTGCAAGCATAAGCATCCCAAAGTTTTCTTATTATGTGCTCCAGACTCGCTTAGTAAAACTCAATCTATAACTCTAGGAATAAAGATTGACGGCAGATTGTAAATCTGTGCTGATTATTTCAATACGCTCCTCGGCCCCGGCGTAGTTATTGAAGTAGCTGCAGGGCTCATCCACAAAATATGTCTTGCGGCTCCATAATTTTGAGTATTGGAATACGCCTGTGTTAAAACTTATATCCCGACCGCCCAGCTCCTCTAGTATGGTCTGGTCGGTGGTCAATGGGCCCATATGCCTACTGTGAATCATATTTAAATGCCAATCGTCTTCAGGGGATAGTTGTGTAATAGTCAGACTGTTAGTGTTGGGTAGTTGAATCATTAGCTGGTCGCTCGTAGAAACAGAGTCTTTATGTAAGCTAATTTGTTGATGTTTTAGCGGGAAATCCATCGTAGCCTCAGAAATGTGCTGCGCATTCGGTCGCAGGGTATCGTATACAATCGAAGCATCAAACATGAGTGCTCCAACCAGTGGTGCTAGCTCTGCTTTTCTGGCATCCATATGCTGCTTTTGGTCGGTCAAGGCTTCTATTCGCTCCCTGGACAGGCGCCTATGGTTGGCGAGCTGTTTGTCGGTCATGAGCCTATCAGTGGTTGTGAATTCAAATTCCATAATCGTGCATTATGCGCTAAATTACCGGTAATGCAAGCATAACCAAAACACAAATAATTACCCAGGACCAGATGTTTATATGAGCAGCTGCTTAGGGGTAGTACTCACTATGTAGCTCAATGGATTGTCTGCAATGGGTAGTTGTTTGCTGCTGCTTTTCATGCCCAGAGCCGCAATCTGCAGGATTAACTGGCTGTGTGTTAGGCCAATATTCATTAGTGATGCTTTTGGCAAATTTCCGTAGTTATTCAGAAGACTTGGCAGTAAATTTGCCTCAAGAAAGTGCGGCGTGCCATCAGAGTCCATGCGGATATCAATTCGACCGTAGCCTCGGCCGCCGAGTGCCTCAAATACGCGTATGGCAAAGCCGCTGAGGCTACTTTTTAGGCCTTCGTCCATGATTCTTAGGGTTTGCTCTGTATCTGCCTGCTTGATGCGGCTACTCAGAAACCGCGAGCCGGTGCCATTGAGTGGCGCAACTATTTCAAGTGGTAATGCGTGTGGCTGGGCTGAATAAGGTTTTTGTAGTATGCCAACGCTAAACTCCCGGCCCGGCAGGTAGCTTTCTAGTAGTACGTCAGCCTGGTAGTTCTCCATCAGCCATGCAATCTGTAGCTTTAGTGCAGCAAAGTTATGTACAAGAGAACGCTCATTAATACCAGACCCGCCGCCGCCATCCACTGGTTTAATAAAGACCGGATAACCAATGGTGATGTCTTGTGCCCCATAGCGCATCCCCTGCTTGATAAGCAGTGATGCAGCAGTCGCCAGCCCATGCTTAGAGACCTGCTGTTTGGCCAAGTGTTTGTTGTGCTCAAGCGCCGAAGCAGCCCGGCCCGAACCAGTGTATGCAATACCCGCTTCAGATAAACGCTGGCTCAGCCAGATAGGACCGGTGTTAGTACCCGATTCACCCTTCAGAAACTTCATGCCCAAAAACACCAAATCCGGTTGGCGAGCAATCAGCTCATCAAGTGCTTCACTGTCACATATGTCAGTGATACGTACATCGCTGTACTGCTTTTCCAGGACACCCTTAATTTCCAAACGGGACGCAAGGCTCATCGAGCTTAGTCGCTTGTTGGTGGAGATGGCAATTTCAATAGACTTACTAATTTTGGACATGACGAATAGACTAACTGTTTAGGTTGCTGGAGCTAAAACTAACTAGCGACGGTCAGTTTGGGGACGTGCTTCGTTGACGGTCAGGCTGCGGCCTTCAACGTCTTTGCCGTTTAGGGCTGCAATTGCGGCTTTTGCTTCTGCATCGTCGTTCAACTCAACAAATCCAAAACCTTTTGATTGGCCGCTGTCACGGTCAGTGATTACTTTTGCGCTGGCTACGGTGCCAAATTCTGTAAACATTGCCTCAAGATCAGTATCTTTGACGCTGTATGAGAGTCCACCTACGTATAATTTAGTTGCCATAATTGTGTATCCTTGCTTTTACTTAATATCACTCATACTTAGTATGTCTGCCCGAAAATGATAGTAAGTCTTTTGAAGGACTAGTTATAGAGACGGAGAGGCTATAATAACCACTTGCTTGGGTAAATTATACCATAGATTACAAAAATCGTACAGTGCTTATGCTGGGTTCCCTGGTGGACGAGGGCGGGGCTAATCCTAATGTTCCCAGATTTTTACTGTTGGGCCAGTGCCAGGCCTCAGTGCAATCCCGATGAATTTTGAACCAAGTGACTTATAAAAGTGCACATCAGCTTGCAGTGCAGCTGCATCGTTCTCTGCCTGGGCAATAACTGCAGCATGACTTTCATCTAGCTCGGCCGCTCGTGTTTCCCAAGCCTGGGGTGACTGTACGATAGGCTCGGTTCTGGTGTAGCTGGGCGCTGCTGGGTTGTCTAAGCAATGGCCACTTGATAGAGAGTAAGGGCTGTTGAATTCACACATGACTTTAATATTTCAAATCTCGTGCCCAGTTGCAAGCATAACCAAAACAAAAACCTCTCCGACTATTGCTATACGCGGCTAGGTTCAATGATTTGTTGTTGTGAGCCATCTTCATTAATACGCCGCAAACTACCGTTCTTGCCAACAACAAAGACATCACCTGACATAAAATCAGATTGCTGCATTGAGGCTTCACGCAGTTTGCCGAATGAGTCAGCAATAAACTCCCCTATCTCATCGACACCAGTTGGGATAATGGCCTGTGATTCTGGGGCGTGCTTTTGTCTTAAGCGGCCGAGTTTCTTGGAGAAATTGAAAGCACTTCTTGTGGTGACTTCTTCAAGTCCTTCATGTTCGGCTCCATCTTGTGATTCATAGACATGACTATGTACAAAGAGTTCACCAACTGGAGTTTTCCATTCTTCGTTCTTGTGACCAAACATATTGCCTCCTCCTATGGTTTATCTAAAAACATTCGTCAGAATTTTAAATATTGTATGCCTATAAGAAATAACTGCAAGCATAACCAGAACGGGTTATGAATTCATGTCTTTTTACTCTGGTTCTTTATTATCTTATTAGTGACCGCATCGCCAAGATCAATAGAAACAGTGTTTGCTAAGTGCGCCAAGTATATCTGTACATCCGCCAGTTCTTCGCTCAGCTGAACGTCAAATCCACCATCTCTGTCCAGGCCCTCGTGTTTGCGAATTGCTCGAGCCAACTCACCGACTTCTTCGGTTAAAAGCAACATCGTGTCGCGAGCAGATTCTTTGTCCCATTTATTGCGCTTAGCAATAGTGGCGTACTGTTTCTGTAAGGCTTTGAGACCACGTCCGTAATCATGAGTGCCAATTGTTTCACCAAGGATACCGTCAACCATGGCTGCAATAGTCTGATCATTGACTGTCTCTGTTGCGATGACTGGTATTCCCAACGCATGAGCAAACCCTACTTCTAGAGAACCACTAAGACCCACGTAACCATCGGGTGTAACTAGTACCGTGAAGTCGGAGTTGCGGATTGCATGTAAGTGAGCTTCTTCAATTTCTTGAACAGTCTTATCACCTTCATGCTTAGCACGTAAGAACTCATCATTGGGGTCAACCCAATCAATAGTTTTTGGAGAGAGAATGGTGTACTGCTCAGAAAGTTGTTTAAAGAGAATCTTTAACGCTTCAGGATCTTTCTTGAATGAGCCAATAAGAGTAATAGATAGCTCTTTGTGCATATCTTTATACTAACAGAAAACAAAAACCTCTGCGTTAACAGAGGTCAAATACTTTTAATTCCCTCTAACTTACTAGGTTAGGACTGCTTCTCTAGATAGGCTCTGAGGCGTCTGGGTGTCGTTGATAGTACGCTGGTCTTTTAGGAGGATTAGTTTCCCATTTTTTAGCACGTTCTGCCATTTCTAATTCAGCAGTTGCAATGTCTTCTTCGGTAGGTGCAGGTCCCCAGAAGTTCTCATCTAAACCATCTGGATTGCTAATGGTTTCACTCATAATTTTGAGTATAGCATAAAACAAAACCTCTGTTGAAACAGAAGTCACAATGCTCATGGCTCCCGCTAGTGAACGAGTTTCGAACTGAAGTGTGATGACTTCCTGAAGGTATATATTGAGTATGAGCCGCCAAATTCATGCAGTATATTCTCAAGATTTGCTCGTGATGTTTCTTAGTAATTTCCGGTGCTTGTCACCTTGCCATTATAGAAATTAACATACTGCTGGTTGGGACATATACCGTAGTAGCAAGTTCCGGTGTTGTAGTTCCAAGTATCAGACGATCCTAAGCTCGATGAGTAGTTACTGTTGTTATTGGGCCAACCCCAAGATGCAAGCACCTCAGCCCTATTCATGTCGACTGCCACTTTCTTATTGACAATGTTATCCACGTGTTCTGAAAGCATAACATCGACAAAAAATGTCATTATCGTTACGCAATCTGATTGTTTAGGGTTTGTAGTTACTAAGTCTTTGTTCGGGTTATCCCACGCATCTTTTGAAGTGCTTTGCGGTACATATATTTTTCTCCACGCAGCATGATTTGAACAGTACGTTTTTGCTAGGCCGCCTATATATGCGTTGTGTTGGGCTTGTGCTTCAGCTTGAGCCTTGGCTTCAGCTGCCGCTTTGGCTTCGGCATCAGCTTTATCAAGCGCTACCGCTTCGGCAGCATCCATTAACTTTACTTGCTTACCGCCTACGCTTATATACTTAACGTAATTTACAGGAGAATACTTAATCCATCCAACTTTTTTTGCAAAGCTCAGCTTTGACCGTCCGCTAAGTTTGATATTCTTAAACGTAGCCCAACCCTCATCGTTTACTTTGGTTTTTACTGGATTTTTGTCATTGATATAGATTTGTAAAGTATCCTTGCTGGAACTGTATACGACAACGTCGTATTTACTGTCACCTTTGTAATACGCATTGTTGATGTAGAATGCATCGCTATTTGTGCTTTTCTGGGCTGGTGCTTCAGTTTTTCTCTCTTTGTTGGTATTTTTATCGGCTTTGAGCTTCTCTGATTCTGCTCTGGCTGCAAATTCAGCTTGGGTTGTACGGTGTATCTGTATTGACTTTTCGTATGTACCATTTTCATTTGTGGAGGCTAGATTAAAAGTATTATCACCCTCTTCTAGTGATACTTTATATGAGAATTCCGAGTCTTCAGTAAGGGACACGAATCGCCCATCAATAGTCAGGTTAGCTACGCCCTTAGCCGTAGACACTCTGCCCATAAGTGTATATTCTCTATCATCAGTGTTTATCTTGTTGCCTTTTGTGTTGTTGACGACGATAGAAGGGGTGGAGTTGTAGATACCGATTGCACCCAATATTACTAACAACGCCGTCACCCCCGTGACAACCCACCTGGTCTTTTTAGTCCATACAGCAAACTTCCACATTAGTGCCAGGCCTACAGGGAATAAAAATATCAAAAGTGTGATAATTACTGGTTTCCTCGTGTACCATCGCTTAAATACACCTAGTGAGGTCAACGACTTTTTCGTATGCTTGCTTGGTTCTGGTGTGTCAATTTTTGTAACTTTTACCATCTCGCATCCTTCTTAGAATCTCAGCTTTATTAAATAATAACGTCACAGGTTGTCTTCCCCCTCAGCTTTTATGCAAAGACTCCTGGCCACATCTCTCGTAAATGTAGCACTTTGAACATAAAAAATAAACAATTGGTTTACGTAAGATTTCTGTTTACTATTCCTGCGCTTATAATAACAAATTTGGGCTCGGATAGTTGCACATCTGCAACCGTGTTTGGAGCAAGCTCCTGTGCGCGGTCTTGATGACCAAACTCGGCAACCTTGTATATTTTCTAAAGAAAATCTGCGGTCACCAATTCGGATGCGACACGGGGAGATACAAAAAAGACCCTCGAATAAGGATCTTTTCTGTATGGCTCCCTCTAGTCGACGAGGTTGGAACTAATTCTAATTATGCCTCAGTAACTTTATCTTCCATTTGAGTGGCTTCAATTGCAAGCTGCACTCCGTAGAATATTCCTCGCAAGAAATCGAGTTGTGTTTCTTGTCCAAGTTCGCCACGCAGTATCTTTGAGGGCGCGAGTGATTGAAAACCTGTTGGTGTAGGTTTACTCAAATTGTGACCAGACATGTTGCGAATAATGTTGAGATTGGTGAGTTGTGAGGTTGCATCAGGAGTTGCATCTATACGTTCTTTTGCTAGTAATAGGAGACCACCAATATAATCGGCATCCATACCCACTTCACCTTCATCATTTAAATGAGCATACAAAACATCAAATGGGATGTCGTCCAAGATTTCGGCTTTTCTAGACTCGGCTAACTCTCTATCTTCTTCTGTCGGGAAGTAATCATTTACTATCCAAAGTAATACATCTTGTGCAAGATGCGGTTCATCGTGCTTTTGCTGGGTTGGCGGTGAGAATGCCTCTGACATAAAAAACAAAATACCACAAAAATGATAGTTTGTAAAGCTTAAGCGTTATAACTCCCTCTAGTCGATGAGGTTAGAACTGCAAGAGTTCAAAATATATAGCTACCACCCCGTACTTTTTTTCGTCTTCCGAAGTATAAAATTTACGATATGCTTCCACTGCCTCACTGGGCGAGGCTGCACTTGGGATGGCTTCCTTAAAGTCTATTGATGCGAACGCCTCAGTAAAAGTTTCAAAATATAAAATTTGAGTGACCTTTATCTCTGCCCTATTTGGAATACTGCGAAGTATCTTGTCACCTTTCCATGTATCTTCTCGAATGCTTAATACGTCTCCAGGCCTAATCTTCAGAAACTTTTGCTTGCCTAGCCTGCATTCAATAGTTTTTTTGCCAGAGAGGATGTCTTCTAGAATTGATGTTTCAATGCCAATTTCTATCATTTGATTATTTTAGCAAATTAAACAAAAACACCTTGCCTTTCAACAAAGTGCTTATGCTTGGCTCCCGGTAGCAGACGAGTTTCGAACCGCAAGTGTGGATTTTGATGAGTGTAAGTTACGACTGATAAAGGAAGTTTTGGCATGAAGTTGCCGTATGTGCGTACCGGTACTGCGAGCTAGCCAACACGATAGAAGAAACAGTTGACACCGACCTTGTTGGGGTTATTGAATATTAACCTTGCAATACCTGTAAATAGAAGCCTCACACCTAACAATTATTTGACGCACATATATCTATGTGCCAAAATTTCTATGTATGTTAAGTTACAGATATAAAACCACAACCAGTGCAGAAGTCGTCACCGCTATCGAGGCGGTAGTTTCTGGCTGGTCAAAAAACAGCTTAACTCGAACATCAATTTAGAAAATAGTTAGTACATCTACCTATCCAGCATGACCAGCCAGTATTGGCTGGTTTTTTCATGTAGGGATATAGATGAAACGCTATGAGTATAGTGATGAATTAGATTACAAAAAACGTAGAAAACAGGAATGGAATCGAGAACATAAAGCTGGTGGCTTCCGTTGTTCGCACTGTAAACAGTTTGTCGTTATCAACGACATTATGGGTACGGTCAACCGTAACCACTGCAACTGGTGCCTTTGGTCAAAACATGTTGACGAGACTAAGGGTGACCGCCGTGCAACCTGTTGTGGCGGCATGGAGCCAATCGGCTTAACATTTAAGCACGAAGGCTATTATCGACTAGGTGAGATTATGTTAATCCATCTCTGTTTGGCATGCCAGAAGATTTCGATTAACCGAGTTGCACGAGATGATTCAGAGCACAAAATACTAGAAATCTTTAGCCAGTCATTTGGTTTGAATAGTAGTACAAGACAAGAACTTGATAATGCCAGTATTTATCTGCTGACCGAAACCGATGAACCAGAGCTTTCAACGCAGTTATTCGGTAAATAGAAGATATTTTACACGGATTTTCTATTTGTTATGGTTGATTATCGGTAGAATGCCGGCAATAAGTTCGTTCGTCTTGTCTGTTTTTCTGTTATTTTCGGCGATTTAGGATTTCTAACTATGATATTGGCTCTATCGGCCGACTGATGCACTTCTACAGGCTTTCTCAGAATGAATTCCTGCGATAGCCCTTGAAGACCTAACCGGGCGACCTGTGATTTTGGCCGGATTATAGCTTCAGGCCAGGAATGACTTTATTTCTTATAGGACTTGTCATTCTTAGCTTCGGCATATAATTTTCCCTGATCGGTCAAATTATCGAACGTTCTGTTAATCCGACCCCGGGAGCCATACAAAAAACCCACCTAAAATGGTGGGCTCTTTGTATGGCTCCCGGGGCCGGATTATTACATATAACCAGCAGCCATGCTCGGAGCTAGCTCCTGCGCGTGGCCTTGCTTATCGAACCGCTTTTGTTTCACAAAAGATCCGGTTCAAATCCGACTCAGAAGCATGAAAAAAGACCCACAGATGTGAGTCTTCTTTCATGGCTCCCGGGGCCGGATTCGAACCGGCGACCAATTGATTAACAGTCAACTGCGCTACCGCTGCGCCACCCGGGAATAACAATGGAGACAAACCTACGGTTTTTCTCATCGCGCAGGCAAAAAGGCGTGACTTTTTGTCTGGCTGCTCTTTTCCCTTCAGAATCAAGCTAACGGGGGTTATTTTATAGGTTTGATGTGTATCTGTAAAGCCCTAGACAGCTAGGCGTCGAGCATCACGCTCTTCGTCGCGCTTTTTGAGCGTCTGGCGCTTGTCATAGTGCTTCTTGCCCCTACCCAGAGATATGCGAACTTTGATATAACGGCCGCGAGTCAGAATCTCAAGTGGAATGATGCTCTTGCCCTGGTGTTTGGCTGCAATAAACTCATCTATTTGTTTGCGTTTAGCCAGTAGTTTGCGGGTACGAGCTTGTTCTGACTCATCTATAGGTATGCCATTGGTGCCGTGAATTGTGCAGTTTAGCAGCCACAGCTCATTATCCTTGACTGTCACGTAGGCGCCCTGCAGCTGGCCATGACCCATACGAAGTGCTTTGGTCTCGCGGCCATTTAGTTCTAGGCCCACAATTAAACTATCACCCAGCTCATAGTCATGGCGGGCGCGGCGGTTACTGATAATCTTGGTCTGAGTGGGCTTTTTCTTAACCATTACCCTATTTTACACAACAGAGGTAAATATTGCAAAACTTTACAAAGTATGTTATAATTAAAGGATAGTAAGTGCATAAGAGGAGTTGACTCATCTTATGCCGAACGAGTTTAATTATGCCGCAGGGATACTATAATTATAGACTTGTTTCTTTTTGAACAGTATCCCAGATTTCTGGCTGACCATGCGTTTTGAGCCAATACCACCACTCCCCACCCCATAAATCAATGGGTTTTAGGTGCGTAGCGCGTGCCTGCTGCAGATTTGTACGAAGCTGTGCGGGGCTCATGGACTGATATTGCTCGTCCAACGACATTTCCCATATATTACTGGGGCCCCATGGCTCTGCCTGGAGCTCATGGATAAAGCTGGGCCTTCTCAACAGTATTCTGATAGCATAGGCGCGCCAGCGGTCAAGCCATGGCCGATGGAACGAACGACGATATCTGCCTGCATGAAATAGTACCTGATAATATGAAAAGCCGATGATATCTGGGATGGGCTGGCGCATAGGAATACCCCATGATGTGCTGGTGCTCATAATGATGCGTCGCTGCGGATCCAAATGCCGTACGAGGCTGTACTCAAGCTGCAGTAATACTCTGTCCACATTAGCTCGCTCACCAAAACTTTTGAGCAGTGCCTCGTTTTCGAGCTGGTAATCAATGATTGCTGGCTCATTTTTATAGCGCGTAACAACTGTTTCGATGTATTCTAGGAGCTTTTGGTCGCGTTGGTCATCGTTGAGTGCCCAGGCCCAGTCCGGCCAGTGATTCTCTGGCCAACGCGGCTGACGAACGCCTAGGCACAGGCTAATCACACCACCGCTTTGTTTAATTAGCTCTATTTGCGCATCTAGGGCAGCAAAATCATATTGGCCGGGCGTTGTTTCGTGCTCGTTCCAATAACTCATCAAACGAAACCGGCGGAACCCCATGTCTGCAATTAGGCTTTGTAGAACTGGCTGCCAATCCAACCCAAAGTTACGACACTGTTTGACTGAAAAGCTTACCCCAAACGAGGTATTATTGCTGGCCTTCTTTGAATTCCTGGATAGCGACATTCCACAGCTCCGGTGCGTTACGATTGACCTTCATAGCGTACCACCACTCGGCTCCCCATAAGTCAATGCGTTTGATGCCACTTGCCTCGGCATATTCAAATCTATCATGTAGGCGTTGTGGATTCATGGATTTGTAGAGTTCGTCAACAGGCGCTGTGGCTATCTGGTAACCATCTGGTGCCCAGGCTTCGGCCTGGAGTTCGTGAATCATCAGTTCGCGGCCATCTATGATTTTGCTACCACCTGCTAAGAAGCCGTAGAACCAAGCCGGGAACGGATATTCAACGTAGCGTTTGGTGACTGTCTTGTCCCAGACTCGCTTATAGACTGATACGCCGTAGGCTGATGGTTTGGGGTCGTTAATCGGGAATCCGATAGCATTGTTGCTACGACTCACAATGACAGGAGTGTTTGTGTCTAGGCTGGTTACCAGATTATATTCCTCAACCAAGCGGTCACGGCTAAAGTCAGGACATTCACCAAAGACGCTCAGGAAGAACTCATTCTCTAGCTGATAGCTTTCAAGTGCAGGATTGTCTTTGTAATGGTTAATCGTGGCTGTCATGAATGTCTTGAGCTGTGGGTACCACACATCTTTGGGTTGATTGAGCTGCCAGGTAGGCATGTGGCACTCCGGCCAGCGTGGCTGGCGTAGGCCAACGGCCAAGCTTACCTTGGCACCGGCTGCTTCGGCCATACCAAACTGCCAATCCAGCTCAGTAAAGTCATAATTACCGGGTGTTTTTTCAATATCATCCCAATAACTGACAAGCCGCACATTGCTTGGCTTTAAATCTGTCAGAATGGCTTGGAATGTTTCTTCTGGGTCTACGCCCAAATAGCGCGCGTAGCTGGGAATGAATGTCACGCCAAGCTGCAGGGGCTGATTACGGTGGCTAAAAATATACCACTGAGCGATACCGTACATGCCACCAACAAGTATCAGCAGGATTATACTGACGCTGATAAGGAATTTATTCCATAAATTGCGTTGCCACAGAGTTTTGGCAAAGTTAGTAACTACACCAAACCAAAGCTGCTTGACGGTTTGTTTACGAGTTGGTTTCTTGCGAGTTGTTTTAGGCATGTTTGCTATGATGAGAACAGTTACTTATATGAAAAAACCATTAGCTTTATCGCTGATTATACCAGCTTATAACGAAGAACGACATCTGAAAGCGTGTTTGGACTCGGTAGCCGCCCAGACAGTGCGGCCATTCGAAGTCATCGTGGTAGACAATAACTCGACAGACAAGACCGCAGAAATTGCCCGTTCGTACCAGTTTGTGCGTATTGTTCGTGCCAAAAAACAAGGCATAGTCTATGCTCGTGATGCTGGCTTCAACGCCGCGCGCGGCGATATAATTGGCAGAATCGATAGTGATAGTATTTTGCCTACAAACTGGGTCGAGTACATCACTGATTTTTATCAGCAAACTACGTACCCTGAAGTTGCATTTACCGGTGCGGGCGCGTACTACAATACGCCATTCCCTCGCTTTTCGCGCTACATGTTGGATATCCTTGCATTCCGAGTGAATCGTATTGCTCTGGGGCATCATTTCTTATTCGGCTCTAATATGGCAATCCAAAAGAAAACATGGCAAAAGGTACAATCCAGTATCTGTCTGAGGGACGACATCCACGAAGACATAGACATAGCAGTACATATACACGACACAGGAGTGCCTATTGTATATCATCCGCGGTTTGTGGTGGGTGTTAAGCTGCGCCGTGTATTCCAGGACCACGATAAATTATGGGGAGTACTGATGCTCTGGCCGCAATCATTGAGGGTGCATCACAAGAAGCTATGGCCAACGGGTTTTGTCGGAGCTGTCGTACTGTACGTGCTTGCACCACTCCTCTATCCTATGAAGCTGCTCCATGAACTGCGAATAAAATTATCTAAGCGCCGGTAACTTTGGCGAAGTCGTCTTCGGTAGAATACGGATCGGCCTGCAGGAGGCGTAGCCCTTCCGCGTGCACCAACATGCGACGATCCGTAATTGGCCATTGGAGCCACTCGGGGACAAGTGGTGAGTTGCCGTATGCGGTGACTGGTAATGCGCCACGGGCCAGTGCTGTAATTGCGTTGCCGCGAACTCTGGCTCGTGTATCGTCGGGAGCTTCGTAGCAAGCTTGTTTTATAGCCCCGCCATTTGCGATTAATGCAATGCGCCCAGCCTTTTTGAGCTTTGTTTGAATTGTTTGTGCACGGAGGCACACGACTTCGTGAAATTTCATATCAAGCTGCTTCATTCTTTCGATTGATACTGACTCGCGACCACTCTTGTATGTAAGCAATAACTCTAGTTTAGTGAGCCATTCAATCTCATTTTTCCATTTATCAATCTTGCCATCCATAGCATCCTGGCTCATCTCTACCCAGCGTCGCGCAAACTGTGCATCGTATTCATTCAAATCGCCTGCCTCACCAAGTAAATACGCTCGAGATGCGTATTCATACTGAAGCTCAGCTGCAGTTCTATAGGAACCATTACCCAGCCTGACTCTCTCTTTGAATTTGAGGCTGTCATTCAGATGTTCGCTGGCAATATTTTGTATTGCGTAGCCAGGGTTTTCTACGCGCAGCCATTTTGGAATCTTGCCGTGCTCAACCAGTCGTAGCGCTAGTGAGGTGCTGTCGAATCTAAATTGTATCGCCTGGCCCATCATATTGGCGCTCCCAGACATAACTTGTACGCGACGACCATTCTTGCTGTGATCTTCTTCACGTGATAACAAAAATGGTTTGTGTTCCTTGGTGCTAGTGCTGCCAATATCTTCGTTGCTCATGCTCCAAGCACGTTGGTCGATGGAGAAGAGTCCGTCCCGATCTACCATGCCTGGACCTGTAAAAAGTATGCGGCTGACTAGATGTGGTACAAGGCGTGGAGCAACGCTACTTGGTAATGTATTTCTGGTTACATAGTAGTTCTCGTGGTCCCCCGCTACGACGCCCTTACTGTCGACGGTCCTCTTGAATAGACCAAAGTTCTGGGCAATTTTCGGTACATGGCTGAGTGCTGTGCCTACAGTAGCTCCTGTGATTATTTCACCCGCAGCGGCGGCGATGGCCACACCGCGACCAGTCAAACATTCCGGAGTTGCATACTCGGGGTGACTACCCGTATCCATATAGAACCGAGCACCGTTGGATAAAAACGAACTATTTATGTGAATATCGCTTGGCAGTGCTTTTCCAAGTAAGCTGTTATCCAAATTTGCCGCCCCATTAACCTGGGGTATAAACATATACTCTGTTTCTAGACCCATGATGCGTGGTTGCGCCAAGGGTAGCGGCAAATTACTCTCGAACATAATTGCTCAGTATAGAACAGCAACACGCAGGAATACAATATTATTTACAATAAAACAAATTATAGTATAAGCGTGATGATTAGAAGTCGATGCCCTTATTGGCAAGGAACTTCTCATCAAAATGGTGCTTAATTTTGGTCATGTTGGTGGCGATATCTACTTTATCCAGCATTTTGTCTGGGAAGTTGCGGCCAGTCAGGCAGAGGCTCGTATCACCTCGCTGATCCAGGAGGGCCTGCAGCTGTTTTTCGGTTAATAGGCCGTCATGGACAGCGTTGTTAATTTCGTCGCAGATAACTAGGTCGTATTTGCCGCTAGTAGCGCAATCGAGCGCTATTTTGTAGGTCTCTTTGGCGGCGTCTTTGTGCTGCTGCTCGCTAACATGCTGCTCGCTCAGGTCACCAGCATTATAGAACCCTTTGCCACCCTTGTAGAAGAATAAAGAATCACCGTATACAGGGCCAATATCACGGATAAAGACGTGCTCGCCAACGCCCCAGTACTTGATGAACTGGATATAGGCTACACGCCAGCCATTGCCGAGGGCTCGCGCCATCAGGCCTACACTGGCGCTGGTTTTGCCCTTGCTGTCGCCGGTGTAGACAACAACAACAGAATCTTTGGTCTGGTAATCCTCAAATGCCATGCACTAATAGTACTACAGTGTACTTACACGGCTTGGCGTAGTTTTCTGGCGGTTGCAGGGTCGCCACCTGGACGACTGCCCGAAACGGTTTGCCATGCAATAACACGTCCAGCAAAAATGGCACAGCGATTCTTAACGGTCCGTTCGCGCAACTCCTCGGCTTTTCTGTCGCTCCGCTCTTGTGCGGACTCGCTCATTCGACTGACATTGGTGTTGGCTTGGGCCATCTGTCGACGTTGATTTAACAGGCTTTGGTGGGTCGCGTCTTTGTTGATAGCTGACTCTGTGTGGTCGTCAAAATACATTTCTAACAAATCTTTGCGGCTGATTAATAAGTCGATCATCTCGCCCGCACGACGAACCTTGGCGTTGTCATTATCAGTAGTTAATGCATTAACAAAGCTATCAGGATCACGGTACATAGCGTTTTGCAGACGCTTGGCAGACATCACTACAGCAGTGTCCTCTTGGCTAAATACAAATATTTCGGGTTTTGGTACTATTTGTTGCTCTGGCATTACGCTTCTCCCGATTACGTAAGCGCATTTTAACAGATGTGCAACAGAGAGAACTGTAAGTTATTTCACTATTTGCTCTTAAGGAGAGCTGCGTCAATTTTTGGTTTGTCAAAACCAACGATAATCTGACCGTCGATGTCAATAACGGGGATGCCCATCTGGCCTGACTTCTCGATGGCTTCTTGCATGAACTTGGGGTCGTGTTCTACGTTACGGTCTTCGTACTTGGCACCAATACTATCAAAGTAGTTCTTGGCTGCATGACAGAACGCACACCAATCAGCAGAATAAACAGTTATACTCATAATATACATTTTATAGTAATGATTTAGTTTGGTAAACTGGTTTTATGGCTACAAAAACATCCAAATCTAATTCCAAATCCAGACTAATTACATACTTTCCCTGGCTGCTACTGGTTGGCGGCATTATAGGTGTTCTTGCTGCTGGAATACTTACTGTAGAGAAAATTGAATTGCTCAAAAATCCGTCTGCAGTACTAAGCTGTGACCTAAACCCTATTATTGCCTGTGGCTCCGTGATTAATACGCCGCAAGCCTCGGCTTTTGGCTTCCCTAACCCGATTATCGGGCTTGTTGGCTTTGGTATTGTCGCAACAATTGGTGCAGCACTGCTGGCCGGTGCGCAGTTTAAGCGCTGGTTCTGGCTTGGGCTACAGGCTGGCACCATATTTGGCGTAAGTTTCGTGACCTGGCTACAGTTCCAGAGCATCTTTAGTATCGGTGCACTCTGTCCATATTGTATGGTTGTCTGGGTCGTAACTATTGCGACATTTGTATACACCACGCTGTATAACCTTCGTAGCGGTACATTGGTGTTGCCACCTCAGCTCAAGGTTGTAGCAGCTTTCATCCAAAAGTATCCACACGAGATTGTCGTAGTTTGGTACCTAATCATTCTGTCAGTTATTCTCAATCATTTCTGGTACTACTGGTCCACGCTGCTGTAGGTCAATCGCGTCTTTCGGATTCTGATGGGTTAAGCAAGCGCCATGAGCGAACTAAAGGTTCCCCATAAGCGCCCTGAAGGAAACGGGAGGCGCGAGTGGCCCAGCACGCTTGCGTTTGCCCCTGTTGGACTGCTATACTAATCAGAAGTGAAACGAGCCGACGCTACTCTTATTTCAACGCCGACTCCTAATAGGGGTGATTCAGGTTTTGCCAAAAATTCGGTCTCTACCTTTCTTGGGATGGCTTTGAATATGAGCTGGCAGCTGGCGATTGTTATTTTGGTACCCGTCATTGGCGGCTATCAGCTTGATAAAAAAATGGACGTAACTATCTATACTTTTGTTGGTTTGGCCGTAGCCTTTGTTGGTGCGGGTTTGGTAATGTGGCGCACTATGCAAGTTGCTAATAGCCTACCCAACCCCAAGCTAACCGCTGCCCAGAAGCGTAAGATTCAGCAACAGTACGAAGCAGAGGATGCCGATGATTAATCTTCTGTCTCGCTTTGCCGAAGACGCGCCAGTAGTACATGTATCACCACTCGGTTTGTTTGATTTAGGCGGATTTCATATCACCAACTCAATCCTTATGGGTTGGGTAGTGGCGGCACTGATGATTCTTGCTTTTGTAGCGGTAGCACGCAAAGTTGCGATTCGCCCTAAGGGTGGTTTTGTGCAGCTAGTTGAGGCTGGTGTGTCGTTCATCAGCGATTTAGTGCAAAACGCATTTAATGACAAGAAAGTCGGCCGTAAATACGTGCCGTTCTTTGTAACACTCTTTTTCTTTGTTCTGATTAATAACTGGGCGGGATTGATGCTTGGTGTTGGTGAGCCACTACAGCTCGACGGCCATCCGGTGTTCCGCCCGTTCACTGCTGACCTCAACGCTACCTTAGCGATTGGCTTAGTGACTATGGGCTTTGTGTACGTGTCTTCAATCCGCGAAATCGGCGGTTTTCGCAAGTTCATCAGCCACTTCTTTATTGGTAGTCCGCTGAACCCACTGTATCTAGTAATTGGTCTGATTGAAATGCTTACCGACCTGACTCGCTCACTGAGCCTGGCACTCCGATTGTTCCTGAACGTCACCATTGGTGAGATTGTGATTGCCGTATTCGCATTCCTAGGCGGTATGCTGGCGCCAAACAACATTCTGGCACCTATTACTGCTCTGCCATTTACTCTGCTTGAACTGGGCGTCGGAGCCCTGCAAGCTTATATTTTTGTTATCCTTGGGGTTAATTACCTCGCCATTGCTGTTAACAGTGCGCATGCGCATGACGAGCATGAGGATGAGCCGCTTGAAGCTGCTTCGGCGCAGAAAGCGGTGGCGTAAGGACTCACGAATGTCATATCATAAGTTAATAACTACAAAGGAGAAATAATAATGACAGAACTCGTAACGTTTGCTGCGGCAAACACAGATATTATCGGCAAAGGTATCATGATTGGTGCAGGCTTTATTGGCCCAACTATTGGTATTGGCCTGGTGGGCGCAAGCTACCTTGGTGCTGTTGGCCGTAACCCAGAAGCTGCTAAGTTTCTTGGTCAGGCTTTGGTATTTGTTGGTCTGATTGAGGTGTACGGACTGTTGGCCTTTGCTTCAACATTCTTCGTAAAATAAGGAAAATCTAAGGATATATGCATATTTTACTAACTAACTTCGCAGCTGAATCTGAGGCATCAGGTATTGGAGCTTTGGGTGTTGATGGCAAGGCCTTTATCATCCAGCTTATTACCTTTGTGTTGGCCTTTTGGGTACTCAAAAAGTACGCCTTTGGCCCAATTATCAAGATGTTGGACGAGCGCCGCGAGCACATTGAAAACGGTGTACGACTGGGCGAAGACATGAAGCGCCAACAAGCCACACTGGAAGCCAAAGTCGCCGAAGAGCTGGCCGATGCCCGCAAAGAAGCTGATGGTATTTTGGCGACCGCTCGTGACAATGCTCGCGAGGCAGCAAGAGAGACCGAAGATAAAGCCAAAACTAAGGCTGACAGTATTTTAGTAGATGCCAAGAGCCGGATTGACCAAGAAACCGCGCGTGCCCGTAAAAATCTTGAAAAAGAGATGGTTGGTCTGGTGTCAGAAGCTACCGAAGCCATTATTGGTGAAAAAGTTGATGCTAAGAAAGACGTCGCCCTCGTAGAGCGTGCTCTGAAGGGTCAGAAGGCTTAGAACATGAGTAAAGTTCCTCGTCACGACATTGCAGCTCTTATTGCTGAAAAGTCACTTAGTAGTAATACTGCCGGCTTATCGCGCGAAGTTGCTGCCTATTTGTTGGCCGAGGGACGTACCTCCGAGCTGGATTCACTGCTTCGGGATGTCATGCTTGCCCGCGCCAGTCGTGGTGTTATCGACGTTAACGTCGTGAGCAAATATGACCTCACCGAGCAGGTGCGAGACCAAGTCCGTGCCCAGGTTCGTGGGCTGTACCCTGATGCCAAGCGCATCGAACTCAATGAATACCATGATAACAGCGTTATTGGTAGCATCCGCGTGGAACTGGCTGATAAGCAGCTGGATTTGTCGGTACAAGCAAAGTTGAATAAGTTTAAATCACTCGTAGCTACAGGAAAGGATTAATGTAGAAATAATGGCAGAACTTTCTATTAAAGAACTATCCCAGGACATCCGCACGGCAATTGCCGAGCTGAAGGCACGTCCTGAGATTGAAGAAGTCGGTGTTGTTACCCGCGTGGGTGACGGTATCGCTTGGATTTATGGTCTCAGCAAGTGTGGCTATAACGAAATGATTGAAATCGAAGGCATTGATGGCACGCCAGTCGTGGCCTTTGCCTTTAACCTTGCACAGGAAGAAATCGGTGCTGTATTACTCGGTGGGGACGTAGACGTGCGTGCCGGTGCGACCGCTCGTTTGGCTGGCAAGGTGCTAGAAGTACCAGTTGGCCCAGAATTAATTGGCCGTGTGGTTGACCCGCTCGGAAACGCATTGGACGGTGGCCCTGCTATCAAGACCAAGCAAATGAGCCGTGTGGAGCGCCCTGCGCCTGGTGTGATGGACCGCAAAAGTGTGCATGAGCCACTGATGACTGGCCTGATGGCGATTGATACCATGGTGCCAATTGGCCGTGGCCAGCGTGAGCTTATTATTGGTGACCGTCAGACTGGTAAAACTGCCATTGCCGTCGACACTATGGTTAACCAAAGTAAGCAAAAGACTGGTGTCATTAACGTGTATGTTGCCATTGGCCAAAAAGCTTCCAAGGTAGCCGCCCTACAAGAGCGCCTCAAGCGTGAAGGCGTCATGGACCAGACTATTATTGTGGCGACCGGTCCATCTGACCCGGCTGCTATGTTGTACCTCGCTCCATATGTCGGTGCTTCTATTGGTGAATACTTCCGTGATAACAAGGGTCATGCCCTGATTATCTACGATGATTTAACCAAGCACGCCGCTGCCTACCGTCAGATGTCACTGCTGCTCCGCCGCCCACCGGGCCGCGAAGCTTATCCTGGTGATGTGTTCTATCTGCACTCTCGCCTACTGGAGCGTGCTGCCAAGCTGAGCGACGAATTGGGTGCTGGTTCACTCACTGCCTTGCCTATTATCGAAACCCAGGCTGGTGACATTTCAGCCTACATCCCAACCAACGTTATTTCCATTACCGACGGCCAGATTTTCCTTGAAACTAACCTGTTCTACCAGGGTATCCGCCCGGCTATCTCTGTGGGTCTGTCTGTCTCTCGTGTTGGTGGTGCTGCCCAGACCAAGGCTATTAAGGCTGCTGGCGGTAGCCTGAAGCTAGCGCTGGCACAGTTCCGCGAACTCGCTGCCTTTAGCCAGTTCTCTACCGACCTTGATGCCGAAACTCGTCACACCATTGAGCGTGGCCAGCGTCTGACAGAGCTACTCAAGCAACTACAGTTTGCCCCGTACGCAATCTGGGAGATGTACAGCGTGCTGTATGCCGCTAACGAAGGCGCATTTGATATTGTGCCAGTCGAAAAGATTGAAGCTGCCCGTGAATCCTTGCTACGTGAGCTAAAGAGCAAGCACGCCAAGCTGGTAGAAACTGTAAACACTGGCGACAAAGTCAGCGACAAGGACAACGAAGCCATCCTAAAGGTAGCAAACGCTATAGCTAAGCAATACGAAACCAAGGAAGCAAAGAAGTAGTCATGTTTGGTCGTTTGTTGCATCAAGAAAACTCGCACAGTCATATTCCATATGCTCCTGCTGAAGAGCTGACTGATGAACAACTTTCGGGTGAAATTGCTGCGATGGAAAACTCACGACTGGCTCCTCGGAAAGATTATCTTCGCCAGGAGCGCATTCAGCGTCGTGTTAGTGAACTTGGATTAGCACAAACAGAAGTTATGTTAGGAATTACAGAGGATAAAGATGGCTAGTACGATTGCACTCAAACAACGGATTAAATCCGTTAAGGGCACACGCCAGATTACCAAGGCTATGCAGTTGGTGAGCGCAAGCAAGCTACGTCGTGCGCAAGAATACGCCCTGGCGTCACGTGCCTATGCAGAGCTCGCAGATGAGCTATTGGTTCGTTTGAGCGGTATTAGTGAGGTTGAGCGCCAGCCGTTGTTTGAAAAGCGCACTGTCACTAATCGTCTGTACATTATCGTGACAAGCAACAGCGGCTTGGCCGGTGCCTACAACGCCAATGTGTTTAAGCAGTTGACGAAGGGCCTGCGGGCTGACAAAGAGGCCAAGGTAAAAAGCCAAGTTATTGCCATTGGCAACAAAGGCGCGCAGTTTGTTCGTCGGCTCGGCGAGGTTGAGCTAATCGCCGTCTACCCTGGCCTGGGTGACCATCCAACCGCCAATGACGTCCGTCCAATCCTTAATAGTATTATCGAACATTACAAAACCAGTGCCACTGACCAAGTGCATCTTATCTACACCAAGTTTAAGTCGACTGTTGCGCAAGAAACTCGTGACCAACAGCTGCTTCCAGCCGAGGTACCAGAGTTTGATGCAGAAAAAATCAGTAATTTTAGCAACTTTGAGCCTGATGTAGAGACAGTTATCGACCAAGTGACTACTCGACTGATTGAGACACAGATTTGGCAAGGTGTATTAGAAAGTTTGGCATCTGAGCACGCTATGCGCATGGTTGCCATGAAAAATGCCACCGACAATGCCAAAGATCTGATAGATGATTATACTCTAGAACTTAACACAGCTCGTCAGGCGGCCATCACCCAAGAGCTAGCAGAAATTAGCGGTGGCGCGGAGGCAATGAAATGAGTGATGAGCTAATGAACCCTATTGATGATTATGAACTAATAGCCGGATGGCAGCAGGATGGCGAGACTATTCCCGAAGCTGACCAGCAAGAGGCTCTCAATCAAATTGAAGCTACTAAACAGAACGAGCAAGCAGAATTAGCTAAGCCAAGAGTAACGCAGGTAGACGAAGCAACGGGCGCCGCCCGCCGAGCCGCAGAAGCTCAACAAATAGCCGCAGAGGATGCTACGAAATGACAATTGACATAGACCAGTTTGTGCAGCGTGAGGAACCACAGCGCCTTACTCCAGAGCAGGAACGACAACAGGATCAGTACGTGGATACCCAGGCACTTATACAGAGTACCGTTAACAAATATGATTCTGAATATCGCGAATCAGCTGCAAAAATAATTCAGGAACAAGTACTGGATGATATGCAGTTAGACCCTGATAACGTGTTTGTAAAAGTAGCAGTCAAATATGCAACCCGTGTAGCGCTTGGATTATCACCACTACCACCAATGAAGCAAGAAGAAGGAGAACAATAATGGCAACAGCACAAGCAGTAAAAACCAAGAACGGAACAATCACCCAAATCGTGGGTGTGGTTGTAGATATTGAGTTTTCAGCTCAGAAAATCCCGGCTATTTACAATGCCCTCACGCTGGAACATGATGGCAAAACATTAACACTTGAAGTTGCACAGCACCTTAGCGAGTCTAGTGTGCGCGCAATCTCACTTGGCAGCACCGACGGTCTGGAACGTGGCACAGAAGTCTTCGATACCGGCGCGCCGATTAGCGTACCTATTGGTGACGAAACCTTGGGCCGTATGTTTAACGTGACTGGTCAGCCTATCGATGGCAAGGGCGGTAAGTTCAGCAAGAGCTCACCAATCCACCGTACGCCACCTCCACTGATTGACCAATCTGGTAAGGTAGAGATTCTAGAGACCGGTATCAAGGTTATCGACCTGATTTGTCCTATGACAAAGGGTGGTAAGGCTGGTTTGTTTGGTGGTGCTGGTGTGGGTAAAACCGTACTTATTCAGGAGCTGATTGGTAACATTGCCAAGTTCCATAATGGTTACTCTGTATTCGCTGGTGTTGGTGAGCGTACCCGTGAAGGTAACGACCTGTACGGCGAAATGGAAGAGTCTGGCGTGCTCAAGAACACCAGCCTGGTGTTTGGCCAGATGAATGAACCCCCAGGAGCTCGTTTGCGCGTGGCTCTGAGCGGCCTAACTATTGCGGAAGGTTTCCGCGATAAGGGCTCTGACGTACTGCTGTTCGTTGACAATATTTTCCGCTATACACAAGCCGGAGCCGAGGTATCTGCCCTGCTTGGCCGATTGCCGTCAGCTGTGGGCTACCAGCCTAACCTAGCTCAGGAAATGGGCCAGCTGCAAGAGCGTATTACTTCGACCAAGCAAGGTTCTATCACCTCTGTACAGGCTGTCTATGTGCCTGCCGACGACCTTACTGACCCAGCGCCTGCTACGACCTTTGCTCACCTTGACTCAACAATCACATTGAGCCGTGCTTTGACCGAAATTGGTATCTACCCCGCTGTTGACCCACTCGATTCAAGCTCAACTATTCTTGACCCAGAAATCGTAGGCGAAGAACATTACCAGGTTGCTCGTGAAGTGCAGCGTGTACTACAGCGTTATAAGGACCTGCAGGACATCATTGCCATCCTGGGTATGGAAGAACTATCAGAAGAAGACAAACAGCTCGTGGCCCGTGCTCGTAAAATCCAGCGCTTCCTTAGCCAGCCATTCTTTGTGGCAGAACAGTTTACCAACAACCCTGGTCAGTACGTAAAACTCAGCGACACCATTGCTGGATTCAAAGAAATCCTCGACGGCAAGCACGACGATAAGCCAGAAAGCGCCTTCTACCTAAAGGGTGGTATCGAAGACGTTGTAAAAGCCGCCAAAGAGGCCAAGAAGTAGTGATTCACTTTCAATTAGTCGCCTTGAGCGGGACGAAGTTTGATGACGAAGTTTACGAAGTTGTCTTGCCTACGCTCGACGGCGAGATTGGTGTACTGAAAGATCATATGCCACTGGTTAGTGTGGCTACGACTGGTGTAATTGCCGTACGTAAAGACTCAAAAGATTCTGATACACAACGTGAATTCTTTGCCACCAACGGTGGCGTTATTGAGGTCAGTGGTAATACCCTGCGCATGCTGGTGGATGAAGCAGACGCTGCTGATGATATCAGCGAGGCTGAAGCCGAAGCGGCAATTGAGCGCGCCAAAAAGATGGTCAGCGAAGCCAAAGACCAAGTCAGCCTCGAGCACGCCCAGCAAATAGTAGATAGACAATCAGTACGCCTCCAGGTAGCCGGTTTGAAGAGACGCCCTCGTCGCTAAGCTCTAAACTGCGGTATCGTCTGGGTCTACAACGAGAATTTCGATATCAGATGCCTGCTCTGCCTTAAGTAATTGTTCTAATTGAACAGCCATTCCCTGTCGACGCAGTGCACCGAGTACGTATAAGGCGCCTTTTATGAAGGCTTCTTTTTTTGCAATGTCACCTTCTGCTTGGTGGTTTGCCTCAGTCATGACGGCTGCAATCAGTACGTGCTGCTCCTCATTCATATCGTGGAACAGACGGTCCTTGAAGTCAGGGTCACGCTCCAGATCATTACTTACCGCCTGAGCAACGCCGTCTGAAACTATAGGTATGTGGGGATGGTCAGACAAGTGTTCAGACATAGTGCTGCTCCTTATAGCTATAGTATAGCATGGCACGCTACCTGTAGTGGTCTATATTGCCCCATACTCCCACATCTAGTGCCAATTAACAAAATTGACAAGGGAGCGTATAATCACATACTTGTTGATTAAAATAATACAATCTCTATGAATATATTCGAAAGTGAGCATTTATCCTTATGGAAAACGAAAGGCAGACTATGATTACCGAACAGCACATTATGCACTACGGCGAGGGCGCAGGCGCAGTAGCTCCAACAGGTGAAATATCTGACGAAGTACTCGTTCAAGCCGTATATGGCAAACAGGCCGATATACAGGACGAGCATGTGGTATGTATTGACGAGCGTGAGGCCCTAGAAGCACAGCCTGTTCGCAATAAAATGGCTGGTGGCAACGTAACGACTGGTTTTGCTGCTGCCGAACTAGCTGATTGGAGTCTATACACCGATACCGAACGCGAGGCAGGCCCTACTGCTCGTGTAAATGCTGTGGCAAACTACTTGGTACAGGCAGGCGAAAAGCTTGGCGGTCACATAGATAACCATGCTACAGACGAAAAGAGCAACTGCGGCGCAGCTGATGGCTACCCAGCTATTATCAGTGAACTGGCAAAACATGGTAATGACATTGAATTTATTAGTCAGATGCGTGATGCATTGGGCGAGCACTTTAATCAATCTACCTGGCAACAGACAATTGATAGTGCTGCGGAACGTGCCGTTGACTCAGAGCTTGACGATTGGAGCGGTTACGCTATTATCAACGCAATTCGTGAGCATGATGGTGTTGTCGAGGTACTAAACGGAGACCACCAGAAACCTGAACAAGATCCAGAAAACGCACGTCACAACCATTGGGCTGAGGGCGTAGCGCTGAATACCGTGGCTGGCAAGAGCAATGACCGTGATCAGGGGGGGGTCCCCTTCTTCCAGGCCGACGCGCCTAAGATTGTTGAACTGTGCCAAAAGATGGCCAAGGACGAAGCTGAGTTCGGCCGTTTGTTGCATGCTGCGGTTGGTTATCAGCTTGCTACTCGCTACAAGCTGACTAGTAATCAGCGCAACGTCATCATCGGCGGATAATCTAGAGCTCAGCCAAAGGTGGATGCTGGCAATACTTGTGTTGACCACGTGGCTCAAATTTACCCGCACGTACTTCTTCAGCTGCTTGAGCCAGCTTGATGCGGAGCGTCTCTATAGATTTAGGTTGCTTAGTAACGGCACCAACCATATCGTCATCAACATAATGCAGCGCAACACGCGCCGGAAGTTCGTCATGATTGATTTGCCATGCCAAAGCATACACTGCCAGCTGTGTACTAGCACTGGCCTTAGCTTTGAGCTTCTTTTCGTCGTAATCCTTGCGCCCTGTTTTGTAATCGCGTATCTCCACGCCATCTTCATCAAGTACTACATCCATACGGCCATGTAGTACGATATCTTCCTCTGCTAGGCGAACCTGGAATTCTTTTTCTACCAGTAATGGTGGTTGCGAGGCCAAAGCCTGCTCATAAAAGCGCGCTAGAGTGGCATGTGCTTGGGCTAGGTTACGTTTTTCTTGCTCAATAGTGGCATAGCCTTCACGGTTCCAGTCAGCATCAAGTTGCTGGTGCAAGCTGTCAATGCTAGGCACAGCACCGTTAAGTTTAGCTTCGTTGATAGTTCTAAATAAATCATGCATGAGGTTACCGTAGCTGGTACGAGTTGTGCTGTCTGACGGTAGTCCTATGACGTAGCGGTACCAGAAATCAAGCGGACACTCGAGCAGTGTATCAACCTGGCTGGCGCTAAGCCGTACTGTATGGCCGTTTAGTATGCTAGTTGGTATAGCTACTTTGTGCTCCTGGGTAGATGGTTCAACTAGGGATACTGCTGCAGCGCTCGTCTGATGTATCGGCATAGCCGCAGCTGCGCCCTCACCCAGTAGTTCATCAATAAAAATACTTGGTTTACGTGCCCGTGTGGCACCAGCGCGAGTATATTCGGCAAAACTGAGCATTAGATTCTTACGTGCACGGGTAGCTGCAACATACATCAGACGGCGTTCTTCTGCTAATCGTTCATCAGCGGGGCTGGTGGTGCTAGCCCGAAGTTCCTCGGGAATTTCAAAGCCACCACTACCGCCCAGATATGGGAAGGTTTGTGTCATGAGCAGCGGTACGTACACGGTATCCCATTCCAAGCCTTTGGATTTGTGAATAGTGCTGACTACGACCTCACTTTCGGTAATTCCAAGCGTATCATCAACCTTTTCGCCACCAGCGCGTAATGCCGGCAACGAGAGCATGTACTGCGTTGCAGTAGGTTGGATAGCAATACGCGTAAACTCACGGAGGGTTTCAAAGTATTGACTGAGATTACTGGCGTAGCTTTCTGATTGCTCATTGGTTAGGGCTGCCTTGAGCAAACGGTCTTTGTATCCACTTGCCACAATGGCGCGCCAGAGTAACTTATCAACAGGTACGGTTGCGGCGTCCTCCCGAAGACTCGTGATGAGTTCTAGCGCATTTTTTGTTTCTGATATGTCACTAAGTGCTACCTGTAATAAATCGTGTGTCTTGCCCGCCTTGCTAGCTAAGGGCGCGATAAGTTGATTGCTGATGCCAAATAGCTCACCAGTCAACGTTAGGTGGAGACTATTGTTATTATCTGGTTCAACTAATGTACGTAAGAGCTCAGTAAGCGTCCGAACGACAGGCTGCTCATACAAATCGGGGCTGGCACCAACAACGCGGTGTGGCACGCCAATAGCCTCTAGTGCACGGTGGACTAGTTGGTTAGATGTATTGGAGCGTGTCAGGATGGCGATACTTGGCTCTTCTCCTTCTTTTAACTTGGATAACCGTTCGGCTACATCATTGGCTATCCATGCCAATTCGGATTGTACCGTGTCGAAATGATGCAGTGTTGGTGTATGGCCAGGCTGAGTGCTGGTCAGGCGCTTATCAATGGCCAGTGATTCTTCCAATCGGTAAGGATTATTGTGCTGAATCAGATTGTGTGCAGCATCCAAAATACTCTGATGGCTACGGTAATTGATAGTCAAGGCTGCACTGTCTGCCTTTGGGTAGCGTTCCTTAAAGCTCAGGATGTTGCTAAGCGTGGCGCCTCGCCAGCCATAGATTGCTTGGTCATCATCACCTACCACAATCAGGTTTTGTTGATTGTTGACAACAAGGTCTATTAAATGGGACTGCATTGGGTTGGTATCCTGGAACTCGTCAATAAATATAGTGTGATAGCGTTCCTGGAGTACTTTTCGGATATTTGGCCGCTGCTCGAGTAGCTGAATTGCCAGAAAGATTTGGTCGTCATAATCAATAAAGTTCTCGGCCCTACATAGCTCAGTATATTTTGTGTAAATGCGCACCAATTCTTGGTGCATGCGCTTGTTTTCTTTGTCGGCGGCATCACCAGATGCTAGCTGGTTTGCAAATGTTTGATAGGTATCTGGCGTGACGAGATGTTGTTTGAGCTTGCCTAGATATCTGAGTATATCTGAGATAGCTTGGTCCGGCATGCCGACTGATGGTAAGAAATAATCGAGCTCAAATTGAACAAGTCGCTCACGGAAAAACACAATCTGGGCCTCTTCACTCAACAGTCGGTAATTGCTCGATAACCCGATGTGAACGCCAAATTCATGCAAGATACTATCGCCGTAGCCATTGAACGTCAGGATGGGCAAATCAAGCAGCAAACCGGTACGGCTGCGCAAAATACGGTCTTGCATCTCGCCGGTGGCTTTTTCTGTGAATGTAACGGCTAATATTGCAGTTGGCGCCACACCTTGGTCCAGTAGCTTGCCTATTTTCTCGGTAATAGTACGGGTTTTACCTGTACCGGCGCCGGCAACCACTAATAGTGGCCCCTGTTTGTGATTCAGAACCTTTTCTTGTCCCGGGTTTGGCGTAAACTCCATTGCTGTATATTGTAGCTACAAAAGAGTCGCTAGGCTATACGCTGAGTGATTCGGCTTTGGCTTCAGCCGATGGTGCGCCTCTGAGAGGCGATTCACGTAGGAACAGCGTGGTTATGAATGCCAGGATGGCAAACGGGATACCAAACAAGAATACATCGTGGAATGAGCTCGAGAATGCTACCAATACGGTGTGTATCGTCTCTGGTGGTAGGTGTTGCAGCGAGGCAACACTGCCCTTCAGTGCGGAAGCGGCAGATTGACCCTGCTCTGCCGGCAGCGTTTCTAGTAAATGATGTGTCAGGCGGCTGGCAAGTATAGCGCCAAAGATTGCCGCACCCAATGAGCTACCGATGCTCCTAAAGAACGTAACCGTAGAAGTTGCTGTCCCCATATTTTTGCGATCGACAGCATTTTGCACAGCCAGTGTCAGTACCGGCATTACCAGGCCCACGCCCATTCCAAGGATAACCATCCAAATGCCCAGCATCACCCGACTGGTATCAATAGCAATGTGGCTGAATAGCCAGAAACTAAGTGTGACGAGCGCAGTACCGATAATTGGGAACGGACGGTACTTGCCCGTCTTAGATATAAGCCGCCCAGATGTAATAGACGCAGCCATCATGCCAGCTACGAGTGGTAACAGCATCAGGCCTGATTTAGTCGCTGTGTCACCGCGCACCAGCTGCTGATACTCGGGCAGGAATATCAGTGCACCAAACATCACCATACCGATAAGCAAGGCTAGGATGGTTGAAGTGCGAAAGATATCGTTCTTGAATAGGCCGAGTGAAATAACAGGCTCCTTGGCAACTCGCTCACGCAGAATGAATAGGCCTGTGGCGATAGCACTGGTACTGAAGAGGCCTAGTATTTGTGCCGACAGCCATGGATAGTCCACACCGCCCCACACCGTAGCTAGCAGCAACGAAACGACCGCTGTAGCTAACAAGCCGGCCCCGGCGTAATCGACTTTATGTGGCGACTTATTTACCGGCAGATGCAGCCGAGCAGCAATCGCAGACATCGCAAAGATGCCGATAGGTACATTTATGAAGAATATCCAGCGCCAGCTCAGATGATCAGTAAATAGTCCACCTAACAGTGGCCCAATCACACTAGAAACAGCAAACACTGCGCCAAAATATCCCTGATACTTGCCACGTTGCCGTGGTGGCACGATATCGCCTATGATGGTAAACACCAGTGTCATCAGTCCACCGGCACCTATGCCTTGGATACCACGGAAGACAATCAGTTGATTCATATTCTGGGCAAGGCCACAGAGCACGGAACCGATAAGAAATATCAAGATGGCGCTTTGGAAAATACGTTTGCGGCCAAACATGTCACTAATTTTGCCGTACAGCGGTGTTGATACAGCACTAGTCAGAAGATAAGCCGTCGCAACCCATGAATATTTACTAAGCCCGTGTAAATCACTGGCAATCTTGGGTAGCGCAGTCGAGACAATAGTTTGGTCAAGCGCAGCTAATAGCATAGCGGACATTAATGCGCCAATAATTACCATAATCTCGCGGTGACTTAAGTCTAGGCCGTGTTGAACAGCCACATCTAATGGTTTTGTTTTACTCATGTAATTTCCTCTTGAGATAATTTTAAGCTTTACATAGTATAGCATGGCCAAACTGAGAGATTGCTGTGTATAAGTATTGCAGACTGATAAAAACAGGACTAAGCTAAGAATGATAATAACTGGAGAGTATCTATGGGACAATTAGCAACACTCGAAACAAAGCTCGGCGATTTATACAAAAACGCGCCAGCCTTGCCAAAAGACACAAAGAAAACAATCGTAGAATATTGGCCAATTGTAGCCCTCATATTGGGCGTACTACAGCTGTGGTCTGCATGGGGTCTATGGCGCCTATACGACGGCGTTGTTAGCCCGTTGGCTGATTATGCACAGACTTTGGCAACATACACCGGTATTAATGTTGGCTACAGCAGCTTCGACAAGGTAGTAATTTTTGTCAGTATTGCCTTCGTGGCCGTTAGTGGCGCTTTGATGGTTGCTGCTTACAAGCCACTCAAGGCACATGCTAAGCGTGGTTGGGACCTGTTATTTCTTGGCGTCATACTAAGCGCCGGGTATGCAGTACTTAATATCTTTATTGATGGACGTGGCGCAGGTTCATTTATTGGTAACCTCATTGGTGTAGCCATTGGTCTGTACTTCTTGTACCAGATTCGTGATTCATACACTGCTAAAAAATAAGTGTAACTTCCACAAACAAAAACGCCTTCTGCGCATAATCAGAAGGCGTTTTTCTATGGCTAGTCCCTAGGATAGTCTGCGTTTTAGCTCACGCCAGCGGCGATGCTGTAAACGCTCTGCTTTGAGTTCCCAATCGCTGGAAATCTCGTCGTATAATTCTGTGAAACTTAGTGCGTCCCGCACGCTTACATTTTTGGCTACAGTAGTTTTTTTCATTATCTAGGCCCTTTCCCCTTTATGATTACTGCCCTCTTATGGTACGGACTATTACAAGATACAGCAGTGAAATTATTTACATTTAATACACAAGATAATCGTCCCACACAATGCTGTGGTTTTGCTTGTATTCCTTATGCATCTCGCCGCTCAATACTCTTTTTTCCATACAGCCCCCTCTCAGTTTTTGGGTATGTACTAGTAGCGTACGGTCATTAAGCTACAAGTGCTGTAAAAATTATGACTATTATGCTCGTAAGCATATGTGGCTTGCGATACAATGTATTGGTTATTTGCTAAAAACTATGTCATTACTTTTGCCACGCCAAAAACGTCCACCCGAACTTATACGCTCAGTGAGCTATCCTCAGAACAGGCACCGCAGCAGTCCTGCTTTGCAGCGACGTAATGTAGCCCCTCCGAAACGCCGGGGCGCCCAAGCAACCATCGTTCTAGTATTGGTTGGCATTTTAGCTATGGTTTTTGTGGGTTCGTGGAACAAGCATGATGCAAAAAGTCAGTCGGATTCCCAGGTGGCTGGCGTGCAAACCCGCGAACCGGAGCCAAAACAGCTTGATTTTACGGCCATGAGCGCAGCAATCAATCAGACTGTTCAGACAACTTCTAGTATGGATATCGGTGTGTCAGTTATAGATATTAAGACGGGGCAAGCCCTTAACTACGGTGAACAAAGCCCGTTTGAGGCAGCTAGTACATCCAAGTTACTGACTGCAATTGCCTTTTTGAGTGATGTCGAGGGTGGTAAGGATAATTTAAGCGAACCGGTCGGTAATCGGACAGCCAAGGCGGCTCTTGAAGCCCTTATCGTGGACAGTGATAACGACGCATGGGACGACTTTAATAATCACATCATGACACATGTCGAGCTTGCGGCCTATGCAGATAAAATTGGCTTTGAGGGCTATGACCCAGACAAAAATACCGTTACTCCTGCCAGTCTTGCGCGGTTGTTAAATAACCTATATCAGCAGCGGCTTCTAAACCAAGAGCACACAGACCTACTACTATCGTATATGCAGCGCGCCAAAGAGGTAGACTACATCACGTCAATCGTTCCAAGCGGTACCAAGATATATCACAAGCCAGGCTACCTCATAGACCGCGTGCACGACGCAACAGTTATTGATAATGGCACGCGGCCCTATGTGTTGGTTATTTTCACAAAGTCACATACCAAGTCGTATGATACGACAAGTGGTACAAGTGTATTTCAGGATATAGCTCGCGCTACATTCGCAGCGTTTCCGTCATAGAAGTGTGTTTTGCCTAGTTCGATATCAGACATAAAGAACCTAAGACCTCTTTTAAGCCGTGCGTAGGCCGCAATATGAAGTGTCGCGTGTGTAATCTCTGGGGCGTCTACAGCGCTTTTGAACAAAATTGCCATATATGGCAGCCCAAGCTGTTCGCACTGTCTGCGTAACCCAGGTGTCGTATCGTAGACTGATTTTGTGTACATCTGGGCATCTTTTTTGGCCTGGTAACTGTTAAGCGCCCAATTCCCTACCTTGAGTGAGCTTGCCTTTTGTAGCATGTGCTTACTCTCATCTGCATATTCTTCAGTATATTTGATGACGGAGATGTGCTCGTCGTGTCCCGAATATGACTTATTCTTATCTGGAAAATACAGAATTGCATAGTCTAGATTATCATCTGGCTGTTGTGCAAGATGCCGTCCCACTTTATCCAAAGGGATGGTGGCGTACATATCGAGTGGCCCAAATGGATTTTCGTGTAGTTCGAGGCCCATCCGTACGGCGTAGTTGATAGGAGTTGTTTCTGACATTCTGCAATAGTACTCCTTTTACATCGCTACGCAAGCATAAGCCTCACCCCAGTTTGTCTTCTAGTTGATTATAGGGTAGAATCAATCTGTTAATTTACAAGTATATTAGGGCGTGGCCAAGTGGTAAGGCACCAGTTTTTGGTACTGGCATTCGGAGTGAAGATTGCCTGCGGCAAGCTGCAAGTCGACCTTCTGATGAAAACTTGTTTTCAATCATGAAGTCGAGGGCTCGCCGAAGGTGAGTCGAATCCCGTATAATTGACAATTAATCTATTACTTCTGGCTTCGTTGGGGCGTGGCCAAGTGGTAAGGCACCAGTTTTTGGTACTGGCATTCGGGGGTTCGAATCCCTCCGCCCCAGCCAGAAGCAATAGATTAATCCCTCCGCCCTAGCCAACTAAAACGCACCAATAAAATGTCAGTGCATATTATTTGGAATGCGCTGTACTGAAGACGCTTATGTTCGGTATACTGTTAGTAAATGATGAGAGTGGTAGAACCGCAAGATTTTAAAGCTGTTAAGCGTCCTAAGGCAAAACGTACAAAACGCCCTGGGAAGCTCTTTTTTATACTAGTTGTGATTACTGTGTATCTAGGCTTTGCTGCACTACGTCCCATTCCTGCCCTACATGCTGACGTTGTATCAGTATCAATTCCGGCCAAAAAGGATGTATCAATTGCCTGGCCTGACTATGGACAGGCAGCTGTGGGCGCTGTGGGCTATGGCATATTAGATACGCACGGTACCCCAAAGGCCTTACCAACCGCCAGCGTGGCTAAGGTGATGACTGCTTTGGCTGTGCTCAAGCAAAAGCCGCTTAATGTGGGTGAAAAAGGCCCAATTATCACAATTAATCAGTCAGACGTAGAAGAGTACAACCGCACCATTGCAATGGACGGGTCTAATGTACCAGTCCAATACGGTGAAGAAATTACAGAGTATGAGGCACTCCAGGCACTACTACTCCCCTCCGCTAATAACATTGCACACACACTGGTTCGCTGGGCATATGGCTCAGACGATAAATACCTGGCTTTTGTAAACAACTTTGCTAAATCCCTTGGCATGACTAACACTCAGTTTGCAGACGCCAGTGGCTATGACTCTCAAACAGTCAGTACGGCAGAAGACCTGGTAAAGCTAGCAGTTAATGCCATGGATAACCCGGTTATTGCTGAAATAGCAGCACAAAAAGAAGCTATCATACCGGTGGCTGGCAGAATATTTAACGTTAATATGCTGCTAGGCAAGGACGCTATTGTAGGCGTGAAAACTGGCAATACAGAAGCAGCAGGAGGCTGTTTTATGGCTGCGGCAGTTCGTGAGATTAATGGGCACAAAGTGATAGCGGTAAGCGTGATTATGGGTGCTCCAAACTTATCTGCAGCACTCCGGGACTCGGTACCACTTATTCGTTCGGTACTAGATGGGTTTGAATACCAAACCGTTATCAAAGCTAATCAGCCAGTCGGCAGCTATTCTGTGGCGGGCCAATCAGTCGATGCGGTCGTTAATACAGATGTAGCTGGCGTTGTGTGGCGGAGTAAACCGCAGACCCCAATAATTAAGCTCAACACCCTACTGCTTCCTACTCCTACGGAGAGTCGTGTGGGCGCAGTGACTATGCGTTTTGGCAGGGACTCGGTCGAAGTACCGGTTGTAACGCATCAGGCGCTGCGTAAACCAACACTTATTTCACGCTTAATACCACAGCTCTAAGCTAGTCTTTACCCCGCTATATGTACTACAATAAATACAATGTCAGATACTAAAAATAGTCCAATAGACTATATTGTGCCCCTGTATGTAAACGGTCTTAATGGCCGTATGTTGCGCATGCCAGCGCCCCAGGAGCACAAACGAGAGATTCTTTTTATATATGGGCACCATTCTACACTTGAACGCTGGTGGGGCCTTATTCAGGGCTTGAATGATTACGGTGCAGTGACGGCCATCGATTTACCGGGTTTTGGTGGCATGGATAGCTTCTACAAGATTGGAGAAAAACCAACACTTGACGCCCTCGCCGACTACCTTGCAACGTTTATTAAGATGCACTATAAAAATCGTCGCTTCACCATTGCTGGCCTATCGTTTGGTTTCGTAGTAGCAACCCGAATGTTGCAGCGTTACCCAGAAATGGCTAAAAAAGTCGATTTACTCGTTAGCGTAGTTGGATTCGCCCACGAAACTGATTTTTTGTTTAGTCGCCGCCGACACAGCGCCTACGTAGTAGCTTCGCGCTTCTTATCGCACCGATTACCAGCGATTTTCTTTAGAAATGTACTACTCCATCCCGTGCTACTACGGTCCGTATATGCCCGTACTCACAATGCCAAGCACAAGTTTCAGAACACCACACCTAAAGAATTTAACCAGCTTATGGATTTCGAAGTGCACCTATGGCACGCCAATGATGTTCGGACCCACTGGCTAACCACGGTACAGATGCTAACACTTGATAATTGTGGCAAAAAGGTTGATTTGCCGGTGTGGCACATCTCTGTAGCCGGCGAAAAATATTTTGATAACCACAAAGTTGAGCAGCACTACAGGGTTATATTTAATGATTTTCACCTGGCAGTATCTATTTTGGATAATCATGCGCCCAGTGTGATTGCTACCAAAAAGGACGCTGCGCCTCTTATTCCGGCTGAGATTCGAACTGTCCTGGCCAGCTAATACGCCCCTGTCTGGTATACTTATATCAAGATGAAAATAGGCCTCATATGCCCCTACGATATATTCAAAGGAGGCGGTGTCCAGGAACATATTGCCGCCACCCAGGCAGAGCTTATGGCGCGCGGTCATCAGGTTAAAATTATCACGCCACAACCCCGTAGTTACACTGGTGAACAGCCCAAAAACGTTATTTTTCTGGGTGCTTCTGCCGATATGAAAACCCCCCAGCACACAACCGCCCAGGTATCTGCCACTCGTAAGAAAGACCGAATCACTGAGGCATTAGAGGCGGAACAATTCGATATCTTGCATTTCCATGAGCCGTGGGTACCCATAATCAGTCGCCAGATTTTAGCGCAAAGTAATGCTATAAACGTAGCTACGTTCCATGCCAAATTGCCCGAGACACGCATGAGTCGGACTATTGAAAAGGTCATCACCCCTTACACACGTTCTGTCCTTAAATCACTACATAGTCTAACCGCCGTATCAGATGCGGCCGCAGAATATGTCAGTCAACTGACGGATGCGCCTATTACAATTATCCCCAACGGTATTGACCTAGCCAGGTACCAGCCCAAACCGGCCACCAAAACCACGATTCCTACTATTTTCTACATTGGCCGCCTTGAGAAACGAAAAGGTGTTAAATATCTACTTAAAGCTTTTGCATTGCTGCTGGAAACCCTACCCGAAGCGCAGTTAATTATTGGTGGAGATGGCCCCGACCGCCTCAAGCTTGAAGAATTGGCAATTGACCTTGGCCTAACTGATAAGAATCTGCAATTTCTTGGCTATGTTAGTGATATAGACAAAATCAGCCTTATTCAATCCTCTACCATACTCTGTTCACCAGCTTTGTATGGCGAGAGTTTTGGCATTGTACTGCTAGAAGCAATGGCCTGTGGCACACCGGCCGTAGCTGGTGATAACTCGGGCTATCGTTCGGTTTTGCAGGGCCGCGGCGAGCTATCGCTGATTAATCCTCGTCACTCTGAAGATTTTGCCCGTAGATTACATTTACTTCTAACCGATGAGGGTATGAGGGCATCCTGGAATGAATGGGCTCAGGAATATGTTAAGCAGTTCGATTATCCCAAAGTAGTCGACCAATACGAAGCACTGTATACCGAACTCTACAAAGGCCAAAAATAATGCCACAAACCATGAAGATAGGCTTGGTCGTAGACGATACACTCGACAAGCCTGATGGTGTGCAGCAATATGTTTTATTACTTGGTGAATGGTTAGCGGCGCAAGGTCATGAGGTCCATTACCTGGTCGGACAAACCAGTCGTAGTGATATTGCTCATATTCATAGCCTCAGCCGCAATGTTGCAGTGACATTTAATAAAAATAAGTTAACTATTCCTTTGCCTGCCAAACGTCGTGCCATCAAGCAGTTATTACAAACCGAGCAGTTCGACGTTTTGCATGTCCAAATGCCATACAGTCCATTTTTGGCTGGACGTATTATTGCGGCTGCACCCGCCACCACGGCTATTATCGGCACCTTCCATATCTTGCCCTATGCAGCGCTCGAGCGTACGGCGACACGTCTATTAGGTGCCATTCTGCGTCGTAATCTGCGTCGCTTCGACAAGGTATTAGCAGTTTCTCAGCCAGCGGCCATATTTGCTAAGCAAGCCTTTGGTGTCGAGGCCACTGTACTACCAAACGTCGTGAATCTATCTGCCCTGCAAAGTACACAAGGTCCTGAGCGCAAAACCAGCCCAATAACGCGCATTGTGTTTTTGGGTCGTCTGGTGGAACGCAAAGGCGCCCTCCAGCTACTCAAGGCAGTTGTCGGGCTCCCAGCAGATATACGCAGTATGGTAGAGGTTCATATCGGTGGCAAAGGCGCCCTACTATCTACTCTGCAGGACTATGCACAAGCACATGATTTAGCAAGCCAAGTGTCGTTTGATGGGTTTATCACGGAAGAGGCTAAGTCTAGTTTCTTGCATCAAGCCGATATCGCAGTATTTCCGGCTATGGGCGGTGAAAGCTTTGGAATTGTTTTGCTAGAGGGTATGGCAGCAAATGCGGGGGTAGTACTGGGTGGTAGTAACCCGGGCTATGCCAGCGTGTTGGCTCCATGGCCAGAAACCCTGTTTGACCCCCAAGATACAGCAACCTTTAGTAGTACTTTACAGAGGTTTATTAGTGATGATGCCATAAAAACACGCATTCATGACGAACAGCAACAAGCCGTGAAGCAATATGATGTAGCATACGTTGGGCCACAGCTAGTGGACATCTATCAAAACGCCGTTGCCAAACGGCCCTCAAAGCAGGATAATATAGCCAAATGAGCAAAACAGCCCCTCAAGAAATCACCGTTTCATCTAAAACTGTTATTCGCGTGTTGGCTATTGTTCTGGTGTGGCTCCTTTTCTTGACTGCTCTTAGCAAAGCCACTCATGCACTTATATTGATATTTTCTGCTTTCTTCCTGGCTTTAGCACTCAATGCGCCAGTGCATTGGATTGCCGAGCATCTACCTGGCAAACGACGCGGGAGCCGTAAACTCGGCACCACTATTTCGTTCCTGATTGTGATTGTATTTTTAGTTGGGTTTATCGCTAGCTTAGTACCACCGCTGGTTCGTCAGACCAATAACTTTATCAAAGCAGCACCGGATATCGTTCAAGACGTCAGAAGCGAAGACACTGGGCTTGGTAAATTTGTGCGTAAGTATAATCTCGAAGACCAAGTAGATAAATTCTCTTCACAGCTATCTGATAGGCTTAAGAATGTCAGCGGCAGCGCGGTGAGCGGTGTTAGTAAAGTATCAGGCAGTATTTTCTCAATGCTTACTATTCTTGTACTGACCTTTATGATGCTTATTGAAGGGCCGCATTGGCTCGGCCTTAGTAAGAACATGCTACCCAAGGCCAAGCGTGACCATGCCGAAAAGCTGGCAGAAGCTATGTACCGTGTGGTAAAGGGCTTTGTAAACGGCCAGGTGCTGTTGGCGGCCATTGCTGCGGTTATGATTCTAGTGCCTCTGTTAATTCTTGGTGTAGGCTATCCTGTGGCATTGATGGTTATTGTGTTTATCTGTGGACTTATTCCTATGGTTGGACACACCATCGGTGCAGTTATTGTTAGTTTGGTAGCGCTGTTTACTTCACCTGTCGCGGCTCTTATAGTATTGGCCTATTACATTCTGTACCAACAGATAGAGAACTATGTTATTCAGCCGCGTATTCAGTCGAATTCTACTAATATGTCACCACTGTTGGTCTTTGCCTCGGTTATTGTTGGCGTAAGCTTTGGTGGCCTACTTGGCGGTTTGGTAGCTATCCCATTAGCAGGCTCAATTCGTATTCTGATAGTTGACTACCTACACCACAAGAATCTATTACCCGCCAAGTCTTAAGCGCGGGACCAAATTTGGCCGTGGGGTGTGTCGTTTAGCTCTATGCCCTGGTCTTTGAGTTGGTCGCGTAGACGGTCTGATATTTCCCAATTCTTGGCATCTCGGGCTTCTTGGCGCTCTGCCAGAAGAATTTGTTGGTCTTTGGTTATGTCTTGGCGTGTTGCTAACTGCAGACCCAGTACATCATCGAGCCACTTTAAAAACACTAGGTACGCTCCTTGACTACGCGTGCTAATACCACCGGTGTCAATAGCCCCTTCTAGCTTGCTCAGGGTGGCAAGAGCTTCAGGAGTGTTCAGATTGTCCCGTAATGCGTTACGAATAGCCTCTTTGGCCTCGCTAATATGAGCATCGGTTACCGTACCGGAATCAGTCACTTGCCATTGTTGGTCGGCCATAGCGTGGTAGCTATTCAGGCGGTTCTGGGCAGCTTCTAGAATCTCCCACGTAAAGTTACCTTCAGTGCCGTAATGCTTGCTGAGAACCAGCAGCTTGAAGGCTTGAATATCAAAACCCTTATCCTGGATATCTTTGAGAGTATAAATATTGCCCAATGATTTGGACATCTTTTCTCCGTTAACCTTAATATGATTGGCATGTACCCAATACTTGCTGAATTGTTTACCCGTGACAGCCTCTGTCTGTGCTATCTCATTGGTATGGTGCACTGGTATGTGGTCAATGCCGCCCGTATGTATGTCGATTTGGTCGCCTAATAGCTCACGTGCCATCACAGAACACTCAAGATGCCAGCCCGGAAAACCTGTGCCCCATGGGCTTTCCCATTCCATATCACGCTTTTCGGCTGGGTCGCTGAACTTCCAGACAGCAAAGTCTGTTGGGTTCTTTTTGCCCGTATCAGCTACGCGGGCACCAAATTGCAGACCGTCAATATCAAGCCTGGCTAATGCGCCGTAATTTTTGAGCTTTGATGTATCAAAATAGACACCGTCATCAATAACATAAGTGAACCCTTTTTTATCGAGTTCTTTTACGAATGCAATCTGTTGCGGTATGTACTCGGTTGCACGAGGTATATGGTCCGGTCGCAGTAGGCCAAGTTGGTTATATGCTTCATTATCAGCAATTGCGATGTACTTCTCTGCTACTTGCCAGGCAGTAATGCCTTCTTTAAGCGCGCCCTTGAGCATCTTGTCCTCGCCGGCGTCTTCATCAGATGTCAGATGGCCAACATCAGTTATATTCTGTACACGAGTTACTTTGTAGCCTGCATCGATAAGTGTGCGCACCAGGATGTCCCAGTAAATGTATGCCACCCAGTTACCGATATGTGGCTGGCTATATACCGTTAACCCACAGGTATACAGACGGACATGCTTGTCCTCTAGCGGCTGTACTTCATCAAGCTGGCGAGTAAGGGTATTATGAAGCCTCATATACCCTATATATTACCCTATATTGAAGTATTTTGGGTCGTCTATAGGCCGAATAATTTCAAGAGTGTCAGCCAATGTCCTTGTTTTAAACGTAAACTGGCGAGGCTTTGGAATGCTGCGTTGGATAATACGTGCAACATGACGATACTGCTGAGCCTGTGCTTGGTCAGCTGGTAGCTGGCTACGTTTCAGCTCAACTTGCAGCTTGTGCAAGCTACGAACTTCTTCAATTCGTGGATCGTTAACGCTACTAACCGCGTAGATTCGATTTTGGCGTGAGCCAAGCTCTGCTCCAATATTTAAAGGGCTTATGTGTTGCAATGGGAAATGCCCCCTTGGGTCATCCAGAACAACAGTGTAATTGGGGTCGTCCGGTAGTCTCATTTCTTCAGAGAAAGTAGTGTTAACCACAAGGCTTGTAATAGCGCGCGCAAAACGCTCTGCTCGTTCTTCTGGGGTTTGTAATGTTTCGGTACCAAACGCTTCTGGTGAATAACTCATTTTAATTTTCCTCTCTATTAAAAATCAAAAACGGACCGATGAGGTCCGTTGTTTATTACATAAATCAGCAAACCTACCGCAGGATAATCCCTCGGCAGCACATCATTGTTGGGCTGTGTTTTACGGTATGCATAAGATGCTAGTATAGCATTGAATGGGCAAATTGCAAGCGAATCTAGTTGCCGGCTGTATGTAGTAATTCAATAGTTTTGGCGATGCATTCAGATTTAATTTCATCAAATGGTCGGCCATCGGTAATCTTGAATCCAGCCGCAAAACCGTGACCCCCACCACCAAAATGTACGGCAATCTTGTTGGCTATTTCTGCATCTGCATTACAACGTATCATGCCGGTCACTTTGCCATCATCGTATACCTTGAACACGATGCCGACTCTTACACCTTCGGTCTGCAGCATATCGGGCTGTATAAGTGGCCCGGGATTATATAATGGGCTGTATATTTTAATTTCTTCGTGAGGAATTGCCACATACGCAATTTGATTATCAGCGGCAAACTGGGTTCGCTCAATGAGAAGTCCCTTATAGCGGTAAATCGATTCATGCATTTTACTAGCAGCACGTCGTTGGTCTTCTAATGCAGGACGATTAGCTCCAGCGCCTATCAGATTACTCATAACCTCATAGGTATGGGCTGAGGCTAACTGATTTGTTAGGCCTTGGGTGTCACCTAAGATTGCAGCCATAAGGGGGTCAAATGCATCTTTGGGAATGTTGTCGTAGGCAGCCGTGGCAAAATCAAAAATTACTTCTGCAGTTGATGATGCGCCGTCCTGATTGTGTACTACGGTAGCAAAATCTATGTCATTATTTGTTTCTGCATGGTGATCAAATACAATACATGGTTTGCCAGCCAGCCACTTGAATTCGCCAGATTCTATAGCTTTTTCAAATAAGGTCATAGTTGATGCATCAACGATAATGCTGGCATCGAATTCTTTGGGCAAATCACGCACCACTCGGCTCCAGCCTGTCAGGTACTTAAGATAGTCTGGGATGTCTACGGCACAATAGAGGACTACATCCTTGTCCTGTTCGCTTAGAATAGCCTCAAGTGCCAATGCGCTGCCAAGGCTGTCCGCATCAGGGTTATCGGCCTGAAGCACAACTATCCGCTGGACATTGCCCAAAATATTCTTAATCTGTTCAGTCATTGTGGTCATTGTATCAGGTTTATAGGAGTTGTGTACGTTCTGACAGGGCGCGGCCGAGGGTAATTTGGTCGGCGTACTCTAAGTCTACGCCCACTGATAAGCCACGAGCCAAACGACTAATAGTAACCTTGCGGTCGCCAAGCTGCTGTTGAATATAGAGCGCCGTTGATTCACCCTCTACACTGGCATTAGTAGCTAATATAATTTCCTCTACATTATCTTCATCAATACGTGCTATAAGTTCACTAATTCGTAGTTGCTCCGGGTTAATGCCATCGATTGGCGATACAAGTCCACCCAACACATGATAGGTACCTTTGAATTGGCCCGTTTTCTCTATCGCCACGATATCAAATGGCTCTGCCACAACCGCTATTAATTGCTTATCACGGTTTGGATTAGTATAGAGGTCAGACAGTTCTTTGCCCTTTTCTACCAATGCAAAAGTCTTTTTACAGTAGCCGATATTATCATGGATGGTGCTGGCCGATAATGCCAAGCGCTTGCCGACAGCAGCATCAGTCCTAAGTAGATAGTAGGCATACCGTTCCGCGGTACGCGGACCAACACCAGGCAAAGCGCCAAGTGCTTCAATAAGTTCAGTTAATGCTGGTGGCAGTACTGCCATTAATTACAATCCCAGGTCGCCCAGTGCGCCCATCATGGGGCCCATTTTCTCTGCAGCAATCTTTTGACTTTCAGCAATCGCTTCTTTGACGGCATCTTCAACCCAGCGTTCCAGCTGGCCAATGTCATCAAGGTCTACGTAGTCAGGGTCAATACGTACTTTCTTAAGCTTTTGTTCACCCGTAATCTCTACGACTACAGCGCCATCACCTTTTTCTATTTCAATGGTCATTTTCTGCAGTTCTTTCTGCATTTTCTTCAGTTTTAATAGCATCTTTGCTTGGTCAAATTTACTCATGGTTCTCCTTGCAGTCGTATTAGGGTGAGAGGTAAAAGATTCAGGGTAGAGTTTTATTTCTCAACCCTCTGTCTTCACCCCTTGTGATAACGTAGCTATTGTAGCAGTTTATGGCAGCTTGTTGAATACCGCGCGAGTCTCAGGATTAAATCCCCACGCTAGAAAGTATCGATTGAGCTGGTACAGAGATATTGTACCGACAATGAGTACGATAATAACGATGCCAAAGCTGCGTGCAAACGGGTTACGTGGGAAGACACGGAGCCAGCTGTCAAGCAGCCACTTGAGTCCTTCTACGGCGACTAAGTATACAAATGGCAGAAAAACTAGCAAAGGTACTTCACCGCCCAAGGCTACTAAAATAAAGCTCGCAATGCCGACAATGGCTATCAATTTGCTGCGATCTAATGCCCGGTGTTTGATGAACTGATACACACCAATAATGACTAGGGCTACGGTGGCTATATCAAGCCACGGTAAGTGCCCGGCTGTGTAAATTGGCCCGTTATGGCTATATATAAAGATGTCAGCGAAAGTATCTTTGATGTTATGTGCAATGTCACCAACACTAGGCAGCCGCGTAGGTAGTCCATACAAATCAAGAATATTGTGGCTCCAACTGCTACCTCGTAACGGCTTGGCTAGCATAACAACTAGTGGGCTGAGTAATATAGCTGTGAGTACTCCTAATATGGCATTAAACCAGCCTGGTTGCAGCTTGATAGCACTGATAATGATTTGCCGCTTAAGGAACAAGGCAGCGGCAATGAGCCAAATAACACCTGGTATATACAGCGCTAATAGACCAAATACCACAACTGCTAACACCGCCCGTTTGGCGCGTGTTCGGGCTTGTAGTGCAATAACACCAGCAATCAGCAGCGGCAGTAATAGATATGTAGCATCTTCTGAGGCATACCGTGCACTGTGCAAAAACCACGCAGACGTAGCGAACAGGGCGGTACCAAAGAACGCAATTCTAGTAGTGTACCAGTGCCGCAGAACATAAAAGAAGCCAAGACTACCCAGTAGACCGAATAATGCCCCAATGCTACGTACTGCCGTAGGGCCATGAAATGGCGTGAGCTGCAGTAGATACAAGCCCACATAGTATGGCAAGAACAATGGGTCACGGATAATTGTGCCAAGAGAAAACTGGTTGTGCGCTAACTGCTGTTGTAGGGCAAACTCGTCTACTGACAGGCCCTGGACTAAGCTACCGAGCCTGAAAAGCAGCAGAAAAGAGGCTATGGCCGCACCACCTGCGATTAATAATCCCAGCGCCCAGTTATCTAAGAAAAACGCCCTCACCCGCTTAAATGTCAGTTTCATTATTATAGATAGTATAGCAAAAGAACGGAGGAAAGTAGGAGCTTGCTTATATTTTACGAGTACTTGCAGCAATATCCGTAGGATATAACGTTTTATTGTGCGTCGAACGGAGTACTGTGTTTGCTGTCTAGTGTGCGGAAACGTTGTTTGTCACGGTCAAAGTATAGTTCTACTGCCCCGGTGGGCCCATTACGATGTTTTTTGATAAAGATATCAGTAATATTTTTACGGTCAGTTTCATTATTGTAGTAATCTTCGCGGTAAATAAAGGCTACGACATCGGCATCTTGCTCAATCGAACCTGACTCACGAAGGTCGGCTAGCTGTGGAATTTGTGGATGGCGGCTTTCTACCGAGCGGCTCAACTGGCTCAGTGCAATTACTGGCACATTGAGTTCCCTAGCAATGGCCTTGAGACCACGGGATATCTCAGAAATTTCTTGCACACGGTTGCCGTCACCACCAAATCGGCTACTGCCGCTCATCAACTGCAAGTAGTCAACAATAACTAGTCCAACAGGGTGTAAATGTGCTTCACGGCGGGCTTTGGTACGAAGGTCACTCACGGTAATACCAGGTGTATCATCAATAAATATCTGCGCCTCTGAGAGTGCACCCATGGCGTGACCAATTTTCTCGAAGTCACTGTCGCTCAAATTACCGGTACGAAGTGCCCAGGCGTCAACACCAGATTGCATAGATAGCATGCGGTCAACGAGCTGCTCCTTGCTCATTTCAAGACTAAATATCAGTACGGCTGCATCAGACTTGGTGCCTATATTGTGTGCCAGGTTAAGTGCCAGGGCTGTTTTACCCATTGATGGACGTGCAGCCAGAATAAACAAATCAGATTTTTGTAGTCCAGCCAAGATATTATCCAGATCGCGGAAGCCAGTTGGCACGCCACGAATCTTGCCCTTATCTTTGTGGAGTTCGTCTAGTCGGTCAAAGCTTTCCGTTAGAATCGTTTCAATACTCGTAACATCTTGTTTGACATGTCGATTACTGACCTCAAACAACCGGCTTTCAGCCTCTTCAATCAAATCCTGTAAGCTACGTCCCTCGTCGTAACCGAATCCAACAATGTCCTGCGATGCTTTAATAAGCCGCCTGCGCAGCGCCTTCTGTGACACGATATCAGCATATTGTTCTACGTGTGTTGCCGTTGGCACAAAGTTGGTTAGCTCTGTCAGATAGCCCGGGCCACCCACGATATCTAGAAAACCAGTACCGCGCAGTTGGTCAGATAATGTCAGCACATCAATCGGGCTGTGCTTTTCGTATAAACTGACAACTGCCTCGTAAATACGACGGTGTTTTTCTTCGTAAAAGTCGTCGGCGCGGATAGTATCAGCAATTTTAACAATTGCGTCAGTGTCAATGAGAATTGCCCCCAGCAAACTGGCTTCTGCATCGGTGTTCTGAGGAGGGATTTTTGCCCCTGCTGGTACCCTATCCTGTCCATCCATAGTATCTAAGAGTCTAACACTTCGGCGCCACCGAAGATATTGCTTATGGTTGAAATTGTTTCATTTTGTGCAGGAGCTGGCCCGGCAACTGGTGCTTCATCTGTAGCCCCGGCTGATACAAGCACACAAGTAACGGTGATATCGCGTCCAGCTAGTGCATTAACAACTTCACTAATAACTTGCTTGTTCTTGCTTTCGTTCAAGCGGCGCTGATGAAATGCAAAACGCATGCCAAGTATCAGTTCATCACCTTGAAAACTTGCATCTGCCATACGTGCTACACCGTACAGTGTATTATGCGTCTTTTTGAGACTATTAAGTACGTCATTCCATAAGCTTATATCCGAGGAGGGCACGGCTGGTTTGGTAGCTTTCTTTTCAACTGGTTTGGTTGGTTGTTCGACTGGGGCTTCGGGGGTTTCTTGTTTTTTAATTGGCTCGGCAACGGGTTGCTGGGGCACTGATTTGACTGGCTTTGTAGCGACGACTGGCTCAACTTTTTCTGGAGACGCCTGTGGCAAGGGTGTTCGTTGAAGCAGCGTATCAAGTAGTACTAACTCCAAATGAGTCTCTGGATCAGCGCTGGCCGGTACATCTAAGAGCTTATGCAGTAATATAGGTAAGTTTTCACTCGGTAGCTTGGTAATACCAGCTAGTAAATCGGTTCGTATGAGGCCAGCTAATTGCTTGGCAAGCTGCCCTGCCTGATAGCCGTTTTGCTTCATATCAGACAGCACTGTAATTAAATCAGCAGGCGTGCCTCCGGCAAGTATGGAAATAAGTTGATTAATAGCTGCGTCCGGCGCGATGCCAAGCATACCCTGCACATCTGTTTCTGTGACTTTATCGCCATGTCCGCGTATTTGATCAAGCAGACTGATGCTATCACGGAAACTACCACCACCATGGGCGGCAATCAGGCCTAATGCTTCATCAGATATTGTTACGCCTTCTTGCTTTGCAATGTGCCGCAAATGCTCTACGACCTTGTCCTGCTCAACAGGCTTGAAAGTAAAGCGTTGTGTGCGGCTTACAATCGTTTCTGGTAGCTTGTGTGCCTCTGTAGTGGCAAGAATAAACACAGCATGTGCTGGCGGCTCCTCCAGGGTTTTGAGCAGCGCATTAAAGGCCTCACGGGTCAGCATGTGGACCTCATCAATGATATATACCTTGTATTTAGAGCTAGTGGGTGCGGTGTGTACTCGCTCACGTAGTTCACGTATCTCGTCGATGCGACGATTACTGGCCGCATCTATCTCTATAATATCTAGGTGGGTACTGTCACTTTCGTACGGTAACTGATTAATCTCGTGTGCCAGGATGCGGGCAATACTGGTTTTACCAGTACCTCTAGGGCCAGAAAATAGGTATGCATGACTAATGGCGCCCGATTTCAGTGCATTAGCTAATACAGTAGTAATATGTGGCTGGCCGATAATTTCGTCCAGCGACTTTGAACGGTATTTCCGATATAGTGCCTGTCCCATTTACAAGTATTATACTCGTTAGTGATAGATAGGTCTGTTGTTATTTCTTCTTGGTTTTCTCTGGTGTTGCCAGGAAGTAACCGTAGGTAGCTCGTGCCGCCCAGTAGATGCTGGCTAACCCAATGATAAGTCCCGTTATATCCAAGGTGCGTATATCTGTAACGCTACCTAATGCATAGAAGCCAAGACTGATGTTTTGTGCGAACAAAGCGTGCTTGCCGTAGCGTGACGCTGCGGGAGTGCCACCCCTAGCACTTGTAAGAGCGCTGAATACCACATTTAGAACATTTTGTACCAATATGTATATCAATAGCCAATAGGGGGCTATATGTGTAATCCAGGCAGCTGGAACCAGTACTGCAATGCCGATTTTGTCGCAGGTAGCATCAACTAGTGCTCCCAGTGGGCTGGTATGGGTGCGGCGCGCGATTGGCCCATCAAAAATATCTATAAAGCGTCCGACGCCAAGAGTCAACACACCAGCTAGTGTAGTGAGATGAAACGATCCAATAATAGTAAGAGTTAGGCCAATGACACTTGTAGCATTGGCTGGTGAAAACACATCTTTCGCGGTGATAGTCGGTATCTTGGGTTTGGACACGACTTTTGTGGCTTGCCCTAAAGTGCAGCTTCGAGTGCAGCCCACTCAACGTGAGCGTCATCTTCTGGGATGTTGATGCTGACCTGGTCGCCTGGCTTAGCCTTGAAGTATGTAACACTGGCTAGCAATACACGAAGCTTACGGCCGTTAACGTCAACATAATAGTGGCCGTTTTCTTGTACCAATACGCCAACTACCTGTTTGCGTGGGATTGGACCAATCTGCTTGTACATAAATGCACCATCATCAGCAATAGTTAGCTTCAGGATATCACCCTGGACGAGCTTAGACTTACTAGCATAATTAGCGGGTACGGGATAATTTTTACCATCAGAACCAACCATACTTTGGCCGTCAAAAACACCTTCTATAATCTTGCCAGTTGGGTCGTCGTGAATAGCAGCTGCGCCAACTGAGGTTTCGCCTACAACGCTAAGCAGCAGCTCCTTAGCTGCAGCCAAACTAGTCTCTGCCTCTTGGATGAGGCTTTTTAGTCGTTTAATTTGTTTTTCTGGGACATCTGCCATTGTAAGTTTTCTCGCGTTTGTTTCTAACTCCAGTACGCCTCTCGGGGTATACTTATGGCTTAACGGTATCATGACACTAATAAGATGTCAAAGTAAATAAACAAAACCTGTGGATAATTTAGCTTTAAAATAAAATACCGCCCAGTGATGAGCGGTATTTTGGTTTGCAACTTATGTTGCGGGGGAACTATGAAAGTTCAACAACAGCACCAGCCTCTTCAAGAGCCTTCTTGTGTGCTTCTGCGTCTTCCTTCTTAGCCTTCTCAACGACAGTCTTTGGAGCGCCGTCAACGATAGCTTTAGCTTCACCAAGACCAAGACCAGTAATGTCCTTAACAGCCTTGATAACAGCTACCTTCTGAGCACCTGCATCCTTGAGGACAACATCGTATTCAGATTTTGCATCCTCTGCAGGAGCAGCAGCGCCGGCAGCAGGACCAGCAACAGCAACAGCTGCAGCAGCTGGCTCGATGCCGTATTCATCCTTGAGGATAGTCTTTAGTTCGTTTACTTCTAATACGGTTAGCTTGGTTAGCTCTTCCGCAAGCTTCTTTACATCAGCCATTTCTTATCTCCTTTAATTAGGCCGTAGCCTTTGATTCGACACCGTCAAGCAGCGCGTGCAAGTTGCCTGAAAGGGCACTTGTAACGTCGTTGACTGGTGATAGTAATGTTGCAACAACCTGAGCAATAAGCTCGTTCTTGCTTGGCAAGCTTGCGAGTGCCTTAACGTCATCAGCGGCTACAAATGTACCCTCTGGTGAAATTGCACCAACAAACTGCAGGGTTGGCTGTGTTTTTGCAAAGTCAGCCAAAACTTTGGCAGGTGCTACCTCGTCCTCATTGTTGAAAGCATACAAGAGCATACCGTTGAGAGCTGAAGTGTCAACGTCCTTGAGATTGTCCTGGCCTTTGATAGCCTGGATAACCAAACGGTTCTTGACGACCTTGAGCTTAGTACCATTACTGGCACCGTCACGGCGGAGCTGTTGCATAGCTTTTACAGGAGTACCCTGGTAGGCTGCAACGACTGTCATCTTAGAGTCTTTGAGTAACTCAGCAACTTCTGCGATAACTTCGTTCTTCTTGTCTTTTGTTAAAGCCATTCTTCATCCTTTTAGGAATGTTAGCTTAATTTGTAGAGTCCTATCGACCAAATGGAGCTCTGATTAACGTTGCCAAACAAAAACGCCCTTGCTTGTGACAAAGACGTTCAAACGCTCTAAAAGAGGATGTTTGTACCTAGGCGACATTATCAAGGTTTTCACCCGTCGCTGTCTTTGGCAACTTGATGATAATTATACAGTACAGAGGGCTATCACGCAACCTCTGTTACTGTTGGTAATTGAGTGATGTAATCAAAAGCTAACGCTAG
>CAZLJP010000001.1:0-219928 GCA_964559915.1 uncultured Candidatus Saccharibacteria bacterium | reverse complement strand
AGCTTGAACGACTACCTATGTAGTAATTAAGGCTTGCTGCAGCCGACCCCACAGGCGCAATAACAACATGTGGATTACCACTAAATCTTTGATTGAAGTTGACTGTCACAAAGCAGCCCGCTCCTGGTCCACCACCAGTGTTAATAGATACCGTGCCTGCTGTATCAGAGCCACTAATGCTAGCCGTGCCACCAGAACCCAATGAGTTACCATCGCTCTTGCCTGGCGTACCGCCTCCAGCATCAATGTGCCGGGTAATCTGTAAATCACCAGATAATTGCAGGCTTTGTACTGTTATTTGTGGTGCAGAGATTGGCCCGCCAAATGTTGCACCGGCAGTACTGGTGATACCTTTTTGGACAGTTAGTTGGCCTTGTATGCCCACTGTTCCAGCAATGTTCAGGCTGTTGGCAGTAATTTGATCAAAGCTACTAGAGCCAGATACGTTAATGCCTGGTAGATTCAACGAACCACCTACCTTGATAGTGCCTGCTACATCCAAGCTATCGCGCACCAGGACTTTGCCGCTAAAGATGGCGTTAGATTCTATAGATAGCGTTGATTTAGGGTCGCCTACTTTTTGCTCGTTTTCGGTTAGTTTTTTCAAATCATCAGCGCTAAGAGTCTGTGTGTTAATAGTAGTCGGCGTGGCTGCCTTTTTGTTACGTTGAATACCTACAAGCACCATGCCGCCGGCCAGTATCAAGATAAATATAAATAACAGAACATATATATTGACGCTCTGTATCAGGTTCAACACGGGGTTGCCAGCCTTCTTTTTGGGTTCTGCAGATACTATAGGCTCAGACGCGTTTGAGCCGCCCTCTAGGCTTGTTTCATCAGTCGTTGCCGCCGGAGTGCCCTCTAACGATGAAGACTGGTCTTTGTTATCCGTCTTGTTTTCTTCCATACTCGTTTTTTACTTGTCTTCATCATACTACGGTTATGCTTAACGGCCAAGACGCTTGAGCTTATGGCCCTAATGTGCTATGGTTGTATTGGTTTATCCAAAAAACAAAAATCTACGTTACTTACGCCGCCCCACGAACATGACTGACCGTTCTCTCTTGGCGTGAGTGTGTAGCTAGTATGTCTGTGCAGCGCAACCAGTAACAGGGTTGTGCTTTTTTGCTGATATGACATAATACAAACCAGATAGGTACGAACAAAAACTATGTCAGACTACTACCGTGAGCAAGGATTCCGCAGCCGAAAGCGAATAGTACGAAGACTTCGTATGTTTGTGATTTTGCTACTTTTGGCAGTATTGGTGGGTATTGGTTTCTTGGCCTATGATGTGTACCGTCAGTCAAAACAGTCAGATACAGCAACGCAGTCAACCGCTCCTGTAACTTCAACTATTGTTTCAAACGCTAGCGTACAGACATCACGCTATTTCCAGTTTAGATCACCCACTAAATGGCGACCGATTACTAATGAGACCCGTGATGGTCACTATGTCTACCGTCAATTTAATAGCTCTCTGGTTGAGCAAGAGCTCGTAGTAGACGTTAATAACTCTACTCCTGAAATATTGCCCAATGTTCGGACTACTCATGTTCTGCCAGTAACAACGTCACCTTTGGGTGTCTTGGCGCCCGACAGTGCTGGGGCCTCGGAGCATTGTAAGAAATATGTTAAGCCAGGTACCGAAGGTACCCCCCAAATTGTGACTTTCAAAAAGGTGTCATTTGCTTGTGCTGGTGACAATACCGCCTATGTTGCAGTAGTAGGTCTCGTAGGAGGAGGCACTACAATGCAACTACCTAGGCCCGACGGCTCCACAGCTACTTATAAAATTACATACAAGAATCTAACCTTTGGCCAAACAGCCGGCGATTTTGACAATATCGTGGGAACTTTTGAGACTCGTTAGTGTCATAGACTAAATTATCTCCTGCCTATATACTTACTGCTAACGCTATGTGGCAGAGACAGATAAAAAAAATTATAGGTGTGAGTGGTGCAATATTAATGTTGTGTACTGCTCCCGTGTTCGCTCAATCATCTTCCTCTGGAAGTTACAAGGTTGATGAGTATCAATTTGGCTCTGGTGGCAACTCAAACCTGAGCTCAGCCAGCTACAATGCCAATGTTGCCCTAGGTAGTCTAGGTGTGGGCCGATCATCCAGCGCTAACTATGATCTAGAAGCTGGGCTTATCACGCCTAATGAGCCATTTCTGGAACTATTTATAAATAGCGCCACGATAGATTTAGGTACACTGGATCCGTCGGTCACTGGCTATGGCAACGGTGTTTTCTGGGTACGAACATATCTATCTAGTGCCTACACAGTCCAGACCATGAGTAACCCGCCCACCAGCGAGGCTGGCAAGGTGTTGGCTGCTAAAGCTACACTTGATTTCCCGCAGCCGGGTACAGAAGAATTTGGTATTAATCTGGTAGATAACGCCACGCCAGACCTAGGATCTAACCCCTATAACGTGCCAAGTGGTACGTTTGCTGATGGCCAGGCAGCAACTGGCTATGATACGGTAGATAAATTCAAGTACGGTGTTGGTGACATTATTGCCCGTTCGGCTGCTACGGCTGGCAATCAGGCAGTTGGTCGCACGGATTACACCATCACCTACATGGCAAATGTTAGCGCCATCACGCCTGCTGGTACCTATGTTATGCAGCACGATATTGTGGCCGTCGCTACATTCTAGTAAACTCCAACACCACTATCTCTTATACTATGCTTGTGGAAAACTGCTTGTGTTTATATACCACGCGTGCTATTACTAATGAGGTAACTTTACTAAAACAAATACACTCGAATATATAAAAGGAGAATTTTATGATTCACCACATAGCCCTACAAGTGCGCCGAACAATGCTGCTGGCTATTGCGACGGTACTGGGATTTGTGGGTCTTGCGTCGGCATTTTTGCCCTCACTTGTCTCAGCGGCACCAACAATTACACAGCGTGCGCTAACGTCCACCTCTGCTCGCCCCGGCCAAACCACCCAGCTGGCCTGGACCTTTAACACAACAGCAGACGCTGGTAACGCTAAGACTATTGAAATTGAGTTTTGTGATTTACCACTCGGTGCGTGTACTAAAAACAATACACCAACCATTGGTACACCAGCAGCAACACTGTCAGGCCCGTGGACCACGAACGCAGTCACCTCAACGACAAAGGTTAATAGCCGTACGACCCCAGCAAGTATTGACACACAGATTGACATTGTTAAAACCAATGCAGATAACGCAAGTACTAAAACGGGTCTTGTCATCACTCTAGGTGCTACAGACATCACCAACAAGAATACCGCCAACATGTCTTACTACACCCGTGTTCGTATCTATGCAGACAATCCCGCAACAGATCTTAAATGGGAAGGTGTGTTTGCTCAAAGTACTTCACAAACTTTGACCGTCAACGCTCGTGTCCAGGAACGCCTCGACTTCTGTGTCGGCGCCACTCAGGCAAACGCGGCACTTGCCACGACCTTCGTCCCGACTAGCTGTGCCACTATTGGCGGTACCAGCGTGGACATCGGTAACGTAGAAGGTGGTACTACCAACGTATCTCCTGTACTTGCGACAAACGGTGGTTCCAATACGAATGGCCTTGCCATGGTACGAACGAACGCAGTAAACGGTGTGGTCGTAGACTACAAGTCCATCCTTGATAACAGCAGCGGTACTCTAAAAGTCCCTAGTGCGGCGTGTTCTGATGGTGTTGCACCTCCAGTGGCAGTCTCTACGATTGGTACAGACCAGTGTTTCAATAGTAGTACTACACCTGCTGTCATCGCTGGTGGAGCCGAAAAGTTCGGCATGGTAGTAGCTGGTATTAACTGTGAAAGTACTACTGCATACACCTGCACCTTCTCCAGTGGCCTATACAACCTGGTTCGTGATGTAGATTACGATGGTGCCGGCGCACCAAACGATACCTTCGTGACTGATACCGACCAGATTCCTACAACACTCAGTCAATATGCTTGGGATGCTACTGGTACGGCTGACCGCATTGCCAGCTCAACCAGCTCATCCGTGAAGGTTGTAGACGACGAAGCCATGATTCTGAAGTTTGCAGCAACCGCTGGTATTACGACGCCAACTGGCTCATACACAGTTCAAGCAGATTTCATAGCTACGGCAACATTTTAGATAAATCTTAGGTTAGATTCTCTTAGCTGAACATAGTTTCAGAACCCAAATAAGCGTCCTGCATATAACTGCACCGGACGCTTATTTTTAAGTTCTTCGACTAATCAGATAGGTACCTGTGGATAAGTAGTTCAAAAAGTGCTTGCGCTTAACTAACTTTCTGTGGTAAAAATGGGCTATAACAATATAAAACAAACATGTATCAAGGAAAATTATCAAAAATGAACGCGCACATACAAAAATATAGGGATTTATCCCGCAGAGCTCAAGCAGGTTTGACTGCTGCTTTGCTTACGCTTGCATCTATTGCTCCAGTGGTGTTCAGTGGGACTGCGGCCGCTGCTCCTACGTTAACACAGCGTAACCTCTCGTCCACCTCTGCTCGCCCCGGCCAAACCACCCAGCTGGCCTGGACCTTTAACACAACAGCAGACGCTGGTAACGCTAAGACTATTGAAATTGAGTTTTGTGATTTACCACTCGGTGCGTGTACTAAAAACAATACACCAACCATTGGTACACCAGCAGCAACACTGTCAGGCCCGTGGACCACGAACGCAGTCACCTCAACGACAAAGGTTAATAGCCGTACGACCCCAGCAAGTATTGACACACAGATTGACATTGTTAAAACCAATGCAGATAACGCAAGTACTAAAACGGGTCTTGTCATCACTCTAGGTGCTACAGACATCACCAACAAGAATACCGCCAACATGTCTTACTACACCCGTGTTCGTATCTATGCAGACAATCCCGCAACAGATCTTAAATGGGAAGGTGTGTTTGCTCAAAGTACTTCACAAACTTTGACCGTCAACGCTCGTGTCCAGGAACGCCTCGACTTCTGTGTCGGCGCCACTCAGGCAAACGCGGCACTTGCCACGACCTTCGTCCCGACTAGCTGTGCCACTATTGGCGGTACCAGCGTGGACATCGGTAACGTAGAAGGTGGTACTACCAACGTATCTCCTGTACTTGCGACAAACGGTGGTTCCAATACGAATGGCCTTGCCATGGTACGAACGAACGCAGTAAACGGTGTGGTCGTAGACTACAAGTCCATCCTTGATAACAGCAGCGGTACTCTAAAAGTCCCTAGTGCGGCGTGTTCTGATGGTGTTGCACCTCCAGTGGCAGTCTCTACGATTGGTACAGACCAGTGTTTCAATAGTAGTACTACACCTGCTGTCATCGCTGGTGGAGCCGAAAAGTTCGGCATGGTAGTAGCTGGTATTAACTGTGAAAGTACTACTGCATACACCTGCACCTTCTCCAGTGGCCTATACAACCTGGTTCGTGATGTAGATTACGATGGTGCCGGCGCACCAAACGATACCTTCGTGACTGATACCGACCAGATTCCTACAACACTCAGTCAATATGCTTGGGATGCTACTGGTACGGCTGACCGCATTGCCAGCTCAACCAGCTCATCCGTGAAGGTTGTAGACGACGAAGCCATGATTCTGAAGTTTGCAGCAACCGCTGGTATTACGACGCCAACTGGTGCATATTCTGTGCAAGCAAACTTTATTGCAACTACTACATTCTAAATTAAACAGATAACTATGCTACACCCCAGCACAACTTATGTGTTGGGGTGTTTTGTATCATAAGGGTATAATGTCTGCAGTAAAGCTGGGCAACATAACGTGACACATATAACGGCTAAAATAAAACACTTTAGCGTACATATAGCACTCTATATTCAAGTGCTACTTCTTGCTGCCCCTGCAATGCTGGGAGCGTTGCCGAATGTGTATGCAGCAGATTTAGCTAATCGACAGGTCTCTGTATCAACGGCGCAGCCAGGCTTACCAGCAACGCATATATTCTCATTCAATGTACCGACTGCTAGCTCAGTGGGCTCTATGTCGTTTGAATATTGTGATAACCCGCTAACGGTGGTTGTGTGTGTGCCTCCAGCGGGCTTAGACTTGTCTAGTGCGGCTTTACAGGCCCAATTCGGGAATACCGGCTTTAGTATTAGTGCGCCAGACTCCACCCCTAATAAAATAGTCATCACTAGGCCCATTAGTCCAGGCAGTATGGTTGCATCATCCTATAGCTTTGGTAATATTATTAACCCCACAGTTAGTGGGGTGACTACTTTCGTGCGCATGGCTACCTATAGTTCAACAGATGCCACGGCCGGTATCAATGATAGTGGCTCAGTTGCATTTGCCATAACTGATGCGTTTCGGGTAGATGCTTATGTACCACCATTCCTTACTTTCTGTGTGGGTGTGTTTGTAACACTCAATTGCAACAGCGTAACGGGTTCGCTTGTAGATGTGGGCGAGCTTAGTACCAATGCGCCAGCTACTGCTAACTTACAATTTTCTGGAGCTACTAATGATGGCTCTGGCTACACAACCTATCTCAACGGTAACACTATGACTTCTGGTAATAATGTTGTGACCGCATTGGCGTCAAACAGTGGCAGCGCCCCAGGCACGAGCCAATTTGGACTGAACTTGCGAGCTAATACCAGCCCTACTGTTGGCCTGGACCCAGCCGGAGCCGGTACTTCTGTACCAACTGCGGGCTATGGTACACCCAATAGTTTCCGGTTCGTAGATGGGGAAGCCGTGACGACATCACCCCTACCGACTGATTTTAGGGTGTTCACCGCAACATATATTGTGAACGTTTCTCCGGCACAGCCACCGGGGGTGTACGCAACCACTATGACCTTTACTGCCATCGCCTCTTTTTGAACTATTGCAAGCATTAGGCTTATAGGTTAAGCTTATGGCAAGGTTATGAAATCAAAAGGAGGAACACTGTAATGAGTGCATATGCAAAACGCATTTCCGCGCTTGTAATTGGATTTGTATTGGCTGCTAGCGTGGCTTTAATGGCAGCTACGAGTATGACCCGTGCGCAGCAGGATAACGGTGGTAGCGGTCTCAGTATCTCGCCAACCCGCACAGAGCTCAAAATAGAGCGTGGTGCAAGCGACAAAGTAGAAATTAGTATCCGCAATGTAACGCGTGGTGCAATTATTGCCAAACCATTCATTAGCGATTTTGAATCTGATGATGCAACAGGTGAGCCAAAACTAACTGACAAGCGTAACAGTGCTTCGATTAACTCATTTGTAAGTGGTCTAGTTGATGTGCCATTAGCACCAGGCGAGAACAAAAACCTAGTCTACAATGTGAATATCCCTAAAGACGCTGTAGCCGGTGGCTATTACGGTGCAGTTACTTATCGTGCTGTTCCGGCCAACCAATCCAGCCCCGAGAGTGGTGAGGTTGCTTTGACTGCTAATGTAGCATCACTGGTGTTAATCGAAGTACCTGGTGATATTACCGAGCAAATTCAGGTTACTAATGTAAAAGTACAGAAGGATGGTAAGGCGAGCAGCTTCTTTACCTCTATACCAAATCAAGTAGGAATCAGTATCAAAAACAATGGCAATAGCTTCTCTAAGCCATTTGGTACAGTTGCTGTAACTAACATGTCTGGCAAGCAAGTTTTTAGCTACGAGCTTAACAACTCTACACCTCGAAGCAATATACTACCAAAGACAAGTCGCACGTTTACTGACGGCTTGAAGGACATCAAGCGACCAGGTCGCTACACTGTAACTGCTAATATCTCTCATGGTACTGGTGGTGAAGTGCTTACTAAAAAAGTTTCATTCTGGTACCTACCAGTTTGGCTGATTGTAACGCTGCTTGTACTGCTTGCAGGTATCGCTGGTGGCATCTACTGGCTCTACCGCAAACAATTCGGTGGGCGCAAGAAGAAGTAAATAATATCTATTGAACCTTAAACCACCCGTCATTCAGGCGGGTGGTTTTAGTTGCAACAGATGAAGTTTCAAACCGTTTCGTGCTTATGCTACTATTATGGCAATGAATATAAACAGGGTTCTGCGTAGTGCATATACTTGGGTGGCGGTCATTGCTCTAGCCCTGGTGGCTGTTGCTATTGGCGCTCAGCCCGCTCGTGCTGCTCAGGAACAGGGTTCTGTGGGTATAGAGGGCAAGATATCCGCTCCACCACCAACCACGCCCGCTACCATATCTGTTCCGCGCTCAGGGCAGGTCTTTACTTCGTTGCCAGTCACGGTTAGCGGCCTTTGTACAGGTGATTTGTTGGTTAAGTTATTTAAAAATAACGTGTTTGCCGGTTCTGCCCAGTGTAAAAACGGCAGTTACTCTATGATTATTGATTTATTTGATGGCCAGAATGATTTGGTGGCCCGTGTATACGATGCGCTAGACCAAGCGGGTCCGGATTCTAACACTGTGACGGTAACATACAATACTGATACGCCTGGCTTCAAAAACAGAGTTAGCCTCACTACCACTATTGCTAAAAAGGGTGCTAATCCCGGCCAGAAACTGACATGGCCTATCACAATATCAGATGGAGAGGGCCCCTATGCAATAAGCGTAGACTGGGGTGACGGTAAAACACCAGACCTGATAAGTCGTCCATTCCCTGGCACCTTTGACATTGAACACGTCTATGACAACCCCGGTGTCTATAACATTATTATCAAGGCAACAGATAAAAACGGCGGCGTAGCCTATCTACAGCTGGTAGGTATCGCCAACGGTGCACTGGGTCAAGATAACGGCTCTACTGGCAAGGATGGCAATAGTGATGCCTCTGCCCAAGCCAAAACCAAGCTTTTGTGGCAGCCAGCCGCTCTGTTGATTCCGTTTATAGCTACGACGTTCTGGCTTGGCATGAAACACCAACTGCATACTATCAAAAAGAAGATAGAACGCGGCGACCGCCCCTTCTAACATATTTCTCTCTTTAGCTTAATCTTTATTGCGTTGAAGGCATGCTGCCTTCACCACCTTCTTTTGGCATAGCCCAAAAGAAGCAAAAAGCCTAGTGGCGACGGCAAAACAGATGCGGGTATTCAGGCAATGTGCGGGTTCAGCCGGCAGCATGTCCATTTTAATCCCAAGTAAAGAAATGGACCGCTTGCGTTCTGCCGGCACGCACATTGCCTGAATACCCGCATCTGTTTTGCCGAGCCACTTGAGCTCCGAGCTACCGGACCTCGGCTTTGGCCCGAGAGGGCTGGCATAGAACCAATCCGTTCTGAAAAGACAGTTGTCTGAAGCGCCAAACCGCGAGTTCTGTATTTTTAGGATTGATTACTTGCCAGTCATCACGGCGACAAAATGCAGTCCATGATGTTTAGCTTCTTTTGCATCAAGGTAAAAGAAGGTGGTCAAACCTTTAGGTTTGGGCGCAACTTATTGTTAAAATACATCAGTTATGGTGAAACAAGCTAAGAAAGTATTTGTAGGCCTCAGTGGAGGCGTTGATAGCTCGGTAACTGCAGCATTGTTGCAGCAGCAGGGCTATGACGTCACGGGCGTCTATATGAAGAACTGGAGCCAAGACCTCCCGGGCTTTGAGTGCCCATGGAAGGAAGATTATCAGGATGCTAAGCGCGTAGCAGTACGGCTCGGTATTCCATTTAAGATGTACGATTTTGAGACGCAGTACCGTGATAAGGTCGTGCAGTATATGATTGACGAATATCAAGCTGGCCGCACGCCCAATCCCGATATCATGTGCAACCAAGAAGTTAAGTTCAAACTGTTCCTAGAAACAGCATTAGCAGACGGCGCTGACATGATTGCTACCGGTCACTACAGCCGCATCAATAACGGCCAGCTGCTGACAGCCAAGAATACAGCCAAGGACCAAAGTTACTTCTTGTATAGAGTTACCGAAGAAGCCTTGCAAAAGAGCTTGATGCCCATTGGTGAGTTTGCGACAAAAGACGAAGTACGAGCATTAGCCAAAGAATTCAAGCTACCCACCGCTACCAAAAAAGATAGTCAGGGCATCTGTTTTGTGGGCAAAGTGGGTATTAAGGAGTTTTTGCAGCAGTATGTTCAGACTGAGCCCGGGATGATTGTCGACCATGCAGGTAGGCAGATTGGCGAGCACGAGGGCGCTATTTTCTATACTATCGGTCAGCGTCATGGCCTGAATGTTGGTGGTGGTCTGCCGTATTACGTAATCGGCAAAGACATGAAAAAGAACGAGGTGTATGTCACCACCGATTTAGATGACAAAAACCTCTGGAGAGATAGTCTATTTCTAACTGACGTGCACTGGATTAACAGTACGCCAGATATGAGCAAAGCCTACCAGGTTCGCACCCGCTACCGCGCGGAATTGGTAGAGTGTACGTTGGAACCAAGCAAACAGGGTATTACCATAAAGCTAAAAGATGAAGTACGCGCTATAACGCCGGGTCAATCAGCGGTTATTTATGACGGTGATTTAGTTCTCGGTGGCGGGATTGTTCTGTAGAGTCAGCATAAGTTTGGTACTGACATTGTTTTGTTCATATGCACCACAGATTTGCTGGCGGTAGATTGCGCTATCTGTTCCAACAGTACGCTCATAAGGGCCATCGCAGGATTTTATATCTTCGAGTGAAGGAGCTTGTCCCCACGCATTATCGATTGTCTCAATAGTCAGGTCGCGTGATCGGATGAGGTCACCAGTTCTGCCGGTGATGTAATTCATAAAACGCTTCATGCCGTGAACACTTAGTTTTTCCTCGATGACTTCTATCCTTTTTTGACATGCCTCTATTCTTCGCTCGCGTGCCGGGGCAAAGAAATTCTGAGGACACTCAAAACATTTTTCACTACTCATGGATACAAATCATACTACTTTTTCTCGAACAGTCAACAACAGAGGTGTTATAGTATTCCTTCGTAACACTGAAACGGGCGGTACTCGTAAATAATATGTAAACTTCTTATTTACTCCGTTCCTACGTTATAATTTTTATATATGACAGCCCAAGAAATTAGAAAAGCTTATTTACAGTTCTTTGCGGACCGCGGCCACGCAGTCATTGACCGTGCCCCACTTGTACTAACTGATGACCCTACAACATTGTTTACGGGCTCTGGTATGCAGCCAATGATTCCGTACTTGCTGGGTCAGACTCATCCCCGAGGGCAACGAATCGTAGATAGCCAGACTTGTTTGCGTGCCCAAGACATCGAAGACATTGGTGATAATCGCCATACCACCTTCTTTGAAATGCTTGGTAACTGGAGCATGGGCGACTACTTCAAGCAGCAACAGATTGAATGGATGTTTGAATTCCTGAGTGACGTGGTGGGGCTAGACATGAATCGCGTATACGTCACCTGTTACATCGGCGATGAGCGCTATAGCATCCCTAAAGACACAGAGGCTGCCGCTATCTGGAGCCGCTTGTACAAAGCTAAGGGCCTTAGTTCTGACGAAGCAGAGATTGGTTCAGAAGAGTCAGGCTATGGCCGTGGTATCAAGGACGGCGAGCGTATCTTCTATTACGACGGTAGCAAAAACTGGTGGAGTCGCAATGGTGGCCCCGAAACAACACCAATTGGTGACCCATGCGGCCCGGATAGCGAGATGTTCTATCTGTTCCCAGAAGTCCAACACGACCCAACATATGGTGAGCTGTGTCATCCTAACTGCGACTGTGGCCGATTTATGGAAATTGGCAATAATGTCTTTATGGCCTACAAAAAGGTGGACGAGGGCAGCTTCGAGCCCCTAGAGAAGCCAAATATTGATCATGGCTCTGGATTGGAGCGTATTGCCGCAGCGGCCTTGAATAGTCCTGATGTGTTCAAAATCAGCACCATGTGGCCAATTATCCAGCAGCTGGAGAAGCTAAGCGGTAAAAAATACGACTCACATACCCAGAGTATGCGCGTGATTGCTGACCACCTACGTGCAGCTACATTCCTGGCAGTCGATGGCTGTACACCAAGCAACAAGGAGCAGGGTTACGTTATGCGCCGCTTGCTGCGCCGAGCCATCCGCTTTGCTTTTGACCTGGGGATTGAACAAAACTTCCTAGAGCAAGTTGTGCCTGTTATTGCTAATCTGTACCAAGATGATTTCCCCGAAGTCGCGTTTAGTCGTGAAAAGATTATAGAAGTACTGGTCAAAGAAGAAAAAGCCTTCCGCCAAACACTCCGTAACGGCCTAAGAGAGATACAGAAACGTTTCCCGGTGATTGTCGATATGCAGAACCCGAATATTCCAACAGCAGAGGTTGTAAAAGAGCTGCCTGTAGTAACAGGCAAAGACATCTTCTTATTCCAGGATACCTACGGTTTTCCGAAAGAGCTATCAGTCGAGATTATTGAAATGCAGAGTAGGGGCATCATGTCCAACAATTGGATAGCAGAATTTGAAGCTGCGCTCAATGAGCAACGGCTACGGAGCCAGACTGCTGCCAAGGGTACGTTTAAGGGCGGTTTGGGTGGCCAGACATTGCAACACAAGAAATATCACACCGCTACGCACTTGATGTATCAAGCCTTGCGGGACGTATTGGGCGACCACGTGGTACAGCACGGCAGTAATATTACTGAAGAGCGCTTGCGTTTTGATTTTAGTCATCCAGAAAAGGTGACCCGCGAGCAACTTGATGAGGTAGAGCGAATTGTAAACGAGCAAATTGCCAAAGACCTCAAAGTATCCTTTGCTGAGTATCCTACAGAAGAAGCAACCGGACCACTTGGTGCATTGGGTCAATTTGGCGACCGCTACGGTGACACCGTCAAGGTCTATAAGATGATAGCCGATGGTGCAGATAAACCATTTAGTTTTGAAATCTGTGGTGGCCCGCATGTTGACCATACACTGCAGCTGTTTGAAGAAGATAAGAAGTTCAAGATTATCAAAGAAGAATCATCCAGCGCTGGTATCCGCCGTATTAAAGCGGTACTTGCCTAGGTACTGCGCATCAAATTGCCCTGTTACTGTGCTAAAATTAGAAGCATATGCTTGATAAACTGAAAGGCCTCACAACCACAGTTACTTCGTTAACATCCAGAGCTGGCAAAGCTCAGGATAATTATGTAGTGGCATTGGATATTGGTACAGAGAATGTGAAGGCGCTAATCGGCCGCATGAGCGCCGATAAAATCGAGATAGTCGGTGTTGGCCGAGCACACCAGGGTCTGGGTGACATGCAAGCCGGTGCTATATCGGATATTGCTGGCGTGGTTGGCAATTGTGATGCTGCCTTAGCTAAGGCAGAGGAGCAAGCTGGTGTCAGCGTACGCACAGCTGTGATAGGTATTGCTGGTGAACTGGTAAAGGGTACAACCACCACTGTTCGTTGTACACGCAAGAATCCCAACAAGCCACTCGATTTAGACGAAATGGAAAAAATTATTGGTCTCGTACAGCAGCGTGCAGAAGCTCGTGCTAAGCAACAATTGGCCTGGGAAATGGGTGGTAAGGAAGTGGAAATCCGCCTGGTCAACAGTGCCCTGGTGAATATCGACATCGATGGTTATCCAGTAACCAACCCAGTTGGCTTCCAGGGTAAGGAAGTGCTGGTACAGCTCTATACTGCTTTTGCGCCGATGATTCACATTGGGGCGCTAGAGCGAACGGCTCAGGAGCTTGATCTTGATTTATTGGCCGTAGCGGCCGAACCATTTGCTGTCGCACGCTCAGTTATTGGCAACGACAGCAACAACACTATGAACGCCATTCTGATGGACGTGGGTGGTGGTACCACCGATATTGCCGTAATTAACGAAGGTGGCGTGCAAGGCACTAAGATGTTTGGCATCGGCGGACGCGCCTTTACTCGTTCAATTGAGCGTGAGCTAGGGCTAGAATTTGATGAAGCCGAAGAGGTAAAAGTAACATTAGGTAGCAATAAGCTGCCAACCCACAAACAAGATGCTGCGCACAATGCCCTGGATAAAACACTAGATGTTTGGATTTCTGGGGTAGAGCTGGCCCTCAGCGAGTTTACTAAGTTAGACCACCTGCCCAGCCGCGTGCTGCTGTGCGGCGGTGGTTCAAGCCTGGACCAGATGATTGATAGGTTGGAACAATCTGCCTGGTACAAACAACTGCCGTTTACGCGCAAGCCTGCCATTAACCACATTCACCCTCAACAGGTAGTGGGTATTGTTGATAGAACTGGTCTGGTAAATGACCATACATATATCACGGCAATGGGGCTACTTAGGGTTGGACTTGATACACTAGGACAGAACGATACAAGCCGTCCAGCTGGCTCGGTTCGTGAACGAATAGATAGGATGCTAAAGGTTTAATATGGCAAATTCTTCCGCCAAAGATGTAATTTATATAGATGTTGCAGATGAAATAACGGCAATTATTGAGAAAGTACAGACAAGCTCAGGTAAGATTGTGGCCTTGGTATTGCCCAAGCGTGCCGCAGTATTCCAAAGTATCGTCAATATGAAGCTACTCAAGCGCAGCGCTGATAGCGCTGATAAAAACCTGGTACTTATTACTTCTGAGGCAAGTATTTTGCCCCTAGCGGGTGCCGTGGGTCTCCATGTCGCCAAAACTCCGCAGTCCAAGCCAAGTATTCCCGATGCGCCTACCGCAATAAATGATGAGCCAGTGTCGGCTGACGTTGTGGATGTGGGCGAGAGCGAGCCAAAAGAAGCGCCGATTGATAAAACTGCCAGTATCGGGACATTGGCAGGACTGCCAGCTAACGATGATGAAGAATCAATCGATATTGATAACGATGAAGAAGAAACATCTGCCGAAAAGTCTCCGATAAAAAACTTCAACAAAAAGCTCAAAGTACCTGATTTTAATCAGTTCAGAACACGGTTGCTAATAGGTGGTGGTGCTGCCCTGGTTCTGATTGTGTTCTGGGTTTTTGCTACATTTATTTGGCCACACGCTACCATCACTATCAAAACCGATAATACTGAAGTTACCAGCAGTATATCTGCTACTGTGCTGCCAACTCTCAAGGAGGCAGACCTAGGCAAGAAACAAATACCTGGCATCCTCAAGGAATCTAAGAAAACCGATAGCCAAAAAGTAGCTGCCACCGGAAAGCTGGATAAAGGCGAGAAAGCCAAAGGCGCCGCAACTTTTACTACGCAGATAAGTTGTAGCACTCCTCAGGCCAGCGCTGTACCTGCGGGCACAACAATTACCTCAGGTAATTTATCGTTTGTTACGCAAGAAGCAGCAACATTTGCTTTCGTGCCAGGTAGCCAGACCGGTTCGCCGCCAAACGTTGTTTGTACCTGGAAGAGCGGGTCTGTTAATGTAGTCGCCACCAGTGGCGGGGGTAATTACAACCTTAGTGCGCGAGACTATAGTGTGTCAGGTTTTTCTGGTGTTACTGCCAAGGGCAGTGCGATGAGTGGCGGAACAACAAATGTTGTGAGCGTTGTGAGCCAGGAAGATATTGATAGTGCTAAGCAAAAAGTGATTGACGCGGCTACGCCAACCGCCAACCAAGACGTCGCCAAGCAGCTGAAGGACGAGGGCTATTTCCCTCTAACAGATACTTTTATAGCCAAGGACCCACTTGTCGTATCAACGCCAAATGTTGGGCAGGAAGCCGCTGAGGTGACTGTAAATGTGACGGTTAGCTTTACTATGGTCGGCGCCAAGCAAGACGATTTAACCAAACTGCTCGAGGATGAAATCAAGAAGAATATCGATGAGTCAAAGCAGAACATACTAAATAACGGGCTACAAACGGCGACAATCCGCATTGATGTGCGCAAGCCAACTGGCGAAACAACCTTTACGCTTGAAACACACGCTCAAGCTGGTGTTGAACAGAATGAAGCCGATATTAAGAAGTCAGTATTTGGCAAAGAAAAGAGTGAAGTCCGCAGTATCGTGAGCACACGACCAGGTGTTAAAGAAGTTGATGTGCGCTACAGCCCGTTCTGGGTCCATAAGGTGCCTAGTAAAGAAGGCAAGATTACTATTATATTCGAGAACCAAGGCTCTACGGATAAAGATGGCTCGTAACGTACTGTGTCTGGACGTGGGTGAACGTCGCATTGGTGTTGCTATTGCCAGCCTTGAAGCCCGCTTCCCAGGGCCGCTTACTACCCTAGATGCCACCAAAAATCCAAAGCAGGCAATTCAGCAGCTGATTCAGGAACAAGATGTCGAACTGGTGGTCGTAGGGCTGCCGCGCAATCTATCGGGTGACGAAACCGCCCAAACTGCGGCCGTACGGTCGTTTGTTACAATGTTACAGTTGCCAAATACAGTGTTCCAGGACGAAGCACTAACTTCTCGTAAGGCAGAAGCCGAGTTACACCTGCGCGGCAAACCCTTTGCTAAGGGCGACGTAGACGCACTAGCGGCTACGTACATACTGGAAGATTATTTGGCATCACAGAAAGCAACCACATGAAACGATATTCATTAAGGAACAACAATACCGGCTGGCTACCCATCGTAGTTGGCTTAACCGTGGCTTTAGTTGTGGGCGTTATCACGGTGGTGATGGTAATTAGGCATAATTACTTCCAAAACCTCAAACCACTCAGCGGTTCACAAACCAGTCAACTAGTAACCATTGAATCGGGCTCAACTGCCACCGAGATTGCTACTAAACTCAAGACGGCTAATCTTATCCGTGCCTCTTGGGCATTTGAATGGTATGTCCGCAACCACAATGTGCGCGACAAACTACAGGCTGGCAGTTATTACATCCAGCCAAGTCAGAGTGTTTCGGAAATTGTTGATGTACTGACCAAGGGGCGAATCGCAACCGATTTGATTACTGTTCTGCCTGGCAAGCGAATCGATCAAATCAAGGCTGCTATGGTAAATGCTGGTTTTAATCCCGAAGAAGTCGAAAAGGCGTTCGACCCAGCGCTGTATACCGACCACCCCGCCTTGGTTGATAAGCCGGCTGGCGCCAGTCTAGAGGGCTATTTGTATCCTGAATCGTTCCAAAAGACCCCTGATACCAAGCCGCAGACAATTGTGACAGCTGCTCTGGATGAGATGCAAAAACGTCTGACGCCGGATATCCGTGCTGCCTTTGCCAAAGAGGGGCTGACCGTACATCAAGGTGTGATTTTGGCCTCTATCGTAGAGCAAGAAGTCGGTAACGCACAGGACCGGCCAACCGTGGCCCAGGTCTTCTTGAAGCGTATGCATGACGGCATGCAGCTAGGCTCTGATGTAACAGCCTTCTACGGAGCGATTATTGCTGGTAAGGCGCCCTCGGTAGCCTATGATTCGCCGTACAACACGCGTATACATAATGGTTTGCCACCGGGTCCAATCAGCAATGTATCGGTGTCTTCTTTGCAAGCCGTGGCCAATCCGGCAGCGACGGACTATGTCTACTTTGTAGCAGGTGATGACGGCAAAACTTACTTCTCTCATACCCTGGCCGAACACGAAGCTCTGACCAAGGAACATTGTAAAAAGCTTTGTAACGAGTAACAGGGGTAGCAATATCTCTGAAGTCTTGCCCTACGGAACCTATTTTGCTATACTACCGGCTGCAACACTGTACTGCACTACAATAGTAGAACAGATACGGAGTTGCCCCATAACTGATTATTCCGGGTAAAATACCCACCTTAAAGCGTTAGGATTGGTCGAACATTCCTACAGATATAAATTAAGAACCAGTTATGTGGTAGATAGATAGCTTAAGAGGCTATTTATCAGGAGATTAGTATTCGTACTACTTCACATGCGGTAGGCCAACGGCCTGCTGCTCAGCGTAAGACACATTCATTGCGACGTAGTTATCGTCGTTTGTTCAGGAAATTTAAGAACCGCATTATTCGCTATAGCGTCGTAGGCGCCAACGTAGCGGTGTTGGTTGCGGTTGTTATTTTTGTTACCAATAATTCGGAATCTGGCTCGGCAGTACGTAGTAGTGCTCTGGGTACTGCTCAGGCTGCCGCTGCCCCACTTGACCAGCTATCATCAGCTGATATCGCAGTAAATGCTGCCCGTCTAACGGCGCTCCCAGAATCAGTTGCCATTACCAACCAAGCCGACTCAGAGGCTACTCAGCTGGCAATTACGGCCACCGAAAGCCGTGTTATTGCCAAACCGCAAGTTGTTGGTACAAGTCTGAAATCAGCCAAGGATATCAAGGTCTATGTGGCTGTCGAAGGCGATACTATTAGCGGCTTAGCCGCAAAGTTTGGTATTACTTCAGATAGTATTCGTTGGTCTAACAGCCTGACCTCAGAGAAAATTGCTGCCGGCAAGGAGCTGGTTATTCCACCGGTGAGTGGTGTTGTGATAACCGTTAAGGCTGGAGAAACGGCTGACTCATTGGCGCAGCGCTACAGCTCATCTAAGGACCAAATTTTGGCAGATAATGATGCAGAGGTTAGCGGCTTAAGAGCTGGCCAGCGTGTGTTGATTCGTGGTGGCATGCAGCCAGTAGTCCGCGCCGCAGCTACTAGCTACAGCAGCTTCTTTGGCGGCAGTGCTTCATATGGCTATAACGGCTATGATTATGGCTACTGTACCTGGTATGTTGCCAACAAGCGTTTAGCATCGGGTCGGCCAATGCCAACTAATCTTGGTAATGCTGCAACCTGGGCTGTTCGCGCCGCTGCCTATGGACTAGCTACAGGGCGTACGCCCCAAGTTGGTGCTGCCGTAGTGACAGCCACTCGTGGTGCTGGTCACGTTGCATTGGTAGAGCGCATTAATGACGATGGTAGTATTTGGATATCAGAGATGAACTCATCTGGCCAAGTCTCAATTGATAACCCTGCTCGTGCTGGCGGCTGGGGTCGCGTGGACTACAAGTTGGTGCCGGCCGGTGCTGTGAATAGTTACGGCTACGTCTACTAACTTCTACCTCTGGTAAAAACCTCAAAAATCTGGTAGAATATACAACAATGTTTGTAGACAAAGTACAAGTATCCATCAAAGCAGGCGATGGCGGTAACGGCATGGTCAGTTTTAGGCAAGAAAAATTTGTTGATAAGGGTGGTCCAGACGGCGGCGATGGCGGTAACGGTGGCAACGTTGTTCTTATTGGCAGCCGTAATCAAAATACCTTAGCGGCGTTTCGTTTCCAGAAGGAGATTCATGCCGAACCAGGTAAGCCAGGCTTCAGACGCAAGCGCCATGGCCGAAGTGGCAAGGACTTAGAAGTAGAAGTACCAGTTGGTACCGTGGTGACAGCTGAAGACGGCAGTATTCTGGCGGATTTATCTTTTGATGGCGCCCGGGTGATTATTGCTAAGGGTGGCAAAGGTGGCTTTGGCAATGCTCACTTTACTTCATCAGTACGCCAGACCCCACGTATAGCCGAAAAGGGCGAACCAGGTGATGAACTAAGCGCCCTCCTGGAGCTCAAGATGATAGCCGATGTTGGTTTGGTAGGGCTGCCCAATGCCGGTAAATCTACCTTCCTGGCCAGTATTAGTAATGCTCGCCCCGAAATAGCTAACTATCCCTTCACTACCCTCAAGCCAAATCTTGGCATGGTACCGGTGAGTGCGGAAGATAGTTTGTTAATTGCTGATATCCCGGGTCTGATTGAAGGTGCCAGCGAGGGCAAGGGGCTTGGTGATGAGTTCCTGCGCCATGTTGAGCGTACGGCAGTGCTGGTTCACCTCGTTGATATTTATAATGATTCGGTCGCAGATGCCTACACTACAATTCAAGCAGAACTACAGGCGTACAAAATAGACCTCTCAAACCGTCCACAGCTAGTAGCCCTGACTAAGATAGAAGGTGTTGATGAAGAAATAGTAGCTGATAGATTGAAAGAGCTAAAGACTGTACTCCCCAAGAAAACACAGCTATTTGCCATATCAGCCCATACCAAAGCGGGCGTATCCAAGCTGTTGTTTGCAGCCAGTAAGTTAGTGCAGCAGGCCCGTGCCGAACAGGCGGCAGCTGAACCAGAAGTCTCAGCGGTGCCTATACTGCGCATTGCTAATGAAGACAGTTGGACGGTCAAGAAAGTTGATGATGCTTTTTATATTACCGGTCGTAAGATTGAAAAATTTGCATCCAGAACTGATTTCGAGAGCGAGCCTGGTCTACATCGTTTGCGCGACATCATGAAAAAAATGGGCATTATGCGCAAGCTAATTCAAGAAGGCATTGAGCCCGGCAATATAATTTATATCGGCAAGCTATATACATTGGAATATTAAGTCATAGCTACTTATAGAAGTGTTACACTGGATAGCAGTGAGCACTTCTTTTTTCTTTTATGACTTAGAAACATCTGGGATAAATCCACGCGATGCACGAGTAATGCAGTTTGCTGGTCAGCGAACTGATATGAACCTGCAGCCCATTGGTGAGCCAGTCAATGTATTGATTAAGCTCTCGCCAGATACCTTGCCAGAGCCTGACGCAATCTTGCTAACAGGTATCACACCTCAGCAGGTTAATGCTGATGGCATGAGTGAGGCTGAATTTCTAAAGCTTTTTTACACCGAAGTTGTCCAGCCCAATACGATTTTTATGGGCTTCAACTCTATCCGTTTTGACGACAAGTTTATGCATTTTCTGAATTACCGAAACTTCTATGATGCCTATGGTTGGCAGTGGGAAGATGGCTGTTCGAAGTGGGACTTGCTCGATGTAGCACGCATGACCAGGGCACTTAAACCAGATGGCATCGAATGGCCCTTTGCACCTGACGGCAAGCCAACCAATCGCTTGGAACTGTTAACGAAGCTCAATAAGCTGGACCACAGCAAGGCCCACGACGCACTGGATGATGTTCGAGCTACAATTGCCGTCGCCAAGCTCATAAGGGATACTCATCCAGACTTGTTTGACTATCTGCTAACGCATCGTGATAAGCACTCAGTAAAAAAGGTAGTAGAAACGGGCGAAGCGTTTACCTATACCACCGGACGTTATCCCAGTGAATATTTGCATACCTCTGCATCAGTATTGCTCGCAACAGGTAGCCAGGGCGATGCGCTGGTATATGATTTGCGTCATGACCCGACGCCATTTTTGGCAATGACGGTAGACGAACTGGCCAAGGCTTGGCAGTTCACTCGTGACCCTGACGCTATTCGGCTACCCGTCAAAACTATCAAATATAATCATTGTCCGGCCGTAGTACCCGGCTTTCCTAAAGATGCAGCCACTCAAGAGCGAATCCAGTTAGATACGGATACCGTTACCAAACATCTGGCTGTCTTTAAGGCAGGTCAGGCCCAGCTCGCTATTAAGATGAAGGAAGTAGTGGTGCACGCTGATGCGGAGCGGGCTAAAACACAGATTGCGCTAGTTGATGACACGCTCACTGTTGATAGTCGGCTTTATGATGGCTTCTTTGGCGACCAAGATAAAGTTACGATGCGTGCCGTGCGTGCCGCAGACCCAAATGAACTTGTCAGCCTAGCTGCTAACTTTAAAGACGATAGACTGAAAAGTTTATTGCCGCTATACAAGGCAAGGAACTATCCCCAGACTTTATCAACAGAGGAGCGAGCAGCCTGGGACAGCTTCTGCGCCCACAAATTATTCGACGGCGGTCAGTCCAGTAAGCTGGCCCGCTATTTTGCGCGACTAGCCGAATGCGCAGAGCTGCCCCAGTACAAGGACAAGCAATTTATTTTAGAAGAGTTGCAGCTATATGGGCAAAGCATCATGCCTAGCGACGACTAACGCCTACCACAAGCAGCTGGAAGGTTGTAAGGCTTAGAGAGCAAGCTCTTCAAGTGATGAATTGGCGGTAGCCGTTTCGTGTTTGTGTGCAGCATGCAATGCGACATAACCGGATAGCAGGACGGCCACGATGACTATCCATAGAAAGGTTATAACTAGTGGTGTGCCGGGGATTTGTCCCAGTACTATAAACTCCAGCATAATGGCAGAAATGTATCATAAAATTGCTTTATTTGCAAGTATATGAATTATCGCTTGTGCTTGCGCTGGAAGCGTCGCCAGATGCGTAGATAACGGTCACGATTGGTTGCGAACATTGTAATCCCGATAATAATCAACGATATAGCGGCGGTAATCATAAGACTTTTGGTGGCATGGACTATCACAACCACGGCGGCCGCGATAAACAAGATGCTAGCAATGTCGATGGCCCACTTAGTGGTGTTATCTACTTCGCTGACACGCTTGGCGGCATTATTGGCATGGTCTTTGACCTTTTGGAGTAAACGCTCAGCCCATTCATGGTTTGTAGAAAGCAAACTTAGGCCAAGGATAAGCAGCGGTATGCCGCCCGGACCAGGTAGCCAGCCCAGAAACGGCGCAGCCACAATACAAAGAATACCCAAGATATCTATCAAGATAGCACGTGTTTTTTGCATATATCTAGTATAGCTGAGCTCTGTGGTAATTAATACGTGGTGATATATTGTCCAGCTATTGCGATTGCGTTTAAATGGGTTTACACTGCACCTATAGCATGAGGGCTATAAACAAACAGTAGAGTAATACAAAGGCGAGGATATCTTGTTTGCTCATTGGTGTAGGACAGTTGCAAAAAATAAACAGGAAATGGGTGCCTGTTAATGCTGACTGACGCACTGCACAAGCCCTTCTACGAAACCAAAACTAGTATCAAAAATAGCATTCATTATCAGTCCCGAGTGGTACGGAGCGTGGAGCCAATCCAACCGGAACTCAGCAAGGCGCTGAATCAGCTCAAGGAAACGACGGGCAACTTTGTTGAGTACAAGCCAATCGGTCGTCTCGGCATAACTCTAGCGATTTTGGACCCAGCGCTGAAGCAAGTTGTAGGGGCTGACAAAAAAGGCCAAGTATCTGACGAAACAATTAAACATTTTGAAGCCGAGCTCAACGAAGAGCTCGATTTTGCTAATCAGGGGCTAGAATATCCATTAAAAAACCCCAATGTACCAGTTGATTTGTATGGCAGCGAGCAGGCAAGATTAGGAATTACATTATCGCAACGTGACCTTCGGCTTCGTGGGCAGCGACTGATAGTCGAGGAGTATATCAAGGATACGTATCCAGCAGTGAGTCGTCGGTTTGGGTCCAAGGACTTGGCCCATATCGTTCCACATGTCACCATAGGCACCGTTATACCGGCGTATCTTGATAAAGAAGACCGTGATTTGCTGTACAAAGACCCGTCTGACTTTATGCTTGGCCGAGTGCTACAAGAACAGATTCATGCGGCCGAGAGGTATCGTTTGGACCAACCGGAGCCAATAGTATTTCCTGAAGCAATTTGTTTAGGAGGGCTACATGTTGTCTGTGAGCAGCGTTAAGCAGAAAGGGATTGTCTCGTGAGACGGAGCTGTAGTATTCGTAGTGATTTATCGCCCAACCGTGAAGACAGAATGCGCTATCGCAGGCGCTCTAGCCAGGAAGCCTTTGGAATCTATCGTCCGCTTACCGTAGAGAGCGAATGGCAGGTAAGGGATGTTCTGGAAGGTGCAATACCGGAAATCGCGGCACATTTAAGTAAATATCGTCGCTCCTCGGCAGTGGCCAATGCTATGTACGAGATGGGTGTGACATTTGTGGAACAAAACAAAGTTAGAAAAGCTATGCGCAGTGGGCTTTTGCAACGAGGCTTTGAGCCGCATCGTATGGCCCAGGGCATGGAATATCAAGTGAATCGTACGCGGCCTACTATTGAAGTACCGTTTGAAGGCTTTAGCTGGTACGGCCGTGGTGACCGTAAACTTGCTGCTCGCTTGAGTCTAGATGCCGAATCGTTTGAAGAATTAGCAGTACAAAAAGAATCAGTCAGAGAGCTGTTACGTCGGGCCAATGCACCTGAGCTAGAAGTACAGACACCGGACCACGTTACTATCTTGAAATACGGCAGTGCCTACGACGGTGAGCAGCTTGGTGCCCGCGATCAGCGAGCCGTAAGGCATATCGTACGTGACCATTTTCGTGAAAGCGGCATAGAGACCCTGACTCTGGGTGGACTTGTGCTTGGTGATAGCTATAGCCAGCCAAAACAACTTTCCTTGTAGATAAGCAGACCTTAAGGGACTGGAAAAACAGATAAAAAACCTGTATAATTGCCAGTCGATTTGAGGAGTCGTTATGGACAAGATTATTGTCAAAGGTGCTCGTGAGCACAACCTAAAAAATGTTGATGTAGAAATCCCGCGTAACCAGCTGGTTGTCATTACTGGTCTATCGGGTTCTGGCAAGTCTTCATTGGCCTTTGACACTATTTATGCAGAAGGCCAGCGTCGCTACGTTGAGTCACTTAGTTCATATGCACGCCAGTTCTTGGGTTTGATGGAAAAACCCGATGTTGATCAAATTGACGGCTTATCTCCTGCTATTAGTATCGACCAAAAATCTACTAGCCGTAACCCACGCTCCACGGTGGCGACGGTGACCGAAATATATGATTACCTGCGTCTGTTGTTTGCGCGCATTGGCGTGCCGCATTGTCCTGTGTGTGGTAAGCCTGTTTCACGCCAAACAACGCAAGCAATTGTCGACAAGGTTGCTGGTTTGCCGGCCAGTGCTCGCTTGATGATTTTGGCGCCCATTGTTACAGACAAGAAGGGTGCATTTGAACATATCCCCGAGCAGTATCAGCGGGCTGGTTTTGCACGCGTACGTGTAGACGGTGTGGTATATGCACTCGATGAATTCCCGGAACTTGATAAGAACTACAAGCACACCATTGATATTGTCGTAGACCGTTTGGTAAATGACGAAGCTAGTCGTGGTCGCCTGAGCCAAAGCGTTGAGCAAGCTCTAGAAGTTGCCGAAGGCAAACTCAAAGTAGTTAACGCCGATGATAATAAGGAAAATGCCTATAGTTTGCAGTATGCCTGTATTGACCACCCAGATGTGGTTATACCTGAGCTTGAGCCACGTACTTTTAGCTTTAACAGCCCACATGGTGCTTGCCCAATCTGTACAGGACTGGGTTCTCGACTGGAAGTTGACCCAGAACTAGTTATACCGAATGGTCGTTTAACAATCGCAGAGGGTGCCATCCGTCCGTTTAACCGTATCAATGCAGACGCCTGGTATACCAAAAAGATGCAGGCTGTCGCTGACAGATTTGGTTTTTCACTGCATGTGCCAACAGCCGAGCTAAAGTCTTCAGACCTTGAAAAATTACTCTATGGTACAGGCAATGAAACCTACAGAATTACGCTTGGTACTGGCCGAGACTGGGATACAACCTATGAGGGTGTGATTCCTAACTTGGAGCGTCGCCACAAAGAAACTGATAGCGATTTTATGCGACGTGATATCGAGCGATTTATGCGTGAGCGTCCCTGTCATGTCTGTAATGGGTTGCGCCTCAAGCCCGAGGTACTGGCAATTACAGTTAACGATAGCTCCATTATGGACGTCTGCCAGCTTTCAATTGGTGAGGCAATTGAATACTTCAATAATCTGAAATTATCAGCCAAAGAGCAGCAAATATCTACACAAATCGTCAAAGAAATCTGCGCGCGTCTGAAGTTTATGAACGACGTGGGGCTCAGCTATCTTAACTTGCTACGCAGCGCTGCTACGCTGTCTGGTGGTGAGGCCCAGCGTATTCGTTTGGCTACACAAATTGGTTCAGGATTAATGGGCGTGTTGTATGTGCTGGATGAACCAAGCATAGGTTTGCACCAGCGTGATAATGAGCGCCTAATCGCCACTCTTCAGCATCTAAAAAGTCTGGGTAATACCGTCTTGGTTGTGGAACACGACGAAGAAACAATTCGGGCTGCCGACTATCTGCTAGATATTGGACCTGGTGCTGGCATTCACGGTGGTACGGTGGTATCACGTGGTACGCCGGCTGAAGTCGCCCGCGACCCCAAGAGTGTAACTGGGCAGTATCTAGAGGGTAAGAAAGTTATTGAAACACCTAAGAAGCGCCGGGCTGGCAATGACAAGAGCCTGATTATAAAAGGTGCCCGCGAAAACAATCTGCAGAATGTAACCGTTGAAATTCCGCTGGGCAAAATGGTGGTTGTAACAGGTGTCTCTGGTTCGGGTAAGTCGAGTCTTATCAACGACATTCTGGCCAAAGAATTATCTGCTCGACTGATGCGCAGTAGTGATGTGCCAGGGCGGCATGATGAAATTGAAGGTATTAAGCAACTAGACAAAGTTATTGATATAGACCAGTCGCCGATTGGCCGTACGCCGCGCTCTAATCCAGCCACCTATACAGGTCTATTCACACCAATTCGTGAATTGTTTGCAGCCACTCCAGAGGCTAAACTCCGCGGCTACAGCCCCGGTCGTTTTAGCTTTAATGTTAAGGGTGGTCGCTGTGAAAATTGTTCTGGTGACGGCATTATCAAGATTGAAATGCACTTCTTGCCTGATGTCTATGTAACGTGCGAAGTCTGTCATGGGAAGCGCTATAACCGCGAAGCACTCGAGATTCATTACAAAGGCAAAACAATTAGCGATGTACTGCATATGACCACCGAAACAGCACTGGATTTCTTTGCTAATATCCCGGCGATTGCTCGCAAACTACAGACTATGGTAGATGTCGGTCTTGGTTACATCTCACTCGGGCAGTCGGCCACAACATTATCTGGCGGTGAAGCACAGCGCATCAAGCTGGCCACTGAATTATCTCGCCGTCCAACCGGCCGCACGCTGTATATCCTTGATGAGCCAACCACCGGGTTGCACATGGAAGACGTCAAAAAACTCCTTTCTGTATTGCACGCACTGGTCGATACTGGTAACAGCATGGTAATCATTGAACACAACTTAGATGTCATCAAAAACGGAGACTGGCTGATTGATATGGGCCCCGAAGGTGGCGCAGGTGGTGGCAACGTGATGGCGGAGGGTACTCCAGAGCAGGTTGCCAAGGTCAAAGATTCCTACACCGGTCAATTTCTTAAAAAGGTATTGTAATACATGACAGAGCGGTCTACGGAGCTAGAGCAACTTGCGGGCCGGCTGTTTGATGCCTATGCTGGGGCATACAATGAGCAAACCATAACGCGGCCCATTACATCCAGGGCAGTCATTGCGGCTGCCTTTTTAGGTTGGAATCGTGGCGATAACATGGGGGCAGTTATATTTGATGAAGAAATGCATAAAAGAGGCGTCCCTTCAGAACTGGCCATTCAGACTGTCAAAGTTCGCAATACTATTGCACGCAGAGCACTGGCCGATACGGGTTTGATTACTAGAAAAGCAGATAGCCTAGAGGAAGCACTACAACTCCTGGTGGAGAATCCTAGCGCTTCTTAAGTGACTTGGTTAGTTTTGCCCAGATTGCTTTACGTACCGCTTTATCGCGACTAATGTGAATAATAGTTGGTGCAAAACTAATTACGGTTGCAAATAACACGATTGGTAGCAGGTAATGGTCAATATTTGGTATGCGTGCACCAAGCCAATAGCCAAGCAGTGTCGTACTGATGACCCACGTAATCGCACCAAGGATGTTGTAAATCCAGAAAGTACGCATATTCATCTTGGCAACACCGGCTAACACGGGCGCAATGGTGCGCACTATCGGTACAAAGCGCGCAATGAGCGTGGCTTTGCCACCATGTTTAGCATAGAATTTCTCGGCTCTTTCGACATATTCGTGTTTCAGAAACGCCGCTTGTTTGGTAAAGAGACGGGGCCCAAATCTGCGCCCAAGATGATATCCGAGCCAATACCCAAGAATAGCGGCCACAGTCAGCGCCGTCAGTAATATAGGAAGTGACAGTTTGCCTTGTGATGCAAAAAAACCAGCCGCGAATAGCAATGTGTCGCCCGGCAGGAAAAAGCCTAAAAGCAACCCAGACTCACTAAAAATAATAATGCTGATAAGTAACAAACCGCCAGTTGCAATGATTGTATCGGGGTCAAGCATGTATATAGCCTAGCGGTTTTAAGAGACGGGGTCTAGTAGAAGTTTGCTATACTAGATAGGACTAGATTCAGAGGAGTACATATGACCAGTCAGGATATTTCATTAGAACTACATAAACGTGAAGTAATTAGGAAGAAGCTTGCAGGTTTGCGCCACGAGGGTTTGGTTCCTGCAGTTGTGCATAATCACGGCAAGGACTCAATACACGTGTCAGCAGATGCGGCAGCAGTTGCTAAGGTTTACAGCCAGGCTGGCAAGCACCACCCTGTCAATTTAACAGTTGACGGCAAGCCACACCTTGCGCTTATCAAAGACGTCGACCGCGAGCCTACAAAGAATCGTATTCGCCATGTCGTATTCCAGGCAATCAATCAGAACGAAACCACCGAGGCAGAGATTCCAATAGTCTTCAAGGAAGATGTGGAGATTCCAGCCGAGAAACTGAGCTTGATGGTGCTCAAGCAACTGGATACCGTACACGTTAAAGCTCTACCAAAAGACCTGCCAGACACAATAGTTGTTGACCCAAGTTCACTGAGCGAAGTCGGTGACCACCTGACTGTAGCGGATCTTGTGGTTCCAGCAGGCGTTACTATTCTGACCGAAGCAGAGCATTCTGTTGCAGTAGTTGAAATGCCCAAGGATCAGATTGCCGAAGCTAATGCTGCTCAGGAATCTCTTGCCGAAGACGCTGGCAAGCCAGAAGCAGAAACTGCCGAAGAAACAGATACCGAAGCCAAGACTGAAGATAAACCAGAGGCCTAAGATGTCTCGAGATGTACAACTAATGTCACCGGAGCAAGAAGCAGCGCGTGAACGATGGTACGCACGTCCTGAACTTTTTGGGGTTGTAGGTTCGCTAGCGTTAGCCGTTGGTGTAGGTGAAATTGCAACGAATCATACAGAGGCTGGCCTCTGGTCGGTTATAGTGGGTACTGTTATGCTGGGTCATGCGCGAGAGCTAGACTCTCACAAGAACACAAATTAAAAAAGTGGCTCAATTGAGCCACTTTTTCTATTCCTCTATGAACCCACCAGACTGGTGTGCCCATAGCTTGGCGTAGATGCCATTTTCGGCAAGCAATTCTTTGTGAGAGCCTTGTTCTACGACTTTCCCTTCGTCAAGCACCACAATTCTATCCATGCGTTGTACTGTGCTTAGCCGATGGGCAATCACAATACTCGTCCTGTGCTTCATGAGTTCACCCAAGGCTGTCTGAATGGCAGATTCACTTTCGCTATCTAATGCGCTAGTCGCTTCGTCCAGAACCAAAATTGGTGAATTTTTGAGGATAGCACGAGCGATTGCGATTCGCTGCCTCTGACCACCTGATAGTTTCACGCCACGTTCGCCTACTAAGGTTTCGAGACCACTTGGCAACTTCTTGATAAATTCAAATGCACTTGCAAGCTTTGCAGCATGCTCAACTTCTTTTACTGAAGCGGTAGGATTGCCATAACGGATATTTTCGAGCACGCTGCGGTGAAACAAGAGCGGTTCTTGTGGTACGTAAGAAATCGCCCTCCTTAGGCTTGTCTGAGTCACCGATTTTATATCTTGATTATCAATGGTAATCGACCCGCTACTGACGTCATCAAATCGAAGCAGTAATCGAGTTAGTGTTGATTTACCTCCGCCGCTATGGCCTACGAGGCCAATCTTTTCACCAGGTTCTATGTGCAGTGAGAAATCATCGAATACTTTGTCGCCATTTTTTGACCCCGGGTATGCAAAATGCATGTTACGAATATCGACCTTACCGTCACTTACTTCTAGATTTTTTGCATCATGAGCATCAATAATTTCAATCGGTTGCAGGAGTATTTCAGCCATTGGAGAAGCATTCAAAATAGCTTCGTCTACTTGTCTAACAAGTGAATTTATCTCGAAGAATCGACCGAGTAGTGTAATAGTGTACGTAAAAGCAAAGATGCCAGTACTCAGTATAGCCGGGTCATCGTTCACAAGCTTGATAAGCATAAAGACCAGTAAAATCTGAAGAACGACGACAAGTGATACGCGACGATTTTCGTCGGCAACAGTTCGTGTCCAGTCTGAGTCACGCTGATCACGCAGTTTATTACTGAGAGCCTGACTAGTTTTAATCTCTTCATACTCACGAGCAAATGTTTTGACGGTTATGGCGTTTACAAGGCTATCGGATAGGTGAGAGGTCAATTCTTTGCTGGTCCGGAGTCGAATAGTGCGGTATCCTTTGCGCTGTTTACTATTGTGTATCGTCCAGACAGTTAATATGAATAGTAGTACCAAGATGCTGAAACCCAAGACCCATGAGGTGGCAAGCAGAATAAGTACACCACTAATGATGATTGCTAAGAACCCAATGCCCTTGATGAACCCATTCGTCATCAGACCACCATACGCATTTGAAAAATCTAGAGCATCAGATACGATTTTGCCACCAACCCTGTCAGCATAAAAACCAGCGCTGCGCTGCAATAGTCGTTCAATCATGGTGTTATGGAGATGTGACATGACTCTTGCCTGGAGCTGCATATTAGCCGTGATGCCAATCTTGTTGAGTACTAAGCCCAATAGAGCGGCACATACAAAAAAGATAAAGTACTTTGTCGTCGGACCCGAGGTTACTAAAGAAGCAAGCACTCGACTGGCGAATAGGGGAGATATTACGCTTGTTAAGACTGCGCTTATTGGCAGAAGCAAGGAAAGTAGAGTGAGGCGTTTGTATGCCCAACTTGCTTGCCAATAATAGCGTAGTGTTTCTTTGGCAAAAATTTCAGTTTTGGGTGTTTCGGTAGAGCTCATGTCCTCATAGTTTACTACTCTGTAACATAAGTGAACATATGCTTCGGCTGCAAGCCACGTACTCACTGTAAATAACAGGGGTATGGTATACTATTTGTCGATGCAGAAGATTCTCTTGTATTACAAATTTACGCCTATTGCCGACCCAGAGGCGGTGAAGCTGTGGCAGAAGACACTCTGCGACAGTCTGAACCTCCGTGGCCGTATATTAGTCAGTCAACATGGCCTAAACGGTACAGTTGGTGGCGATTTAGCGGACCTCAAAGCCTATGCAAAAGCTACCAAATCATATGCTGCCTTTAAAGGTATAGTTTTTAAGTGGAGCGAAGGTAGCCGTGAAGATTTTCCGCGTATGAGCGTAAAAGTACGTCGTGAGCTGGTGGGGTTCAAAAATTCTGATGACGAATTTGATGTAGACGAACATGGCGTGATTGGTGGCGGTAAGCATATTAAGCCCAAGGCATTGCATGAATTGGTAGAAAAATATGGTGATGATGTAGTGTTCTTTGATGGGCGCAATGCTCACGAGGCAAGTATAGGTAAATTCAAAAATGCCGTGGTCCCCAACACTAATACATCCCGTGATTTTATAGCTGAGCTCGAAAGTGATAAGTACAGTGACATTAAAGACAAAAAGGTCGTAACCTACTGTACTGGTGGCATCCGCTGTGAGGTAATCAGCTCTATGATGAAAAAGCGTGGCTTCAAAGACGTTTACCAGATTGATGGTGGGATTGTGAAGTACGGCGAAGCCTATGGTGATGACGGGTTATGGGAAGGCAGCCTGCGTGTATTTGATAAGCGCATGAAAGTGGACTTTTCTGACCATGCTAAAACAATCGGTGAATGTACGCATTGCAGTGGCAAAACCAGCAACTTTGAAAACTGCGCCAATCCAGCCTGTAATGACCTTGTCCTCATTTGCGAAACCTGCAAAGAAGACCCCAGCCTGCTTTTCCACACGGAAGCATGCCGTAAAGCGCCTAAAATTGTCGCCGCAGCCTAGTACCGGCGTATAATAAAACCTATATTAGGAGGTTTCATATGGATTATGTAGCAACTTTTAGCGGATTTTCTGTGAACGATATTGATGCAGCAAAGCAGTTCTATGGCGAAGCACTGGGCCTCCAAACCGATGACGACAGGATGGGCTTACACCTAAATTTACATGCTGGCGGAAGTGTGTTTGTATATCAAAAAGAGGACCATCAACCTGCAACATTTACGGTGCTTAACTTTGTAGTTGAAGATATAGACGCAACAATCGATGCCTTAACAAGCAAGGGAGTTGTCATGGAGCGCTATGACAACATGCCCGCCCCACAGGATGAAAAGGGCGTACTACGCGGCCTAGCTGCCAGCATGGGTCCAGACATAGCGTGGTTCAAAGACCCTGCCGGCAATATCCTATCAGTCCTGCAGGAGAAATAATGTCATTTCAAGCATATCTAGATAACATTGAAGATAAAACGGGTAAGACACCGCAACAATTTATTGATATGGCTACGGCCAAAGGGTTCGACAAGGACACAAAGGCCGGTGATATTGTACAGTGGCTGAGTGGTGAGTTTGAGCTAGGCCGTGGTCATGCCATGGCAATTGTGCACATTATCAAATACGGTGCACAGATTAGTGACAAACATGTTAATTCCGGAAGGGCGCATAGCGACCCATCAAATATGCTTAATTTAAAAGGAAAGGACAAATAATATGTCACAACAAATAGTTCCAAATCTATGGTTCGATGGTAATGCCAAAGAAGCAGTGGATTTTTACGTATCGGTGTTTAAAGACGCTCAGGTCGTCAGCACAGAATATTACCCAAGCAGCACAGAAGAAGGCTTGGCAGACTTCCAAAAAGAATTAGCCGGCAAGGTACTAACTGTAGAATTTGATTTGCTTGGCACGCGTTTTGTTGCCATAAACGCAGGACCGGAATTTAAGTTCAATGAATCAGTATCATTTATGGTGCCGTGCAAAGACCAGGATGAGATTGATTACTATTGGGAACATCTGTCAAAAGTGCCAGAGAGTGAACAATGCGGTTGGTGCAAAGACCAATACGGCTTGAGCTGGCAAATTGTGCCAGAAAACATGGCAGAGCTGATGAAAAAACCAGAAGCTTTCAAGACCTTAATGCAACAGCACAAGATTGTTATAGCAGAGTACTAGCATCGTGAAGTACGTTGTGCTGCTCCGTGGTATCAATGTTGGCGGGAACAATCGTGTGCCCAAGGCAGAATTTAAGGCTGTGCTGGAAAGTCTTGGCTTTAAGGATGTATTGATTTATATCAATTCTGGCAATGCAGTATTTAGTAGCAGCGCCAAGCCAAAAGCGAGCGAAGTACAGGCTGCACTTGAGAAACATTTTGGGTTTGGTATTCCTACCTTGGTTTTGTCTGGTGAGAAAATCAAGGCTATCGCATCAGCTATCCCAAAGACTTGGACGAACGACAAACCGCAGCCGGATAAATCTGGTCAGAAATCTGACGTGCTGTATCTGTTTGACGATATCAATAAGCCAGATGTGCTAGACAAGCTGGGGCACAGGCCAGAGCTAGAAACCATGGTTTATATGGACGGCGCGGTGCTGGCCAACATATCACGTCAGAATCAGACAAAGTACAGCCTGTTACGTATCGTTGGTACTCCTTTGTACAAGCAAATGACAATTCGTAACATCACCACCGCCAAGAAACTAGCAGAGCTCGTCAGTAACTAGACTCGCTTGTATACTATAAGCTGTGAACAAGAACCTAGAGACAAAGCTTAAGCAACTGCCCAAAGAGCCCGGTGTGTACTTCCACAAGGATGCAAAAGGGGAGATTATTTATGTTGGCAAGGCAGCAGTTCTAAATAATCGTGTGCGTCAGTATTTCCAGAAATCCCGTGGGCGCGACCCTAAGACCGAGATTTTGGTATCAGAGATTGTTGATACAGACTGGATGGTTGTAGCAAGTGAGCTAGAAGCACTGTTTCTAGAAGCCGAAATGATTCGGCGCTACATGCCGCGCTACAACATTTTGCTCCGTGATGATAAATCAATGAGCTACATTCGTATTGATTATGATAGCGACCATCCCACGGTAACGGTTACACGGCGGCCAATGGATGACGGAGCGCGGTACTTTGGCCCGTATCTTAGTAGCTTGACGGTGCGCAAGGCGCTCAAATATCTGCGCCGCGTGTTCCCTTTTGCCGAAAAACAAACCATTCATCAAAAACGAGCAACATTGCATTATCATTTGGGGCTGGACCCGGGGTTAGAAGAAGGCAAAACAAGTCTAGAAGAGTATCGGGCAAATCTGCGCAAACTAATCGCCGTTATTGAGGGCAAACGAACCAATATTATCAAAGAGCTAGAGAAAGACATGAAACAGCTTTCTAAAGCAGCGCAGTTTGAGGATGCAGCCAGGGTCCGTAACCAAATCTTTGCGCTGCAAAAGCTCGGCCACCAAGTTATCTTTAGCGACAAAGAATTCCTTGATATTAGCAAAGACCACGCACTGACCGAGCTGGTTGAGTTGTTGGGGCTTGAGGGCTATCCCAGGCGTATCGAGGGCTATGACATCAGTCATATGCAGGGAACAGATGTGGTGGCCAGTATGGTGGTGTTCACCAATGGTGTGAGTGATAAGGGTCAGTACCGTAAATTCAAAACCAAGATTAATCACAATAATGATTTCTATAATATGAATGAAACGCTCAAGCGACGCTTGTCCGAAAAGAATGTTAAAGCCTGGGGTAAGCCGGACTTACTACTCATAGACGGAGGTAAGGGTCAGCTTGATGCAGCCTTGAAAGCTCGCGATGAACGAGGTCTATCCAAGATTCCGGCTATTGGTTTGGCTAAGCGTGAAGAACAAATCGTGATTGAGAAAAGTCGCTCGAATATAATACTTAACATGTTAAGTATTAAGAAGCTTGGTGGATTTGTAACAGAAAGCGAAGACTTTATATTGGTCAATCTGCCGCACAACACCAACCTAGTCAAGCTACTCCAGCGCATCCGTGATGAATCTCACCGTTTTGCGGTTAGCTATCATTCGGTGCTCAAGGCCAAGCGTCAGACTGCCAGTTCTCTAGATGATATCCCTAGTATTGGGCCAGCGACTCGCAAGCAACTTCTCAAAACCTTTGGCAGTGTTCGTGGTGTCAAACAAGCGTCTATTGAGGAGCTGACGGATGTAGTTGGCCAATCCAAGGCTACACTCATCAAGCAGTACCTATAGAGGTAGGTGCCGTAGTGTATACTAGGAGTCTGTTATGAGTGAAGTTTTGGATGCGGCCTTTTTTGCCGGCAATCGACAGCGCCTTCGGGAACTGTTTACGGGCACTGCCCCGATTGTACTGACTGCTAATGGGTTGCTACAGCGTAGTGGTGACGTTACCTTTCCGTATCGACAGGATAGTAATTTTTGGTACCTAACTGGTATTGATGAGCCTGATGTTGTGCTGGTGATGGACAAGGGCAAAGAGTATTTGATTATACCCGAGCGCGATGAACATCGGGTGGCGTTTGATGGTCAGATTGAAAATAGCAGTCTTAGTACTATATCTGGCATTGAGTCGGTGTTGTCTGCCGATACTGGCTGGAAACAGCTCGAGGCTCGGTTACAGCGAGTTAAGCACGTGGCTACACTAGCAGCCAATCCGTCTTATGTCTCGGCACATGGGTTTTATAGTAATCCAGCCCGCGCTCGCCTAATCAAAAGAATCAAGTCACAGAATGCTGATATAGAATTGCTTGACCTACGTATGCATGTGGCCCGTATGCGCATGGTTAAGCAGCCAGCCGAGCTTGCCGCAATCCAGCAGGCAATCGATATAACCGTTGATACGCTGCAGAAGTTCAAGAAAAAACGGCCAGGCACCTTTACGTATGAATTTGAGGCGGAAGCGTTCATAACCGCAGGCTTCAAACAGCAAAGCTATGACCACGCCTATCAGCCAATTGTTGCATCAGGACAAAATGCCTGCACACTACATTACACTCAAAATAGTAGTCAACTTGTAGAGAATGAACTGGTGCTACTTGATGTCGGTGCCGAAGTTAATCATTATGCCGCAGATATTACACGCACCTATAGCCTCGAGGTGCCGACCAAGCGGCAACAGCAAGTCTACGATGCCGTGCTGGCTGTTCAGGAATATGCGCTGGATATGCTGAAGCCTGGTGTCATATTACGGGAATATGAGCAGTCGGTGGCACTATTTATGGGCGAAAAGCTGCGTGAACTAGGACTTATTAAATCAATCGAATCTGACGCAATACGCCAATACTACCCACACGCTACCTCACATTTCCTCGGGTTAGATGTACATGATGTAGCTGATTATGAATTACCACTGGAAGCAGGCATGGTGCTAACAGTTGAGCCGGGCATTTATATACCAGAAGAGTCGATTGGTATCCGTATTGAAGATGATGTAGTGGTCGAGGAATCAGGTGTGCGAGTCCTGTCCGCAAAGCTACCGCGCGTGCTAGAATAAGCATAAGATTATGAAAAAAGGTCCTCTTGCTCGATTTCTTGTCCGCTGGGTGGTTTGTGGCCTAGGCCTATGGATTGCAGCTGGTCTACTTGGCGACGCCCTAGAGTACGATAAGCGTCTGGCGGTCATTGTAGTGGCGGGTGGTATCTTGGCCGCCGTAAATAGCATTATCAAGCCAATCGTCGTTTTGCTGTCGTTGCCGGCTATATTATTTAGCCTTGGGCTCTTCATGATTGTGATTAATGGCTTGATGGTATTAATAGCCAGCTGGCTCTATCCAGCACTGCATGTCACCAATTTTGGGGCGGCAATGCTTGCGGGTATGATCATCGGCTTGGTAAACTACTTAGTGAACACTATTTTGGAGGATTAACTCGGCCAAGCCGGGGAGCAATAACTATGAGTATTTATAACTACGTCACAATGGGCACAATGGTGGTACTGACCATACTGATTCTAATTCAAACACGCGGCGCTTCATTGGGTGCTGGTCTAGGTGGTGGCGGTGGTGAAATCAACACCGTACGTCGTGGCACAGACAAAAGTCTGCATCAACTGACCATTATTATCGCTTTTGTATTCGTAGCGTCAATCGTACTGGGCATTGTTGCCTAAGCTTACGCAATGATAGATAGAACTACTCGGCTGAGGTGGCGTCGCCGGTTTAGGCGTAGTAAGAACCAGGTTGAAGACCTGGGCGTGCAAGCAGAAGAACAAATAGAACGCCATTTCTTCAAGCGTTTAAGCCGTTTGGCTGATGTACGTCGGTTTGTGCTGACATGGATTGTACTCGCAGTGCTGCTGTTGGGCGCGACGGTGTATCAGTTTTCTGACCTTAGTAAGTACTACCAGACCCCTGCTCCCGTAGCGGGCGGCACGTACACAGAAGGCATCCTAGGCGCCTTTACTAATGCTAATCCCATATATGCCACCGGGGCAGTCGATAGTGCGGTTTCTCGCCTGGTGTTTGCAGGGCTATTCAAATACGATGCTCAAAATAAGCTAGTTGGCGATTTGGCAGAAAAATGGGAAGTGGACGCCGCCGAAACTACCTATACGGTGACCCTCAAGCGCAATATTTTGTGGCAGGATAACAAGCCATTGAAGGCGCGTGACGTGGTGTTTACGTATAAGACAATTCAGAATCCCGATGCCAAATCACCACTCTTTAGTAGCTGGCAGGGAATTAATATACAAGCCAAGGATGATTACACCGTCGTATTCACGCTGCCAAGTATTCTCAGCGCATTCCCGTATTCATTGACTACTGGCATTATCCCCGAGCATTTACTGGCAACCGTGCCGCCTGCACAGATGCGCGGCATGCAATTCAACACCGCCCCCGTTGGTGCTGGGCCATTCTCATGGGATAGGGTAGAGGTTTCACATAACACTGACATGCCCGGTGGGCGTATCGGCCTGAACCCAAATCAATATTATTACCAAGGTAAACCTGCATTGAGTCATTACGTTATCCAATATTTTGCAGACGAGACCACTATGATACATAGCTTCGAAAACCATGAGTTAACTGCAATGAGTGGCGTGGAAGCACTACCAGATACCTTTAAGGCTGACGTTTCAATTGACCAGTACAATGTACCGCTCACAGCCCAGATTATGGTCTTCTTCCGTAATTCTCAAGAAATCCTCAAAGACGTAAAAGTTCGCCAAGCATTAGTTCAAGCGACTGACCAACAGTCACTGTTGGCCGACCTTGGGTTCCCGGCTATTGCTTCTAAGGAGCCGTTCTTGCAAAACCACCCAGGCTATAACCCCGCCATTACCCAGCTGGCATTTAACCGTGACAAAGCAGCCGCTCTGTTGAGCGAAGCGGGCTGGGTACCCGGTGCTGACGGTATTCGCATGAAAGACGGCAAGCCACTCACCTTTAATCTATATTCACAGAGCAGTAGCGAATATGCCTATGTAACCCAGCGTTTGCAGCAAGATTGGCAAAAAATTGGCGTTAAGCTGGAAGTGTTGTTGCAGCCAGACAGTGAGCTGCAGAACTCAGTCACCTATCACAGTTACGATGCGCTGTTGTACGGCATATCATTGGGCCCTGATCCTGATATTTATGCCTATTGGGGCAGTAGCCAGGCCGATGAGCGGGCAACAAACCGAGTAAACTTTTCTGAGTATCGTTCAGCTGCCGCTGATAGCGCGCTGCAGGCGGGCAGGACAAGGGCGGATCCCGCACTTCGAGCAGTGAAGTACAAGCCGTTCCTAGAGGCTTGGCGCAATGATGCACCAGCGCTTGCACTGTATCAGCCACGGTATCTCTATGTGACTAGAGACACGGTGTACGGCCTTGAACTCAACACTCTGAATGTACCTGCCGATCGTTACGGCAATGTGTCTCACTGGATGATTCACACCGAAAAAGTCCGCAAAATCTAAATCCAAACAAAAAGCCCAGACTCTCATCTGGACTCTTAGTTTGGTACAGCAGAAGTCAGCAGTGTTGAACCTTTTGAAGCTATAGGTGACTGGTTACTTAGCAACCCAGATATTGATTGGGTATTGCAGCTAAGAGAGGCTTCAAGGAGTAACTTCGCACAAAAGTATCACCCCTGATATAGACTTGCTTTTACACTCGCTGGACACCATTTGAACCTATGCTAGTTGCTGGTCACAAGTAAAACTTGTGCGGACTAAGTTAAGTCGTCCGTTAGTCCTTTGACCAGTCGTCTACGTCAAGCGTATAGGGCTTCGCCTTAAACTCATCACCCACCTGACTTGTGTAATAGCCCCCTAACTTAACCTTGCCTGCTAGACCATGTCGTTTGAGCGCTTTGGCAATAGGCTTAATCTCGTACCAAACCACCAAACTATCGCCTGACTCAAGAGTATATGGCAAAGTTTGATATGCCCCATATTCTGTAAATAACGAACCACCGTCGCTATGTTTCACGTTTATGTGTGGGGCGTTCAGAGTGACCGACCTATCGCCAATGTTAGCTGCTTTAATGAAAAGCATTGGCTCACTCAGATTGCCGCTATGGTACGTCAATACACCGCTCTCAAACTTAACTCGCAACTTAATTTTCTGACTCTTTTTCTTGTCAGCATATTGGTACACGCCAAAGCCAAAACCTGCCACTCCAAGTACCAACGAACCTATAACACCTATGGTTTCAATACTCATAACCTAATTATAGCATTACCACCTCTGTTACTGATCATGCTAGTGAAACGTGTGTCGCACAAGTCGATTGTGAGTCACGACCCAACAGGGGTCGGGGCAAGTATTTAACGACAAATCCTGTTGTCAAATGTTTACGCTTGATTTTCCACCCCTGTTAAAAATATATTATACAATATTGTCTTTTTGTTCCTGTAACTTGTTTTTCATATCAATTTCGGCAAGTAGCATGAAGTATTCAGCCCATGCCTTTATATTTTCTTCACTGAGTTCATTTTTTAGTTCAGACACACTGTCTAATTAATCTCTATATTCCTAAAAATAGGTGAAGTCATACATAGGTTTTCATAGAAACCCTTAACTTCTTCGAGGTTAAAGATATAGTCTTTAGCGTGATATTGGAGGTTGTAGTTAATAAGGTCAACTAGGGAACCTGTATTCATAACATTCAAGTCATTAACTTCGCGCTTGGCATATCCGCTTTCTTCCAGCATCTTCAAGAGTGCGTCCTCGTTAGAGATTGTTGGGTCAGCATATTTAATCGTGCAGTAGCTGTAAATCATGCCGGCGGCAGCCGCTTCAGGAAGTTCCTGCACCGTCTTATCGTCTAAGTCATCTATTAGTCTACCGACGTCTGCGGGGGTCCTGAGTCGGTAATCGACAGTTGATCTAACTATGTAGCCTTTTCCTGTTGCTGTGCGAGTGACATTAACCGTAAAATTGTCTTTCTTCTTGCCAAATAAACCCATAATATTACCCTTCTAAGTTTGTATTCGGCAAACAAAAAGCTCGCCACGAGCGGCAACCTTTCGGCCACCCATCACCGTTTCCAGCAATGACAACAGAAAGAAGTACCCATGACGAGCTGTCTCTTTCTGTTGATTTGATTTCCATACCTTTCCTTGCGGCTGGCTCTAGGATGTAGGTCGCGTAAGCGACTTGTTAAAGATTATAAGCTATTTGCAGTCAAACAATAATATGTAACTATATAAGCTCATGAAACCTACGGTATATCTTGATATTGACGGGGTGTTACTCGTCAATGAGAATAATGCAGCAAACTATGCAGATGAGTTTATTAAATACGTTGTGAGTAACTACAGGACCAAGTGGCTCACCACTCACTGTCACGGTGACCCTATGACACCCATAGAGCATGTAGGATATCTCTTTAAGCCTGAAACCATAGAATACATGAAACAAATAGAAGCCACCGACTGGACGGTCGCTAAAACCGAAGGCATAGATTTCAGTGAACCATTCTTAGTCTTTGAGGATGATCTATTTAGTGACGAGCGAGCAGTCTTAGTCGAGCTCGGTGTTTTAGAGAATTGGATTCTTGTAGATTTGAGTGAAAATGAAAATCAACTAGCTGACTTTATTAGAAGTTTCCCGCTTGTCATTTAGCAGCCCCTATAGCACCTCATCCAATACCTAAGATTAAGCTCTGGTGCGCATACAAACATAGGGCCTGTTACTCTCACCTCCACTTTTTGGGGTTCAAGACTTTCAGACCAACTCAAAAACCGGTCGCAAGGACCGGTTCATGAGCTGGTACGGATGAGAGGACTTGAACCTCCACAGGATTGCTCCCACTGGCACCTGAAGCCAGCGCGTCTACCAATTCCGCCACATCCGCTTGGTAAATAACCCCGGTATTGTACGAATTCTACAGATAAAAAGCAATGCTCGGACAAGGCCTGTCGCTTTGTGCTATCATAACTGTTAGTTGCTAATGCTTTGATTAAGAGGTTTACAGAAGATGAATAAAGCTGCGCATTATCTGCAGGAACATTTAGTTGGCGAGGTTATGACCGGAGCCGACGCTCGTCGTTACTTCTCTACCGACGCCAGTGTGTTCAAGATACCACCAGCTATTGTGGTGTACCCCCGTAATGAGAATGATGTTCGTAAGACTACTCGGTTCACCTGGCAGCTAGCGGAGCGTGGGCGCGTCATACCATTGACGGCTCGTGGCGCTGGTACTGATCTGACTGGCGCGGCTATTGGGCCCGGCATTATTATGTCATTTCCGGCTCATCTTAACCGTGTATTAGAATTTGATGGTAAATCTGGCCTTGTCACCATAGAACCAGGTATTAACTACGGCAAGCTGCAGCAAACATTGCATACTCATAACCGCTTTTTACCACCGTTCCCAGCCTCATTAGAATACTCAACTGTTGGTGGTGCAATTGCTAACAACGCCAGTGGTGAAAAGACTGTTAAGTATGGCGCTACACGTGATTTTGTACGGAGCTTGCGTGTGGTATTGGCAAATGGTGAGGTTATTGAAACCCGTCGCTTGTCCAAGCGTGAGCTTAGCAAGAAACTGGGCCTGGCTAACTTCGAAGGCGAACTATACCGCAATTTGGATACGCTGATTGAGGAAAACCAGCAATTACTTAAAAGTATATCCATCGAAACCACCAAGAATGCTGCCGGCTATGCCCTGGCCAGTGTGAAGCGTAAGGACGGCTCATTTGACCTAACTCCGCTGATTGTTGGTTCTCAGGGTACGTTGGGTGTGGTAACCGAAGCTACACTTGCTACGGAGCCGCACAACCCCAATACCACATTGATTGCGGCGTTGATTGATAATATGACGGTTGCCCAGGAAGTCCTGGCCGAACTGCGCAAGCTGCCCGAAAAGCCAAGTAGTCTCGAGATTGTCGACAAACATTTGCTAGATTTTGTGCAACGCCATAATCCTAATCAGCTCAAAGGTGTTTTGACGGCACCATTCCCTGAATTAGTCCTGCTGATAGAGTTTGACGATTTGTCTGAGCGTACCCAGAAGCGCATGGCCAAGAAAGCCGTAAAGATACTAGAAAAACATGATTTAAAGTACCAATTAGAGACTGATCCGAAGGGTCGTGATGAGCTATGGAAGGTCCGTCACAGTGCCACGGCAATCGTGTCGTATTCAGAAGAGCAGGCCAGAGCGCTACCAATTATTGAAGATGGCATTGTGCCCGTCGATAGGTTCAAAGACTATATCAACGGTATTTACGAATTGTTTAAGCGCCACAATCTGCAGGCAGCAGTCTGGGGCCATGCCGGTGATGCAAACCTGCATATCCAGCCATTCCTAGATTTGAGCCAAGTAGCCGATAGGCAAATGCTGTTCAAGTTGATGGATGATTACTATGAGTTGGTAGTCAGTCTGGGTGGTAGTACTAGTGGTGAGCACAACGATGGCCGCCTGCGTGGCGCCTACCTAGAGAAACTCTACGGCCCAGAAGTATATGCTCTGTTTAGTAAGGTAAAACAGATTTTTGACCCCTACAATACTCTGAATACGGGTGTGAAAATGAACGTTACCATGGATGATGTCAAAGCGGTGCTCCGCGATGAATATTCACTCGACCACTTGTACCAGCACATGCCCCGCACCTAAGGTAGCTCTAACAGGTTGATTTTTCTCTGTAAAATGCGTAGAATAACTGAGTCTTGCCGCGCGCGAGTGGTGAAATTGGTATACACGCTACCTTGAGGTGGTAGTGCCGCAAGGTGTGGAGGTTCAAGTCCTCTCTCGCGCACCAATTCCATACCCGGGTGATTAGCTCAGTTGGCTAGAGCATCTCGTTTACACCGAGAGGGTCGGGGGTTCGAATCCCTCATCACCCACCATATAAAGAACTCCCGTGAGGGAGTTTTTTATATGTCAGAGGCTCATCTCTGAACACTCGAGATTGCCAACCACACTTACTGCTCGTACAATGAAGACATAACTAAGGAGCATCTCATGGGGTTTACAGTTTTCTTATTGTTCATTGCGATTATCATCATTGCTAACGGCGTACGGATTGTGAACCAGTACGAGCGTGGCGTCGTGTTCCGTCTAGGTAAAATGCGTCCAGGCATCAAAGAACCCGGACTTCGGTTTATCATTCCGATTGTTGACCAGATGCGTAAGGTCAATATGCAGATTGTGGCACTACCGGTCGACAGCCAGAAGATTATTACCAAAGACAATGTTTCTATTGATGTTGCAGCCGTTGCTTTCTACCAGGTTCAAGACCCAATTAAGTCAGTTGTAGAGATTCAGAACGTTGTCTCAGCAACATACCAAATCGCCCAGACCACCATACGTAATATCGTTGGCCAAAATTCACTGGATGAAGTGCTAAGCCAGACTCTGAAGATTAACGAAGCAATCAAGGCCATTCTAGATGTTGCTACAGAGAAATGGGGTGTCTATGTGAGCACTGTAGAACTCAAGGATATTCAACTGCCAGATAGCATGCAACGTGCCATGGCCAAGCAAGCTGAGGCAGAACGAGAGAAGCGTGCCAAGATTATTGCCGCCGAAGGTGAAGCGCTGAGTGCCGTTAAGCTTGGTGAAGCCGCTGATGTCATCAGTAAGCACCCAATTGCATTACAACTTCGTAACCTGCAAGTATTGAGCGAGATTGCTGTCGAGAAAAACAGTACAATTATCTTCCCAAGCCAGTTTATGGACACGGTCGATAGCGTCAAGAAGTTCATGACCAAAGAAAACATCTAGCCCTACCCTTGAAAAACACTAGTAATTCCCGTAAAATACCGGGGTTACTAGGCGCGTGGCTCTTTAGCTCAGTTGGTAGAGCATCGGATTGAAGCTCCGTGTGTCCCCAGTTCGAGTCTGGGAGGAGCCACCAAGAAAAATGGATCACCGAAGCGTGATCCATTTTTCTTGGCTGGAGGGCCCCAGACGAGAACTGGATGCGAGAGCAACGTGAATTACCAGTTTGGTGAACAGCGTTAGCTGAGGCTATTACCTTAGTCTTAATTGGCTAGTAAGTATCTTCGCAATTCGCTTTCCCTGCAGCGGTGTGATTTCATGTGGTCCAAGGACGGTTCTAATCTTTATGTACTTTTGATTCTTTTGCGCGATTTTTTTGATGTTCTTGCGGATAATAAAGAAATCTAATACACCGTTTACGAAAAGCGTTGGAACTTTGATCTGGCTTGCATCTTTGAAAGTGTCAAATTGCATAATGGTATGCTCAAGACTCTTTTTGTACGCCGGCCATGTCTCCTCAGTAATTTCCATACCCTTTACGAGGGGTATAATCTCATCAGCGATCTTACCGCCTGCTTGCACAGCGTCCGGATTTTTCTGGACAATAGAAAAAATCGAAAAGTACATTCCTTCTGAGCGATTCAGCCGTGACACCCAGCTACTTGTTGGCAGTTTTTCATAGATTGGTGCTCCAAACAGCGCAAGCTGACGCACCAAGTCTGGCCTCTGCTTTGCAACTTCCAAAGCAATGATGCAGCCCATGGAATGTCCGGCAATAATGGCGTTTTTCACGTCAAGCTGATCAAGAGTTTTTATAACTGCTTCAGCGTGGTCTTGCTGGGAATATGCCTTGTTCTTGGGCTTGGGCGCGTCGCCAAATCCTAATAAATCAGGCACAATGATGCGGTGTGATGAGCCATCTAAATTATCCAATACAAACGACCAGCTTTTGTGATTATTGCCAAGTCCATGTAGCAGAACCATCGGAGTACCTGTGCCTCTATCAATCTTAACGGGGAGGGAAGTTTGTGCCATATACCAATATTGTACTACGAAGTTACTTGATAAACCGACCCCTGTCGATTATAATCGTTGGGGTTATACAAATTAACAATTGTATCAAGACATGCGGGCATAGCTCAGTTGATAGAGCGCTTCCTTGCCAAGGAAGAGGCCAGGAGTTTGAGTCTCCTTGCCCGCACCAAGCCAAGACCCGGATGAGAATCCGGGTTTTTGCTTGGTTTGAGCCAGATTCAAACTCCTGGCCTCTTCAAAAATAATTAACTGGCCAGGATGCTACCACCGCTTGCGGTCGGGAGCCTTGAGTCTCCTTGCCCGCACCAATGATTTCGTAAAATCTATGCCTGTAAAACACCGAGCAAATTGGTGTTTTTTAATTCAACCCACAAAGGACTCGCACTGCCTAATCTGTTATAATTTGTTTATGAAGAAATTATTATCCCTTGTATCAGTATCATTTGTTGCAGTCTTGCTCGTCCCATCTGTGGCATTTGCAGCTAAACCTGTAGGCGGAGGGGGGAGTCCTAGTCCAACTCCAACAGTTGAATACGTTGGTTACGACGTATCTTACCCGCAGTGTGGCAAGAAGCTACCAACTGACCATTACTTTGGTATTGTGGGCGTAAACGGTGGTACAGCAGCCTCATACAACACGTGTTTAACCCAACAGCTTGCGTGGGCTAATAGTGCTAAAGCTGATACAAACTCAAAGCAGCCAAAAGTACAGGTGTATGTAAATACCGCCAACCCAGCACAAGATACTGCCTACAACTGGAATAACTGGCCGACTACTGGTGCCACTCCTTACGGTGCATGTGCTGGTGTGAGAAACAATAATGAAGCTTGTTCTTGGCAGTACGGCTGGAACCGTTCAGTTGAAACAGAAGCATACTTTGTCAGCAGAGCACAGGCTGCGGGGATTGGTACGGACACAAGCAAGTACACGTGGTGGCTTGATGTAGAAACTATGAATTCTTGGCAGACTGGCAGTGGGCTAGCTCTCAACAAAGCAGCAATAGAGGGTTTTGCAGCATACTATCAGTCAAAGAGCGCAACGGTTGGCCTATATTCTACCAAGTCTCAGTGGGAGCAAATTGTTGGTACTACGCAAGTCACAAGCGGTAACCTCATTGGACTGCCTAACTGGCGACCAAGTGGTGCGAGCCTTGCGAATGCAAAAGATAACTGTACTGTACCATCGCTAACTGCTGGCGGCACAATTTGGCTTACACAGTATGTTCAGAAAAATCTAGATTTCAATCATTCTTGCATTTAAATCTATTGATCAAGTAAATCGCCTGCAAGGTCAAATTGCTCGTCTCTTCAAAAATAATTAACTGGCCAGGATGCTCCCACCGCCATCGGCCGGGAGCCTCGAGTCTCCTTGCCCACACCAATTTGCATTTTTGATAATGACCTATGTAAAACGTCGAGCAACTCGGTGTTTTCTTTGTGCCCAAACAGGGGCGTTAACCCCAAAGATGTTAAGTGCTAGAATAGAGCATATGGAACCAAACCAATCTAACCTAAAAAGAATGGACAACGTTGGCATAGTCGTTGAATCACTGGATGAAGTCGTATCTTTTTTTACAGAGCTTGGTCTGAAGCTTGAGGGCCGTGCAGTACTTGAAGGTGAATGGTCTGGTCGTGTCACTGGGTTAGATGGCCAGCGTGTTGAGATTGCCATGATGGTCACACCCGATGGGCACAGCAGACTAGAACTCTGTCGTTATCTGGCGCCGTCGCCAGTTGCTGATCATCGCAGCGCGCCAGTCAATGCTCTTGGTTATCTGCGCAGTATGTTCACAGTAATAGATATTGATGACACAGTGTCCAGGCTGCAGAAGCACGGTGCGAAGCTTGTCGGAGAAATAGTCCAGTATGAAGACACATATCGTCTGTGCTATATGCGTGGTCCCGAGCAAATCCTCATTGGATTGGCAGAAGAACTAAAATAGGTCAATTTGAACGCTTCGGCGTTCTTTTTATTGCTGTTAGCTCGTAAGAGACTTAAAATTAGAAGATAAACATAACGAAAAAGGGGCATAAAATGGCTAAATATGTTGATGGATTTGTACTAGTAATACCCAAAGGAAAAGAAGCTGAATACCAGAAAATGGCAGAAATGGGGCGTGATTCATGGATGAAGCATGGTGCACTGCAATACTTTGAGTGTAGGGGCGATGACCTGAAGCAGCAGGAAATGGGTGACCAAAAATCGCGAGCTTATAAAGAAATGGCTGGTGCGGGTGAAGATGACAACGTATGGTTTTCATTTATAGTTTTCAACTCAAAAGAGCATCGCGATGAAGTAAACGCAAAGGTTATGGCCGAAATGAGTGAAGCTTATGCAGATGCTACTGATTTTGAAATGCCAAACGACATGCAAAAAATGGCATACGGTGGCTTTGAAGTGGCGGTCGAAGGATAATCGAAATAGTGATTCCGGCCATAAGGCTGGGTTGGGCCCAGCACGACTTTAGTAGTAGCAGGCGCTATACTAGGCAGATGTTACGACGTTTCTTTGCAGATAAAGCAGGACAGATAGTGATTTTTGAGTGGCCGAATGTGCCGCTAGCTATTTGGTTGACTGCATCATTGGCTCACAAGTTTGTTGATGGCAGCGCAGGCTCTATGCTCAGTGTTGTCAGCGTCGTATCGATACTCATCTGGGCAGTGTTGGAAATAGCGCTCGGCCATAGTTTGTTCCGACGAGTACTTGGGGTTGTCGTCTGTTGCCACATTGTGTGGGATATTTATCAAGTAATTTTAGTAATTTAGGATAATAATAGAAACATGAGAAAAATAATTGTATTATCATTCATCAGTTTAGATGGTGTCATGCAGGCACCTGGTGGCCCGGAAGAAGATACATCCGGTGACTTTAAATACGGTGGCTGGACTGCACCGTATTTTGATGAAGCAGCTGGCAAGATTATGGAAAAACAAATGCAGCCAGCAGATTTGTTGCTTGGCAGAAAAACCTTCGATATTTGGGAGCCTTTCTGGCCAAAACATGTTGACCAATGGCCAAGTATCAATGAGGTGAAGAAGTACGTTGTAAGTACAAGCAGGAAAGAATCGGATTGGCAAAATACGGTCTTTCTATCAGGCGTAGAAGAGATTAAGAAGCTCAAAGAATCAGAAGGTTCTGATATCCAAGTCCATGGTAGCGGCAAGCTAATTCAAACATTGCTCGCACACGATTTAGTAGACGAACTTTGGCTAAAAACATTCCCCGTGATACTCGGGAATGGCAAAAAACTATTTGCTGAAGGTACAATTCCTGCCGCGTTTACGCTAACAGAGACCAACGTAACACCAACCGGCGTTATCTTTGCTAACTACAAGCGAGCCGGAGAAGTGCAAACTGGTTCTATGGCCGACTAATTTAGGCCCAATTTTTACTCATAGTCTGTAATGATTTTGACAGATATTAGCCAAGCATAAGCGCATACTTGCCTGCATCTTTACCAAGATAGATACACATTCGGCTGAGACGCAGCGTCAACAAGTAAAGAAAGGCAACATATGAGAGAGATATATCCCTTTGGAGGGAATGTATTAACCGTGCCGTTTGGCATGGCCAAACGCGGCCAGGAATATATGGGTAACTTCTTCCGCCAGAGTGCAGGTGTGTTCTTGCCTGCAGAGACACCGGAAAATCATGTGGTGCAATTACTGCGTAATCAGCCTCTCCACGAGGCTGGGCTGGGTGTCAACGCGATGACCCGTGGCGTAAGACTTGGCCAGGAAGATTTGGTGCTAATGGGTGAGCTCATTATTGCTAGCTCGGTACTCAAGGCTGATGCAAGTCGAGTTGTACCCGACAGAATAACCGCCGAGGTGGTTGATATAGCCCTGGAAAAGGAAATATATCCAGATGTGAACCCGTATTTGCCCGTAGTAGTACTTGACCGTACCAAGCAGGTTATTGAAAAGTTTGACCATACTCGTAATGTAATACCACTATTCCCAAATAGGGATAACTAGCTATCACACTGTTAAATACATATATAAATACGCTATAATCACACGGTATCGTCACGATACCGTGGCGCCTTGGCCGAGAAGTTAGGCAACGGTCTGCAAAACCGTGTAGACGGGAGCGTTACCCGTAGGTGCCTCCAGGGCGAGTGGCGGAACTGGTATACGCGCACGACTTAAAATCATGTGCCGCAAGGCTTGAGGGTTCGAGTCCCTCCTTGCCCACCAACAAAGAGCCGGTCTTTTGACCGGTTTTTTGTTGGTGTGACATCGAGAACCCGTACTGCAAAGCAAGGGTTCGACGCCAACGAAGTCACGCGCAGGTGTTTACACCGAGCATGACGCAGTGCGCGAGCGTAGCGAGGCCCCTCCTTGCCCACCATATAAAAACACTCTGTTTTACCAGAGTGTTTTTGTTTTGCTCATGCTTGCTGTTACCCGAAAGCACGGTGTAACATACCTATATGACAGGTGAAACACTAGGTAATCCAGAGATAGTCTTCGAGCGCTTCACGAAGTATGTAGAAGAACATGCCGCAGACGTTCCGATGCGGGAAGGTATCGAGTCGCCTCACTCTCAATACATGTACAAAAGCTCTGCATGGGACTTTAATGACAGCGCCCAGCTAGTACCAATTAGTCATGTTGAATTTAAGGCTTCCTCTACCGAGCGAGAAACGTGCCACTCCATTAGTCTCAAGAATAATCGTTTTACAATCTTCCATATTGAAGTAGTGGACAATACGTCGGTCTACGCATATATAAACGAGGAAGAGATAAAGCTTGAAGCTAACGATCTACACTCCATCCTAGACAAGCTCACTGTGCACGAAATAGCAGGTGAGCTAGTAGCACCTATTGATACCTAAGTATTCGGTGTTTTTTATTACATAAAATCGCGGTATAACATGGCTGTTTTTCTATGTAATACCGCTCACGCTAGTGATATACTATAGATACATAAAAGGAGTGTGACTGAAATGACGTTGATAATTGTATTAGCAGTAGTCGGTGTTGCCGTACTAGCCCTGATTGGTCTGTATAACGGTTTAGTAAAACTAAATGTGCGTGTAGATGAAGCCTGGAGTGACATTACTGTACAGCTAAAGCGACGTCTTGACCTGATTCCTAACCTAGTTGAATCTGTGAAGGGCTACGCAAGCCACGAAAAAGAAGTATTCCAGAAGGTAACAGAAGCCCGTTCAAACGCGCTGAATGCCCAAGGTGTACAAGAGACCGCTAAGGCAGAGAATCAGTTCGAACAGGCCCTAAAGAGCTTGTTTGCTGTATCTGAAGCTTACCCACAGCTACGTGCTACCGAGAACTTTCAGCAGCTACAGGCAGAGCTGGTTGATACCGAAGACAAAATCCAAGCTGCTCGCCGTTTCTACAACGGTTCAGCTCGTGATTTGAACATCAAGATTAAAGTATTTCCAAACACTATTTTTGCCGGTATCTTGGGCTTCAAGGAACGTGAGTTCTTTGAGGTTGAAGACCTTGCAGCTGCCCAAAAGCCAGTTGAAGTTAAGTTCTAGGAGTTAAGTAGTGTATTCCGAGATTGCAGCGAATAAGCGCAAGACGTTATTTATATTTGTTGGGTTTCTAATATTTGTCTTTGGTCTGTCCTGGGTAGCCGGTGCACTGCTAACTGGCAGTACAAGCTACACACCAGTGCTGACAATTGGTTTCTTTGCTGGCTCAATGATTTACGCCTTAATTACCTACTACGGTGGTGCCAAGCTGGCTACTGCGGTTAATGGTGCAAAAGAGATTAGTAAGAAAGACAACCCACGGCTATATCGTATTGTCGAAAACCTGGCAATTACCGAAGGCCTCCCAATGCCCAAGGTTTACATCATGGAAGACCCAGCACTCAACGCATTTGCCACAGGCCGTGACCCCAAGCATGCTATTGTTTGTGCAACGACTGGTATTCTTGATGCCCTAGATGATAATGAGCTTGAGGGTGTGATGGCGCATGAGCTTGGACACGTAAAGAACTATGACATCAGAGTTTCAATGTTTGCCTTTGGTCTTGTTTCTGTTGTGTCATTGGTTGCTGATTTGATACTCCACTATGCCTTTTTCTCTGATAGCGATAACCGCAACCCGATTGTGTACATATTGGGCATAGCTGCCGCGCTGATTGCGCCGATTGCAGCCAGCTTCATACAGCTTGCTATCTCTCGGCGTCGTGAATATCTGGCTGATGCCACCGGTGCGCTGACAACTCGCTACCCAGAGGGCTTAGCAAGTGCACTAGAGAAGATTGCTCAGCAAGGTAGTGTCACTCGTCGTGCTAATAGCTCAACCGCACATTTATTCTTTGCTAATCCGCTAAAGGGCGGCAGCCTGGCTGGCTTGTTCAGTACGCATCCTCCTATCGAAGACCGCATTGCACGGCTCAGAGCAATGATTGGCGCCAAATAAGCTACCTATGGTTAAGAAAAAAGCTGTCACCACCAAACCAAAATCTCGGCGGGAAGGCAAGCCGCGCCAGCTAGAGCGCCCAGACTATAAATCATTCCGACTTTCTAAGCGGCTCAAGCATCCAAGCCCCAAATTGCCCAGCGGCTGGAGTATATTCAAGCGGTCATTGAGACACATATGGGCCCACAAAAAATTGTTTGGCGGCATTTTTGCGATATATCTAATCCTGTTGCTGTTATTGGTAAGGGGTTTTGCGCTAACTCAAGATTTGGGTGTCATCAAGGACGCAATCCAAGAAATCATATCTGGATCTCTGGGTAAAATTGCAGCTTCTGTGACAATATTTGGCGTATTGGTTAGCTCAAGCAACCCAACTACTGAGGTCGCTGCAACATATCAAACAATACTGATGATACTATTTAGCCTGGTCATGATATGGACGCTCAGACAGGTTCATGCGGGTGAGAAAATTACGCTCAAGGATGCCTTTTATAAATCGAGCTATCCGTTAGTCCCCTTTCTACTGATACTCCTAGTGCTCGGCCTACAAACATTGCCGCTGACTGCTGCGGCTTTTTTGTATAACGTGACTGTTGGGGCTGGGCTGGCTGTCGGCATACTTGAACAGCTCTTATGGGCATTGTTGGCAGGATTGCTGGTGCTCTGGAGTATTTATATGCTGACGAGTACCGTATTTGCACTGTATATCGTGACGCTACCAGACATGACACCGCTTAAGGCGCTGCGTTCAACCAAGGGCTTGGTGCAATTTCGCCGATGGACAGTTATGCGTAAAGTGCTATTTTTGCCTTTTATCTTTATAATTTTTGGGCTACTCATAATGTTACCCATTATCATCATAGCTACCCCAATCGCTGAGGTTGTATACCTGCTCTTGGTTGCTCTAGCGGTACCAGTTGCACATAGCTATGCCTACAGTCTTTATCGAGAACTTCTGAAATGAACAAGTCTGAGGCCGCCACTCGCATAGAAAAACTGCGTGAGCTTATTAATGACTATCGCTATCACTATCATGTGCTGGACGAATCGACTATGAGTGAGGCTGCGGCTGATAGTCTAAAGCACGAACTAAGCCAGTTAGAGGAACAATATCCAGACCTTATCACTCCAGATAGTCCAACTCAGCGCGTAGCTGGTGTGGCGCTGGATAAGTTTGCTAAAATCACTCATCGCACGCGTATGATTAGCCTCAATGATGTGTTCAACCGGGACGAGGTGGAGGCATGGGTCAAGCGTATGGATAAGCTGTTGCCCGGCACCGAGCACGAATTCTTCTGTGATATCAAGATGGACGGTCTGGCCTGTGCGCTGACATATGAGGATGGTCGCCTGGTCCAAGCCGTGACCCGTGGTGATGGCCAGGTGGGCGAAGACGTGACACTAAATGTACGTACTATCGAGAATATCCCGCTCGAGCTACGCAAAACCCAGATAAGTAGCCCATTGCTAAAGGGTCGCACAGAAATACGTGGTGAGATTATTATGACCAAGCAAAAATTCCAGCTGCTTAATGAAAGGCGCGCTGCTGAAGGTCTGGCTATATTCAAGAATCCTCGCAACCTCGCAGCCGGTACCATTCGACAGCTTGACCCGCGCCTGGTGGCTGAACGTCCACTTGAATTCCGCGCTTACGACATATTGAGAGACAACGCATCAGAAATACCCACCAATAGCTTCGCCTATAAACTATTGGGTGAATTGGGACTGACTCGCAACCGTGATGCAGCTGTCTTTACGAAGCTTGATGACGTCATAGCCTATGCTGATGAATGGGATACCAAGCGTGAGAAGTTGCCGTTTAACACGGATGGTTTGGTTATTAAAATTAATGACCGCGCCGCATTTGAGCAACTTGGTACTGTGGGCAAAACACCGCGCGGCGCCGTGGCTTACAAATATGCTGCCGAGGAAGCAACGACAGTCGTGAAAGACATCGTGATTAGTATTGGCCGCACTGGAGCTGCTACGCCAGTTGCGGTGTTTGATCCCGTAACTGTTGCCGGTACCACTGTGCAGCACGCCAGCCTGCATAATGCAGATGAGATTGCCCGTAAAGATATCCGAGTAGGCGATACAGTTATCATTTTTAAGGCTGGTGATATTATCCCGCAAGTGCAAGAAGTATTACTACCGCTCAGACCCGCAGGCATCAAGCCGTTTGATTATGAAGCTGAGCTCGCTCGACAATACCCTGATTTAGAGTTCGAGAGACAGGGCGAGGACGTAGTCTACCGCGTGAAGGGCCTAACGGGCCCACTGATTCTTAAACGGGCACTACAGCACTTTGCAAGTAAGGGCGCATTGGATATTGATACGTTGGGCGAGAAAAACGTAGTTGCCCTGGTCGATGCTGGCTTGGTCAAAGATCTGGCGGACATCTATGCCTTAACCAAAGACGACTTATTGGCGCTTGACCGGTTTGCCGATATCTCTGCCCAGAAGCTTATTGATGCAATTGCCCAGAAGAAAACACCGCCCCTGGCTCGCTTTATCTATGGTTTAGGCATTCGCCATGTGGGTACTCAAACAGCGATTGATTTGGCACAAAAATTCCGCAAGCTCGATAATCTAGGTACTGCAAGCTTGGAAGATTTACGAAGTGTGGAAGGCATCGGTGATGTCGTTGCTGATTCGCTGTATCTGTGGTTTGACGAAGATGATAATGACGCCCTTCTGGCTAAATTCCGCAGCCTGGGCGTATGGCCAGAAGACGTTAAAAAAGTAGGCGGACCACTGGCCGGGCAGAGCTTTGTCATAACCGGCAGCCTAGAAAGCATGGGGCGTGACATTGCTGCAGAGAAAATTCGAGCGTTGGGTGGCACATTTCAGTCGAGCGTGGCCAAGGACACGACATACCTCGTCGCAGGAGGCAAAGTTGGTGCTAGCAAGCTTAAGAAAGCTGAATCTTACGGTACAAAGATTATTGATGAGGCAAAGCTACTTGCCTTGCTCAGTAGTTGACCAGATTTTACATATGTGTCGATGTATGTAAAAATATATACAATACAAGTTAAGCAGGAGGCATCTAGATGGCTGAAGCACCACTAGGGATAACCCCTACAGAAATTATTAACCATGAGATTGCTATCTCTGACCAGCATGTTGAAGTAGCGGCGCAACTAGGCCGCGTTGTATCAACAAGCAACAAGGCTATGCAAGAGCGGGCGGTTGAGGCTGCTGCAGAATTGCTGGACCCGGAAAATTTGCAGACCGTGGAGGACGGAGAAGTCACCAATAATTTTCAGATTCTTGATATTTTGCCAGATTTGCACAAAATTGACCCAGAAGTCACAGAAGAAATAATTGTTGAACTAGCTGTAGCTGAACCACTAATAGATAACCAAGCATTTATTCGTGACTTGGGTGAAGAATTGGCCGCACTGCGCTCTGACGAGCCGTTGATTGAGCTACCAAAAATACAGCGTGAACTTGCTCGGGCAGATGCTTTGGTTGAAATTCATTCCCAACGGGATACTCATTACCCAGCCGAGTAGGCTGATTGACAAAATAGCTGACTGTACTATGCTTAGAGTAATCGTGCGCTCAAGCGGCGAAACAAACACTTCAAAACAAAAGCGTTCACCCGCCGCGGGTGGGCGCGCACGAACAGAAACCGCCTCAAGGGCGGTTTTCTATTTCGTCTCTGTTGTGCTACAATTTTTTGGTCTTTTGGGGCATTGGCGCAGTTGGCTAGCGCGCTTCCATGGCATGGAAGAGGTCAAGGGTTCGAATCCCTTATGCTCCACCAAGCAAAGAGCCTTCATCTTGAGGGCTTTTTTCTTTGTCTGAAGTCCACTCGAATTGCGATAAACGCTCAGATACTGTTTAATAGCTATATGATTAGAAAACGTCTTGCCTTTAAGGGTGGTTCATCAAACGTGCTTGCACGCACGATTACATCAACTAAATTTATTGTATCTATCGCAACTGTATTGCTGGCAGCTATATTTGTTGCTTGGCAATACCATAATGTGACTAATCCAGACCGACTATTCTGGGGCTCTGTGAATAACAGTCTGCAGACTATGTCCTACACCAGGCACAGTACTATCAAGCAGGGCCAACAAAGCGTTGACCAGGTTATCGCTACGACAGCCGAGCCAAAGCAGCGCGTGTTTGGTGACACAGTGTTTACGCAAACAGGCGTTGATTCCGCTACCGCCAAGACAGAAAATATTGGCACACCGGTATACGACTATGTACGATATACCAGCATTGTGACTGGCGCTCAGGGTGAGCGTGATGGCAAGCCACTGGATTTCTCAAGCGTATTAAACATTTGGGGCAAGACTCAGCCTGATGATACAAGCATCACCCAAGGTCAGCTCTACAATCAATCTGTGCTAGGCGTGTTCCCAACAGGAAATCTTACTGCTGCTCAACGCCACAGTCTGGTTAAGCACATGAAAGACAACAAAGCCTACAGCTACAAAGTTGTTGAAACAAGACACAGCGGCCTATTCCGTCGTCCTACTTACACATTCTCGGTCACTGTAAACCCAGTACCATACATCACTGCCATTCAGGAGTTTGCAAAGGAGACAGGCCTTACTCATCTAGATGGTATTAACCCAAGCGACTATGAGCAGGCGAGCCAGCTATTCTTCAGCGTATCTATTGATGGCTGGTCACACCAGGTGACTCAGACCGCCCAGAGCGCAGGCTCAAAGACAGAAGATATCTCAGGCCGCAATCTCCGCAAGGAACTACCAGCCCCACCAAAAGATGCCATTTCTGTGGACGAGCTTCAGGCTCAATTACAGTCAATAGAGTAATACCGAGAGGTTGCCGCATAACACTGCTTTGCAGCGTTGAAGCGGGCGGTACTCGAAAACTGTGTAAACACGGTATTTCTCTGTTCCTACATTATATAATCTGAGAAGCTGCTGTATAATCATAAGTAGTTTATATAACGCTACATTTGGAGGATTATATGCAGCCTACAGACGATACACCGAAACCAGAAAACACAACCGAACCAACACCAAATACGGAAGCAACTCCAGTTACTGAACCAGTTACCACATCAACGACTCCTACTGTTGACTCAGCATCAGTTGTTACGAGCAGTGTCAAAAAGAAGCTGCCAGTCATGGCTATAGCTGCATTAGTGGCCATAGTGGTGCTTGGTGGTAGTGCCGCAGCCTACTTTGGAATTGTTGTGGCCAATAAGCCAGAAAACCTTTGGGCCAAGGCGTTAACTAATACCGGCAAGGGCTACGACCGTTTGGTTACGTACGCCGACAGTCAGAAAGACACCAAGGGCGCCAAAATTAACGGTACCTTCAAGTTTGATAGTAAAGATGTTGTTGTGGACGGTACCATTGATTCAAAATTTTACGAGAAAGACTCTGAAACCAAGATTGATGCAGGTGCCGTAGGCCAACGATTCACATTGGAAGCCTTGACGCACACAACTGACACCAGCGCGAACCCTGACATTTATTTACGAGTGAATGGCCTAAAGGGCATCGATAAAGTGCTGGGTGCAGAAGCAGCGGGTGCGGGCGAGCAGTTTGCGGCTTTTGATAACCAGTGGTATTTCATTGACCATACACTGCTTGACCAGGTAGAGAAATCAGCTACAAAATCCGACTCCGGTATACAAAACGTCAAGCTCCAGGACGTGACTGATTTTGCTCGTGCACTCGGTGAACCTACCAAGCAGTATGTATTCACAGATGACGCTAGTAAGGCCGTCTTTGTGGTCAAGCAAAATGTTGGCAAGGAAAAACTTGATGACCGTGGTGCATACCATTACAAAGTCGGTATTAATAAGAATCACCTCAAAGCTTACAACCAAGCGCTGTGTGACAAGGCACTCTCTACTAAGCTCTACAAAGCAATCAGTTCTGGCAAGTCAGAAGCAGACTTGAAGAGGCAATGTGAAGACACTAAAGACCTTGATTCTATCAAGGACACAGATACTGCAGATGTATGGGTAGATACGAGCACTAAGCTGGTTCGCAAAATTACCTTCAACGACCCAAAGGTGGCTGGTGACTTCGTCTCTGTGGGCCTCAATTATAATGGTGGTGACGAGTATCCATTCTATGTAACAATCAACGCAAGTGAGGATGAGCCAAAGGGCAAGGCTACGGTGGGAGTTACTCTCAATACAAAGAAGAATACAGCGACGGTTAAAGCGGATTTCGATGGTACAGACGACGGCAAGGCTATTAAGTTCACACTCAATGCAACTATCCAGCCAAACAACGACAAGCTTGAGTTCAAGAAGCCAGATGGCGCTAAATCACTTATGGAGCTGCTTGGTGCGTTCTTGGGCGGCTCAGGCGAAAGTGTATTAGGTGCTAATACTACTTCAGCCTTTGATAGTCTGACATTGTAGCGGCGAAACACCGGCCAGGGTATACTGGTCAGTATATATGAAACAATTTGCCCGCAAGCTAGTAGTAGCAGTGTTGGGCTGGCAGGTCCGCCGGCTGCAGCGTAAGTATCGTTTTAGTACAGTCGGTGTGGTTGGTAGTATCGGCAAGACCAGCACTAAGTTCGCTATTGCCCAGGTACTGGGCGGTACTAAAAAGGTTCGTTTCCAGGAAGGTAACTTCAACGATTTAGTGACCGTGCCACTGGTATTCTTTGATGTGCCAATGCCATCACTGCTCAACCCATTGGGTTGGCTCAAGACCTTTGTTGCATGCGAGCTACAGCTCCACAAACAGCCTGATTTTGAAGTAGTTGTTGTTGAACTCGGCACTGATGGGCCAGGCCAAATTGCTGCATTCAAACGATATATCCATCTGGATATTGCCGTAGTGACAGCTATCACACCAGAGCACATGGAATTTTTCCAGGACCTTGATGCTGTAGCAAAAGAAGAGTTGTCAGTTGTGCAGCTTGCTGATGAAATTGTTATAAATACTGATTTAGTGGCACAAGAATACGTCGAGTTTGTGCCCGAGGCAACCACCTACGGTCTGCATAACAAAGCAGAGTATCATATGGATGATTTCTCTTTCCATACAGATGGCGCTGCATTTCAGGTGAGTCATAATGGTACTGTGCTGTTGAAGGCTCGTCATGAGAGCATGGCCGATGCACACCTCTACTCACTAACAGCTGCAATAGCCGTGGCAGATATGTTGGGTTTTAGCATGCAACAAATCGTTAGTGGCCTCAAAAATGTACAACCAGTGAACGGTCGCTTGCAGCGCTTAGCTGGCATCCAAGGATCAACAATTATTGATGATACGTACAATTCCAGTCCCGAAGCAGCCAGGGCAGCGTTGGAAATCCTGTACCGTATCAAAGCGCCTCAGAAAATTGCGTTACTCGGCAATATGAACGAACTCGGCACGTATTCGCCAGATGCGCATACTGAGCTTGGTGAGTTTTGTGAATCAAAGCATCTGGACGAAGTGCTGACGCTTGGCCCTGATGCCAATACCTATTTAGCGCCTGCCGCCATAAGGGCCGGTTGCAAAGTCACTACCTTCACCAGCCCTTACGCTGCAGGTGAATACCTGAAACAGCTCATTAAGCCCGGTGCTGTGGTACTTGTTAAAGGTTCCCAAAACCGTGTGTTTGCAGAAGAAGCCGTAAAGCTCATATTGGCCGACTCTGCGGACCAATCAAAGCTTGTCCGCCAGAGCCGCTCCTGGCTCAAAAAGAAACAAGCCAGTTTCAAATAGTCCTGACCTCTGTTAGAATATAATCAATGCAGCGATATAATCCTAAGGAAATAGAGCCGAAGTGGCAAAAAATTTGGGACGAGACCCAGGTTTACAAAGCTGACTTAAAAACATCACGGCCCAAATATCTTGCCATGAGTATGTTCAACTACCCCAGTGGTAACTTGCACATTGGGCATGCCATGAACTACACCATTAGCGAAGTAAAAGCCCGTTTTATGCGCCAAAAAGGCTTTGAGAGTTATCACCCAGTTGGTTGGGATTCTTTTGGTCTGCCAGCCGAGAACCGTGCTATTAAGCAGGGAATTAGCCCACAAGAGAGTATGGCGCAGCTGATTCCTGATTATCGTAAGGCGTACAAAGCCATGGGTTGGAGCAACGACTGGAGTAAAGAAATTGCCACGCACGTGCCCGAGTACTACAAGTGGACGCAGTGGATTTTTGCCCAAATGTATAAGAATGGCCTGGCTTACCAAGATAGCCGTATGCAGTGGTGGTGTACCAAATGCCAGACAGTATTGGCTAATGAACAAGTTATAGATGGTAAGTGTTGGCGTCATGATGGTGAAGACGACCCAATTGTCGAGAAAAAAGAAGTTAAACAATGGTTCTTCAAAATTACTGAATATGCCGACGAACTGTTAGATGCAATTGAAGATTTAGATTGGACCGATACCGTTAAGTTGGCTCAGAAAAACTGGATTGGCAAGAGCACGGGCGCAGAGGTAGATTTTGGCGTGAAAACTCGTGAAAACGTGAAAATAAAAGTTTTCACGACACGGCCCGACACGTTGTTTGGTGCAACATTCTTGGTATTAGCGCCAGAGCACGAGCTAGTTGCGCAGCTGACAACTGCCGAACAAAAAGATGCAGTAGATGCCTACGTTAAAGCCGCTCAGCAGAAGACTGAAATAGAGCGTCAGGCTAGCAAGCAAAAGACAGGCGTGTTTACAGGTGCGTATGCAATTAATCCAGTCAATAACGAGCAGATACCTATCTGGATTGCTGACTATGTGCTGACTGGCTACGGCACCGGTGCCATTATGGCCGTGCCTGCCCACGACGAACGCGACAACGAATTCGCTAAGGCTTTTAATCTGCCCATCATTCGTGTGGTGCAGAACGACGCCCCTGACGATGAATGCAGCCATGACGAAGGTGTCATGGTTAACTCTGGTGAGTTCAACGGCCAGGCATCAGCCGATGCGCGTGAAAATATCGTGAAAAGTCTAGCCAAAGAAGGCATAGCCGCAGAGAAAGTAAACTACAAGATGCGCGATTGGTCAGTCAGCCGTCAACGCTACTGGGGTGCACCAATTCCTATTATCAACTGTCCAAAAGACGGTAATGTGCTTGTTCCCGATGACCAACTACCGGTTGTTCTGCCAGAACTTACAGATTTTCAGCCGAGTGGCGATGGTCGTAGTGCACTAGCCCGAGCCACGGACTGGTTACAGGTTAAATGCCCAGAATGTGGTGGTGACGCAGAGCGTGAAACCGACACACTGGATACCTACATCTGTAGTAGCTGGTATATGTACCGCTACATGGACCCGTTCAACACTGACAAGATTTTTGATACTGAGATTGTCAACAAATGGGAGCCGGTAGATTTCTATAACGGTGGCGACCATGCTACTGCGCACTTGCTGTATGCCCGCTTCATTGGCCACTTCTTTAAAAAGCTTGGTTTGGTGCACGAAGCCGAGCCATTCAAGCAATTCTTGTTTAACGGCAAGATTATGGCAAGTGACGGCACGATGTTTAGTAAGTCTAAGGGCAATGGTGTTGATCCACTCGAGATTATTAATCAGGGCTATGGTGCAGACGCACTCCGTACTTACTTGATGTTTGCCGCACCGCTTGAGCTGTGGATACGATGGGACCCACAAGGCGTACCCGGTACCTATCGATTCTTGAATCGTGTCTGGACACTGGCGCAGGAATACTTGGCCGCTGACGAGGGTACGGTATCTGCAGAGGCTACCAAGGCTATCCGTCTGACCACACACCAGATGATTAAGAAAATGACCGAAGACATCCACGAAAACCGCTATAACACTGCAATTGCAGCCGCAATGACTACCGTCAATGATTTATACAAGCTCAAAACAGATAATCTGAAGCAGAATGAGGTATGGCAGGAGGCTTTAGAGGCCGTAGTGGCTTGTATTGCTCCATTTGCGCCACACATTGCCGACGAGCTATGGCAGCAACTTGGTCATAAGGATGGTGTACAACGTGATAGCTGGCCACAATGGGATGACCAGTATTTGGCCCAAGACACCATTACCTTGGCAGTTCAGGTAAACGGTAAGTTACGTAGCGAAATTAGCGTATCTGCTGACGCCAACAAAGACGATATCTTGGCTGTGGCTGCTACAGACCAGAAAGTGGCTGCCTTTATTAATGGTGCAGAGATTAAGAAATCTATCTATGTACCGGGCAAATTAGTAAACTTCGTTATCTAGCATCCCTTGAATAACGTGGTAATTTACGCTATAGTAACAGAGAATTTTGTTAACTCGTAAGAGGAGTATATATCTATGGGTAAGCCCAAGAAACGAACCAGTCCGCGTCGCACCGGCTCACGTCGTAGCCATTTGCTGGTCAAATTGGCTCGTGCAGTGAATGCTACTTCACCAGTGAAGGCATATACCACACGTCGCGAATCAGGCAAAAAATTAGCCGAAAAAGCTTAAGTACCAATCGCCCTTAGGGTATACTGGTAGCTAAGAAGGATTTTAACAATATGGCATCCAACCGACACCTCGGTCGTATCATTGCACTACAGACGCTCTACGAAGAAGAGTTCCGTCTAGAGTGTGATGACAAAGCCTTCAAATTGAAGGACGTCTTGGCGCGCAACATCAAGCGCTATGCTGACATGGTGGACGACCCAGTGTTTATTCAAGAACTGGTTGCTGGCGTAGACGCCAAAAAAACCGAACTTGATGCCATGCTACAGCCAATTGCACCTGATTGGCCAATTGACCAAATCGCACGTATGGACCGACTGGTACTACGCATCGGTGCCTACGAGCTGACATTTGTCAGTGACGTACCACCTAAGGTGGTTATTAACGAAGCTGTAGAGCTAGCCAAGGCATTTGGCGGCGAAAATTCCTCTAAATTTATTAACGGCGTATTGGGCACACTCTTGCGCCAGCGCGAGGGCGAAGACGTAGCTCCCCTCACTAAGAAAGTCATTAAAGATGCCGATGAAACGACCAAATAACCCGCTAGGCGGCTTCAAAAAATTTGTTAGTCGTCGTAAACCCACTATTAGCGAAGTCGTCCGTGAACCAACTGCGGGTGGTATTGTGTATCGCTTGGCCGAAAAAGGTGAAGTAGAAATACTACTGATTCAGGACGCCAAGAACCGCTGGACTATCCCAAAAGGTCATATCGAAGAAGGTGAATCATCAAAGCAAACTGCAGAACGTGAAATCCGCGAAGAAACTGGTTTGCAGCAAATGGCTGTATCGGACTGGTTGGGCAAGATTAACTTCCGTTATCGCCGGCAGCAGAGCTTGGTGCTGATGACCACAGAGATATTCTTGGTTGAGGCAAAGGGCAAGACCAACGAATTGCAGCCAGAAGATTGGATGAATGGTATTAAATGGTTCCCAGCCAACGAGGCCCTGGATAAGATTGAATACGAAGATATCGGCAAGATTATTTTGTTGGCGCTTAAAAAAATCAGGAACAAGAAGCACTAAATTATGGACGTTACTAAATACACACAGTTTGCCAAGGATACACTTGGCGTTACATTCAATGACCTTGAGCTGCTAATCACTGCCTTTACCCACCGCTCATATGTAAACGAGCACCGTAAGACCGCCAAGGAGCATAACGAGCGTCTCGAGTTCCTGGGGGATGCTGTGCTCGAGCTCGTCTCTACTGAGTATCTGTACGGTAACTATAGTGACCCAGAAGGCATTCTCACCAACTGGCGCAGTGCATTGGTGCGAACCGAAAGCATTAGTGCGGCTGCCGCTCGACATGATTTTGAGCCATTGTTGCGTCTCAGCCGAGGCGAGAAGCGCGGTACGGATCGTGCCCGTGCTCAGATTTTGGCCAACTGTTACGAAGCTGTGGTTGGTGCGCTGTATCTGGATCAAGGCTACGATGCTGCCAAGAATTTCATCACCAGTAGCCTATTAGTCACATTCGAAGAGATTTTAAAAACTGGCTCATGGATGGACCCAAAATCTAACTTACAAGAAATCGTACAAAGCAAAGACGGTCATACACCAATATACAAAGTATTGACCGAAGAAGGCCCAGACCACGAAAAGACCTTTACGGTTGGTGTGTTTGTGAATGGTCAGCTAAAGGGTGAAGGTATCGGCCCAAGCAAGCAGACTGCCCAAGTTGCAGCCGCCGAAACTGCTCTAAAGACCTACGCTAAATAGTTGACAACAGGGGTGATTTCCTGTAATATTACCGAGTTAACAATTTAATCTCTTTATAGGGAATATGAGAGGAATAACATGCTTGTTATTCGTTTGCAGCGTACTGGCCGTAAAGGTCATGCTCAATTCCGCGTTGTCGTTCAAGACAGTCGCCGGACCCCTAGCAGTGGCCGTGTGGTCGCCCTGCTTGGCAGCTACAATCCACACAGCAAAGAAACGGTTCTGAACAAAGAGCTAGCAACTAAATACCTGAGCAATGGTGCTCAGCCATCTGACCGTGTTGTGCGATTGCTCACAGCAGAGGGTGTTAAGTTACCAGAGTGGGTAAAGGTTGCTCCTGCTAAGGAAGGCAAACTGCGAAACCCAGAAAAACTGCGTCGTAACCGTCCTGCAGAAGAAGCTGCACCAGAGCCTGAAGAGCCAGCAGCAGAACCCGAGGCGCCAGCCGAGGAAGTTGCAGAAGCTCCAGAAGCACCTGTTGAAGAAGCTGCTGCCGAGGAAACTCCAGCAGAAGAATCAGCTGACGAACCAAAAGAAGCCTAAGTTTTCTGAACTAATGCTTAAAACCCAGCTATGTGCTGGGTTTTTTGGTACAATAGATGGGTAATACCGTAATCGGAGGGACGTCAGTATGAGTAATACCATTGACCAGCAGTTTATAGAATATATTGTTAAATCACTTGTCGGTAACCCTGATGCAGTAAGTGTTGAGCGCCGAATTGATGAAAAAGGCGTACTACTTGAGCTAACCGTAGATGGTGAAGATCTTGGCCGTGTCATCGGTAAGCGTGGCGCGACTGCGCAGAGCCTGCGTACACTGCTGCGCGCTCTTGGCACGAAGAACGATGCCCGCTATAACCTCAAAATTGTTGATGTGACCGGTGGTGCACCAACTGCTTCTAGTACTAGTAACAGTGCTGACGACGACAGCGATGCCGTGGTAGCCGAAGAAGAGCCGAGCGACGTAGTGAGCAAGACTCGTGCCGAATTAGCTGACCTCGACGACCTCGACATCTAAACTTATCCCCAGGGGTGGGGATAACTAACCGTAGATTCGTATTGCGTACCAAGACGGTTACGGCTATAGTCATACCTACATTCGGCTGTGACCTACAGCAGTAAAAAACAAAAACACCCAAACAAAAGCTCGGTTGCGAGACATCGAAAGATGAGAGCTTTATGTGACAAAACGAACCCCGAAGGGGGTTCTTTTTGTTTGTGCTAGAATAACAGAGATGAAGATACAGGTAATTAGTCTATTCCCAGAGATGTTCGAAGGCGTACTTAACGCCAGTATGCTCTGGAAGGCACAAGACAAAGGCGCCTTTGAAGTTAGTTATATCAATCTGCGTAGTTTTGGTACTGGCCCGCGTCAGCAGGTGGATGACACACCATATGGCGGTGGTGATGGTATGTTGCTCAAGCCAGAGCCACTCGTTGCGGCCATAGAACACGCCAAGCAGATTGACCCTGAAGCGGTGGTTATCCTACCAACACCACGCGGCGCAGTATATAAGCAATCAGATGCTAAGCAACTAGCTGCCAATGCCAAGGGTCTGATTTTGGTTTGCCCACGCTATGAAGGCTATGATGAACGGGTGACCAAATGGGTAGATAAACAATATTGTATTGGTAGTTATGTCTTAACAGGAGGTGAACTGCCGGCTATGATTATTATTGATAGTGTCGTACGGCTACTACCCGGTGTATTGGGCGGCGCAGCATCAGCCGAAATTGAGTCATTCCAAGCAGACGACACCTCTGTTGAGTTCCCACAGTATACTCGTCCTGAAGTGTTCAACGACATGACAGTACCCGAGGTTTTACTTAGTGGTCATCACGCCGAGATTGAAAAGTGGCGCGCTGAAAATAGTCAAAAGGCTGAATAGTTAGCTCGATTCGCCAGAGAGATACTCGAGTTTATCGAGTTGTGGGTCGCCACTACAATAGGGGCAAGCGTCTTCTGTTTGTTCCATAGCGCCCCAACGCTTAAGGGCAAGGGCAGTAGGCAAGTAATCATGATAGGCAACGAGATCAGCCATGCTGCGCAGCCACCAGCCCAGACGTCCATAGATGCGGATTCTGCCCCACAGCACTGCAGCCCACCTAGGTCCGGCCGGGAATACATAGATAGGCTTTTTTGCGGTGTAGGGTTTGGGATCATGGCTACTGGCAATACGCTGTAGATTGGCCGCCACAAAATTACCGTCATACAGGGCGGTTTGTGCCATGCCGCTATAAGGTGTATCGGCATTGTCACCAATCACATAAATGCCCGGTTCTGCTTGCAGGAACTGGTCAACACGAACTTTGCGGTTGGGTGCAATTTGGAAATCATGCTTTGCAAAGAACGGATGGTTGGCAGTGCCAGCAGTCCAAATAACCGTGTGGCTACGAATAGGCTTGTCATTGACCATGAGTGCATCAGCGGTTTGGGCCTGGACGGCAGTTTTTAGATACAGCTTAACGCCTTGACGACGCAGGTTGCGCGCAATGGCCTTGGATATAACCTTGGGCATACGTGGAACCAGTCGTGGTGCTGCTTCGATTAGGTCAACATGAATCGCTCGGTGATTAATCCCGTGATTTTTGGCAAGTTGCTTGAGGTATTGGGGGAGGGCGCCAGCTAATTCAACACCGGTTGGGCCACCACCAATTACTACATAGTTGAGGTCTGGTTTTTTATCATCGCACAGTTGTTGGTGGAGATGAGCTTTCAGACGTTCGGCTTCTGCCAAAGTCTTAATACCGTATGAAAACTCCTCTATACCTTGAATGCCAAAGTAATTGGTTCGTACGCCCAGTGCGATAACGGTAGCTTCGTAGCCAAAGCTCCGTTTACCGGCGGTAGTAATAGTGCGAGCTTTTTTATCTATTGCCGTAACTCGGTCGATAACTACCTTGACGCGTTTTTCTGCAAAGATTTCTGACAGCGGGATAGAGGCAACTTTGTGCGAACCACCACTGGCAACGTGATACAGCGTAGGATAGACACGGAAATCTTCATGGTCGCTAATGAGGGTGATATCAAACCGGTTATCTCTGGCCAGTTCCAAGGCAGTTTTTATACCACCAAAACCGCCGCCCACCACTACAATTCTGTGACTACTCATTTGGTAAATAGTAGCATACCGCTTATACTTACACCATAACTAGCACTAAAACTTAAAGGGTGGCATGGACGCATTCCTCACTGAATTACGGACAAAATTTCAAGGTGATATAGAAACAGATTTGGCTACACGTGAGAAGTATAGCCATGATGCGAGTATGTTCGAGATTGTACCGCAGGCCATTGTGGCGCCTAAGGATGCTAAGGACTTAGAAGCCTTGGTTGCATTGACGACCAAGCACAAGAAGACAATTCCTGACTTGTCATTAACTGCTCGTAGTGCGGGCACTGACATGGCTGGTGGTGCTATCAATGATTCGGTCATTATTGATTTTAACCGTTATTTGACGAAGATTTTTGAAGTATCACCCGAGCAAGCCCATGCACAGCCTGGTGTGTTTTATCGTGATTTCGAGAAAGCAACACTGGCGCAGGGATCACTGATGCCATCGTATCCAGCCTCACGTGAGATGGCCACGATTGGTGGTATGATTGGCAACAATTCCGGTGGTGAGAAGTCATTAGAATATGGCAAGACGGCTGGGTTCGTGGATGAGCTGAAGGTAGTTTTGGCTGATGGCAAGGAATATACTATTGCTCCACTAGCTAAGGTAGAGCTTGATACTAAAATTGCCCAAAATAACCTTGAAGGTCGCATATACAAAGAGGTCTTTGAGTTGTGCGATACCCACTATGACGAAATCAAAGCCGCTCGCCCGCATGTTACCAAGAACTCGATGGGCTACGCATTATGGGATGTGTGGGACCGCGAAACAGGAATATTTGACCTGACTAAACTGTTTGTGGGTTCTGAAGGTACGCTTGGTATGGTTACCGATATTAAATTCCGTCTCGTACCGGCGCGTGCTCACTCGGGCGTGCTCGTCTTGTTCCTCAAGAATATTAATGACCTGGGTGAGCTTATCCCAGCCGTGCTAAAGCACAAGCCTGCCACGTTTGAATCATTTGACGATGCTACACTACTACTCTCAATCCGCTTTATGCCGAGCTTCCTAAAGATGCTGGGCTGGAAACGATTTATTCATCTATTGATTACTTTAATCCCTGATGGTCTACAACTCCTTCGAGGCATACCTAAATTAGTCTTGATGGTGGAGTTTAATGCCGATACAGAAGAGGAAGTCCGCGCAAAAGTCCGCGCACTACACAAAGAATTAGCTAAAAAACGTGCACGTTATGAAATCAATGGTTTCGAAGAAGACCCAACAGAGGGTAAGGCAGAGAAGTTCTGGATTATGCGCCGTAATAGTTTTCAGATTTTGCGCAGCAAGGTTAAGGACAAGCACACAGCGCCATTCATTGATGACTTTGCAGTACCAGTAGAACATTTGGTAGACTTTTTGCCACGACTGCAAAAGATTATTAAGAAGTACAAGTTATTTGCCACAATAGCCGGGCATGTTGGTGATGGTAATTTTCATGTTATCCCACTAATGAAATTCGAAGACCCCAAAGAACGTGCCAAAATTCAACCTGCACAAAAAGAGGTCAATGACCTAGTCCTGAGCTATGGTGGTTCACTGAGTGGTGAGCATAATGATGGTTTGGTGCGTGGCCCTTGGCTGGAACAGCAGTTTGGCAAGGCTATTACCGATCACATGCGTACGGTCAAGCATATCTTTGATTCAGAAAATATCTTCAACCCACACAAAAAGACTGATGCTAAGTGGGATTATTCTATGTCTCACTTGCGTGAACATTTCTAGATTATTTAGTGTAAGTATCGCGGTATTCGCCGAGGGCGTAGTTGTATTGATTGCGTTGTGATTCGCAGCGTGACTTTGTGGCATCAATCTGACGAGTCATAAACAAATCATTCGGGTCGTAACTGCTTTGTTGGTCTGAGGCCTTTTTCACACACGCATCCACTGACTCTTTAATGATATCTAAGCTTTGACGGGCCTGAATCTGTATCGGGTCGGTAGACGGTTTGCGCTGTGCGACATAGTAGACGCCAACTGTGGTAACTAGTGCAAAGATACCAACTACCAGCCAGATTTTTGTCCATAACCTGCGGGCTTCACGGCGATGATAAACCACGATGTCCGGTTCGGATAAGCTACGGGTGCTGGCAGTTTGCATGAGAGCTGGCAGCAGATGTCGAGAGCGAGGGCTCACCTGGGGCAAGTAGCTTTCTGGGGCAATACGATTGCTGTGCGCAAATGAAGCGACTTGTGACGCAAACTGACTTGAACTATACAGCTGGAGACTAATGCCCTCAGTATGGAACCATCGCCCGTCTATGGCAGTGTAGAGCGCCTCGGGTCGTGATGTTTTGGGTTGCAGCGCGTTGAGTACCCAGATGCCCAAACCACTGTGTAGCGCGGCGTATTCTATAAATAATCTATCCGTGGAATCATTGTTATAACGTTGGACAAAATAAGTGACGGTAGCAAGTGCTAGGAATGCGCCGACGGCGTAGGGGTGTGATTTATAGCGCTGATTAATAATGATAGTGTCATTAGTGTAATCAAAGTTGGTAGATATATTACCAAAGACCACTTGCAGGCCATTTGGTTTGACGCCCAGCCAGCGACACATATCTTTGCAAACGGTAAGCAGACCATCGTTTGTGTTGAGGCTATTGTACTGTGTAGTAGTCGGAAGGTGTAGTTTGCCGCGCTGTCGGAATCGACCAGCTAACAGCTCGTCAAGCTTTGCTTGCCGGCCTTCGTCGGTTAACGCTGTGCCCCCCGTTGTCTCCATTAACTCTAGTATACCCGATTATTAGGTTACTTCTTATTTTTGCGATTTTCTCTGTGGCGTGTCAGGGCATCACGGAATCGTCGCTTGTCTCGCACGCGTGTCAGTAGCAGCCAATCAAACCAATAATCAATTGCGCCGCGTTTTTTGACATAGAGTGTGTACATACCCATACGATTACCGCCAAATACATCAGCGTGTATGCGGTCACCAATCATAATAGTATGTTCTGGCTTGGCCCTAAGCTCACCCAGTACGTATTCAAAAAAGAGCGGGTTTGGTTTGCGGATAATACGCCAACCTTTGCGGTATGGTTGAAATACACGAGCACCAATCGGCTTACTAAATCGAGTGAGCCTACGGTGATTATTGCTAACCACACACAAAGTTTTGAACTGCTTAGACTTATTAACTTTAGTGAGTAGTGTAATAACTTCTGGATGTAAATGTCTGGTATATGGGCGACGCAGTGTTTGGTCCAAATCAAAAAGCAGATGTTTAATCCCAAGCTTTTTAAGCAGCATAAAATCAATATCAGCAATATTTTCGGCTGTGAAGTCAGGCAGATATGAGACGGCAGGTGCCTTTGGGGTGCCCAGACTATTGGCCAATGACTTCACTAATAGTTACCGGTACTCCGGGTTAGAGAAGTCGAAGCGTTCGCCAGCGTCCCAGTCTCTGCGTGAATTTCCTTCTGCAGGAATACCGCCAGCATTCTTAATAAGCTGTGCCATATGCATCAAATTCCAGGTCATGAAGGTGACGTTACGGTTGGTAAAATCGCTATCAAATCCAGCGCGAGTTCCATCAGGAAGTTTATCGCCGTAGCTGGGCCCAGGACCAATGTCGCCAAGCCATCCTGCATCTGAGGTTGGCGGAATGGTAAAACTCAAATGCTGCAAACTATAGAGAATATTCATCGCACAATGTTTAACGCCATCTTCATTTCCTGTGATTAGGCAGCCACCAACTTTGTTCATAAAGATATATTGGCCATCTTCATTTTGCTCATGCCCAACGGCGTACAAACGTTCGATAATCTTCTTGGTTTCTGAGCTGTTGTCCCCAAGCCAAATTGGCCCGCAGATGACTACGATGTCGGCAGCTTTCACACGTTCGTATATCTCTGGCCACGTATCTGTTTCCCAGCCATGCTCTGTCATATCCGGCCATAGACCAGTAGCAATGCCACTGTCGATAACTCGAATACTTTCGGTTTTAACGCCGTGCTTTTCCATAATCTTACGACTTACATCTATCAATAATTCGGTATGGCTCTCGCCTGGCGATTTCTCAAGAGTGCCGTTAAAAAAGATTGCTTTGAGCCCACTAAAATCATATTGCGCCATGGTAAACCCTCCAATTAGCTACTTTTATGATAGCACCTTAACGACGATGACGCGTTAGTGACCAGAGAAGACCAGCAAGTAACAAAAAGATGGTGCTATAGAAGCCAATTTCGGCGTACATTTCTGACATGTAGCCTTCGTTGAAGTTTAATACAAAGTAAGCGATAGCCGTAGTGGTATAAGCCGCTACTGCCAGAAGGGCTGTTGCAAACAAAGCAGCCCGATTCATGAAACTAGTGGCAACAACGATAGGGATAATAAATAACAGGACGGATTTACTCGCATAGCCACGCTGGGTATAGGTATTGAACACAGCAAAGGCAATATCAACCAAAATAATGAGACTGAGTGCAACTTGCGCACTGACCCCACCCGCGTGTCGTCCTTTTGCAATCAGCCAAGCAGCAGCCGTTATTACTAGTAAAATTGCTGCTGCCGACCAGCGCTTGAGCAGTAGCTCGGGTGTGATGACTTTGGACGCATGAAATACGATAGTTTGTATTGCAAAAATCGCCACATAAGCAAAGTTGAATCGAGCACTACGAAGTGCGCTTATATGTAAGTGGTTTGTGATATCGGTTTTCTTCATCTACAGTTCGTTGCTCGTAAGGCGTCGACGAAGCAACTGTGTTAGCGAAAGTGCGGTAGCGGTATACATTAGGCCTGTCAGGCAACTCTGTAGGACTGCGCTATGCGTTACGACCACCAGGGTAGTACCACTGGCGATGGTGGTGGCAACAAGACTGTATGACAGATTAAGGCGCGTCCTGGAAGGCCACAGTAATCCGCTGGCAGCGACTCCTAAGCTCGTAATTGCGACGACAACATGGATTACTAGAAGTATAAGCATAATAGTTTTATTCTAATGAACCCAAGCATCAAGAGCAAGCGTGGCGCAGAGGGCTGGCAATAAAATGAGCGAAGTGAAGAAGACTTTTCGGGCCCAGGCTGCGTCGTCTTTTGCCCCAAAACCACGGATAGTAACCACACTCCACCAGACTGCAAGGGGCCCCATGATGGCAAGATAAATGAATCCGGCATAGCCCAGGTACGCTAAGAGGAGTATCGATACAAGATACCCGGCAACAAAAACTGCCATCAGAAACTTTGCAATCTTAACGCCCTTTACTACGGTGATGACCGGCACACCAGCTGCTTTATATTCCTTCATGCGGAATGTTGCAATGGCGTAAAAATGTACCATTTGCCAGAAAGCCATCAGAGCAAAGAATATCCAGAACGACGCATCAATGCGGTTTGTTGCTGCTGCGTAGCCCGCCAGAATCGGTACTGCACCTGGTATCGTGCCGATTAAGGTCGCATGAACAGTACGTGGCTTGGCGTAGGTATAGATGCCGGCGTAAAACACCAGACCCATGAGCCCAAGCCCCAGGGTGAGAGGATTAGTTGCCAGGGCTAGCGTAGTAAGGCCCAACATAGCCAGCAGCGTAGCATACACGGAAGCCTGTTGAGGCGTTATAGCGCCAGTCACAAGAGCACGTTCTTTGGTCCGCTTCATGTGCAAGTCCATGGTTCGGTCGTGAATGTTATTGATAACTGTTCCGCTGGCCATTACAAGCGCTCCGCCAACAGCCACGCCTATGAGCGTTCCTAGTTCGGGACGCACAATAGCGCCATATAGGTAGCCAGCAATAATAGTCAGGATGTTTCCGTAAATGAGGCCCGGTTTGGTGAGATAGTAGTATGTTTTGATGGAGCTCATAATAATAGAAAGTATACCATCAGTACTATTAGACCTTGGGCGCAGGCCTATGATATAGTAAGGCTCAAGATTACGCTTATGTTCTAACGGAGTTGGGTGAATGGCACAAACAAACAAAAGACGGGGGAGTCAGGGCTGGCTGTTTTGGTATATTCCGTTGCTATTGGTTGAGTTCGCTGGCCTGATTGCAATCTTGCTGCACGGCAAAAACGTTGCCTTATTAAACCCAAAAGGATTTATCGCTCAGGAACAGATGGGCTTATTGGTCATCACGCTGGGTGTATTGTTCGCGGCTGCTATTCCAACCGTACTAGTGCTGTACTTTACTGCTTGGAAATACCGTGAATCCAATGTGAAAGCTCCACACAATCCTGATGCTCATCATGGTAAATTTTTTGTGTTTAGCATGTGGGCATTTCCAACCATAATTATGCTTATTTTATTACCTGTGATGTATCTGTCGGCTCACAGGCTCGAACCTCGTAAGTCAATCGCATCAGATACTAAGCCAATGACAATACAGGTGGTATCTCTGCGCTGGAAGTGGATATTTTTATATCCTGAGCAGAAGATTGCCACGGTTAACTTTGTGCAAATCCCCAAGGACACCCCAATAATCTTTGAGCTGACGGCCGACGAAGCACCAATGAGTTCATTCTGGATTCCAAACATTGCCGGTCAGCTGTATTCTATGACGGGACACGTTAACCGGCTTAATATAATGGCTGATACGATTGGCGACTATACGGGTAGTTCGGCGGAGATTAACGGCGAAGGATTTGCAGGCATGAAATTTACTACTCGCGTTAGCTCAGCAGCAGACTTTGATGCCTGGGCAAAAACTACCAAGCAATCTGCTAACGTACTGGATAACGCTGCCTATGAAAAGCTCGTTAAGCCCAGTGAAGACACGCCATCTGCACTGTACGCTAGCTATCAAGACGGTCTATTCGATACAATTGTTGCAAAGTATGCCGCAGCACATTCTGGGCATGCTAATCATGAGGGTCACGAATGAGAGAATTTCTACTTGGTAAGCTAAACGGCCACGCACTGCCGCACGAGTGGTTCACTATTGCTGGCTCAGCAGCCTTTTTTGCGCTTTTCATACTAATCGCCGGATACCTGACCTATACCAAGCGATGGAAGTGGCTCTGGAAAGAGTGGCTAACGTCCGTCGACCCTAAGAAGATTGGTATCATGTACTTTATCGCGGGTGGCTTTATGCTGCTACGTGGTGGCCTGGACGCCATTATGATTTGGCTGCAACAAGCACTCGGTTCTAGCAATATGCCAGGTTTAGGGGAAGCCCAACATGGCTATCTGTCTGCGGATCACTTCCAACAAATCTTTACTGCGCACGGCAATATCATGGTCTTCTTTGTGGCTATGGCATTTATCTTTGGATTGATTAACTATATTGTGCCACTACAGATTGGCGCGCGCGATTTGGCATCACCATTCCTCAATACGCTTGGATTCTGGCTCTATATTGGCGGTGTACTGATGGTTAACATGTTCTTCCTGCTTGGTGGTGAATACGCTGCGACTGGCTGGCTGGCGGTTGCACCACTATCAGGCAAGGAATTTAGTCCTGGGGTAGGCGTGGACTACTGGATATGGAGTTTGCAGATTTCGGGTATTGGTACCACGCTGGGTGCGATTAACTTTATTATGACGATTCTAAAAATGCGTGCTAAGGGCATGACGTTGATGAAGATGCCACTCTTCACCTGGGGTTCACTATTTAGCATGCTTATGGCGGTTGCTGTCTTTCCACTACTTACCGCTACGCTTTTCTTGATGTTCTTTGATAGAGCCTTTGGTACGCACTTCTTTACGACTACAGCTGGTGGCGACCCGATGATGTATACCAACCTTATCTGGATGTGGGGACACCCTGAAGTCTATATCCTGATGTTACCGGCTTTTGGTGTCTTCTCGGAAGTTGTTTCGACCTTCAGCCGCAAGAAGATTGCTAGCTATACCTCCAATGTGCTTGGTATGGCGGGTGTTTCAGCGCTTGCATTATCTGTATGGCTCCACCACTTCTTCACTATGGGCGCAAGCGCTAACGTCAATGCTTGGTTCGGCTTTATGACACTACTGATTGGCATCCCCACAGCAGTATTGTTCTTCACCTGGATTGCTACGATGCACAAGGGCCGAATACGGTTTGACACACCAATGCTATGGTTCCTCGGTTTTGTCTCAATCTTTACTATTGGTGGCCTTTCGGGCTTAGTTTTGGCCATACCGCCAGTCGATTTTCAGCTGCATAATAGCCTGTTCTTAGTCGCACACTTCCATTCAAATGTCATTGGTGGTGTGTTGTTTGGTATTTTCTGTGCCATTAGCTATTGGTTCCCAAAAATTGCCGGTATCAAACTTAATGAACGGATTGGCCGCCAAGCTTTCTGGTGCTGGATTGTAGGTTTCTGTATGTCATTTATCCCAATGTATGTGTTGGGAATCATGGGTGCCACAAGACGTCTTGACCATTACGACGCATCAACTGGCTGGCAGCCACTGTATATATGTATGTTGCTCGGCGGCATTATCATTGCAATTGGCACCGCTCTGCAGCTTGCTCAAATCCTCGCGAGTTTCATTCAGAAAAAGCGGCTACGTGATACAACTGGTGACCCGTGGGATGGTCGCACTCTTGAGTGGGCAACTGTTTCGCCACCACAGTTCTATAACTACACATCTATTCCGCAAGTAACATCACAGGACCAGTTCTGGGAAATGAAACAGAAGGGCCTACCCAAGCCCAAGTATGAAGACATTATTATTCCTAAGAATACCGCAGCGGGCATCTACATTTCTGTTTTTGCCTTCTTGGTAGGTTTTGCAGCCGTTTGGGAAATTTTGTGGCTAGCCGTTGTGTCACTTATCGGTATATTGGTCGTCTTTGTGGTCCGCACCTTTAACGAAGAGACGGAGTACATACTTACTGCAGACGAAGTTCGTAGGCTTGAAGAAGAGCGCAAGAAGAGAGACGATGCGCAACCCACACCAAAGCACCATGACCCAGAAGAAGACATGGGGCTCTGGGAGCTTATCAAGATTGTAGTTGGTTTCTGTTTTGGCCTCATTCGTAGAAAGAAGTCACACTAGATGAAAGAACACACACCAATAAACCACGAACAGCTCGAGGCCGAAGCCACAGACAGAGTTATGTTTGGCTTCTGGGTGTATCTGATGACCGACCTGTTGATGTTTGCGATTCTGTTTGCATGCTATGCAGTGCTGCATGGTAATACAGCAGGCGGCGAGTCTGGCCGTGAGCTATTCGGTCTACCGCTTGCGTTGACCGAGACATTATTGCTACTGACCAGTAGTTTCACAGTCGGCTTAGCTATGATAACGGCTCGCAGTGGTAAAAAGGCGGCGACACTATTCTGGTTTGCGGTTACCTTCGCTCTCGGTGCAGCTTTCCTGGCATTTGAGTTAAAGGAGTTTGCAGAGTTCATACATGAAGGCCATACGTTGCGCAGCAGTGCCTTTCTGTCATCATTCTTTGTACTGGTTGGTACGCATGGACTTCACATTACCTCTGGTCTGCTATGGATGGGCATTACTATGATTTTCACGATGAAGCGTGGGCTTAATACGCACATTGTACGCAAGCTAACCATGCTTAGTCTGTTCTGGCACTTCCTAGATATCGTTTGGATATTTATCTTTACTATCGTGTACTTGGGAGCATTCGTATGACCAAAAAAGCCCCACATGAACACGGCACAATGCAGGCCTATATTATTGGCTTTATCCTTTCGTTGATATTCACCTTCATTCCATACCATATGGTGGTAAACCACGTTATTGCTGGTACAGCACTACTTGTTACGATTCTAGGATTTGGCGTGTTGCAGATGTTGGTTCAGGTATTATTCTTCCTGCATCTAGGGCGTGGTCCCGGACCAACATGGCAGCAGGTGTTCTTTGGTGTAACTATTTTCAGTATTTTAGTAGTCGTAGGAGGCTCCATAGTCATCACCACTAATTTGCACCGCAATATGGCACCAAGCGCAGCTGAGCAAACCAAGAAATTGGTAAATGATGAAGCGATTTATCAGGTCGGCGGGCAAGAGACAGGTGCTTGTGAGGGCCAACATGCTAATCACCAAATCAAGCTAAGCCAGGAGGGTGTTGTTACCCCAGAGGTGACTGTAGCAGAACGCTGCGACACGCTTACATTTATGAATGAGGATATTGATACTAAACAAATTGCCTTTGGCGCACACCCCAATGACACAACCTATGCTGGTGAAGCAGAATATACTATTCGAAAAGGCCAAAACAAAACCATTACCCTTTCAGAAACCGGTAGCTACGAATTCCACGACCATCTACAACCCGAGACAAAAGGTACATTCACCGTACGATAACCTTACGGGTATAAACGTAGGCTTCACACAAGACAGCTCACATCATATAATAGAACTCTAGATTAATAGACGGAGAGACAGCTATGCCCAAAGAAAAACAAAGTCAGACTGATGACGCGATTGTCGTAAAGAACCTACGCAAATCATATAAAGATTTAGAAGTTCTTAAGGACGTTAGTTTTTCTGTTAAGCGGGGCACGATGTTGGCATTGCTCGGTCCAAACGGTGCTGGCAAGACCACAACGGTCAAAATCCTTAGTACCTTACTGCCGTACAACGGGGGTCAGGTAACGGTAGAGGGATTTAATGTCGCCGATGACGCCGATAAGGTTCGCAGTGTTATTGGCTTGACCGGTCAATCAGCTGCAGTTGATGAACTACTCACTGGCCGTGAAAACCTGATTATGATGGGCCGACTCTATCGTCTTACCAAACAGAGTGCTTCGTCTCGTGCCGAAGAATTACTTGAAGAATTTGACCTTGTTAAGACGGCTGACCGGACTGCCAAGACCTATTCTGGCGGTATGCGCCGCCGTTTGGACTTGGCTGTCAGCCTCATCGCTAAGCCACCGATTATTTTCCTAGATGAACCTACCACGGGGCTTGACCCACGGTCTCGTATTGCCATGTGGGAGAGTATCCGTCATCTTATGCAACAAGGTACGACCATTTTGTTGACTACGCAGTATCTTGAAGAAGCCGATCAATTGGCTGATCAGATTATCGTGATTGATAATGGTGGCGTGATTGCCGAGGGTACGGCCAAAGAACTAAAGAGTAAAGTTGGCAAAGACCGACTCGAGCTTACATTTAAGAATGACAAAGTACTTGCCACTGCCAAAGCAGAGCTCGGTAAATCGGCTTCAGAAGTTGATAACACCGAGCATGTTCTCTCGGTAGTTATCAATGATACCAATAAAGACGTGAAGGGTATTCTCGAGAAACTTTCTAGCAAGCAAATCGTGATTGAATCACTGGCGGTACATAAGCCAACATTGGATGATGTCTTTTTGTCACTGACAGGCAAAAAGAAAGCAGCTGAGAAGGCGGAGGAGAAATAATATGGCAACCGAATTACATTTTGAGAAAAAATCTCGCCCGGTACAAGCACTGACAGACTCACTACTGATGATTCAGCGTAGTAGCCGTCACATCCTGCGCAACACAGACCAGCTACTAGGCACATTCTTCCAGCCAATCATGTTCTTGGTCTTGTTCTCTGCTGTTTTTGGCGGAGCTATCTCAATGGCTTTGCCAAATGGTATTGGCTATCTAGACTTCCTGATGGCGGGTATTATTGTTCAGACATTGGCGTTTGGCTCTACTACCACCGCAATTGCTATTTCCAATGACCTTCAAAAAGGCATCGTTGACCGCTTTCGTTCATTGCCCATGAGTAATGTGGCTGTGCTGAACGGACATATTATTTCTGATATATTCCGCAACGGTATCTCGACTATCGTGATGATAGTAACCGGACTCATCATGGGCTTTCGTAGCCACGCAAGCCCGCTACAATGGTTAGCTATTGTTGGTATTCTGCTGCTCTTCACACTCATGTTTTCGTGGCTAGCGGCAATCATGGGTCTTTTATCTAAGAGCGTAGAGGCGGTGCAATGGCTCAGCTTTATCATTGTATTCCCCCTAACATTTGCCAGTAGTGCATTTGTTCCTACTGAAGGAATGAACCGATTCCTTAAGGCATTCGCAGAGAATCAGCCAATCACCCACATCATTGAGGCTACGCGGGCACTTATGCTCGGTACGCCAGTCGGTAATCATGGCTGGCTGGCCGTTGCTTGGTGCATTGGTGTGTTGATTGTTGCAATTCCAATTGCTACCTTGCTGTTTCGTCGTCGCGCAGTGCAGTAACTCACTGGGTGTATACTGTGCATATGAAACGGCTACTGCTTTTTTGTCTCAGTCTTGTGGCCGTTTTTCTCGTGTTGCCGTCATCAGCCCACGCAGCGGTCAATAATTTTGTAATCACCAACTACAGTATTGATTATCATTTGAGTAAGGATTCTGCCGGTCGCTCCATACTACTCACTAAAGAAACAATTACTGCTAATTTTCCTGTATATGCCCAGAATCATGGTATTGAGCGGGCTATTCCTCAATCATACGATGGACACCCAACGAGTCTTTCTGTAGGGTCTGTTACTAACGAGAGTGGTGCAAAATTAACCTATACAACATACAGTAGTAATGGTAACGAAGTGGTGAGGATTGGTGATGCTGACCGCTATGTGCACGGTCTGCAGACATACGTGCTTACATACACCCAGCGTGATGTCACTAAGTATTTTGCTGACACGGGGCGTGATGAGTTCTATTGGGATACCAACGGCACGGAGTGGCTGGTACCAATAGATAATCTGACAGTAAATCTGACACTCGACCCATCTATACAAACAGCGCTAACGGGCGACACGGCGTGTTATCAGGGGCCTGCTGGTGCAACGGTACCTTGTAGCATCGTGCGTGATGATAGCGGCTATCATGTGAGCACTGCCAACCTAAGTTTTAGCGAGAATGCAACTATCGTAATCGGTTTCAAGACCGGTACATTTGAGCCGTATCAAAAGACACTATTTGAAAAGCTTATCATTTGGATATTAATTGGTTGGGTTGTTGCTCTACCACTCATCGTAATCGGCACGATTCTAATTATAGTGCGGTATTACCGCTGGACCAGGCGTAGTAATGAGCGTCAAACAGTGGTGACAGAGTACCTGCCCCCTAAAGATACCAGCGTTACAACTGCGGCAGCTATTATAGCCAAAGGACGTTCTGTGTTTACTGCACAGCTTCTTGATTTTGCTGTTCGTCATTACACAAAGATTATCGAGACCAGACCCAAAAGCTTTTGGCGTAGGGCCGAATATGACATTGAAATCATCAAAGATATCAGCTCGCTGAGGGCCGAGGAGCAAGAAATTCTGAAAGACATATTTGGTGAAACTAGCGTCGGACAACGGTTGGTGCTTAAATCGCTACAGAACAACACTACTGTCTATAGTCGTATGCAAAATAATGATAAAAAACTTCGTGATTTGATGCGTGGCCAGTATGGTCTAACCGCTAAAGATTCGGCAAAATCTGCCTGGCTCAAGAAACTTGGCCTAACATTGTTAGTTTTATCTGTGCCCTTACTCAACCCGGCCTTACTAATACTAGCGATTGGTGTGCTTATAGCTAGCTATACATTGTGGCCGTTGACTGATAAGGGGTTGGAGCTAGCGCGCTATCTTGATGGGCTTAAGCAGTACATCAAGGTTGCCGAAGTAGAACGCCTCAAAATGCTACAAAGTCCAGAAGGTGCACTGAAGATTGGCGATGTTGACGTAAAAGATGATGGCCAATTGGTTAAGCTGTACGAAGAAGTTCTGCCCTACGCCACTTTGTTTGGTTTGGAAAAAGAGTGGAATCAGCGGATTGGCCAATATTATGAATCAATTGGCAAGAGCCCTGAATGGTATGCCGGGCACGGGGCATTTAACGCAGCTGTATTTAGCAACTCCATGACTAATTTTAGCAGCGCAGCCAGCTATACCAGCGCAAGCAGTTCAAGCTCTGGTGGTTCAAGTGGCGGTGGTTCTTCTGGTGGTGGCGGAGGCGGAGGTGGCGGAGGCGGCTGGTAGTCTAGACCAGCGCCAAATCTATCATAGGTTCCAGAGTGGCCGGGTCTACAACGTAGACTAGATATTGCTGCAACTCTGGATTAATCATACGGGTCAGTTTGGCTGGCTTGAGTACCAGTACATTTTTATCGAGCCATAGCTCAGTGATGATACCGGTTATCTGGCTGCGCGTCATGGGACTCACACGATAACCCGTGTGTGGGTTAAACCAAACAGCTTCGATGGCGTCTTTACGGCTAGACTTGGGCGTTATGCGAACTTTGCGGCCTACGTAATCTTTGGTATCTTGGGCGCTCATCGCATATAGCTGGTCTGCGCTAATTGCGTTTAGCTGAGCAACTTGTACTTTTTTGATGTGCGCATCCAAACTAGCCCGACTGACGTCAGTTTGTAAGTCAACAGTACCAGGGTTGAGATAGGCGCCACCACCAAGTGAGGTAAGCTGGTGCATTAGAACAGTCTCGGACCGTTCAGCCTCGTTCTTGGCAAATTGCAGGGTAGCCGCTGATACAAACGCAGTCTGATAGTCAGCTAGGAGGAATTGTCCGTTCCTGGGTTTAGTATTTTGCTTCACCTAGATATTGTAGCAAGTAAATGCAGACCACTACGTCTTATATGTTAACTATATTTCTTTTTACTTATGCTATGAACTACAATAAATAACATTACTTAACACTGGAGAAATGTATGCCAAAGCCAAATGTATTACTTGCCGGAGCAGGAGCAGTCATTGTAATCGGCGGAGCCGTTTTTATGATTACGCAGAAGGATGATTCGCCAAAGAGTTCAAATACGGGCTCGAGCAGTCAAACGTCTGACGCTGCGTCCAAAGTAAAGCTCGATGACCCTAATGGTGACTACGCTTTCTTCTCTGACCCTAGTGTTACTAAATATCCAGAAAAAAACGTGAAATTTGGTAATGGCCAAGTACTCAGCTTTGAATATGATGGTACAAAGACCAATAATGATGGGTACGCCACATTATCCTACCAACTCTACTATATTCAGGACGATGGCAAGGTCCAGCCTATGGGTGGTGGCAATCTAGAAGGTATGGGAAAGGGCACCTTTACTACCGCGAAAGAAGACAAAGTCTTTAATTCATCCGCGAAGGGTAAGTCAGGCTTCTTTGAGCTTCAGGGTACGTATACTACAGGCACATCCGGCACTAACGTGAAGCTCGGTATGTATCCAATTGATTTTGATATCAGCGATTAGACTTCAAATAATCCAAAAAAAGACCGACAAATGTCGGTCTTTTTTCATGGCTGGGGATGAGGGATTCGACCTGACCAGCAAAAGAAAATTACTTTTGCTCCGGTCACCCTCCGGGTTTCAGGCGGCCCGAGTCCACTGGACTCGGTCGTTCGAATCCCTATCGTCCGAGTAAAGAAAAAGCGTCCATCTGCCGCTGGCAAATGAACGCTTTTTCATGGCTGGGGATGAGGGATTCGAACCCCCGAATGCTGGTACCAGAAACCAGTGCCTTACCACTTGGCGAATCCCCAGTATGTCAACATAGCTGACAAGAGGTGATTATACTAAAACCCGCTCTTTTTTGCTAGGCGTAAAACTAGCTACAAGGTGTATACTATGAAGTATCGCATAGTAATGCGAAAGGTCTACAAAGGATGAAATACGCCGGTAACAAATCTGAGACCGAAATTGGGAAGCTCTTCAAGTTGGGCCAAAAACTAACTTACAAGAAGGGTGAAATCATCCAACACGCCAACGAAACCCCGAAAGGGGTTTATTTTTTGACTCAAGGATTAGTCAAAGAATACACTCTGGCAAAAAATGGCACGCAGCACTTCAACATCATGTATCAGCCAGGCGAAATATTCTCTATCATGTGGGCCTTTCTGGACGTGCATCAGAATGTCTACAGGGAAGCATACACCGATATCGTGGCGTATAGTTTGCCCCCAAAGAAACTAGAAGAGGCCTTATCTAGCAACGAAGAGCTGCACAAAGAATTTACCTATATGCAGATGGAGCAAATGTATTTCCTCAAATCTCGTGTGGAAAATCTGACTTTTAGTAATGCGTACGACAAAGTAGCCTATTGCTTGCTGTATTTTATTGGCCGTTATGGCGAGCTACACGAGGACGGCTGGTATCTGACAATACCGTTCCGTCACCAACATATTGCCGATTCACTGAGTATGACACGTGAGACTGCCAGTCGTATGATTGGCCGTATGGAAAAACGTGGGCTACTACGACAAAAGGGCCGCGGGCATTTTGTAATTATTGATCCAATTAAATTGGCCAGTACCATTGGCGTAGAAGACGTTTTGGGCATGTGGCCCTTTCTTGAACACCCCATATCGCAAAATAAGTAACCTTGCTCACTCAGCCTGGGCTCAGGCAAACATGTGATATTAATCACATGAATATTGTGAAGACTGTCACTGTTTCAGGTAAAGAAATATATAACAATACGGGTACCGAGAGGGGAGATGTCATGAGCCAAGATAATATATCTATTGCCAAAACTAAGATGCGAAACGCAGGTGATGATTTGCGTCCAGCTGATGATGTGCATCGCATTGCGCTGCGCAATCCCGCACTTCACCGTATGAATGTTGTTCCACAGATTGAAAAACGACATCCCATGAGCTTCGATGGTGGAGGTGCGCTATGACTACTCAACAATTTGTCGCTAAGCAGCGCGTTAAATATATGTGGAAAGCACTACGCCTGAATGTCCGTCACGACTTGACTGATTTTAACGACCAAGAAACCGGTGATGAACCGGTAGTTGAGTCGTTTTGGGAATACGAGCAAACGCCCCGCACGCTTTAAGAATACGTGTCGATGTGGACGTATTGCGGCTGTCTCGCTTTAGCGGGGCAGTTTTAGTTATAACGTAGAAACGGAAAACTAAACGTGTTTACATGTTTAGTTTGAGTATCGCCCGTTTCACTAATACGTAGTATTGGTATAATGATAAACGATGCTTAAAAAACTGAAACCCATGCAGCTTGTGGGAATTGTAATGACAGGTGTTAGCCTGGCTATTTTTATCCATGAGCCAAGTTTTCCGACACCAGACAAATTATTGGTTTTTGCTACCTTTGTTTGTTTGATTTTTGGCCAGGCCAAAGAGATGCTAAAACGCTTTGTGCCATTTGTTGGGCTCCTGCTCGTGTATGAGTCATTCCGGGGGATTGTGCCACATCTCAACCAACATGTGAATTACACTTGGATGCCAGATGTTGATAGGTTTTTGTTCTTTGGGCAGCTACCCACGGCATGGTTACAACAGCATCTATGGCATGGCCACGTGCAATGGTATGATTTGATTCTCTATTTGTTCTATACGCTACATTTTGTGTTGCCATTTGCCCTCGCATTCCTAATTTGGCGTGTACGTGAAAAACACTATTGGCGGTATGTCACAACGTATATACTTGTATCATTTGCAGCCTTTCTGACGTTTTTAGCATTCCCAGCGGCACCACCGTGGATGGCTAGTGATATGGGATATATTGAGCCAATTCAACGCGTATCAAGTCATGTCTGGGCTGTATTTGGTATTCATGATTTCCCATCAGTTTATAACAAGATTTCTCCCAACCCAGTCGCAGCGGTGCCCTCACTACACGCAGCATACGCCACCTTATTCGCCATATTTGTCTTCAAGCTATTTAAGAAGAGCAGCTGGAAATACGCCTCACTGATATACCCATTCTGTATCTATTTTGGCACTATCTATCAGGGTGAGCATTATGCCATTGATGAAATTCTGGGCGGGCTGTATGCGGTGGCTGCCTACTTCGCAGCACCGTATGTTTTGCGAGCAATTCAGCGATTGGGCACAAGCACGTTGACACATGTTCGTCGCGTGCTACACTTGAAATAGCCTTTCTTTGATAATTTTTACAAATATAAAGAGTGCAGCGAGAGATCTAGCTCGATGACCTGCCGGCAACCCATGGGATAGACGAAAAGGCCGTTAATCCATGAAGGTGCTCCATCTAGCCGCTCATAAAAGCGGAAAGATATACGGTGATTTTAACGAACATCCTATCCCTTTCTTGCTGATTGAGCAGAAGGGATATTTTTTATGTCAAACCTACTAACTGAGCCTTGTATTAAGGCTGAACAGGCGCCAACACCAGAGTTCCTGATTGAGCCAGCGCGTACTCTGCGAGTTGCGAGATTGCTCGGTGCAGAAGCTGTCATCCAACTCAGCAAGGAGCTGACCTTTGCTGACATCTTTAATGGAACGGTGCCAGTCAGCCCACAAAGTACTATATTTGACCGAACTGGTCAGCGGCTCGATGCCCAAGAACTGGTCAGTCAAATTGATGTCCAAGCAACAATTTAGGAGGAATTATGTCAAAAGTTAAAAAAATTACGCATTTTGCGTCGGAGAGTGTGGCTGCTGGTCATCCGGATAAGGTGGCCGATCAAATTAGCGATGCAATTGTAGATGCAGTGCTGGCACAAGACCCGAATGGTCGCACGGCCGTAGAAACTCTCGTGGGCAATAACCGGGTTATTTTAGCCGGGGAAATCAATACTACCGCAAAGGTTGATATCGAGGCTATCGCCAGACAAGAGATTCGTCGTCTGGGATACACGGAGCCTAAGTGGGGATTTAGTGATACGTCACCAATTGATAATTACATTCATCAGCAATCAGCAGAAATTTCGGTGGGTGTAGACGACTTTGGAGCAGGCGACCAAGGGCTAATGTTTGGTTTTGCAAGCGACGAAACACCAGAATATCTCCCGCTACCCATAAGTCTTGCACACGCGCTAACGCGTGCGTTAGATACTGCTCGTGAGGACGGCACTTTGCCCCATCTCCGTCCAGATGGGAAGGCACAAGTGGTGGTGCGCTACGAAGATGATAAGCCAGCTGCTGTTGAGCATGTGACAATTGCCGTGCCGCACAATGAGAAGATTAGTCTGGAGCGTGTCAGGGCGGATGTCTATCAGCATGTTATTACGCCAGTACTTCAACGTTACGGCTATGTGATTGCCGAGAAAGATATTGTGGTGAACGGTACAGGTGTTTGGTATACGCCGGGTCCAGCATCTGACGCCGGGCTAACTGGGCGTAAGATTGTGGTTGACGGCTACGGTGGCTATGCCCGCGTCGGTGGTGGGGCTTTTAGTGGCAAAGACCCAAGTAAGGTCGACCGTTCAGGCGCCTATGCAGCGCGTTATATCGCCAAAAACATTGTAGCTAACGGGCTGGCTGCAAAAGCCGAAGTGGCGCTTGCTTACTACATTGGCGCCAAAAAGCCGGTTAACTTTACCATTGATACATTTGGCACTAACAAGGTATCGGCAGACAAAATCCAAACCTTTGCCGAGCAATTGTTAGACACATCCGTACAAGGGATTGTCGAGGGATTGAAGCTACGTCAGCCAATCTATCTGCAGACTGCAGCGTACGGACACTTTGGGCGTGAAGGCTTGCCATGGGAACAGGTCAAGATAATCAAGCGTAAATCTACAGCAGCTCCAGCCCGGACAATTCGTCCGGCAAAAAGCCTCGTGGGTGTGTAAAATCGGCCTCCCATTTGTAATCTTTGCTATAGCCTAAATCTTTCATAAGTGTAGTCGGAGCATTGCGCAGGTGTAGCGGCACTGGGGTATCAGGATGCTCCTTGGCTGCGGCCTGCGCCTTGTGCATAGCGTCGGCTACGACGCGTGATTTCTGACATTTGGCTAGCACGAGTGCACAGTGAAAGAGGTTGTACTGACACTCGGGCATGCCGATTCGCTCCACTGCCTGAAACGTGCTGATGGCTAAATTGAGTGCCGGTGAGCTGGCTATGCCGACATCCTCGCTGGCAAATATCACCATGCGCCTGGCAATAAATTTAGGGTCCTCACCAGCTTGTAGCATACGGGCCAGATAATACAGTGTGGCATTAGCATCACTGCCACGCATGGATTTGATGAAGGCACTAATGACGCTGTAATGCATTTCGCCAGCTTTGTCATAGCCTGGGATACGTTTTTGGGCAGCTGTTTTAATAATCTCTGGCGTGATAGTATTTTTGGTCAGTTGTAATGCTAACTCGAGGTTACCCAGCGCAACGCGTGCGTCACCGCCAGATAGCTCAGCTAGCAAATCAATACTTCTGGCTGGCAAGCGCTTAGCAGTCAGTTTTAACTTCTTAGCAGCTGTCTTGACAACGGTGGTAATAGACCCTTTGTCAAGAGGCTCCAGCACCAATACGCGTGAACGGGATAACAGGGGTGTAATCACCTCAAAACTAGGGTTCTCTGTAGTAGCTCCAATCAGGGTAATCGTGCCGTCTTCTACATAGGGCAAAAAGGCATCTTGCTGGGCTTTATTAAAGCGGTGAATTTCATCTACGAATAAAATAGTGCGTTGTGCCAAACGTTGGTTTTGCTGCGCATGCTCTATGACCTTTACTACATCGGCTTTGCCAGCCCTCACAGCCGACAGTTCTATAAACTCAGCATCCGTCTCTGTGGCGATAATTCGCGCCAAAGTGGTTTTGCCACTGCCAGGCGGCCCCCACAGTATCAGGCTGACAGGCTGCTTGGCCGCAATAATCTCGTGGATAATCTTGCCCGCAGTAACCAAATGCTCCTGCCCAATTACATCAGCTAGCTTGGCTGGTCGCATTTTCTCTGCAAGTGGTTCAAAACTCATACCTTTATTGTAGCACGCAGTATTGACAGGATTAGGATAAGAGTGTTATAATATATTAAGATTATGGCTACCATACATGAATTTCTAGAAAATAGAGCCCAACGTACTTGTGCGGCTGATTGGGTGCAGCGTTTAGATGATGGACAACAGAGATTTAATGCCAGACAGGCTCTTCGCATATTGGTTGAAAAAGATAGCGTAGAAGAAGAACGAGCTATGGGCATCGCCTGTGGACTTGGTAATTGCGGCGTACTCTTGGCAATCGAGGCTGATGAATCTGTGGCATATCCAGTAAATTGTCCAGAATTTCCTGACGGCCAAGCAATCTAGTTTGATATCAGTTTGTTTGTTTCTCCCCGTTATGCGATAATATAGTCAAAGGCAAGCGCCTGCAAATCGGGCGCTTTTGTATTGCATGAAACAAGACCCAACCAAGATTAGAAATATCGCGATTATCGCGCATGTTGACCACGGTAAAACTACCTTGGTTGATGGCTTGCTCAAGCAGTCTCAGACATTCCGTGATAACCAGGCCGAAATGGGCCAAGAACTTATTATGGACAGTGGCGATCAGGAAAAAGAGCGTGGTATCACAATCACCGCCAAGGTCACTGCTGTGCAACACGGTGATTACCGTATTAATATTATTGATACACCCGGGCACGCCGACTTTAGTGGTGAGGTAGAGCGTACGCTCAACCTAGCTGATGGTTGTTTGTTGATTGTTGATGCCCAAGAAGGCCCTATGCCGCAGACTAAATTTGTATTAGGCAAGGCCTTGGCAGCAGAGCTAAAGCCAATTGTGATTATCAACAAGATTGATAAACCAGGTAGTCGTATCAAGGAAGTTGAAGACGAGCTAGCTGATTTATTCCTAGAGCTAGCTGTACACGAAGACCAACTGCATTATCCAGTCTATTATGCCATTGGTCGTGCCGGTAAAAGCTGGGCTACGCCACCTACCGACCCAGAAATGGCTGCAGATTTGGAACCGATTTTTGAAGCGGTAATAGATAAGATTCCGGCCCCAACAGTAGAGCTCGATAAGCCATTCCAGATGTTGGTAACTGCGTTAGCCCACGATACGTTCAAGGGCAAATACGCTATCGGCCGTATTACACGCGGTGCGGTTAAGCCTGGCGACCAAGTTGTACTCTGTAAAAAAGACGGCACACAGGCCAGGGCCCGCGTTGATAATGTATTTATGAGTCATGGTGTCAGTAAGTTTGAAGTACCCGGCGGCATCGCAGGTGATATCGTGCAACTGACAGGTATAGCCGATGCTCAGATTGGCGAGACAGTGGCGGATGCAATCAGCCCAGAAGCCTTACCTACAATCGAGGTAGAGGCGCCAACACTGCGTATTTACTTGGGTCCTAACACTAGCCCGTTCAAGGGACAGGAGAGTGAATTCAGTACCTCGCGCCAGATTGCTGAACGCTTGGACAAAGAGCTGGAGACTAATGTTGGTCTAAGGGTCCAAGAGGACGGTATTGGCTTTACCGTAGCGGGCCGTGGTGAGCTGCATCTTGGCGTGCTGATTGAAACTATGCGCCGCGAAGGCTATGAGTTTGAAGTTGGTCGTCCTCAGGTTGTGACCCATGAAGAAAAGGGGCAAACAGTCGAGCCGGTTGAAGAAGTTATTATTGAAGTACCCGCAGAACATGTGGGCGCTGTACAAATGGAACTCGGCCAACGCCGTGCTAACCTTAAAGAACAATTTGCCAGTCCCAAGGGTGTGACTAAGCTTATATATGTTATGCCAACACGTGCACTGCTGGGTATGCGTAACATTCTGATGACTAACACCAAGGGTACTATTGTTATGAACAGCTTGGTTATCGGTTTTGAACCTCAGAGCGCACCGCTGCAACAGCTACGTAACGGAGTATTGATTTCGTTTGAGACTGGTACGACCACTCCGTACGCACTGCAAAATGCCGAAGCTCGTGGTACTACCTACGTCGGTCCTGCAGAAAAAGTCTATGCTGGTCAGATTATTGGTTTGAACACTCGTCAAGAGGACATGGAAATTAATGTCTGTAAGGCTAAACACCTGACTAACATGCGTGCTTCTGGGAGCGATGGTGTCGTCCAACTTACACCTCCAACCATCTTCAGTCTCGAACAATGTCTCGACTTTATAGAGAACGACGAACTCCTAGAAGTCACCCCCAAAAATCTCCGCCTCCGCAAACGTGAATTGGATCCCAATAAGCGTAAGCGCCAAGCAAAGTAGGGTAAAATAGCCTTATGTTAACGGTATATCACAGCACAGCCAGAGACCGTACACTTGCTAAAATTGACAAGCCGAAGGCTGGTTCGTGGATATCATTGGTCACTCCCAGCGAGCAAGAACTTGAAAGCCTTGCCAAGACATACGGACTAGAGCTTGACCTGCTACAGGACGCTGTCGATATCTACGAAGCTCCACGTATCGAGACAGATGGTGGCAATGTCTATATCTTTACTCGTTATTGCCATCCCGAAGGTCGCGATATTGCTACAGAGCCAATGCTACTTATATATACCCCTAACTATTTAATTACGGTTACACGACTTGACTCAGACATATTTAAACAGCTACAGAGCGGTGCAGTAGAGGCGGTGACAACTCAAAAAACCAAGACTTTAATGCAAATCCTGGAAGAGATAAATCGTTCCTACCGCATGCAAATCAATAAAGTGTCCAAGAAGACGTTGCAGATTCGTGCTCAGATGCGACAATCAGAACTGACTGGCCGAGATTTTGTAAGTATTATAGAAATTGAAGAAGATTTGAACGAGTTCATGACTGCCCTGCAACCGCAAGCAGTCGTGTTAAACATCCTGTTGAGTGGTAAGTATATTCGTTTGTACGAGGATGATAAGGATATGGTTGAGGACTTAAGACTGGGTGCAGCTGAGCTAATTGAGCTAGCTAAATCACGTGCACGAGCCCTTCAGAATATCCGTCAGGCATACGACACTATCGCTACTACCAGTTTGAACCAGACCTTTAAGCGACTGACATCAATCGCTATCTTCTTCTCTATCCCAACTATTGTTGGTGGGTTGTGGGGGATGAACGTTGCGGTGCCACTTCGTGATAACCCGCATGCTTTTTCAATTGTATTGTTGTTAATTGCTGGATTAATGGCGACAGTGATATACATCTTTCATAAGAAGCGCTGGTTCTAAGACCGCTTCACTCGGTGGTCGGCTTCGTCGACAATTTCGTGACCAAGGATTTCTTCTAGCAAATCTTCAATGGTCACTACGCCTACGATTACATCATCTTTTTCTATAGGTATAAGATGCGTATGTGCATTGATAAACTTGCGGAACATAGTGTCCAGCGCGGTCATACTACCGACCAAGCGGGTAGGGTGCAGCGGCAAATCTTTAACTTGGACAGGCTGCTTCGCGAAATTGATATTTACTAAATCTTTCATCAAAAGTACGCCAACGCATTCAGTTAATTCTTGATTGAAAATGGGGATACGACTCCAGGATTTGACCTGAATTTCGGCAATGGCTCGACCATCAATCAAGCTATCGGGACGAAGCCAATACACATTCCGAATAGGTGTCATAATATCGCGTACACGCTTTTCGCTGAGACTGAGTGCACCGCGCATAATTTCCACCTCGTCCTCGTCTAATTCACTTCGGATATCAGTCAGGTGCTCGGTAATAACCAAACCTAGTTCATGACGGCTTTGTATAGCATGCGAAGCGTGGCCAAAGATTTTGTCTAGCAGTAGCTGTAGTGGCTTTGATACGGGGTAGGTCAGAATCACCATCAACCGCATGACAGGCGCAAGTACGCCACAGAATAATAGCGCGCGTTGGCTAAATAGTGCCTGCGGCGTAATTTCACCCAAGATGACAATTAACAGAGTGCTGATAATACCAGCCAGCAGCCCACCAATGACGCTTTCCAGCACCAGTGATGTTGCGGATACCACGGCAACGTTGACCAACAGAATACTGGCAAGTGTTAAATGATAGTTTTTGCGTAGTGGCAAAACCCGTTTGGCCAGCACGCTGCCGAGACGAGCTTTACGTTTTAAGTCGCCTATATCGAGCGACATAATGGCTACGTTCAGCCCAGAACATATGGCTGACATGCCTACTAATAATGTGACTATAAGGACAACAACAGGAACACTCATTGATTGGCATATTGTACGGTCTCCTGCGTAGCATGTAAATGGCTGTTACAATAGACAAGTGATTGAACTAAACGAAAAAGAATTTGAAGGCATCATTGCTGATGCAATGGATAGTTTACCCGAGCGATTCTTAGAGCATGTTAAAAACGTGGCTATCACATGGGCGGATGAACCAACACCCGAGCAACGCATTAAGCAGCAACTGCGGCCAAACCAGACATTATTTGGCCTGTACGAAGGGATTCCATTAACCCGTCGTGGTGATAGCTACAATCTGGTATTGCCCGATAAAATAACGATATTCAAGAACCCAATACTCTATGCTTCGCATGATTTAGCTGAGGCAAAACAACAAGTCAAACATACTCTGTGGCACGAGATTGCTCACCATTACGGTCTAGACCATGACCGCATCCACGAACTTGAGGATGAACGCTAGCGGCGTTTAGTACTACTTGCAATAGAAAGTGCTACAAAGACAAGCCCAACACTACCCGTAGCCCATTCGGGTAGTTCTAGCCCATATAGTTTGCCAAGCATAATACAGCCAAGTACGAGGATAGCCCAGTGGGCACCATGTTCAAGAAATTTATACTTGGCCAAAGTACCCGCACGCACCAGGTGAATTGTCATAGAGCGCACCCATACTGCACCAGCGCCCAGGCCAGCAGCGATAAGCACCACACTGCTGGTGATAGCAAAGGCACCGATTACACCGTCTAGGCTAAAGCTGGCATCCAGTAGCTGCAGATACATAAATGATATAAAGGCGGCCATGCCAACCTTTTCTTGTACGCTCGATTTCTGTTGGCTATTAGATATTTTGTCAAAGACCTGCATCAGCACATGCAGTGTAATAGCTACGATACCGGCGAGTAGAATTGCATTGCGCTCATCACTGGCGTAGCGATGTAGGTTGCCAATATATATAGCGGCCGTCATCGCTATCATCACCAGAATAGTGAAGTAGGGGATAGAACCGGCTTTTGCCAGGGGTCGTTCGATAGCCTTAAACCAATGACGTTTTTTGCCCGCATCAATAAAGAAGCTTGCACCCACCAAGAGCAAGAAAGTACCACCAAAAGCATCAATCATGTGAGCTGAGTGATGAAGCTCCTCGGAATATTTGTGAGGGTCATTAAATGCTAGATTTACTACTTCACCAATTCCCAGACCAGCCGTAATAGCAACAATCAGTAGTGGCACAAAGAAGCGCACCACAAACACAGCCAGTACGATACCAACGGTCAAGAACAGCTTCTGCCAGAACTGAGAGAGTGTTACCAAAATACGACTATTGATAACAGCATTATCAAAGCTGAAGGTAACTTCCAGCAAGGTCAGAATGACGACAGTTACAAACGCGCCAAAACCGTTGTATACGCCAATCAGCGTCCATACTGCTAGTGTGGCCAGAAGCGAGAAACCATATATCCTAAGGAGTCCGGTGGGGTGAGTAAGATGCCGTCGTAGATTGTTCACTGTTACTATAGATAATAGCAGAATATTAGGACTTGAAATGCACTTTTTTGGGGCGTACTATGGAAGTGGAAGTGTGAGGCTTCCAACGACTCCGGCATTTATGTCGGAGTCTTTTAGTTTTGACAGTTTTTGCAAATACCACGGAGCTCAATTTGGTGCCCCGTCAGCTGCATACTCGCCTGCTGAGCTAGTTGACGAAGTTCAAGTTCTATAGCGTCACTTTCCTCGAATGATTGCACCTGGCCACACCTTAAGCAGGTTATATGATGATGATGTGAAGCAAACTGGTTGCTAAGCTCTAGCTGATACTTCCAACCTATCTGTAAACGCTGCACAATACCGAGCTGTTCGAATAGACTAATTGCTCGGTAAACACTCGCGCGGTCAATGCTTGATGTGGCTTTCACGAGTGTCGCCATTGTCTGTGGCTCTTTGTCCAGTAGTGCCAAAAAGACAGTTTTTCTTGCTGCAGTCAGGCTATGGCCACCAGCCCTTAGGCTGTCTGCTAGGTTCTGTAACGCTTCATGCATGCTGCAATTATACATAAAATTGCGACAAGTTTGCAAAAATAGGAAGCAATTCATACTATTATTGCATGATTATCTTTTTACTTACCATCGTTGCCGCTGCTGCGGCTTTGGCTGGCGGATACACCGCAATTAAAAGCCAGCATAAATTACACATAGCTATGAGTATCACATCGGGATTGGTGCTTGGATTGGTTGGCTTTGATTTACTACCAGAAGTTTTTGAAGGCGCAGGGAGCAGCGGGTTAGATGTAATGTGGCCCATGATAGCTTTTGTGTCAGGGTTTCTGGTATTCCATTTCATCGAGAAGTTTATATTAGTACACGAAGCTGTCGAGTCAGAGTACGGTCCGCATCGTCACCCCAAGCTGGGTGTAGCACGCGCTTTAGCACTGGTTGGGCATAGTTTTCTGGACGGACTCAGTATCGGTGTGGCGTTCCAGGTCAGCCCAGAGGTTGGCTATGCGGTTGCACTCGCGGTTATTGGGCATCGTTTTGCTGACGGGTTTGATACGGCTAGCTTTATGTTAATTAACAAGAACACTGTGGTGCGTGTACAAAAATTTCTTGCAGTCGTGGTTATTATGCCAGTTCTGGGGGGACTAGTAAGTCTTGTATACACACTGTCCGAATCAGCGCTTGTGCTGTATCTTGGCTTTTTTGCGGGACTTCTTATGTATATTGCGAGCAGTAATATTTTGCCCCAGGCACATACCAAGAATAATTCACTTGCATCACTCGGCCTGACGGTGCTCGGCACCGTATTTATCTTCGGCATTACTCGCCTGGCGTAGTACTATATAGGTATGATTTTTCCGCTATCTACCATAATATGCTGCCAGGAGGCGTAGCCTCATGATAATCGCGGTTATCGTTTTGGGTGTATTGGTGTTGGCACTGGCCTTTGTAATTGCGCTGCAGCAGAAAAGTCCCAGGGCCGATACCAGCGCATCGCTCCTACTCAAAGAAGATCTTACTAAGCTAAGCCAGGATATTACGCAGCTCAAAGATGGCGTACAAAAGCAGTTAACTGAACAGCTAGGCGCCAGTAACAAACAAATTGCATCACAGTCCGCAGCCAGCATTAAGATACTCCAGGATGTAACCGAGAAGTTAACCAAACTAGAGGGTACTAATAAGAATGTTGGCGATATCGCAAATGAGCTAAAGACGCTCCAAAACGTCTTGCAAAATCCCAAGCAACGCGGGGTGATTGGCGAGTTTTACCTTGACCAAATCCTCAAGAACACGCTGCCACCGGGCGCCTATCAGCTACAGTACAAGCTCGGCGAGGGGTTGATTGTTGATGCTGCCATTATCTTGGATGACCGCATTTTGCCATTGGATAGCAAGTTTAGCTTAGAAAATTACAATCGCTTACTTGAGGCCAAGCCAGAAGAGCAAGAGACACTAGCCAAGCTATTCAAGGAAGATTTAAAGCGCCGTATCGATGAGACGGCCAAGTACATCTTGCCAGGCAAAGGCACACTGGACCAAGCGCTGATGTTTATACCATCCGAGGCTATTTATTATGACCTGCTCGCCAACAAGGTTGGGCTTGGTAACGTAAGTGGCCGTAATCTTGTACAGTACGCTAGCGAAAAGAAAGTTACCATCGTTGGTCCTAGCACGCTGAGCGCGATGCTGCAGACTATTATGCAGGGCCTGCGCAGTATCGAAATCCACAAGGATACAGAGAAGATTCGCAAGAACATTGAACAGTTGGGTAAGCACCTTGTGGCACACAATGCCTATATGCAAAAGCTGGGTAGTTCGTTGGGAACCACAGTCAATCATTACAATGCTACCTATAAAGAACTGGGCAAAGTCGACCGTGACATTGTTAAAATCACCGATAGTGAATCTATGGTAGACCCGTTGTTACTCGACAAGCCAGTTATTGATGACTAGCGTTTAACCAAATCAAGATAGAGCGCGGCAGTCCATGAAAAATCGGCGATACCTGCAGGCTCGCCGCTCAGTGGATTGAAATATTCGTAGAAACCACTTTGTTCAATCATATCTATGGTGCTCAGACGAAGCGCTTCAGCGTGGTCTGCGTAGCCCATGCGCTCCAGGCCATCAATCACCAACCAGTTAATATTGACCCACGACGGCCCCTGCCAATATTTAACAGGATTAAACCAAGCGGAGTTGGGCGGTGTACTGGGCAATGGGAAATCGGTGCCAAAAACATGCTGGTTCTCTAGTAGTCGCACTAGGTGCTTGGCCCTGTCCGCACTGATACAGCCAGAATACAGTGGCAACAATGTCGCCACTGTACTGTCTTTAATCAGATGATGCGTCACAAAATCACGCGCATAGTACTGCCCAGAGTATTGATCCCATAGTTGCTCCAGAGCAGTTTCGGTCTTAGCCATACGTTCTTGAAGTTCATCAGGTACGGCCTCTTTCAGCTCGGCGGCAATATCCCGCAGATGCTGATTGGCACGAATAAAGATGGCATTAAACGATACGTCTTCTACGGCGAATAACGAGTGGCGCAGCACACGGTCTATGTCATAGCCCTTGCGACGTAACCGACGTTGGGTACTATAGAGACCCAATGCATCAATGGTATCCATGCGTTGGTCACTGGGTATATGTTGGGTGTCACGACGGAAGAATTTAAAAAGTGGTCCTATCCGCAGCCACTTAACGACTCTTATCCACATTGCCAGCTGGTGGTCGTGCATCTCATGCATCCACGGTGGCGTGTTGTCTAGGCCTGTTTCCCAGGGGTGTATCTGTAGCACAAGTCCCTCGTTGTGCGGATCACGGTCGGTGTATAGCCACTGATGATAGGCCAACAAGGCTGGATATGTCTGTTTGTACCAGGCACGGCGCTCGGCTTTATTTAATTTCTGGCCAATACGCACAATTGCCTCGGCTAGTAGTGGCGGTTGGGTGATGCCAGATGTTGCAATATCGTCTGGCGAATTGGGATTGATGCTGCTCTGCCAAATATTACGATCGCGCGCATAGCTATTGCTGGTAGAAAAAATCATGTTCGGAAGCATGCCGTTATGCCACTGCCCCTGTAGTAGCGAAAGAATCTCTGTTTTGGCACGGTCTACGTCGTAGTGGCGTAGGCCAATAGCGATGAAGCAGCTATCCCATAGCCATTGGTGTGGATACAGCACACTCGAGGGCGACGTATATAGACCCTTATTATTAGCCTCAAGAACAGCTTTGGCGCCCTCCACGAAATTTGGCTGCTCATCCATAGCTAGATTATAGCGCAAGCAGTATGAAACTAGCGATAGTTCGTGAAGTTTATAGGGAAGTCAAAATCTTGGCCACGAAGTAGTTGCATGACGGCTTGCAGGTCGTCTTTACTGTTACTGGTTACCCGTACTTCTTCGCCCTGAATCTGAGTTTTCACCTTTGGGTATTCGTCACGAATAAGCTTAGTGATTTGCTTTGCCTTATCTTGGTTCAGGCCTTTTTTGAACAGAACTTCCTGTGTTGTCTTAAGATTACTGGTGACAAGCTCTTTAGATGTATCGAGTAATTTTTGGCTTTGGTCACGAGTGGCGAGCTTCTTACGGACAATATCTAATATAGCTTCGATTTGCCAATCGCCGTTGCCAATAACCTTGATACCTGTTTTGTCTGCATCCAGCCACTCAATAGCAGCAGGTGTGCCTTTAAAATCGTATCGATTGTCCAGCTCGCGCTGAGCTTGGTCGAACACGTTATTGAGTTCTGCTTTGTCGTAGTCAGAAACTATGTCGAAACTAAAGTTTGCCATATATGTATTGTACCTTACCTTGGTCGCCGAGGTATCAGCAATCAGGGTAAAGTGACAGAGTAGGGGATGAGGAAGTGATGGAGCGGGGCAAGGAGGTGGTGGGGTATGCAAGGATTTGGCAAAATACACCAAGAAACTTGTAGTGACCCCACCGCCACGCTTGCTCACGGCGTTTTGTCCCGAAGGACTGGTGCCTTTGCGCACTCGTCAGCCGTTTTGCTGATGCAGTGAATGTCGGTTGTTGCGCCTTTGCCGTCGTTCATGAAAATGGTGAACATCGCTGCGAACAGTATGAACAACATCATGGCGGCGATGATTGGGGCAACTTCCATCTTCTGATTTTCCATGTGGAACTTCTCTCTGTTGTAGTTTTAGATTGGCATTGGTATGCACAACTTAATGCACACCAAAGCCAATCCAAAATCAACTCGTCTCTACTCTGTCAAAGTTCGTTTCCGGGAGGCCTTATTGCCTCTACCAAAAACCAGACCATTATAGCATAAGGAGTGCTAAAAGTCAATATACGCAACACCTTACACCATCTGTTATAATTCGACTAAATGGATTATCAGAATAAGCAGATTGCCAAGGCAGCTGATAGCTTGCGACAGCAGCTTGAGAAACTACCTAATAAGGCAGATATTCTGAAGGCGCCAGAGCTGAAGGCGCTGTATGCTGAGATTCCGCTTCTACCTGCAGATAAACGAGCTGGTTTTGGCCAAGAAATAAATACACTCAAGGCAGAACTAGAGGCTTTGGTACAAAGCGCGGAAGCAGCCGCCGTAATCGTGGAGCAGATTGATGTAACTGCACCATTTGATGTAAATGTGCCTGCCGATAAGCGTCCAAAACTGTTGAGCAGTGAGTTTGGTGGCCAGCATCCTATCATGACCGAGTTAGATATCATTTTGGATATCTTTTATCGAATGGGATTTGAGGCAATTGAATCTCGCCAGATAGACAATGATTACTATATGTTCGATAGCCTGAATTTCCCGGCCGACCATCCTGCCCGCGACGAATACGACACCTTTATGACTGAGGAGGGCTTCATCGCGCCAGCCCACACAAGCGTTATGCAAAACCGTGTGCTCAAGGACCATAAAGAGCAACTAGAGCAAGGTAAGCCAATTGCTGTGGTAGTGCCTGGTCGTGTGTTCCGCAACGAGGATTTAGACGCCCGGCACGAACATACGTTCTATCAGCTAGAAGGTATTTACGTGGACGAGGGTGTGCATGTAGGTCAACTCATGGCAACGCTCAAAGAGTTCATGAAGGCCTACTACCAGCGTGATGTAGAGATTAAGACGCAGCCATTTTACTTCCCATTCACCGAACCAAGCTTTGAGTTTGCTATTAGCTGTCCGTTCTGTGACAAAGCTGGCTGTAGTATTTGCGGTGAAGGTTGGCTAGAGCTACTTGGTTGCGGCATGATTCATCCCAATGTACTTAAAGAAGCTGGTATTGACCCAACCAAATACACTGGCTTTGCCTGGGGTGTCGGTTTCATGCGTATGGTCATGGTGAAGTATGGAATCGAGGACATCCGTCACTTTGAATCAGCCAAATTAGAATTCTTGAGGCAGTTCAAATGAAAAACACGATGCTAAAATTTATGGATGAACGGCAATTGTGCGTTATATCTACGGTTGGCGTAGATAGTAAACCCGAATCTGCCATGGTCGCATATATTCATGATGGTTTGGAGCTATACATCGGCACATCGAATAAAAGTCGCAAATTCCAGAACCTTCTTACTAACCCTGCGGTTGCAGTTGTTATTGCTGATGAATCAGGTGAAGTACAGTATGAAGCTCAGGCTCAAACCGTTGATAAAGAAACTATTTCTAATGTGCCTGTTGAGAAATTACCTGGCTTTGAGAAATATCGTAATGACCCAAGCCAAGTATACCTACATCTAAAGCCAACATGGGTCCGTTTTATTCAGCATGGTGATGTAGACCAAATCGAGGAGTGGAGTTTCTAATGAGTGATTTAGCACAGTTGCAGCAACGGGCTCTTGAGATTAAAGAAAAGTATTCCGAATTGAATATCGCCAAAGGCCAGGTTGCATGGAATCTGCGCGATGTCACGTTGGGTTTTGTGGCTGATGTCGGTGAGTTGGCCGAATATATTATGGCAAAAGAAAACTTGCGTCACGTAGATGATGTTGATGCTAAGCTGAAACATGAATTATCTGACTGTCTATGGTCAATCTTAGTCATTGCAGGCAAGCTTGGCATTGATTTGGAAACAGAATTTAATCAGACAATGCGACAGCTGGAAACTAGAATTGCTGGAGAAATGAAATGAAAGTAAGTGTTAATTGGCTGAAGCAATTTACCGATATTGATGTATCAGTTGATGAGCTTGTTGAGAAGATTGGGGCCCAGCTGGGTGCAGTCGAAGAAGTCATTGACCTAGGCAAAAGGTATCAGGGGATTATTATCGCCAAGGTTGTATCGTGCGAGAAGCATCCCAATGCCGATAAACTAAGCATTTGCTGGATTGATGATGGTGGCAAGGCCAATGACGTAGAGCGTAACGAAAAAGGGCTTGTACAAGTAGTATGCGGTGCGCCAAATGTGCGAGAAGGACTGAGTGTTGCGTGGTTGCCACCTGGTAGTACGGTACCAAGCAGCTATGACACTGACCCATTTGTGCTAGGCGCACGCGAGTTACGTGGCGTCGTGAGTAACGGTATGCTGGCTAGCGCCAGCGAGCTGGCTATTGGTGACGACCATAGTGGTATTGTCGAAGTAGAGTTAGAGGTGCCGGCTGGAACAGACTTTGCTGAGGCGTATCAATTGGACGACTACATTATTGATATAGAGAACAAGATGTTCACACATCGTCCTGACTGTTTTGGCATTTTGGGCGTGGCACGGGAAGTTGCGGGCATCCAACAAAAAGCTTTTGAATCACCCGTCTGGTACAAGCGAGCACTAGACAGGATTAAGCCAACCGCTCCTAAACTGGAACTTACGATTAAGAACGTGATTCCAGAGCAAGTACCACGCTTTATGGCTATCGCCATGGGAGACATCACGGTTGGTCCAAGCCCATTTATGCTGCAAACCTTCCTGGCGCGCGTTGGCCTACGACCAATTAATAATATCGTTGATATCACCAACTATCTGATGGTATTAACCGGCCAGCCTACACATGCCTACGATGCAGACAAGCTGAGTAAATACGGTAATTTGAGCCTTGAGGCTAGAATGAGCCGCAAGGGCGATACGCTCAATCTCCTGAATGGCAAGAAACTAGAACTCCAAGATGAGAATGCGATTTTAATTACCTCAAACGATATACCAGTAGGTGTGGGCGGTATTATGGGCGGCGCTGATACGGAAGTAGATGAGACCACCAAAAATATAGTTATTGAGTGTGCCAACTTTGATATGTACAGCATTCGTCGCACGAGCATGAAATATGGTTTGTTTACTGATGCCGTAACACGCTTTAACAAAGGCCAAAGCCCACTACAGAATGACCGCATCTTGGAAGAAGCCGTGGCTATGGTGCAGAGTTTTGCCGGTGGACACGTAGCAAGTAAGCCGATAGACACACAAAGTGCAGCGATTACCAAAAAGGGTGATTCGGTGCACGGGCTGATTGCTACGCAGGCTTCATTTATCAATGAGCGGTTGGGGCTGGAGCTGTCTGCCAAAGCAATTGCCGAGCTGCTGACAAATGTTGAATTTGCCGTAACAGTTAATGACAATGTACTACATATAACTGCACCGTTTTGGCGTACGGATATTGAGATTCCTGAAGACATTGTTGAGGAAGTGGGCCGCTTATATGGGTACGACCGATTACCACTTGTATTGCCTGAGCACAATCTGACACCTGTGGTCCCAGAACAGCAACTAAGGGTTAAGACAGAAATCAGACAGACCTTGAGCCGAGCAGGTGCTAACGAAGTATTAACCTATGGTTTTGTACACGGTGATTTGTTAAAGAAAGCTGGACAGAGTGCTGATTTAGCATTTCGCCTGACTAATGCGATTAGTCCAGATTTGCAGTACTATCGCCTGGGCCTGACACCAAGCTTACTAGAAAAAGTGCATCCTAATATTAAGGCTGGTTACGACCAGTTTGCGTTATTCGAGCTTGGTAAAACACATGCCAAGTCAGAGGTTGCTGACGATGAATTGCCGAAGGAATTTGACCGCTTAGCTTTGGTAGTTGCGTTAGATGGCAAGACTGCCAAGCAAACTGCCGGTGCGCCGTACTATGCTGCCAAGCAATATCTAGAGGCCGCATACGGTACTAATCTAAGATATGTGTCGCTTACGGAAAATCCATTTGCGAATCATCAAATGTTCAGCCAATTACTTGCGCCATTTGAACCACTTCGTTCTGCTATCGCATACAAGGGAGACAAGCTTGTTGGTGTGGTCGGTGAATATAGAGCATCTGTTACAAAAGCCCTGAAACTACCAGATTATTGTGCTGGATTTGAAGCATTCTTGTCGCCACTGTTACACGCGGAGTTTATCTCTAGCTATGTGCCAATCTCACGCTTCCCCAAGATAGAACAAGATATTACTTTGCGAGTACCCGGCGATACTAATTATCAAACCGTTGCTGAGTTTGTGGAGCAAAATATTACAGCACCACAAAGCACCAGCTACAATGTATTACCTCTCGACATTTTCCAGAAACCAGGTGATAATCACAAACAACTAACTTTTCGTATTACATTCCAGGCTAATGACCGCACGTTGGTAGCATCTGAAATTAATAAAGTACTTGATGAGCTAGCGGTTGCCGCAGCCACAACAATCAGTGCAACAAGGATATAAAGGGGATAACTATGCCAAATACCAAACGACCAAGCAAGCAAACAAAGCAGATAAAACCGAACGATAAGTTGCTGACTAAGCTAGCTCTCAGGGTATTTGGGCGACCCAAAACTGTATTGATTGTCTGGCTGGCTATTGTCACCTTTGGCATTGCTAGCTATACCACATTGCTGCGCCGCGAAGGCTTTCCCTCTATAGATATACCTGTAGCGGTAGTAGGCGGTACATATATCGTTAACGACCCAGCTAAAGTTGATAAAGACGTTGCCAAGCCAATTTCTGAACTTGCTCTGAAGCAAGATGGTGTGAGTGCGGTGATGGCTCAGAGTTCAGACAACTTTGTCAGCATTAGCGTGCAATATAAAGAAGGCACCGATGGCCCTGCCGCTGCTAAAAAACTAGAAGAAGCAGTTAAGGCGAAGGGTAATATACCTCCGTCCGCTAAATTGACGTATGATGTGCCGTACTTTGGTGCCACTGGCGGCTCAATAGAGAAAATTGACGCGGCTATATCGTTCTATAAATCACCAAGTAGTAACGATACCAAGGACTTGGCTAGCAAGGCAGAGGCTGCAGTAGCTTATCTTAACGCTCATAAGCCAGCTCTTGCAGAAAATTTCTTCATTCAGACTCCGTATGAAACAGCTAAGAATCCTATTACTGGTGAAGAGCAGCAAATTCAAAAAACCTTTGACCAGCTAGGCGTTCGTGAAAACGGTAAAACCAATTTCTACAACTCAGTCGTTATAGGTGTAACTGCTATCGATGATGTGGATGTTATTAAACTCGACCAGCAACTTGATACCGTACTGGAGCAGATGGGCAAGACATCAGACTTTGCTGGCTACGACACTCATATTAGTGCTAGTTTTGCACCGTCTATTAAGGAAAGTATTAGTGAGCTACAGCGTGTCTTGTTGGAAGGTCTGCTAGCTGTGTTGGTCGTGGGTTCAATCGTTATCGCAATCCGAGCTTCGTTCATCACTGTTATCTCAATGATTACCGTGTTGACCGCCACTATTGGGTTACTGTATCTGACTGGCTATACGCTGAATGTTATTACATTGTTTGCGCTTATACTGGGGCTCTCACTAATCGTTGACGACACTATCATCATGGTAGAAGCGATTGACGCCGCCCGCCGTAAAGCTAAGACGCCGCGTGAAGCGGTACAGCAAGCAGTCCGCAAGATTAGTCGTGCTATGGTGGCTGCGACTAGTACTGCCGCACTGAGCTTCTTGCCACTCGCATTTGTAGGTGGTGTGTTAGGCAGCTTTATCCGTGCCATCCCTATAACGATTATTTCGTCACTAGCTATCAGTTTGTTGGTAGCACTGGTATTTATTCCACTATTTGCCAGGTTCTTGCTACTGGGCAAGAAACAGCTTGGTGAAGATGGTGTTAAAGAAGTCGCAGCTGGAATTGAATCAAAGATTGCACACGCACTGACGTGGCCGATGCATTGGGCTAAGGGTTCAAGCAAAAAGCTTTGGACTGTTGGTGTATCGGCCATCATTATCGGTGTGCTGTTTATCGGTGCTGCAGGTAGTATCTTTGCAAAAGTTACATTTAACCTGTTCCCGCCAAGCAAAGACGCAAATCAGATAATGGTATCAATGACACTGCCGCAGGGTACAACTATTGACTCCGCACAACAGATTACTCAGAAGGCTGACGGCATTATAGCCAAGGAGTTGGGGCCAGAGTTTAAGCTTGCTTCGTATTACGGGCAGGCAACACCACAGTCTGCAGTTATGTACATTGACCTGACGCCATACACCGAGCGTGGGCCAACCGGCAAAGAGCTCGCGGCTAAAATAGAAAAACAGCTCAAAGCAGAGCTACCTGATGTAGCTACGATGGCTATTCAGCTGGACGTTGGGCCACCAGTAGCTGCATTTAATGTACAGATACAGACCGAAAACCGTGAAGCAGGCTTCAAACTTGCCAATGATGTAGCGACCTACATGAAGTCTGCTGAGCTTACGCGTGTAAGCGGTCAGAAAGCACATTTTAACAATGTAACTGTCGGGACAGAGAGCACTATTACTCGTTCAAAGGCCAAGCAGGTGATTCAGGTGAATTCTGGCTTTGACGCCGATGACACCACGACACTTGTAACACTTGCACAGGATGCTGTTAAAAAAGAGTTCCCAGAGAATAAAGTTGCCAGCTACGGGCTGGATAAGGCCGCGCTTGGTTTTGACTTAGGCCAAGAGGCCGAAAATCAGGAATCATTCAAGGGTCTTGTCCTGGCATTCCCAATCGTGCTGTTGGTCATCTTTGTATTACTGGCAATTGAATTCCGTTCACTACTACAGCCACTACTCATTTTCATGGCCATACCATTCAGCTTGTTCGGTGTTACGTTAGGACTATTTGTGACCGACAATGCCTTTAGCTTCTTCTGCGCGATGGGCTTCTTTGCGCTAATTGGCCTGAGTATTAAGAACACCATTCTGGTGGTGGACTATGCCAATCAGTCAAGACGGGCTGGCTTGGGTCCAATTGATGCGGCAACTGCAGCACTTGAAGAGCGTTTCCGCCCCCTGATTGCAACCAGCCTCACGGCCGTCTTCTCGCTCATACCACTTGCCCTGAGCAGTCCGTTCTGGCAAGGTCTAGCAGTAGTATTAATCGGCGGCCTACTATCAAGTACCTTCCTCGTTGTAACGGTCTTCCCGTACTACTACCTCGGTGGTGAATATCTACGTAGCCATGTTAGTCGCCGTAGTGCACTCTTGTGGTTGGGCAGTATTGTGGTTGTTGCAATCGCCCTGGGCAAAATAGCGGCAAGTGCAGCATTGCCTCTGACGGCTCTATTTGCGCTACTCTGGCCAATCGTGCACCACTTTGTACACAAAAAGCGACGTGCGGGAAGTACACGTTAATGCGCAAAGCCTCAAGAGCAATTGTTATTCATGACGACAAATTACTTGTTATGCACCGCAACAAGTTTGGTACTGAGTACGATACCTTGCCTGGCGGTGGTGTAGAAATAGGGGAACACCCAGAACAAACGGTGGTCCGCGAGGTATTCGAAGAAACTTCTATTATTGTGTCCTCTGCTAAGCTTGTATTTATTGAGGAAGCGGGTGACCCTTATGGTACACAGTACGTTTACCTCTGTGAATATGTATCTGGTGAGCCGCACCTGCATGAAGAAAGTGAAGAAATGAAAATCAACCAGCTGGGCCAGAACCTCTATGAGCCCCGCTGGGTGAAGCTATCGGATTTGCCAACCAGGCCGTTTTTATCTGAGAACCTAAAGGGCACACTACTACAAGCAATTGCTAACGGTTTTCCAGCAGAACCAACGCAAATCCGCTAGCCTTCGTCACCAGATTTGCGGTATACTTAACGAGTTACAAAGTGAGAGGGTAAACAAATATGGCATCGACAGTAAAGCCGCATCAGCGTGCATTTGCGCTGACTATGGCGCTCATTTTCTTGGTTGCAACACTCGCTACCACAGCATTTGTAATTTATTCAATTGCTACTGAAGGCAAGAGTTCACCGGAAACACAGTCTCAAACCGAGGCTAATCAAGCTGATACTACACAAAATCAACCACAGGAGGGTAAATTGCAAGGGACACAATTACAAAACTTTACACCAGTTAGTAGCGTAGATAAGTTACAGATTATTGATACTAAAGAAGGTACTGGAGAGGTCGTTAAGGCTGGTTCTACAGTAACTGCGCACTACACTGGTGCAGTCGCTGCTACAGGTGTTATCTTCCAGAGTTCACATGATGGTGGCCAGCCAATCCCATTTAGTCTAAACCAGGTCATTAAAGGCTGGACCGATGGTGTACCAGGTATGAAGGTGGGCGGCACGCGCCGACTTATTATCCCTGCTGACCAGGCCTATGGCGCCAACCCACCAGCTGGTTCTGGTATCCCTGCCAATGCTCCACTAGTGTTTGATATTGAGCTGACCGCTGTCCAGCAGTAATAAAAAACACAACATATAGTGTCTTGCATTAGCACCATGACGCTATATATAATATTGAATAGAGTTTTATAAACGCTAAAATACATAAGATAACGGGGAATTATTATGGTCAAAAACATCACCATTTTCACGACAACCACTTGTGCGTACTGCCCAATGGTTAAGAAATTTGTCAATTCTAAGGGTCTGCAGTACGACGAAGTAAACCTGGACGAGCATCCGGAACGTCAGCAAGAAGCTTTGGCAATTTCTGGTGCATTAACCGTACCTGTTACCGTGGTAACCAAGACTGACGATAGCCAAGAAGTTATTGTCGGCCTCAATATTGCCAAATTAGCTCCTGCGCTGGCCTAGGTCAATCTTATGTCTGATTCGCCAGAACTCCACGACCTTGTCATAGTGGGCGCCGGTCCGGCAGCCCTGACAGCGTCTATCTACACTACCCGTGAGGACATCAAGACTATATTATACGAGCGTGGCGTCATTGGTGGCCTGGCTGCCATTACTGACTGGGTAGATAATTATCCTGGATTTCCAGATGGCATTGCCGGACTGGATTTGGCCGAAGGACTGCGTAAGCAAGCAGAACGTTTTGGTGCCGACATTCGTTTAGGTGAAGTCTCTGCCATTACTGATAAAGGCGATTACCGTCTACTTGAAACAACTGACGGTGAAATTCGTGCTAAGGCCGTAATACTGGCAACAGGCAGTGATTACAAGAAGCTCGGTATCCCTGGCGAAGAAGAATACTATGCCCGTGGTGTGCATTACTGCGCAACCTGTGATGGCGCGTTCTATCGTGACAAGCGACTGGTCGTTGTTGGCGGTGGCAACTCTGCTATCCAAGAGGCAATATTCCTGACTCGTTTTGCTACCAAGATTGATGTGTTGGTTCGTGGTGACAAATTGCGCGCTTCTGAGATATTGCAGCATGAGCTTGAAAAGTTCGCTGACAAGATTACGGTGCATTTCAACACTACCACTGATGCAATTGTTGGCGGGGCAGACAATAAAGTTACGCATGTACTCGGTACGGACAAAACCACAGGCAAGCAAGTGCAGTTTGATACCGACGGTGTGTTTGTTTTTATCGGCCTCGACCCGAATACTGCATTCCTGAGGGACAGTGATGTGAAGCTAGATGAGATTGGCATGATTGTGACCAATGACAAGCTCGAGACAAGCATGAAGGGTGTCTTTGCAGCTGGTGATGTTCGCAGCGGTGCAACCATGCAGATTGCCAGCGCTACTGGCGAAGGTGCCACGGCAGCATTAGCTGTGCGCAAATTCATTGAAGATACCCCGCAGTAGCGTTTTACTAGTCAAACGGTTCGCATTGTGTAAGATATTTACTTTACACTCTGTACAATGATAAGGCATGCTAGATACGTGCAGGAGGCTAGACTATGACTATGTATGACTTGTGTTTGTTGCATGCGCATAGTGACCGACTGTTCAGGGCTTCAATTGCCTCACACCTAGAAAAATCACATATTACGATGATGGAGTGGTTGCTACTGGGCGTGGTACAGGCAGGTGGACAAAAGGGTGTGACTATGTCGGACATTGCTACTGAACTACAGGTTACGTTGCCGCAGGTGACTGCCTTGGTAAATAAATTATTACCGCTCAAACTGATTCGCCAGAAATCGGCCCCGACTGATCGTCGCAGTCGCTTGGTGCAGCTGACCAACAAGGGCCAGCTTGTTTTTAGTGAAGCTTCTACCTTACTCGATGAAGCCCGAGCTGGCATTTTGGGTAATGCGACTGACGAACAAATTGATGCCTATGTTGCAGTTCTCAGTAGACTTTCAGCCAAAACTGAATAATACTGATAGGGACAAATCGGAGGGAAGAGTAGCATGAAAAGAGTTCTATCAATCATTATTGCTGCACTGATTATTGGGGCGGGGATTGTTTTGTGGACGAACAGTAACAAGGATAAGCAGTCCAGCAACACAAATACCAGTACAGACATGTCGGACATGGATATGCCTACGAACACTAGCCAGTCATCCAATTCAAATTCATCTACTGAGACCACGCAGACTAATGCTGTGACAATTAAAGATTTTGCCTTTGGTCCTACAAGTATTACGGTCAAGAAAGGCACCAAGGTCACCTGGACCAATCAAGATGCTGTCGGTCACGACGTGACACCAGACAACCCTAGCGATGAGTTCAAGCAGAGTGATTTACTCAGCAAAGGCGAGTCATACTCGGTGACATTCAACACAGTCGGTACATTTACGTACTTCTGTTCACCACATCCTTACATGAAGGCGAAAGTTATAGTCACAGAGTAAGGATTAGGCACCGTAGCCAGGGAAATAATCTGTCACAAGGCGTCCGTACGGGACGCCTTTTTCGCGTAATTCGGCTACAAGAACTTCCACCACTTCTTCTGGGCCAGAGATGAATATCAAGGGGTTATCAAGTTTGCTGGCTGCTGCCGTAATGTCCGTGGTCGTAATCCGTCTATCAGTTATGTACTTTAGCGCTTGTGAGGTTTTTTTAAGTAGGGGGTCAAAGATAATATCTGCTTGTTGGGCGGCATAGAGCGTGGTGATGGAGCGAGACTGTATAGCATCATCTAACCACTGCAACATGCTGCGCACAGGTGTAATACCCATACCAATCACTACAAATAGCAGGGGAATTGAAGTGTCGCGTGGCAGTACAAAATCACCCATGGTCTGGCTCATGGTCACCACATCACCTACCTCTAAATTAAACAGCGTTTGTTTGTAGGTACTGGGCTTCTCAGCTTGTTTGGTAGTGATTGCTACCAAGGCTTCGGATGGTGAGGAGGAGAGTGTGAACCAGCGGCGAAGACCACGGTCATCAACTGGCTCGTGGGGCAAATGCAGCTCTATAAATTGTCCGGCCGTATAGCGTAGCTGTTTTTCTGGCTGGAAATAAAATGTACTGATTGTTGGTGTCAGCTGCTCAATTGAAACTAGTGTGGCGTTCATGGAGTCTTTACTCGTCTTATTTTGCGTAAAAACTGCATGATGTCCGGCCGATCACTGGTAATAACTACCTCTGGAAATAGTTTATTGAGGAACCAGGCAATCCAAGGCTTATTGACGGTGTATACCAATACCTGGAGGCCGTTACGCCGAGCCAGCCAATAGGTGAGTGGATTAAGTAACCAAAAATTCATATCAATGCCAGTAAACTCTTCATTGGCTGCGGTTTTTAGGGTATCGAATAATTCGCCAGCATTGAATTTCTGTATGGCGTAGGTATTAATCCTTGGTGTTAATGTATGGAAAAGGGCTAATTCCTCGTGGTCCATGGCAATGACATTAACACGTGACGTATCTCGTGTTTTGAGTAGTTTAGCTAGCTTTTCTGCCCAGCCCCCATCCTTCATTTCTATAAAAACCGGAGTATTGCCTGCGGCGTCTAGCGCCTGCAATAGAGTCGGCAGAGTCTCGCCATTATGTAGTGCCAAACGAGTCAGCTTAGCATGAGTGTGTTCGTTGATGTTATGCGAAACAGGGCTAATGCGCTTAGTACTTGGGTCGTGGCTCAATACAAAATGGCCATCAACGGTGAGTCTTACATCAAACTCAACAGCATCAACGCCAATACGTTTGGCGGTCTTGATACTGGCAATGGTGTTTTCCAGGGCTAGCCCTGCGGCACCCCGGTGTCCTATTAACTTCATGATAGCTTGAGGGTATTGTACAATACCTAGTAACAAACTATCTATTTAGAAGGAGAATTACGTTGGCTGATTTTAATCAAGTTCTAACCCCCGGTGATTACCAGAACGGTATCGTCAATACAGTTGTGGAGATTCCAAAGTGGTCTACACTCAAGATTGAATGGAACCGTAAGGTAGCAGCTTTTCAGTTGGACCGTGTAGAACCAAGTATTTTTGCCAAGCCAGTTAACTATGGTTTTATCCCGCAGACACTTGATGAGGATGGTGATGAGTTGGACACGCTAGTACTGACTAACGAGCCAATCCCAACTGGCGTTTTTCTAGAGGCGAAGGTTATTGGTGTATTGAAGTTTGAGGATGACGGTGAGGTCGATGACAAAGTGATTGTAGTACCTGTCGATGACCGCAACACCGACAACGCTATCAACTCACTTGACGACCTCCACGAGCGCTGGAAGCAAAAGATTGAACATCACTTCACGCATTACAAAGACCTCAAGAAACCAGGCAGTACTAAAGTTACTGGTTGGGGCGACGCCGAGGAAGCTAAAAAAATCATCGCCGAATCAATAGAGCGCTACCAGAACCAATAACATGAAAATTATTGTCGCTAAAGCAATTATCTCTAGCCCATCAGGAGATATTTTACTTGTGAGACGCAGCAAAACTGCACCTCGTCGCCCACTCGAATGGGACTTTCCGGGTGGCTTTGTTGATGATGAAGACGAGTCGTATCAAACGGCCACAATCAGAGAAGTTACTGAAGAGACAGGGCTTGCGATTATCGATAATCACCTGCATCTGGCGTATACAGAAAGTGAGTTGGGTCATTTTGATAAGGGTAACGATGTCTCGTGGCTATACTATGAAGGCAAGGTAGCCATCACAGAAATAAAACTTAGTTATGAACATGATGATGCTACATGGGTCAGCCTTGATAAGGCTAAGGAACTAATAAAATACGACACTCAATTACGAGCTCTAGATTATATCGCCCGCCGGAATGTTTCAATTTGATGACTAGGGTTTGCATCTGGGGTGGAATAGTTTAGAATTTAAGCATAAGCACTAAAATTCTAAACAGGACATATACATGAAAACTAGGGTGGCAATTAACGGCTTTGGACGCATCGGCAGGAACGCCTTTAAAGTGGCCTTTGACCGTAGTGACATAGAAATCGTTGCAATTAATGATTTAACAGATACGCGTACATTAGCGCATCTCCTCAAGCACGACAGCAACTATGGTACCTATCAGCATACGGTAGGCTACGACGAGTCAAGTATCGTGGTGAACGACAAGCACATCAAAGTATTAGCCGAAAAAGACCCAGCCATTTTGCCGTGGAAAGACCTGAAAATTGATGTAGTCATCGAATCAACGGGATTTTTCGTAGACCCAGCCAAAGCCAAGGCGCATATTGATGCCGGTGCTCACAAAGTCGTACTATCTGCTCCTGCCAAAGGCGAAGGCGCCACCACAATAGTGTTGGGCGTGAATGAAGACAAGCTTGAAAACAGTAGCGATATTATTAGCAATGCTAGCTGTACAACCAACTGTATTACACCTGTTGCAGCGATTATTGAGAGTAACTTTGGTATCGAAAAAGCTATGATGACTACCGTGCATAGCTACACTGCCAGTCAGAAGCTGCAAGATGCTCCTGCCAAGGATTTGCGCGAGGCCCGCGCTGCCGCAGAAAACATCGTGCCAACTACAACTGGCGCATCAATAGCTGCTGGCCAAGCATTGCCAGCGCTACAAGGTATCTTCGGTGGTCTATCGGTACGTGTTCCCACCCCCGTGGTGAGTCTCAGCGATTTCGTCATTATTACCAAGAAGAACGTTACGGTAGAACAAGTAAACGAAGCTTTCAAAAAAGCTGCGAGCGAGCCTTACTACCAGGGCATCTTAGCCGTAACCGAAGAAGAACTGGTCAGCGGTGATTTTATTGGTAATAGCCATTCTTGCATTGTTGATGCCAAATTAACTGCTGTCGTCGGTGGTAATATGCTCAAGGTAGTAGCCTGGTACGACAACGAATGGGGCTATAGTAACCGTTTGATTGAAGTCGTGGCTGATGTTGGCCGCCTGCTTCACCAAAAGGTTGACCACGCTCCACACCACAGCTAGGAGTTGCTTATGAAAATCTACGTTGGCTCAGACCACAATGGCTACCAACTCAAACACGATTTGATTGAGTATTTGCGTCGTGCGGGACACGAAGTTGCTGATGCTGGTGACACACAGCTGAACCCCGATGATGATTTTCCGGTATTTGCCCAGACCGTAGTAAAGGACATACTGGGTAGTACTGATAAAGAACCACGTGGCATACTGATTTGCGGCAGTGGCCAAGGGATGTGCATGGCGGCGAATCGTTTTAAAGGAATCAGGGCTTTACTTGGTTATGACCATGAGTCCGTACGTTCTGCTCGCAATGACGACGACGCTAACATTCTTTGTTTACCTGCAAGTCTACTGAAGTCAGGTAATGCTCATGCGTTGGTCGACATATTTTTGGATACGCCGTTTGCGGCAGCTCCGCGTTTTGTGCGGCGTATCAAAGAAATGGATAATATATAATCCATGAGCATTATTTGTCCCACAGTGACAGCATTTGATACCGCGCAGTATGCTAATCAGCTAGCTACAGCAACCAAAATTGCCGAAAGAGTACACATTGATTTGATGGATGGCTTGTTTGCGCCAAGTGTTTCACCGGATGTTGCCGATATATGGCTGCCGCATCATGCATCAGCAGACATACATCTTATGTACCAGCGTCCTGATGCTGCATTACCGTACTTATTAGAATTGCAGCCGCACCTAGTTATTATTCCTTTTGAGGCACAGGTTGAGCATATGCAATTTGCTTCTGAGTTACACAAGCACGGTATCAAGGCCGGGCTTGCAATCCTACAAGACACAAAAGTGGATGATATTGAGCGGGTTATGCATAGCTTTGACCATATCTTGGTCTTTAGTGGTCACCTGGGCTATCACGGCGGGAAAGCCGACATGAGCCTACTCCGTAAGGTTGCACAGATTAAGGAGCTACACCCTGATGCTGAAATTGGTTGGGATGGTGGTATTGATAATCATAATATTGCTGAACTAATCGCAGCCGGTGTGGACGTACTGAATGTCGGTGGTTTTATCCAAAAATCGGTCAGTCCCCAGGCTGCTTATGCTACACTGTTAACATTAGCGGGAACAGATAAGTCGTCGTGAAACAGAAACTAACCATACAACAGCTAGAAACCAAGGCCACTGAAATCCGTGAGGATATTATTCGGTCATTAGAACACGCTGGAAGTGGGCACAGTGCGGGGCCGTTGGGTTTGGCGGATATTTTTGCTGCACTATACTTCGATATTCTCAAATGTGACCCGAAAAATCCTGATTGGGACCAGCGTGATATCTTGCTACTGAGTAATGGGCACTGTGTACCGGTTCAATATGTTGCTATGGCGCACGCTGGCTATTTTGATAAGAAAGAGCTGTTAACTCTTCGTCAATTTGGTTCACGATTGCAAGGGCACCCCGAGCGTAAGAAACTACCAGGCCTCGAGAACACGAGTGGACCGCTTGGATCTGGCTTGAGTCAAGCAGCTGGTATGGCGTTGGCTATGCGAATGAACAAAGACCACCACCGCTGGATATATGTGGTTATGGGTGATGGCGAACAAAACGAAGGTAATGTTTGGGAAGCGGCTATGTTGGCTGGTAAATATCGGCTGAATAACATCATTGCTATTACTGACCGTAATAATATTCAGATTGACGGACCAACAGAATCGGTCATGCCATTAGACCCACCAGGCGGCAGTCTGAAAGAAAAGTGGGAGTCATTTGGCTGGCATGTGATTGAAATTGACGGCAATAATATAGAAGAAATCATTGATGCTTGTGCCATGGGGCGGGCGGTAGTAGAAAAACCGGTGATGATTATCGCTCACACGGTGCCGGGCAAGGGTGTGGACTTTATGGAGTACGATTTCCATTGGCATGGCATGCCACCAAATCACGAGCAAGCCGTAGAAGCCCTCAAAGAACTCCGCACACTTAAGGGTAAGATTCGGAGTGAGCATGAGTAATTTGCATCTTATTTCTGATGTACTGGCTAAAGACTTGGCCAGCGAGCCGATTCGAAAAGGCTTTGGTCGCGGACTAGTAGAGGCTGGCAAACGTGACGAAAATGTTGTGGCTGCTTGTGCTGATTTAACTGAGTCAACTCAAATACATTTATTCAAGAATGAATTCCCTGACAGATTTATAGAGATTGGCGTAGCGGAACAGAATCTAGCGACGGTTGGTTCCGGCCTGGCGGCCATGGGTAAAATACCATTTGTATCGAGCTATGCAGCCTTCAGTCCAGGCCGCAACTGGGAGCAAATAAAAACAACGATTGCGCTGAATGATGTACCGGTCAAGATTGTGGGAGCCCATGCTGGGCTGTATACCGGTGCAGATGGTGCAACTCACCAGATGCTAGAGGATATTGCGTTGATGCGAGTAATGCCAAATATGGTGGTACTTGCGCCAGGTGACTCACTGGAAGCAGAAAAGGCGACGCTGGCAATGGCAGCCGATAAGCGGCCTAACTATATTCGTTTGACTCGTGAAGCAACACCCATTTTAACGACAGATAAATCACCATTTGAGATTGGCAAAGCCTACGTGTATACCGAAGGAGCGGACATCACCCTGGTATCAACCGGGACGATGACTTATCAAGCCATGGTGGCAGCCGAGATGTTGTTTAAGGACGGTATAGATATCGAAGTGGTGCACTGTCCTACTATCAAGCCACTCGATGCGGTTACTATTCTCAAGAGTGTTCATAAGACCAAAGCTGTTATTACCGTAGAAGAAGCCCAGATTAACGGTGGTCTAGGTAGTGCTGTGGCAGAGTTATTGGGTGAAGAGTTCCCTGTGCCGCTAAAACGCTTAGGTGTGCGCGATACCTACGGCGAATCAGGCAAACCAGACGAACTGTTACACCTACACGGCCTCACGGCCAAGCATATTGCTATGGCTGCACATCAACTTATAGAAAAGAAGGATTAGACATGGCATCATCTCTCAGACAAATCAGGCAGAATTGTGAAGATGCCCGTAATGCCATGGCGCGCGCCCGCAAAGACCATTTTGCTCTCGGTGCCTTCAATCTTGATAATCAAGAAACACTTAGGGCAGTAGTACAAGCAGCTGCCAATAAAAAAGCCCCTGTCTTAGTAGAGGTGAGCCAGGGCGAAGTCGATGCCCTAGGTGTTGATAATGTACGTGACATGGTAGACAACTACCGTCAAGAATTTGGTGTGGAGATGTATATTAATTTGGATCACTCGCCGTCCGTTGAGGCAGCTAAGGCAGCAATTGAGGCTGGCTATGAGTTTATCCACATTGATATATCTCAAGCGAACAAGGACGCCACGGTTGATGAAATTATTCATGGCACCCGTGAAGTTGTAGAATACGCTCGCTTAACCGGTGCGCTTGTAGAGAGCGAGCCACATTATTTTGGTGGCAGCTCTAATGTGCACGCTGATGCCTTCGATTACGAAGAAGTTAAGAAGACATTTAGTACGCCCCAGAGTGCCAAAGATTTTGTGGATGCCACGGGCATTGATACTTTTGCTGCCGCAATCGGCAATCTGCACGGCAGCTACCCGGTACCGAAGATTCTTGACCTCGAATTACTCAAGCAAATTAGACAAGCGATTGATTGTAATATTAGCTTGCACGGTGGCAGCGGTACACCCGGACACTATTTTGTAGATGCCGTACAAATCGGTGTCAGTAAGATAAACATCAACTCTGATATGCGCATTGCATACCGCAAAACGCTTGAAAAAGTCTTGGCCGATAATCCTACAGAATTCGCCGTAGTCAAGCTCATGGATACTGTCATAGATGCCGTACAAGCTGTAGTGGAGAGCAAAATAGATACCTTCAACTCTGCCGGCAAAGCACTCGTGATGCTGTAATTCAAAACCTGCAAACGCTCTTGCCGCCACGAAACAGTAATTATCTGTTGCACCAGAGGCGGACTTCGTGACATAATACTGCTAAATTGCTAATGATTAGAATGGTGGTGGGATGAGTCAAAAACTAGACGTACTGGCAATCGGTGATGTTGTCACCGATGCTTTTATTAAGCTACTCGATGACCGGGCCATGACCTACGAAAATGAGAAGGGTAAATGGTTGGCGATGCCTTTTGGCACCAAGATCCCATTCGACCACGCCGAGGTTATTGAAGCTGTCGGTAATGCTAGCAATGCTGCCGTTTGCTTTGCTCGACTCGGGCTAAACAGCGGGCTGGTATCAAACGTAGGTTCTGACCAGCATGGCCGTGATATTATCAAAGCGCTCGAAAAACAAGATGTTGACACGCGGTTTGTGCATATCAATGCCAAGAAGACCAGTAACTATCACTACGTACTTTGGTACAAAGAAGAACGCACTATTCTCATAAAACACGAAGAATACAAGTATCAATGGCCACGATTCCGCCAGGCAGACGAACCAAAATGGGTTTATTTCAGTTCTATTAGCAAGGATGCCATCGATAAATACCACGACCATGTCATGGATTGGCTTGATGAAAATCCAGAAATTAAGCTGGCTTTCCAGCCAGGCACTTTCCAGATGGAAGCAGGCGTTGCCAAGATGCATCGACTCTATGCTCGTGCCGAGGTTTTGGTGCTAAACCGTGAAGAGGCAGTCTACGTATCTGGTGGGAACTACGACGATATCCATGATTTGTTTGATAGATTCCATCACTTGGGTACCAAAATTGTAGTTATAACTGATGGTCCAGCGGGCGCTTATGCCAGTGATGGCCAGAATCGCTACAAGATGCCTCTATACCCTGACCCTGCGGCTCCAGTTGAGCGTACAGGAGCGGGTGATGCGTTTGCCTCAACCTTTGTCGCAGCAATTATCAAGGGAAATACAATTGAGGGTGCTCTGCAATATGCACCAATTAACTCTATGAATGTTGTGCAGCAAGTAGGTGCACAGGCAGGTTTGTTGAGTGATGATGCAATCGGTGAGTTATTGAAGGCCGCACCGGAGTGGTATAAGCCAGAAAAGTTTTAAATAGGTAGATAAGCCCATGTCACGCCTCTTGTCCGAATTACTAGCAGCTGAGGAGCCCTTATTCGCCATGGCGCTGAAGCAGCTGGAGCAGGCAAGTGGGCACAGTAGCGTAGATGTTCGACTAACAGCAGAGATTGTAGGTAAAGTGCATATGAAATGTCGTGCACTTGGCCTAGACCCAGCAGATACGACCGGGCCAGAGCTCTACCAGGCATTATTCAATCTTATTAAGCAGCATGATGCTTTTTTGGCGGCGCGAATTGGTATAGATGAACCGACTAATCCCGAAAAAGCACTGGCCCGCATCAAAGAAACAATCGAGGCCCTAGACGTACCTAAGCAGGCCTGGGTCATTAAGCACAGTGTCGCCAAGCGATTGCTGCAAGCCATGCCGCCAAAACAGGTCATGAAAGCCCTAGGCTATCGGTCTATCGATTCTATGGTTAAACGCGAACCAATTGACGAAGTATTTGCAGGCATACGGTTTGTTGAATCTGAGGCCTGGCAGGCTAAATTTGTCTCTAAATATGCGGCGCTTCGTTCAACTGACTTTGAGACCAGAAAAATAGAAGTTATTAATCTTGATGCGAAAAAATGGGGCGAAGTAGCGCTTGAATTTGTGCAGCAGCGTCGCCATAACATCACTCACCTCAAAGAATTGGGTGCCGTCATTATACTGCCGCTGCCGGCCAAGCAGCTCCCCGGTATTACTATCACGGTCTTGCCGCTCATACTGCACTATATCAATGAAATACGGCTCTACAGCTCCTTCTTTAAATCACAGCAGGTTAAGCCAAACTTTGCTGAAATACTGGTGGATACGCTTATTTCCGACCCTGGCAAGCACGCCTCAGTTGCCGGGCAGCATTTTCACTGGCGTATTATTCATCGGCATTTTGGCAGTGTGAATCAATCACATCCGGATATATTTGAGCCACATATCGAACCCACAGACCTAATCTGGCGTAAGACAGAAGAAACACTATACCGCTTGGAGCCAGCACTTCATTTTTGGTATGACACCGAGTATGTCGGCGTAGAGTTTGACGGGCGACCGGTTTCCTTTAATCTAATGGATATGGCCGTGAGTTATATAAACAATTTGGCGTATGGTACGCAGGCCGTGAGACACATGCGGGATAGTTTGTGGAACGAGATTTATCTGCGTTATGTTGGCGAAAAGGCCGTAGAGAGACAGGTGCTAAGTCAGCTCAATAATGACACGGTCGGTATTGATAGTATTGCTTTAGGGCTGGAAGGAATCTAAGTGAGTTCAAAGTATCAAATTTGCGTATCAGGCGCCGCAAAGGGCAAGAGCGTAGAAGAGGGTAAAGACTTAGCTGAGCAGATTGGCGTGGCACTCGCTAAAGCCGGACATAGTCTCCTTACCGGCGCAACCATTGGGCTGCCAAACTATGCGGCGGAGGCCTACAAAGGGGCAGGAGGCACAATGAGCCTCGGCATTAGCCCTGGGACAAGTCGTGTAGAGCATGTTGTCAAATATCGTTTACCTACCAAGGCATACGATACCATTCTGTTCTCTGGGCTGCACTATGTTGGTCGTGATAGCCTGCTGATAAATTCTAGCGATGCAGTCATAAGTATTGGTGGTCGTCTGGGCACGCTCCATGAATTTACTATTGCCATGGAAACTGATACGCCAATTGGCTTCCTGCAAGGGGCTGGTGGCGTGAGCACTGAAATTGTAGATATTTTACATGCAGCTGGCGAAGCGCATAATAGGAATGTAGTATTCAGTGATAATGCAGTTGATTTAGTCGCTAAACTCACGGCGCTACTCGATAAACGTAACGAACATTACAAAGCAGTTTTTAAGTAAGGAGACGATATGAAGCTTAGACAGAATCAAGCAGGATTTAGTCCTTTGGTAATCGGTACCGTGGTGGCCGTGCTTGGCCTTACGGGGCTGAGTGGTTGGTTTATATACAATCGTCAACATAAGGCAGATAACAAGCCAAGCAGCGATACGCACAAGGCCATAACAAATTTTGATGAGTGTGTAGCAGCCGGTAATGCAGTCATGGAATCATACCCTGAACAATGTGCAGCTGATGGTAAAACGTTTACCAATGATAAGCAAAAGGCACCAGCAGCTCCTGTAACCGATGAAACGGCCAACTGGCTCCTATATACCGCCAAGGATAAATCATTTACCATTCGACTCGCAGATGGCTGGGTAGTCGAGGATGATTATTACAGCCAGGGCTTTAATACTTTTAATAATAAAAACCTTGCCCCAAAAACAGGTACAAAAGCCATTGTTAATCCGTATCCTGGCGGCAAAGACGGACAAACGGGGCTCTTTTTGAACTATGCAACCCAGAATATTGAACAAATAGTTACGCCAGGCGAGAAACAAACTGGGCTTAAAACCACAGACGGTTTAGATATAGAGAAATACTACTATGTACAACCAGCAAACCAAGATGGTATAGGTTTGCAACAGGGGGATATTCAATATACCTACGTGATTCGTAAAAGTGCTAGTAGAGTAATAATCATTAACTATAGTTTCAGTCCGGGTGCGACCGATTATCATGATACGGTAGAAAAAGTCGCTAAAACAGCACACTTTAACTAAATTATTTCCAGAATTGCTACAATATAAGGATGACTAAGTTCAGACTCTCGTCCCACTACAAGCCAAAAGGTGACCAGCCAGCTGCAATTAAACAGTTAACCGAAGGTATTTTGGGTGGTGCGAAAGAGCAGACGCTACTGGGCGTAACTGGTTCTGGCAAAACGTTCACCATGGCCAACCTCATCCAGAACACACAAAAACCAACACTCGTGCTGAGCCATAACAAAACCCTGGCTGCACAGCTATATAACGAGTTCAAGAACTTCTTCCCTGATAACGCGGTGCACTACTTCGTTAGCTACTTTGATTATTATCAGCCTGAGGCATATATTGCACGCAGTGACACCTTTATAGAAAAAGATAGTCAGATAAACGAAGAAATCGATCGCTTGCGCCACGCCGCTACTGATGCACTGCTAACAAGACGCGACGTTATTATTGTGGCAAGTGTGAGCTGTATATACGGCATTGGTTCGGTGGAGGACTATGGTGACATGGCGGTCACTGCTACCAAGGGCGAACGGCGAGTACGTGACAAGTTCCTGCGCCAATTGACCGACATTCAGTACCAACGTAATGACATAGATTTTCACCGTGGTACCTTCCGTGTCCGTGGTGACGTGGTAGATGTATTCCCGGCCAGTGAAGAGGTTGCATACCGCATTGAGTTCTTTGGTGATGAGATAGACAGGATTACACGAATTAATCCGCTCACTGGTGAAGTTGAAGCAAGCCTAGACGAGCTAAAGATTTTCCCAAGTAGCCACTATGTAACACCGCAGCAAAAGCTAAAGGTGGCTCTAGGCCAGATTGAGACTGAGTTGGACCAGCGTTTGAGCCAGTTCAAGAAAGAGAGCAAGCTGGTAGAAGCCCAGCGGCTCGGCCAGCGCACAAGATTTGATCTTGAAATGATGGAGCAAACAGGTTTTGTGAAAGGTATCGAAAACTACAGCCGCTACCTAACAAACCGCGAACCTGGTGAGCAACCGGCCACACTAATGGATTATTTCCCCGATGACTATTTGCTGTTGGTTGATGAATCACACATGACCATGCCACAAATTCGCGGTATGTATAACGGCGATCGTGCTCGTAAAGAAGTGCTCGTAGAGCATGGTTTTCGTTTGCCGAGTGCGCTTGATAACAGACCGCTTACTTTTACCGAGTTTGAAAAACATGTTAACCAAGCAGTCTATGTATCTGCTACCCCGGCTGAGTATGAGTTATCACGTAGCCTCGCGCCCGCCCAGCAGGTAATCAGACCAACCGGGTTGCTAGACCCACCAATAGAGGTGCGGCCTGTGGATGGGCAAGTCGATGACCTGATTGCCGAAATTCGTGACACTGTGAAAAAACACCAACGCGTGTTAGTGACTACCTTAACTAAACGCATGGCAGAAGATTTGACTGAGTACCTCCAGGAGATAAATATTAAGGTCACCTACCTGCATAGTGATATTGATACATTAGACCGTACTGATATTCTGCGCGATTTGCGGCTTGGTACATATGACGTTGTCGTTGGTATCAATTTGCTGCGAGAGGGCTTGGATTTACCCGAAGTGTCACTAGTAGCTATTCTGGATGCCGATAAAGAAGGTTTCCTGCGTAGTGAACAGGCATTGATTCAGACAGTAGGGCGCGCGGCTCGCCACCAAGAAGGTCGCGTCATTATGTATGCCAACAACGTAACCAGGAGTATGCAGGCAACATTGGATGAAACGACGCGTCGTCGCAAAATTCAAGAAGCCTATAACGCTGAGCACGGCATTAAGCCAACAGGTATCAACAAATCTGTGGAGAAGGGCATGCGCCCGGACTTGCCCGAGGAGGCTAAAACAGCCAAGCTCAATCTCAAGAAAATCCCCAAAGACGAGTACAAGCACATTATCAAAGACTTATCTGGTCAAATGGACCTAGCCGCTGCTAACTTAGAGTTCGAAAAAGCCGCAGAGCTACGAGATATTATCGAGGATATCAAGCAGAAGCTCTAGTTGTATAGTAATGGTGTGAGACTCCGTTCACTGAATAATCATTCTGGTTTTCGAGCACGTAGTCAGTGGTTATACCATCTAGTAGCATATTGTGTTCGGCCATATAGCGCATAACCGCATCAAATCGATTCTGCTTTTTGTCCTGGTACTCAGGCAGTGCGCCTGCTAGATGTGGCCCCTTTTCGGTTAGTACAGTTATACCAGGGAAGTCTTTGTATAGATTAGTATATGCATGCTGTTGTGACATGACATCCTTAGCGAAGAACGTGCGTAATCCAACGGTTTCTTTGGGTAGCGTTGCGACTGAATGGCCGACGCTGGAGTTAACCAGTGCTTTGGCCCACATTATTTCATGGGCTACATTACGGGGGTGTAGGTCTATGGTCCGTAGATATTCGGTGAGTAGCTCGGGCTTTTCTTCTGCAATTGAGCGTTCTACCAACTTTAGCGCCACCTGACCTAACCCAATTATTTCTTGAGGTATTTGCCGAGCTAATGTTTCTATCTTTTCAATTGTTGACATGTCTCGGACAAAACAGGGTGCTTCGGTGTCGCTAAACGCTACAGAACGATTATGGCGAGCAGACGTAGCAATAAATTTTTCTGCAGTCATGGCGCCGCGTGAATAGCCACCTACAAGTACTTGGTTGGTCTCAAATTCGGCATTATCACGGAATTCATCTAGCAATGCATGCATTTGCCCAGCACTACGATTAATGCTCTTATTGCGAGCTATTTGCGAATACCTACCAGCATGATGGAGCCATAGTACCGGGAAGCCCAATTTTGCATACTGACGAATACGGTCTCTATTAAAACCTTCTGCACCGGTTGTCCAAGGGTCAGTTTCTACGATTGGATAGGGGCTCACATAGGACAATTCGCTACTTGGCTCTGCGATAGTAAGCTCGCGGGTTACATCAGTACCGAATTGATCCTTAAACGTGACCAGCTCGGTGTATATGCGTGCACCACTATCTGTTATTTCAAGGTCATTGTGTGTAACACGATTAATTACCTCAGCGCTGTATTCCATACGTGATTGCAAATCAATTGGTTGTGGCACACTCATTTTGATATACCTTGTTTGTCTAACACAATAATATTCCCAAAAACCAATATGTAAATAGTGTTTATGGTTTGTGTGATAATTTTCACATATCTATACCGTGAAAGGTATAAAATTATGAGTTTGCATCTGGAATTCAATGTTTCTAACCTGGTATACTTAGAGGAGATGACACAACTTTCTAAGGCCGACATATTAAAATTGGCTGCGCTTGCGCGGCTTGGCTTGACTGACCAAGAGGTCGAGGAGTTCAGTACAGAGCTTACTGCTATTTTGCAGTATGTCGAACAACTGTCCGCCGTTGATGTGAACGGTCTGGAGCCAACTAGTCAGGTTACGGGCCTAACCAATGTGACTCGAGCAGATGTAGTTAAGGAATATGGATATGCAGCCCACGAGCTACTAAAGAATGTTCCAACCATAGAGAACGACCAGATTAAAGTCAAAAGGATGATTGGTTAATGGCCTGGGATTCTGTCGCTGCTATTGCCAATAAGGTCCAAAAGGGCGAATTAAAGGCTGTCGATTTAGTTGAGCAAGCACTCAAATCTATTACCGACAAGGAATCTTTTAGGGCTATTATCGTAACGACGGCAGAACGTGCACGTGCACGTGCTGAGGCTGTCGATGCTGGAGATAACAAGGGTCGTTTGGCCGGTGTGCCGTTTATCGCCAAAGACAACTTCTTGGTTTTTGGTGCTGAAACAACCGCTGCCAGCAATATATTGAAGGGATTCAACGCTCCATATCAATCAACTGCTATTGAACGATTAGAGGCAGAAGGCGCCATTTGTGTGGCCAAGGCTAATCTTGACGCCTTTGCACATGGTTCATCTACGGAGAACTCAGATTTCTTTACTACCAAGAATCCTCATGATGAAACCCGTGTACCAGGTGGCTCATCTGGCGGTTCTGCGGCAGCGGTCGCACTAGACCTGGTACCATTCGCACTTGGTACCGATACTGGAGGCTCCATTCGTTTACCGGCTAGCTTTACGGGCACAGTTGGTTATAAGCCTACCTATGGGCTAGTAAGCCGGAGCGGCGTTGTGGCAATGGCTAGTAGCACTGATGTGATTGGGCCGATTACACGCACCGTAGAAGACGCTGCGCTGGTACTTGATGTTATGGCTGGCCAGGATGAGCTAGATAGCACCACCGTTACACGTGACACTGTTAGCTACACGCAAAGTACTACTTCGCTTAAGGGTGCCAAAATCGGTGTCGTTAAGGAGTACATGGCAGAGGGCCTAGACGTAGCAGTAAAGGCGCAGATTGAAGCAGCCATTGATACGCTGAAAGCTGCTGGAGCCGAGCTGGTTGAGGTGAGTTTACCCTCCCTACCACTTGCGCTGGCCGTATACTATATTATTTGCCCAGCAGAAGTTAGCAGCAATTTGAGCCGCTACGATGGTCAACGGTTTGGTCATGTCAATAAGGATGCAACAAATCTGGATCAGAGTTACACCGGTGCCCGTGAAACAGGTTTTGGCAAAGAAGCAAAGCGCCGCATTATGATTGGCACATACGTGCTGAGCAGTGGGTATTACGATGCTTACTACAAACAAGCGCAGACGGTACGTACGAAGCTTATCAATGAATTCAGTGCTGCATTTAATGAAGTTGATTTCTTGCTGGGCCCTACTGCACCAGAAATCGCGTTCAAAATTGGTGCCAATACCGCCGATCCACTCAAGATGTATTTGACTGATATCATGACCGTAGCTGCCAATCTAACTGGCGTGCCTGCCATTAGTATCCCAGCCGGTACGGTAGATACTATGCCTGTTGGCTTGCAGTTGATTGCGCCGCAACACAAAGACCGTAGCCTACTGGGCTTGGCCGCTGCCGCGGAGGCAATATTATGAGCTTGATATGGATTATTACTGGCGCCGTAGGTGTGGTATTTGTGCTCATTATTGCGGCGTTGATTTACCGCCGTATCCCTAAGCGGCTCAAGGCTGACAAATTCCAAGAAGAATGGAAGCAGCTTCAAGCCTTCTGCCGCGACAAGAAAACCTGGCCAGATGCCATCACGAATGCAGATAAGCTCCTGGATAAGGCCCTCAAAAAGCGCAAATACAAAGGCAAGAGCATGGGTGAACGTATGGTCTCAGCCCAGCGTACTATTAGTAATAATGATCAACTTTGGTTTGCGCATAACTTGGTCAAAAAGACTATCGCAAATCCTGCACTGAAGCTCAAGGAAACAGATGTGAAGGCCGCGCTCATCGGATTCCGCTCAGCTCTCAAGGATATTGGCGCGCTGAAACCAACTGAATCTACTCAGGCAGACGAACCGGAGGTTAAGCAATAATGGCCAGCCAGGAACTCAAAGCGTTGTATAAGGTAACCGTTGGTATTGAGTGCCATGTGCAGCTCAAGACCAAGACCAAGCTGTTCAGTGGTGCTGATAATGATGCTCGCCAGGCCGCTCCGAATACTCTTGTGAACCACATTGATTTTGGTCTGCCGGGTGCATTGCCGGTACTTAATGCCGAGGCAGTACCCTTGGCGGCACGTGCAGCTTTTGCGCTTGGCACGGTGCCACAAAAATTCAGCAAGTTTGACCGTAAACATTATTTTTATCCTGATTTGCCAATGGGCTATCAAATTACGCAGTTCGACCAGCCCATTATCCTAGGTGGTCAGATTGAATTTATGGTCAATGGTACGCCCAAGATAGTGAATATTACTCGTGCACATCTTGAGGCAGATGCAGGCAAGAGCACCCATCCCGCGGGCACCGACTACAGTCTCGTAGACCTCAACCGCGCCGGCACACCGCTGTTAGAAATTGTCAGCGAACCAGATATTCATTCTGCTGCAGAGGCCAAGGCTTATGCGCATGAACTGTATCTACGAATGAAATATGCTGACGTCTCAGAGGCAAGTCTGTATTACGGCAACATGCGTTTTGACGTCAACGTCAGTGTTAGTAAAACGGATAATATGGGTACTCGCACTGAAACCAAGAATCTCAACAGCTTTAAAAGTGTCGAGAAGGCAGTAGAGTATGAAGTCAATCGTCAGATTGATGAGCTAGAAAAAGGTAACACAATCATTCAAGAAACCCGGGGTTGGGATGATGCAGGCCTCAAGACATTTAGTCAGCGAACAAAAGAAGATGCCCATGACTACCGTTATTTCCCGGATCCTGACCTACCACCCGTTGTTATTACTGACGAGTTTATCAGTAAGGTTAAGGCAGACATGCCCAAATTACCCAATGACTACCGCGACATTTTTGCCAAAATAGGCCTGGAAAATGCAGTTGCAGAGGATATTATTGCCGTGCCAGAGACTGCCAAGCGTGTCGCACGTGTTTATGAGGCTGCAGATGCGTCACATGCCAAGCGAGTAGCATTTTGGCTGCTCCAGCCCCAGGCCGAAGAGACTGAGGAATCAGTTGAGACTACGCAAAAAGCCTCTGATATTAATCTCATTAAATTGTCACAGCTTGTGGCAGATAATAAACTGAGTTCAACTGCTGCTAAGGAAGTACTCGCAGAACTACTCAAAACCGACGAAGACCCCGAAAAAATCGCAGAAGCTAAGAATCTGATTCAAGAATCAGACGAAGGCGCCATTGCCGAAATTGTAGCCAAAGTACTGGCTGATAACCCCAAGGCTGCAGAAGACGTGAAAAATGGTGAAATGAAAGCAATAGGGTTCTTAACAGGCCAGGTCATGAAGCTTTCCCAGGGTAAGGCAAATCCAGCCCTCGCCCAGACACTGATTAAAAAACAGCTAGGAGTCTAAAATATGGCACAACAAAAAGTTAGGAAAGCAGTTATCGCAGCTGCAGGGTTCGGTACACGGTTTTTGCCGCAAACCAAAGCTATGCCTAAAGAGATGCTGCCACTCGTCGACAAGCCGATTATTCAGTACATAGTCGAGGAGCTGGTTGATGCAGGTATCGAGGACATTGTTATAGTCACAGGCTATCATAAGCGTTCAATTGAAGACCATTTTGATCATATGAGTGCAGACTTGCGAGTGAATCTCAAGCAAGGCGGCAAACTAGATATATTAGAAGATACTAAAAAGGTTTCAGAGCTTGCTAACTTTGCCTATATTCGCCAAAAAGGTCCCTATGGAAACGCTACGCCCCTGCTGAATGCTGCCCATCTTATTGGCGACGAGCCGTTTATTTATACTTTTGCTGATGATTTTGTGGTTGCTCGGCCAGAGTCACGTTTTAAGCAAATGATAGATGTTTATAATCGTACCGGTGCCAATGTATTAACGTGCATCAAAGTCGATAAAGACGAAGATTTTAAACGATATGGTATCGTGGCGGGTGAGGCAATTGATGATGGGCTACTCAAAGTCAGCACTATTATAGAAAAACCCGGTAAGGCTAATGCCCCAAGTAATCTGGCTAGCGTGAGCGGCTATATCTTCAATCCAGTTTTGTTTGATTATCTAGTTGCGGCTCGAGAAAACGTACAACCAGGAGAAGAATTTGTACAGCAGCCATCAATTCAGCAAATGATAGATGATGGCCATGCCGTATACGGTCTGGAAGTAAAAAACGGTACATATTATGATACTGGTAACAAGCTAGAGTATCTTAAGACTGTTGTTGATTTTGCGCTGGAGCATGATGATTTGAAGGACGACTTCCTCACTCATTTACAAAAGGTTGTTAACAATAATAAGTAAATGCCGTCCCTGGGCTAGACCCAGGGTGCTATAATACATATATGGAACAAGCTCAGCAGATTCTCACATTGATTCTCTCTTCACTGGCGATACTTTTTGTATTAATTGGTATCGTTATCGCCATACTTATTGTCAAAGTTATTTTTGTAGTCAAACGCGTAACACATAAGGCTGAGCATCTGGCAGAGCAGGCAGAAGCCCTGAGTGAATTCGTACAGCATGCAGCAACGCCAATGCTTATCGGACGTTTATTTAGTAACTTATCAGGTAGTTTTTTTAAGCCTAAATCTAAACGAAAGTAAGGAGACTGGTCATGAAGAAGGGCGCAAAAGTAGCAGTAGGAACAGCATTAGCAGCCGGCATTGGGTATGTCGCTGGTGTATTAACAGCACCAAAGAGTGGCAAAGAAACTCGCAAAGATATCCAAGACAAGGCAGTTCAGGCAAAGAAAGAGTCAGCCAAACGACTAAAGCAGCTGAATGATGAGCTTACTGAATTAATGATGACTGCTAAGTCCAAGGCAAAGGGTGCCAAAGAGGGTACCAAAGCAGAGATACACAAGGCTCTTGAAACAGCGGTCGCAGCCAAAGAAAAAGGTCGCGAGATTCTGAGTGCCTTCCATGAAGGTGAAACCAATGACAAAGATCTTAAAAAAGCTGTGGCAGAAGTACACAAGGCGGTCGACCACCTAAAGAAGTACATCAAGAAAAATGGCTAAGCAGCCAGCTGCAAAACAGCCCAAGACTGACTACGAGCAGCTTGGACGTATGCTACAGAACATCTACGAAAGCGGTTATATTAACCATAACAGCGCGTATAAAATGAGTTTTCTTAAGGGAGTTGCCGCTGGCCTTGGTGGCGTCATAGGTGCCACTATTGTTGTTGGGCTTTTGGTCTGGGTACTAAACCTATTCGATGAAGTACCCTTGCTGGGGCCACTCACTGAAAAAATTCAAGACACAGTGCAGACAAAATCACAGCAATAACTTCGCACAGGTCGCCTCTTAAAATGCTACAATAGACCACAGATAAAGGGGCCGTATACACCGTGGCAAAAACAGCTTTGCAGGCTAGTGACTATGTGCATTTACACAACCACACCCAGTATAGTTTGCTGGATGGGTTGACACGTATCGCACCTCTTATGGATTTTGCTAAAGAGTCTGGTATGCAGGCCGTGGCCATGACAGACCACGGCACTATGTCTGGAGCAATTGAATTCTACAAAGAAGCCAAAGCTCGTGACATCAACCCAATTATTGGCATCGAAACATATGTTGCTGCGCGTGGTCACACCGACAAAGACCCGCAGAAAGACAAGAATCGCTATCACCTAATTCTTTTAGCCATGAACAACAAAGGCTACGAGAACCTGATGCGACTCAGTACTACCGCAAATCTCGATGGTTTTTACTACTATCCTCGCGTTGACCACGAACTATTAGAGAAGTACAACGAAGGTATTATTGCCTTGAGTGCTTGCATGGGTGGTGAGCTTGGTGATGCACTCAAGCAGGGTCAATACGAGCAAGCCAAACAACTGGCCGAGTGGTACAAATCAGTCTTTGGCGACCGCTATTATCTAGAAATTCAAGACCACGGACATCCTGCTAACCCACTTCATAGTTCTGAGCAACAAGTTGTTAATGAAGGCATACTGAAGCTTGGTAAAGAGCTGGATATCCCCGTGGTGGTTACCTGTGATGCGCACTATTTGCATCACGAAGACCAGGAGGCTCATGAGATTTTATTGTGCGTGGGTACTGGTTCATTCCTGAGTGACGAGAAACGCATGTCGCTGAAAGATTTTCCACTGCACGTAACCAGCCCACAGGAAATCATTGAGCGTTGGGGCAAAGACTACCCAGAAGTTATTACTAATACCAAGGCAATTGCCGAGCGTTGTAATGTTGAACTAGAACTTGGCAAAATCCTTATCCCGAAATTTCCCGTACCAAAAGGCGAAACCGAGAAGTCGCACCTGGATGAGCTGACCTACGCTGGTTTAGTACGTCGCTATGTTCCAGGTACAGAGCCAGCAAATACTGTGGCCGCCATGAAAAAGCAGCTTCCCAAACACATTCTAGATCGTACTGCATTTGAGTTGGAAGTTATTGATAGAATGGGCTTCAACGGCTATTTCCTTATCGTGCAGGACTTCATTAACTGGGGCAAAGACCAGGGCATCATCTTTGGCCCGGGACGTGGTAGTGGTGCGGGCTCAATCGTGGCTTATGCGCTGCGTATTACTGAGCTTGAGCCTCTGCAGTATGATTTACTATTTGAACGCTTCCTTAACCCGGACCGTATTTCTATGCCCGACTTTGATATTGATATTCAAGATACTCGTCGTGATGAAGTTATTCAATATTGTGTTGAAAAATATGGTAAAAACCGTGTTGCTAACATCGTTACGTTCGGCCGAATGTTTGCTCGTAACGCGGTGCGAGATGTAGCTCGTGTACTGCAGGTACCCTATGCTGAGGCTGACCGTTTGGCCAAGATGATTCCAGCGCCAGTGCAGGGTCGTCATATACCGCTAGCCAAATCAATCGAAGACGATATTGATTTGAAGCGTGAGTACCAGACCAATGCCAATGCTAAGCGAGTCATTGACCAAGCTATTATTCTGGAAGGCACCGTTCGTAGTCATGGTGTACACGCGGCGGGTGTGGTGATTGCGCCTGATGATATCGTCAAGTTTGTGCCACTAGAAATGGCGCAGAAGGGTGTGGTGACTACACAGTATCCTATGGGTCCAATCGAAGAGCTTGGCCTGCTCAAGATGGACTTCTTAGGACTATCCAACCTGACAATTATCAAGAATGCGCTACGTATTGTTAGGCGTGTATACGGCAAAGACATCGACATAACAACTATTCCATTGGATGATGCCAAGACATTTGAGCTATTCCAACGTGGTGATACTACCGGTGTTTTCCAGCTTGAATCTGCAGGCATGCGCCGCTACCTAAAAGAGCTTAAGCCGACATTCTTTGACGACATCATTGCAATGGTCGCACTGTACCGACCCGGACCTATGCAGTTTATCGACAGCTTTATTAAACGCAAACACGGCGAAGAGAAAATTACCTACCTACACCCCAAGATGGAGAATGCCCTGCAGAGCACCTACGGCGTGTTGGTGTATCAAGAACAGGTGATGCAAATTTCTAAAGAGTTATCTGGCTTCACGGGTGGCGAGGCAGATACGCTGCGCAAGGGCATAGGTAAGAAAATTCCAGAAGTCATGGCCAAGATGAAAACACGCTTTATCGAGGGTGCCATAGAGCACTCTGGTGCTGACAGGCGTGATATGGAAAAATTTTGGAAGCAGCTCGAAGATTTTGCGGCCTATTGTTTCAATAAATCACATGCAGCTTGTTATGGACTTATCTCGTATCAAACCGCCTACCTAAAAGCACATTATCCAGCGGCTTTTATGGCAGCACTCATGACCAGTGACTATGACGATATTGACCGTTTAGCCATCGAGATTAGCGAGTGTACAAATATGGGTATTCAGGTACTACCGCCTGATGTAAACGAATCATTTGTCGAGTTTGCTGTGGTAAAAGAAAGCAATGCAATTCGTTTCGGGATGTCTGCAATCAAAAATGTGGGAACCGGAGCAGTAGAAGAGATTTTACGTGCCCGTGAGGATGCCCCATTTGAATCACTTGAAGATTTCCTGCAGCGGGTTAATACACGTGTAGTTAACCGCAAAGCGCTAGAAAGTTTAATTAAAGCAGGTGCATTCGACAGTTTTGATAATCGTAGCCGTCTACTCCATAACCTTGAAGTAATGTTGGCTTTTGCCTCGAGGTTGCAAAAAGAACGTGCCAGCGGCCAGGTTGATTTGTTTGGGGCACTGATTGATGACGGTGTGGTGATTATGCCCAAGCTGGCGCTTGAAGAAGCGGTGGTGGTTTATACTAACCGTGAGCAACTGACATGGGAGCGCGAGCTACTCGGCTTGTACCTAAGCCAACACCCGCTTGAAGATTTTAAGATATTGCTAGCCGAACAGACTATTCCACTAAACACGCTTAAACCCGAACATGATGGCAAGCCGGTAAGTATTGGTGGGGTAGTAACAGAAATGCGTGAAATCGTGACCAAAAAGGGCCAAAAAATGGGCTTTGTAAAAATCGCTGACGAGTTTGCAGAATTAGAACTGGTATTGTTCCCAAGCATCTATCAACAAACGGTTGGTATTTGGGAGCGCGACCACGTGGTGCTTATCAAAGGCAAGGTAAATGCTAAGGACCGCGATGGAAACATCAGCGAGCCTAAAGTAACTGTTGATGATGCACGGGAGATTACTCACGAACAAGCCTTGGCCTATGAGGCAACAGGCAAGAAAAAGAAAACTCCCAAGCCAGTAACTAAAAAGGTTGCTACGTCTGCGACTTCTGCAAAACCGGCTGTTGCAACCAGCCCCCGGCTCTATGTTCGTATGGAAGAAAGTGATGACACAGATAAGCTAATGACCCTAAAGTCTGCCATCGATGCTAGGCAGGGTGACACAGAAGTGGTGCTTGTTGTTGGGCCTGATGCCAGCAAACAAATCATCCGTTTGCCGATGCGCGTGCACGCTGAGGATGTCCTGCCAGAACTAGCCGCGCTGGTTGGTGCAGATAACGTCCGCCTCCACTAGGCTAGGATTACTTGATAAAGCCGGTGGTTTGGCCCAGTACGTACGCAGTCATAACCAAGCCAGTCAGACCGATGTCCACTAACGGATGATGTACGATAAACTGTTCGCCGTGTATTAGCGCACGTTTTACGGCCATGCCGTGTCGCACGAATACGAATACGATAGCCGCGCCACTAAGCAGCCCAACAGCAAAAGTCAGGAGTGGCGAGTTTGTACCAGCCAGTGACTGGATTTTAGAGACTGCCAGTGTCGCTGGTTCATGACTGGAGATGTTGTCACTGGACACAATATTTCGAATTGTCTTATCATTGGTTGACGCCGTAGTTGGCTGTTCGTTACCGGTCACTTTTGGCTGACCGTAGAGTGCAACTACAATCGTTTCCTGGCCACTGTTGTTGTATGAACCGGCATCAATAAAACCAAATCCAACTTCTGTAAATGAAGTATCAAGCAGGTTTTCGCGGTGGCTCGGGCTGTTCATCCATCCAGAGATTGTGTCACCACTGTTGTTGAAGCCATATGCAAGGTTTTCGCCCGCCTTCTTGTAGGAATAGCCTGCCGCATCAACAAAGAACCAAGGAGCTTTGCCATCGGGTGTAGTGTGCGACCAATAATTGCGGGCTGCCATGTCTTTGGCCTTAGCCTGCGCAGCATTGGTGAGGTTTGCGTTAATAGTCAACGGTTTGCGTTGGTTGGCACTGCGTTGTTTGTTCGTGGCATCAAGTAGGTTTGAAGTACTCATTTCGGTAGCATATGAGAGCACACCGTGATGTGATTGCCCACGAGGACTACCCAAGAATAAGCCAACAGCAATGATGAATAACATTGGTACGTATGGCCAATAGACCTTCAGATACTGCTTACTTACGCGGTGGTGATCACCACGCCGTTTTCGGTGGCTAACAGTGTGCGTACGGGTTGCTTTAGGTTTTGTTGGCATAATTTGTTTTGTTTAGCTTATGGTTACGATACCATATTCGCTCTATAAGTGGAAGCGCAGCTGATACAAGGCCATAGCAGCCGCCTGTGCAACATTGAATGATTCTTTTTGTCCAAACATTGGAATCTCCAGCGTAACATCTAGCTGTGTTAATAATTCTGGGTCCATGCCGGTAACTTCACTACCGAGTACTAAGGCAATCTTCTCTGGTGTAACATACTCATTGAGTGATACGGCCCGCTTGTCTTGCTCGAGCCCTGCAATTGTGAAACCATCATGACGTAGAGTTTTCAGAAGTTCTGTGATGTCATTATGATGTTGCCATGCTTGTTGATTTTCTGCACCAAGAGCGGTCTTGTGAATCTGGTCTGTTAATTTCTGGCTGATGTGCGGTAGTCGTTCGTCCTGCTCTGTGACGGGATATGGCGTATAGCCAGTAAAATAGACCATACTGACACCCAAACCTTCTGCAGTGCGTAATAATGAGCCTACATTGTGACAACTGCGTATGTCGTGAACAATTAAGATGATATTTTTCATTGCCCTCAGTGTATAACAAACTACTCAATATAACCGTAAGCAGTTATACTATTGCGTATGAGTCAAAACGCACGACGCGACGAGGAGCTGAATACTCAGCACCGTAGTCAGATATTGGGCCTCCAATATGCTGATACTTCGCAGATTGCCGACAAAACACTGTACAAAGATTTACTAAGCGTACGTGAACTGTACAGCGCTAAGCTGGTGCCACTTACAATCGAACAGAATACCATTACTTTTGGTGTTACCAATACCACATCGCGCCAGGTCATGGAATCACTCAAACACCGTTTTTTAGATCAACGGATTAATTTTGTACTGATTTCTGACACTGGCTACCGCGAATATATGCGCCTGTATGACCCACCGCAAAAGGTGGTGTACCAAGACATCACGCTTAACTCACCAGATGGCAATGACTTGATGAAGCAGGTATCAGCTACGCTTGAACAGGTCAGAGCAGATGATATGCTAGCCTATCTTGTACAACAGGCGCACCGATTGAACGCATCTGATATTCATCTAGAGACACAGAAAAACTTTGCTCGCATACGGTTCCGCATTGACGGTATTCTTCACCCGGTTGCACAGCTCAAGCCAGACAAGTACCGTATGTTGATATCTGCTATTGCAAGTGCTGGCAATGTTTCGACATCGTCTAACGAAGCTCAACAAGGTCATATTGCACAGCAAATTAAAATGGCCGATGGCAGCGCGGTGAATATTAACTTGCGCCTAGAGACTGTGCCTACTATCAATGGTATCGATGTAGTAATGCGTTTGTTTAATATGGACCAAGAACGCTATAACTTGGACAAACTTGGTCTTAATAAACTGCAGCGTGAAGTTGTGGACGATATTATTGCTAAGCCCAGTGGCTTAGTGCTGGTGGTCGGGCCAACGGGCTCTGGTAAGACAACTACATTGTACTCTATGCTCAACTCACTCAATAGCGACGAGACTAAAATCATTACAATTGAAGACCCTGTAGAGTACCAGTTCGAGGGTATTACTCAGATTTCTGTAACGACGCAAACAGCTGGTGAAAGCAGTTTTGCTGATAAATTACGTGCAGTGTTACGTCTTGACCCAGACATCGTGATGGTTGGTGAGGTTCGTGATATGGACACAGCCAAAACTGCATTGCAGGCATCACTGACTGGACACCTGGTTTTGTCTACCTTCCACGGTTCATCTGCGAGTGCGGCTATCAGCCGCCTGATGGATATTATTGGTGAGAACCCCTTATTCGTGTCGGCTATCCGTCTGATTATGGCACAGCGTTTGGTGCGTCGACTTGATGATACAACCAAAGAAGCCTATACCCCAGACGAACATACATTACAGAATCTGCAGCACGTAATTGATACACTGCCGGAGGGCGTAAAGCGTCCAGATTTAAGCACAGTACAGCTATATAAAGCCGGCAAATCGCCAGAAAACCCGTATGGCTATAGTGGACAAATTGCATTGCGCGAGCAGTTCACTATGAACGGTGAGATACGGCAGTTGTTGGAGGGTGGTGGCAAGCCATCGGCTCAAGAGATAGAAGAAGCAGCCATAAATAGCGGCATGCTTACCTTGCTGCAAGACGGTGTGCTGCGCGTACTGGCCGGTGATACTTCGCTCGAGGAAGTATTGCGTGTAGTAGGATAGTGCTATACTTCGGCTATAAATAAAGGATAAGCGTCATGAAATTTCATAAGAACCAATCGGGTTTTAGTGCTGTTGTGACAACCCTTATTGTAGTAGTTATGCTTATAGGGGCAGTTGGTTGGCTGGTATACGACAGACAAAAAACTGAGACTCCTGCAAAATCTAACGACACTGTAATAGGTAATTATCAAAAAGAAGACAGTAACTCACCATATTATGATGATGGGCCAAAACTACTTGAACTCAAAGAATGGGGTGTAAAAATCCCAGTCGCTGGAGATATCGCTGACGCTTACTACGTCTATAAACAGGCTAACGATACTGTGTATCTTTCAAAAGAATCCTACAAAGGCACTGGCTGTGCTGCTGATGCGACCACATTAGGGGCTATCGGGCGATTCGCTATTGCAGCTAAGGATAACGAAGAGAACGCTCCTTTGGCAGCAGGTGCGATAGAGCTTAATGGTTACTATTATTACTATGCACATCCCCAGGCAGCCTGTAGTGATGACGACACAGTTAATCAGCAGGCCAGTAGCTACATGAGCCAATTCAAAGCTGCGGTTGACAAGATAAGTAGCTAGACAATAACTTTTGATATTTCAGGGACGAGGCGGTCATCGAGGATTGAGGGGATAATCTCTTCTGCAGTTGGATGCTCGACGAGTCCAGCGATGATTTCTGCTACGGCCAATTTGTGATTGTCAGTAATTTTGGTAACCTTATTGTCCAGCGCACCTCGGAAGATACCCGGGAAGGCGAGGGCGTTGTTAACTTGATTAGGGAAATCGCTACGTCCAGTGGCCACGATTGCTGCACCAGCGGCCTTTGCAATGTCAGGCATAATTTCTGGTACCGGGTTGGCCATGGCAAAGATAATTGGGTCTTGGGCCATAGTCTTGACCATATCAGCAGTCAGTAGACCAGCCTGGGACACACCTATAAAGATATCAGCATCTTTCAGGGCGTCCTGCAGCGAGCCGCTTATATTGCCATGATTAGTAAAGTCTAGCAGCTGTTGTTTCTCGCTATTTAGGTCGGTACGACTCTGGCTAATGATACCTTTGCTATCTACTGCTAGAATCTCTACGCCTGATGCGTATAGATTAATTAGTTTCATGATAGCCGTACCGGCTGCCCCAGCACCCACACAGACAATCCGGCACTCATTAAGGTTGCGCCCAGTAATTTTCATAGCATTAATCAGCCCGGCTAATACTACGATTGCAGTGCCGTGCTGGTCATCATGGAAGACGGGGATGTTTAACTCGGCCTTGAGCCGTTCTTCTACTTCGAAACAAATTGGTGCGGCAATATCTTCCAGGTTAATACCACCAAAGCTCGGTGCCAGCGCTTTGACTGCAGCCACGATTTCATCTGGTGTATGAACATCTAGTACGATTGGCACTGCGTCAATATCGGCAAAGTGTTTAAACAACATGGCTTTGCCTTCCATGACCGGCAGCGCGCCATACGGCCCAATATTACCCAGACCCAATACTGCCGAGCCATCACTAATGACGCCCACTACATTATTAAGCCACGTATAATCACGAGCTTCCTCAGGATGTTCTGCGACATAGCTTGAGACTGCGCCTACGCCCGGGGTGTAGTAGGTACTTAGCTTATCCTTGCTATCAAGCTCGTCTTTGAGCTTCAGGCCAATCTTGCCTTTTAACTCTTTATGTTTGCGTAACGCTTCCTGTGAATAATCCATATGATTCTATTATACGTGAAGACGGCTACTTTGTACTCTAAGCAGATAGTTGTTCTGCTGGTCCGTAGGTTGCTGCGAGCCCGGTCTGTACATTATTGATAATGCCCAGTATGAATCCGCCAACAACTGCATCTGTTCTAGACCTGCCGTGTAGCAGCTCAGCTTTTCGAGCAATGGAACTTTTTAGGTCAAGTTCAAAATCATAACTTACCTCGGTAAAATTGGGTGACTTACCGTCAAAATCAAAGCGTAGTCCAAACTCGGCGTCCCGAGATTGGCCACGCAACTGTAGTAATTCATTTTTGTGCAGTTCGTATACTGCTGCAACCAAATGGAATCTAAATGGCCCCACCCCTACTTGTGCATCAATAATGCTTTCTATGTCGAGGATTTTGTCTTGGGGAGCGAGGCTTAAAACGCCAACTCGTCTTGGAATGTGCTCAGAGCGTAGTGACTCGGCAAATACTTTTTCTGCCGAGTATTGGACAGGAACGAGGCCACTGGTAGTGATCATTCTTTATTTCCTCTGAGCGTTGATTATCAGCATAATACTCCTGCTTATCGGAATTTGTCTAGTACAACACTTGATTTAAGAGGAGAATTCGTGTAAGCTGGTCTAGTTATGCAATCTGTAATTCAGAAAATCGAAGAGAAATTCAAGAAACCACAAGTTGTTGATGTGATGCCTGGTGATACCGTAAAGGTGCACCAGAAAATCAAAGAAGGCAACAAAGAACGTGTGCAGGTCTTCCAGGGCCTCGTTATTCGTGTAGACCGCAAGGGCACTCATACGGCACGTATCTTAGTCCGCCGTATCGCAAGTGGTATCGGTGTAGAGAAGAGCTTCTTGGTCCACAGTCCACTGGTTGTGAAGATTGAAGTTACAAAGCGTTCTAAGGTTCGCCGCAACTACCTTACCTACATGCGTGATCGTACCGGTAAGCGCGCTCGTTTGACTGGCGTAGACTTTGACCGTTCTGCAGTTAACGACGTTCGTGATGTAGAAGCAGAAAAGGCCGAAGCAGAAGCTAAGGCTGCTGTAGAAGCTGAACATGCTGCTAAGGAAGCCGAAAAGGCAGCTGAACAAGCAGAGTTAGAAGCCAAGCAAAACGAAGCATTGGCTAATCACGAAGAAGCCTAAATAGACTTTGAATAAAACAAAACCGCCCCACAGGGCGGTTTTTTGTTATTATGAGACTATGATTGTTGGGATTGATGAGGTTGGACGCGGCTGCTGGGCAGGGCCATTATTGGTGGTCGCTGCACGAGCTAAAACAGAACTACCCGAAGGTTTGAAAGACTCCAAGCAACTATCTGTTGCGGCCAGAGAGCGTTTGCATACAAAGATTGTAGAAGCATGTGAGCTAGGTGAGGGCTGGGTTCAGCCCGAAGAAATAGATGAGTTTGGGCTGGCTGGCGCCATGCGTTTGGGCGTGCAGCGCGCACTGATGCATTTAGGAGTGAGTCACGATGAGCCAATCATCATGGATGGCCTGGTAGATTATTGCCCAGAAGAATTTACGAACGTAGAGACTATTGCTAAAGCCGATGCGCTCCATCCTATCGTAAGTGCGGCCAGTATTTATGCCAAGGTAGTACGCGATGCGCATATGGCACGCGCCGCCCAGTTCTATCCATTTTATGGTTTTGAAAAACATGTTGGGTACGGTACGGCTATTCATCGGGCAGCACTAAAAGTCCATGGTGTCAGTAAAATCCACCGCCAATCGTTCAAACCAATTAAAGCTTTCTTATGACCAATTATGCGAGTGGGCATGCTGCTGAAAAACAGGCAGCGGAGTATCTCAAGCAACAAGGTTTCAAAATCCGTGAACTCAACTGGAAAACCAGGTACTGCGAAATAGATATAGTGGCCGAGAAAGACAAGACAATCTACTTTGTTGAGGTAAAATCACGCAAGAATGGTAGCCAAGGGTACGGCTACGAATATGTCACATCCAAAAAGCTCCAGCAAATGCAGTTTGCTGCCGAAATGTGGGTCCAGTCCAATCGCTGGAAAGGCACCTACCAACTAGCAGTGGTTAGTATAGATGGTGACGAACTGACATTTATTGATGAGCTTTGAAGAAGGCTTTAATTTCTTTTAGGTCTCTTTCGCGCCAAGCTGATTGCCACTGTAGCATCTCAAGACCTTGCTTGTAACTACGGTCAAGAGCGGGTGATAGTTTGGGCTCAAAGAACGCAACGTATTTGGGGATAAACGACTCATCGCTGAAGGCGCGTGCAACATATACTGGCATGCGGTAGAAGCTTAAATCGGTACCAAGGTTGGTGTGCAGCCATTCCCAGTTATCTTTGAGCCATTCCCAGGTCTGCTGTTTGGCATGACGATTCAAGAAACTGTAAGCAATCCAATATGCTACGTCTTGTAGGCGAACGGCGTCTGAACGAATCATTGCTAGAGCCTTGTCGATGAGTTCTGGTTGCTCAAAACCAGTGATTGCAGAAGCCAGTGCCAGGCGCTCATCACTAAGCTTGGAGGTATTATGCATCGTGACTAATTTTTCAAATTCGTTATCTCCACCCAATCGGGCTACGGTACCAAACACTACGCCGCGTAGGTCAGGGTCAAGTTCGCTACCACGTTTCAGAGATTTGTTGGTAATAGCGGTACGGAACTCTGGGTCTACATCATCTGCATTATGGATGTATTTGAACATGTTTTGAGCATGACTAATGACCCATGATTCATCAGCCGTGGCCGCCATACCCAAAATAATGGGGCGTAGCAACTGCTCAAAGTGGTTATCTGTTTCGCTGCGATGCCAGCCGAGCCGCTCGAGTTCATTGTGAACCAGTGCGCGGGTGTATGGCTTCATGGCCTCACGCAAGCTGTTGTCATCCATCACGCTGCGAATACCACCTAATGCAGCGGCAATCACGTCCCACACAGGATATTCAGTTTCTTGCTGGAAGTGACTCAGGAATTGCAGCGCATCGCCAGTACTTGATTCACCAGCCTTGGCTGTTTCGAATACGTCTGTCAGTACGCCCAGTCTATCTATGACGTTTAGTTTGCCTTGCTGAATTTGTTCACCCAAGTGCTTGAGGTGTGATGCATTATACGTTGTACGATAAAAGCCGCTTTGCCCCTGATTGAGCTTAAAGGCATGTGTATCGGGCACTTCAAAGCTAACTGTCTCATCACTGAACTGCTCCGGGTCATCCTGGCTATAGGTCAGTAATGGTACTGGCCAGAAGGTAGTGTCTACGGCCCCGTGTTCTGGGTTGATGAGTAAACGTTCCTGGCGCAAGCTGACGGTTTGCTCCTCTACAGTGGTATGCACTACGGGGAAACCAGGCAGTGATGTCCAGGCATGCATAAATTGCTTCACAGGCTTACCAGAGATTTCCTCCAATGCTTGCCACAAATCGACAGTATCGGTATTGCTGTATTTGTGTCGTGCAAGATAATGGCGAAGTCCATCGCGGAATACATCAGCACCGAGGTATTGGTGCAGCATATGTATCACGCTTGCGCCTTTGCTGTAGCTAATGGCATCAAAGATGCTGCGAATTTCATCGGGGTGATTAACTGTCACTTCAATAGGATGGGTATTCTCCAATGAATCTAGTTTGAGGGCTTGCTGCTGTTCGTCTACCACAAACTGCGTCCACATATTCCATTCAGGGAACATATGGTCAATCGCCAAATATTCAATCCAGCTGGCAAAGCCCTCATTAAGCCACAAATCTGTCCACCAGCGCATAGTCACTAAGTTACCAAACCACTGATGTGCTAGTTCGTGCGCCACTACCATAGCAACCCACTGCTTGGTGCCAAGTGTAGTATTATCCTCGTCTACAAACAGCGCATGTTCGCGGTACGTGATACATCCCCAGTTTTCCATGGCACCACTAGCAAAGTCGGGCAGGGCAATCATGTCACACTTGGTCAGAGGATAATCAATGCCAAAGTAATCTTCATAAAATTCTAGCGTCTTAACAGCTACGTCTAGGGCAAATTGCGTTAAATTAACGTTATCAGGTGTTGCGTAAGTACGTACAACGGTACCGCGTTTGGTTTTGGATTCTAGATGACCCATTTCGCCAGTAACAAACGCCAAAAGATACGTCGACATTATAGGGGTAGTATCAAAAACAGTCGTAATCAGGTCTCCCTCGATTACCGGCTTATGAGCCGGCGTGTTGGCGATGGTTATACGGTTGGGCGTATTGGGTGTAGTAAGTGCTAGGTCAAAAGTTGCCTTGGCCTCTGGTTCATCGATACACGGGAACACCTCACGGGCGTGGTGGCTCTCAAACTGCGTAGCAAACAGCTTCTTCTCCTGGCCGTTGTGCTCAAAGAAGCAAGGATACAACCCATTCATCGGACGGGTAATAGTACCCTCAAAGTCGAGTGATACCCAGTATGAACCAGGGTATAGCATTTCGTCGGTATGTAGACGTACCTCATCAAATGATTTGTGAGTATTGAGTCGACTGACGCTAATTTCTTGAGCCTCGCCCTTGTGTATTCTCTTGATTTTAGGATTTGATATCTTGAGGTCTTTTTGATGAAAGGTGAGTCGTTTCGAAGGTCTACCGACCTTTTTGCCACGCATGGTAACATGTCCACGGAAGGTCATATTCTCTTCGTTGATTGTTAGTTCAATGTGGTAATTTTCTGGCTGAAATTGCTCAAAAAGTCGTGTAACTGTTTTTCCCATTGCTTATATTGTATCAGTTAAATCGGCTCGATAACGCTGTTGGATTGACAATACTGCGTGTCGTGTGTAGAATTGTAGTTAGTTATCCGGCCGACAGGTCGGATTTTTTAATAGACTAAGACTAAAAGTTTGGAGTAAAAATGGAAGATTTGGATATTAAACAGCTAGCTGCTGCAGTAAAAGTTATTGCCGAAGAAAAGAACTTGCCTGAAAACGTAGTACAAGAGGTTGTTGAACAAGCTCTGGCCGCTGCATACCGTCGTGACTATGGTGACCGTGAACAAGAAGTTCGTGTCAGCATGAACCTCAATAGTGGTGACGTTGACGCTTATGTCAGCAAAGAAGTCGTAGAAAAAGTTGGCGATGCTGATTTTGAAATCAGCCTCAAAGATGCGCAGGTCATGAAAAAGAATGCTGCAATCGGCGACCAAATTGAACTACATGAAAAGGTAGAGAACTTTGGTCGCGTTGCTGCCCAGACTGCCAAGCAGGTTATCTTGCAGCGTCTGCGTGAAGCAGAGCGTGAAATCGTTATGGCGGAATACGAAGACAAAATTGGTACTGTTATTAATGCCATCGTTGGCCGCGTAGAAGGACGTATTGTACGTGTCGATTTGGGCAAGGCCCAAGGCATCATGCCTGCCAGCGAACAAATTCAGGGCGAGCGTTATTACCCTGGCCAGCGTCTAAAGGTATTCCTGAAGGATGTTGAGCGCGGCTTCCGCGGTCCTCAGCTGGTAGTAAGTCGGGGTAATACACAGTTCATCGAGTGGCTATTCCGTGGTGAAGTCCCAGAGATGGAAAATGGCGCCGTAGAAATCAAGGCTATCTCACGCGAAGCCGGTGTACGCAGCAAAATTGCTGTGAGCAGCACCGTACCTGGCGTAGACCCAGTTGGCACCTTTGTTGGTGGCCACGGTACTCGTGTGAACGCCGTTATGGGTGAAATTGGCGAGCAAGAGAAAATTGACATCGTGGTCTGGAATGAAGACCCCGCAACCTTCATCGTTAACGCACTAAGCCCAACTAAGGTTGACCGTGTAGTGATTGATAAGGACAACAACAAGGCTAAGGTTATCGTACCTGAAGACCAACTAAGTATTGCTATTGGTAAGGGCGGTCAGAACGTTCGTTTGGCTAGCAAGCTAACAGGTCTTGATATTGATATTGCTGCCGAGGAAGTAACCCCAGAGCCAGTTATCGAGTCTAAGCCAGTACCAGTCACTAAACTGAAAAAGAAGGAAGCTCTCGAAAGCTCCCTCCTAGACGCTATCGAAGAACACGGCGAGTAACTAAAATGGAAATTACCGAACGAGGGTGGAGCAAAAGCCATCCTCGTTTTGTTATGAATGATGTAACTGATGATTCTTTTCAGTTACAGCTTGACGAGGATTTGCTAGAAGTTGCACTCCATGCATACAACCTTACTTCAGATAACCTAGGCGATATACCTATAATTGTAGAAGAGGAAGCCGACCCAGTAGAGCTCAAAAGAGTTGGCGGTGGAGCATTGTTTGGTTCTTTTATTACATATTTTTCTGATCAGGATACGGACATAACACCCGATATTAAGCTATATGTGAACCCTCATCGCGGCTATAGCAAACTTGGCTTGTATGTTCATATATTTGATAAAGGTAAAGGAGAGCCCTTAGATGAAATGCTTTCCATCAATCTTAGTACAACATTAATACACGAGTTAGGCCATCTTGCTGCGCACTGTGAAGCACCAATTACTCAGCTTTTACCACCTCGTGTTAGGCCAGGTACGGCAATCTTTAGGGACGCAAGAAGGGCCGAAGAGCTTAGTTACAGAAAAAAATGGGAAGAGCTTTGGGTTAAAGATCGCACAGAGTCGATTGCTCGACAACATCCTGAATTGGCACGACTTATCGTCGCCAATAATGTAGAAACTGCATAATTAGCACTCTTGACCCATAAAAGTCCTGTGGATTTTTATGTAGGCTCGAGCGAAGCGTCTCTGTAAAATTGTAAAAACTAGCACTCTTGACCCATAAAAGTCCTGTGGATTTTTATGTAGGCTCGAGCGAAGCGTCTCTGTAAAATTGTAAAAACTAGCACTCTTGCATGTTGAGTGCCAAATGCTATAATGGAAGTAGCGAATATCTAAAACGTCGCTGAGGGTAGGACGAAAATGATGCCAAATTCACCCGATTTCCAAGAATTTTTAACCCATCTGACTGACAACGCGCTCAGTAGCTTGAAACATGCTGATGCAATCGCGCGTAGTTTTGGCAGCGCCTATGTAGGCACGGAACATCTGTTGCTCGGCGTATTAGCCCAGGAAACCAGTATGGGTTCCAAGGTCCTAGAGAGTGCTGGCGTAACTCTTGATAGGGCCCGCTTGGCATTGAATTTAACCCCAAAGACACTTGTCATTAACCTAGGCGCAAAAGGTTTCAGCGAAACCGCCAAACTAACACTCAAGATGGCCTATGACGTAGCGCAGGACTTCAACCAAGAATTCTGTGGCACCGAGCACATCCTCTACACAATTCTTAGCCAAAAGAATGCCCGCGCAACCGTATTGCTGCGCGATATGAATGTGGATGTTGATGCCCTTGTTACCGAACTAGAGCAATTCCTCAATCGCCAACAATACGATGAGGACAGTGAGACTGGCACAGAACGCCGTCGTACCAAAAAGAGCAAAAAGACCGCACTGGATTTCTTCGGTACCGATATTACCGAGCAGGCTCGCAAGGGCAAGCTTGACCCGGTCATTGGCCGCGAACCGCAAATTCGCCGTGTGATTACTATTTTGAATCGTCGTACCAAGAATAATCCCGTATTAATTGGCGAGCCAGGCGTGGGTAAAACAGCGATTGCCGAAGGTCTTGCCCAGCGTATTATCAACGAAGATGTGCCCGATAGCTTGCTCGATAAGCGTATTGTGATGCTCGATTTGGCCGGCATGATTGCTGGTACCAAATACCGTGGTGAGTTCGAAGAGCGTCTTAAGAAAGTTATGACTGAGCTAGAAAGCGACCGTCGAACAATAGTATTTATAGATGAGCTACACCTGATTGTAGGTGCGGGCGCAGCCGAGGGTGCTATGGATGCCGGTAATATCCTCAAGCCAGCTTTGGCTCGTGGCAAGATACAGGTGATAGGTGCAACTACCACAAGCGAATACACCAAGCACATCGAAAAAGATGCGGCGCTAGAACGTCGTTTCCAGCCAATTGTCGTGCCCGAAACTACACCAGCCGAAACTTTGGCCATTCTCAAGGGTCTGCGCCGCCACTACGAAGAATTCCACAATGTGTCAGTGAGTGATGAGGTTCTGGATGATATTGTTGGCCTTGCTAAGCGCTATATTAACGATAGATTTATGCCAGATAAGGCGATTGATCTTATGGACGAAACTGCCGCTCATTTGCGTGTCGACAAGGGCAAAACGCCCCCTGAAGTTCGTAAACTGCAAAAGGAGCTGAGGCTCGTAAACACACGTATTGATAATGCTGTAGATAGCGAAGACTACGAAAAGGCCGCTGAATACAAGCAGCGTGCCAGCCAAATTAAGCAAGACCTCAAGAAGCTTGAAGCCAAGGGCAAGAGCAACAAAGCTCTGATTGTGGCGAGCGAAGATGTGGCAGAAGTCGTGGCCCGTATGACCGGTGTGCCCGTAACGAAAGTTATCCGCAGCGAGGCCAAGTACCTATTGAATCTAGAAAAGAATCTAACCAAACATATTATTGGGCAAGAAGAAGCGGTGTCTGCAGTATCCAAAGCAGTTCGTCGTAATCGTGTGGGTATTGGCAGCGGTAAGCGCCCAATCGGCTCATTTATTTTCCTGGGCCCAACGGGCGTTGGTAAGACTGAACTGGCGCGCGTGCTCGCACGCGAGTTTCTAGGTAGCGAAGAGGCTCTTATCAAGATAGATATGAGTGAGTTCGGTGAGCGTCATACTGTGTCACGCCTGGTTGGTGCACCTGCCGGCTATGTTGGCTATGATGATGGCGGTCAGTTGACGGACAAAATCCGCCGGCAGCCATACAGCCTGGTTCTATTCGATGAGATTGAGAAAGCTCATCCTGAAGTTTTCAACATGATGTTGCAAATCCTCGAAGATGGTCAGTTGACCGATGCTAAAGGTCGCAAAATTGACTTTACTAATACCATTGTTATTATGACGAGCAATATCGGTGCCGAGAAATTACAGAAGGAAGCCGACTTTGGGTTCCGCGTCATAGACACAAGTGATTTGAAGGACCTCGACAAGTTGCACCAGGCCAACAAAGACAAAGTCATGGAAGACCTCAAGAAAATGATGCGTCCTGAGCTACTGAATCGCATAGACAAGACCATTGTGTTCCATGCTTTGACCAAGCAGAATGTACTGAAGATTTTGGATTTGCAGCTACACGATTTACGCGAACGTCTTGTTAAACACGGTCTGGGGTTGGATGTTACCGCCAAAGCCAAGCAATATTTGCTAGAGCGTGGCTACGATTCGCATAATGGTGCTCGCCCAATGCGTCGCTTAATCCAGGATACTATCGAGGACCACATCGCACTGGATTTGCTTGAAGACACATATAGCCGCGGTGATATCGTCCGTATCGGTGTCAAAAACAATGAGTTGACCTATACTGCTGTGGCAGAAACCAGCCCACAACCTGCTGCAGCCAAATAGCTAACTTGCTATACTAGCTACATATGCGCAAAAAACTACTATCCTATGGTGTTAGCCTGCTGTTGCTTTGTCTGGCCGGCGGCCTCTGGTGGCAGCGGAATGCCCTATTTGATGCCTGGCGACTGCGTGACTACAACGCTCCTACAGAAGTAATGCGATTGGCTGACGTCACAACGATGAAGCCAGATACGCGCCGCCTATTTTATGTCTATCGACCAAGCTTAGAGAGCAGAAGCGACTTTAACTCTCACTGTAGTAATGCAGAGAAGACTATCGTGCTCGGCTGCTATATCCAGCATCAAGGTATATATCTGTACAACGTACCAGACGACCGGCTCAAAGGTGTTGTTGAAGTTACGGCTGCTCATGAACTGCTGCATGCCGAATACGACCGACTTTCTAGCAAAGATCGCCAAATGGTGGACAAGCTAACAGCCCAAGCTGCCGCTGCTATTACTGACCCACGTTTTAAAGAGACCATCGATAATTATCGTAAGAAAGATCCTAGTGTGGTGCCCAATGAACTGCATAGCATTCTTGGTACCGAAGTCCGCAACTTGTCCCCAGAACTCGAGGCCTATTATAAGCGTTATTTCACCAACCGCGGGGCTATTGTGACTTTCGCTGATGCCTACCGCCAAGCATTTACACAGCGCGAGCAAGAGGTAGCCGCTACCGATGCCAAACTGGCAGAACTCAAGAAGCAGATTGATGGACTTAACGGCTCACTTGAATCACAGCAAGCCAGTCTGAAACAGCAGTTTGAAGCAATGCAGCAGCAAAAACGCTCAGGCAATATTAGTGCCTACAACGCTGCTGTGCCTGGGTATAACGCGGCAGTGGCTGTATTCAACGCCACGGTTAATCAGCAAAAGCAATTAGTCACAGAGTACAACGGCTTAGTAGAGCAGCGTAACAACCTTGCCATAGAAGAAAATGAGCTTATCAAAGCCCTGGATAGCCGTGCGACCATTCAACAGCAGTAGTTGAAAATATTGACTAAATATGCTATAATGAGAGGATACCTATAGAACTTCTATGTGGTACTTTGACAGAGTAGAAAGGTGGTCTATCTCCATGTTTTGGATTTGGGTCGCAGGATGCGCAGCAAACTTGTACTTTTTCACCAGGTTGCTTCAGAGGCCGTGGGTCTACAAGACCAACGACGAGACAGCTATCCTGGTTGCATTTGGTGCAATCCTCTCGTCCTGGCTGTTGCCGATATATTTGTTTTTCAGCAAAGTCAACGAGTTTGACCGCGAGAGTGTGTAGCAGGTAGGGCCGTTTGAGGGGCGACTGGCATGTGCTAATTCGCCCCTCACGGCACCCTCCACACCTACATCAACCAATCTCTACTCTGTCACTCAACCTATGAGCTCAACTATTTGAGACTATAGGCTGAGCAAATGGTAAAATATAAGTAATGGCTAAAAAAGATTCTATACAGTATGTCTGTAGTGCTTGTGGGGCTGCCTCATCGACCTGGAGTGGTAAGTGTTATTCATGTGGTGAATGGAACACATTGCAAGAGCAATTGAGCAGTGCAGAAGTTTCTAATATTCAGGCTCGGGGCAAGACACTCACCTCGCAGAGTATTACGGCATCATTAGCCAAGGACATGCCACGGCTCAAAACAGGCATGGACGAAGTTGATACGGTGCTGGGTGGTGGTGTGGTCGCGGGTAGTGTCAACCTAATCGCTGGCCAGCCCGGTATAGGTAAAAGTACTTTGCTGCTACAACTTGCGCATACCCTAGGTACCAAGTACAAAGTGTTATATGTCAGTGGCGAGGAGTCGGCGCACCAAATTGGCCTGCGCGCTGAGCGTTTGGGTGCCGGTGCTAAGAACCTACAGCTTGCGACTAGCACCGTAGCAGATGATATTGCAGCCACCATTGCCACCGGCGAATATCAGCTGGTTATCGTGGATTCTATCCAGACTATTAGCTGCAGTAGCATTAGCTCTGCTGCCGGCAGTGTCAGCCAAATCACTAATAGCACTCATGTACTGACAGCGGCTGCTAAGCAGACTAATACGGCCTTAATTATCGTAGGTCATGTTACCAAAGAAGGTTCAATCGCCGGACCTAAGGTACTAGAGCACGTCGTGGATGTGGTGTTGCAGCTAGAAGGCGACCGCTACGGTGGTTTTAAGCTGCTGCGTGCCATTAAAAATCGCTATGGATCTACCAACGAAGCCGGCATTTTTGAAATGGTTGATAGCGGTCTGCAACCAGTACAGAATCCCTCTGCTGCCTTGCTCGCAGAGCGGCAGGTGAGTGACGGCTCAATAGTGCTTGCCACCATAGAAGGCACCCGACCGTTGCTGGTAGAAGTGCAAGCGCTTGTAAACCGTACCAGTTACGGGTATCCTAAGCGTGCGGCAAGTGGTATAGACCTCAACCGCGTGAACTTATTAGTAGCTATGCTGGAACGTCGGACCAAGCTCAATCTTGCCGACCAGGATATCTACATCAATATTGTGGGTGGTATCAAACTCACTGAGCCAGCGGCCGATTTGGCCATATGTATGGCAATCGCCAGCGCCAGCAAAGGCATGCAGCTCAAGGGCAACGCTGTGGTATTTGGCGAAGTAGGTCTCAGCGGTGAAATCCGTCATGTGCCATACGCCGAAAAACGCCTAGCCGAAGCCAAAAAACTGGGCTTTGAGACTGCAATTGGTCCCGTCCAAAAAGAAGGCAAAAAGCTTGCCGGATATCAGGGCATGAAGGATATCAAATCCGCACTCAATACATTTCTATCTAAAGACTAAAGGAACTTATGAACATATTACAAATTGCACTACTAGTGACTATCTTGGTGCTAGTCTTGCAGCAAAGAGGCAGTAATGCCCCCAAAAGCAGCTCTAAGGGCCGAAAAATGGTGCTAGATAGCTGCGCCCTCATTGATGGCCGTATTATTGACCTGGCTCGTCTAGGTTTTGTACCCGATGAGTTGGTGGTGCCTGAATTTGTCCTGCATGAGCTACAGATGCTGGCCGACGGCAATGATTCACACAAGCGTGAGCGAGCTCGCTTCGGTTTGGATGTGGTGCGAGAGCTCCAGGACAGCGAAAATGCTACTGTGGTCATCGACCGCTCTATCACCGAGCGTATGCCAACCGATGATAAACTCGTAGCACTTGCAAAGAAGCTGAAAGCAGGACTCTATACAACTGATTATAATCTCAATAAGGTTGCCGATATCGAAGGCGTGCATGTGCTTAACGTCAACGAATTGGCGCAGCAGCTCCGCCCAGTTGCCCTGCCAGGCGAGCGCAAAACAGTCAAAATCCTACAAAAGGGCAGTAACGCCAAACAGGGTGTCGGCTATTTAGATGATGGCACTATGGTTGTCGTTGACGATGGCGTGAGGTTTATAAACAAAATTATTGAAGTAGAAGTTACGCGTATTCATCAGACAATGGCAGGTAAAATGCTGTTTGCTTCTGCCATCAACCAACCTGCAGCTACTCAGCCACAACACAAGCGGCCCGAGCGCAACCAACAAGCTTCACTAGCTGGCCGCCTCCGCAAGCCAAAACCTGTTAACAACAAGCGCACTCAACAGTTATAAGGAAGTCTTAGTTTGTGACAGCAAACGGTGCTGACGCTGGATTGGTATTATCTTTTGCATACACCAGAGTTCCCAATGCAATCAAACCGTTGTATGTGCAGGACGATGAACCAGTACAGTATGCCGGTCCGGCAGGGCTATAGGGATAGATTGAAACATTTCCATCTCCACCAGTCCACGTAAATTTCGTTTTTCCACCTGACGGCTGGTTTCTTCGAGCAGTAGTGATAGTTATCGGATTACTAGCCGAAGGCCCACCACTTGTACCTGTAATGGTGGCGCTGTCACTGGCATCGTACAGTACACTATCGACAATAGTAGCAGTTATTGTCTTGCTGCCATCAAAGTTAGCGGTGTAATCAAAGGCTACAGTGCCAGGGTTATTGACGCTGAATGATCCTCCATCAAGCACCTGCCCATCAGCAGAGAAGGTGACAGTACCAGGATATTGGTCACTGGATAACGGATGCGTACCTTGACCGACGCTTGCTTCAAAGTGGTAGTTGTTGCCATTCTTTGTCACGGCTAATGTTATGCTTGGCTTTACGTCGTCACATTTGTGTACATCGTCTTGTTGCGATGCATCGGCATTGGCCGCTCCGCCATTAACGTATTTATCAATCGAGAAACCATTTGCCTCCGCATCATTAATCTCTTTGCGGGCGCGTTCTGGGGTACAGTCAGTCGCGGTCTTGTTGGAAACAATATCAATTGTACGCTTGCTTCCGCTCTTCTTTTGGCCGGCCTTATACCAACCAGGGAAGAGGTCAGTTGCGGTGCTTGGCTCTACTGAACCAATACCAACATGGCTTCGTACGATATAGGCGGGTAGTGATTGTACACCTACAGGCTTAGCCCTATCTTCTGGTTTGAGGTCCTTATGTGCTGCCTGCATCCAGCCCTGCCAGACAGGCTGTGTCATGGCTTCCATGGTGCCACTCATGGCCTTGGTTCGGTTATGATAACCAACCCATACTGCGGCAGAGTACTGCGTAGAGTAGCCAGTCATCCAGCCATCTTTAGCGTCGTTAGTTGTGCCAGTCTTCATAGCAAACTTCCAGGTACCTTGGCTGTTGGTATAGCGCTGTGGCTTACGTCCAGCTGGGAAGTAGCTGGCGTTTGGATCACTCAGCATGTCGCCGACAATGTAGGCGCTATCAGCACGGATTGCCTGCGTTCCTTTAGTTGCTTTCCACTCATCCAATACTTTGCCGTCAGACTTTTCAATCTTAAGGATATAGGTCTGCGGGATGTTGGTGCCGTTTCGTGAAAGCGTAGCAAAGCCGTGCACATGCTCGTCGAGCTTGAGATAGGCACCGTCACCAATGGCTGATGAAGCGTAGCAAGGGCCTTTTTCAGTCAATAACTCATCCTGATAACAGTTGTACTCACCGCGGCCTTCGCTAGACAGAGCAGATGGTTCATTACCAGGTGATGTCATGAGACTGTGTGCAGTTTCGATTGTCTTGTCTACGCCAGTCATAAGCATGGCTTTGACGGCGGGTACGTTACGCGAACCGCCCAGTGCGTAGCGGATAGTCATTGGGCCAGGGAAACGGAAATCGTAGTCCCACAGACATTTCTTGCTGTTATCGCCGTTTTTGGTAGGGCGTGACTTATCAGTACATGGATAGCCGGGGATTTCGCCCTGTGTGTCATATATAACTGATCCGGCGCCGACGTTATCATTGCGGTCAATTAATGCAGCGTAGTCATATGGTTTGAAACTAGAGCCAGGAGGCAGACGGTAGCGAGCATAATTGTTCTGGCCGTGGTCGGGGTCAGTGAAGTCCACACCACCAACCAGTGCGACCATCTGTCCCGTCTTTACATCCTCGGCGGCAAAGGCGATTTCATCACCACCTTGGCGCTTGACCTGAGTGATGCCCTTTTGTACTTGGCGCTCGGCTTCTTCCTGTAGGCCAACATCCAATGTGGTGATAACTTTCCAGCCACCGCGCTTTACAGTAGCATCACCGTATTCGGTCTCGAGTTGTTGCTTGGCAGTCAGTACAAAGTATGGAGCCTTGATACCGTCGTATTTTGGCTTAGGGGTTTTGTACTTGGCAAGAATATCTACCTTCTTGGCATCATCACGTTGTTGTGCGGTAATCATGTGCTCTTGCTCCATGACATCCAAGATATAGTGCTGTCGCCCAACTAGGGATTCTTTGTCGAAGTTAGGCCCGTATGGAGAATAATATGACGGGGCCTTGGGAATGGCGGCTAGGAAGGCGGCTTCATCCAGGGTGAGGTCCTTGGCTGATTTTTCAAAGTAATCACGTGATGCGGCCTCTACGCCATTCTGTACATTACCGTAAGGCGCGGTATTCAGGTAGCCAGCCAAGATTTCCTTCTTGGAATATTCGCGCTCTAACTCAACAGATAGAATAAGCTCCTTAACCTTGCGGGTAATGGTGCGGTCTTTTGTCCAGTTGTTGTTGAGCTTGACCAGCTGTTGGGTAATGGTCGAACCACCCTGAGTGCCGCTTCCGCGGTGCAAGACGTCATTGACACCCGCACGCATAATGCCGCGCACATCAAAGCCACCATGCTTAAAGAAGTCTTTGTCTTCTACTGCAACGGTCGCATTCTTAACATATGGCGATATCTGGTCGTCTGCTACGGGAATGCGCTTAACGGCGTCATAATCCTCAAACAGCAGCGTTTTGCCCGTACGGTCATAGTAGCGAATACTACCGCCGATTTTGTCACCAGATATATCACGGAGGTTTGGTAGGTCTTTACGGAAGTACGCAAACACACCAACCAGTATCAAGAAGCCAGCAATAATGCCAATGCCAGCAATCTTGAGGGCCATGATACCGCCCTCGCGACTAAACCAGTATTTGTACTGGCGTTTTGGATTCAATATATAGAGCAGGCGCTTGACGCGACCTTTTGGTAGGCCGGCCAATCTGGTGGCGCGACGTCGAGCACGCGCATCACGTGCGGCTTGGAATCGTTCAGCCAAGTTGGTGTGTACTTTAATAGTTTGACCGCTCTTAGTTACATAGGTGTTACGAGTACGACGTGCGGACTGTCGTGAGCGGCGTGGCCCTCCCTGTTTGCTGGCATTCATGAATCTGTTAGTCTCTCCCCATTTAGGAACTTAGGTTCAAAGCCCATTATACCAAAAAGCTAGCGGTATCAAGACAAAAAACTCCAGTTTATACTATGTCCTGGTATCTGTTACTATAGATAGCATAAGAATATATAAGGCTAAGAAAAGGCTTGCGTGTATGACACTTTCCGAAGAACTCCAGTGGCGCGGTTTCGTAAACCAGACGACATTTGCAGATATTACTGACTTAGACAAAGAAAAAAGAACCTTTTATTTGGGCGCTGACCCCAGTGCGTCTAGCCTACAGATTGGCAATCTAGCGGTTGTTATGATGGTTGCTGCTTTTGCCCGGCATGGCTATAAGCCTGTGCTGCTGGTTGGTGGTGCTACTGGTATGATTGGTGACCCCGATGGAAAGAAGCAGGAGCGTGACCTCCTGACGCTTGAACAAATCGATACTAATAAAAAGGCAATTGCGGCGCAGTACAAGCAAGTTCTTGGTGATGTAGAGTTTGATTTAGTCGATAATTACGACTGGTTTAAGGGCATCGGCTATCTCAACTTTTTACGTGACGTCGGCAAGCATGTGCCAATGCGCACCATGCTGGGTCGTGATTTTGTGCAGTCACGCCTCGGTGATAACGGCGAGGGCATCAGTTATGCTGAGTTCAGCTATTCATTGATTCAAGGCTACGACTTCGTCCATTTATTCCGTGAAAAAGGCGTAACGCTGCAGATTTGTGGTGCTGACCAGTGGGGCAATAGTATAGCTGGTGTTGATTTAATACGTCGTATAGAGGCCGCAGAGGCTCATATTTGGAGTGCGCCGCTGATTATTAATAAGTCTACTGGTATCAAGTTTGGCAAAACCGAAGCTGGTGCAGTATGGCTAGACCCTACACAAACGAGCGTGTACAAGTTCTACCAGTTCTGGCTCAATGTTGATGATGAAGGTGCCGGTGATTACCTAAAGGTCTACACATTGCTTGGTAAAGAAGAGATTGAAAAGGTTCTGGTTGAATTTGAGCATGACCGTGGTGGCCGCTTGGCACAGAAGACGCTTGCTTACGAGGTGACAAAGGTTGTGCACGGGGAGAGTAAGGCTACCGCTGCTCGCAGTGCTACGGAAGCACTATTTGGAAAAGGTAATTTTACCAAGCTCAAGAAGGATGATATCGAGCTGCTGAAAGAAGAGCTCACCACAATCAAGGCTGGCTCCAACTCACTGCTCGATATTCTCGTCCAAGCAGGCCTCGCTACTTCTAAATCAGAGGCCCAGCGGTTTGTAGACGGTGGTGGCATCACCCTCAATGGTCAAAAGGTTGCTACTGTAGACTCGGCTACATTCAACAAGGGCGACAATTTACTAAAACGTGGCAAAAACTCCTTTGCCATAGTCACGGTCTGATATACTGATTCGGTTATGACGAAGAAAACTACAACCAAATCTAATAAAAAAGCCGACCAATACAACGACCCTAAGCACAATTATTTGCGCTACTGGGACGGTCGCGATTACGAGAACGCCGCTGAGCAGATAGCTATTAAACGTCTGATTGGCGATAAACATTTCAAGAACGCGGCCGATATTGGTGGTGGCTATGGCCGCCTCTGTATCTTCCTAGAGAACTTCGCAGACAAAGTTACGCTTGGTGAGCCATCACAACAACAACTAGACATTGCCAAAGACTTCCTCAAGGACCACCCAGAGATTAACCGCGTGCTGACACAAGCAGATGACCTGCAGTTCAAGGACGGCTCACTGGACCTTATTACTATGATTCGTGTCATGCACCACTTGCCGGATCCAAGCACAGAATTCTCAGAACTAGCTCGTGTGTTAAGTGATGACGGTTACCTTATTCTGGAAGTCGCCAATTATGCCCACGGGCGCAACCGTATCAAACACGCGCTCAAAGGTCAGAAACTACCAATTAATCCAGTTGATATCCGCTCAGAGAAGCACCGCGCTGATAAAGACGAAATCGCTTTCGTGAACCACAATCCCAAGACGGTTATCAAGCAGTTGGCTCATGCCGGTCTTAAGGTAGAGCGGACACTTTCTGTATCTAATCTTCGTAGCCCTGGCCTCAAGAAGGTTGTGCCAAAGAGCGCCATGCTAATTGCCGAGCGCGTACTCCAGCCAACATTAGCCAAGACATACTTTGGCCCGTCAGTCTTCTTCCTCGTCAAGAAAGCAAAATAGACGTGCCTACTGAGCCCGCTTTTTATCGAATTTCAATTAAGGCTCTCGTTAAAGATGAGCAGGGCAGAATTCTGCTAGCCCGAGAAACAAGTGGCAAGTGGGATTTGCTTGGTGGTGGTCTAGACCACGGCGAGGAGCCGCTCGTCGGTTTGCGCCGTGAGTTACAGGAAGAGGCAGGCCTGACGGCCGTGACTATTGCGCCTAGCCCGACATATTTTCTAACTGCAGTGAATGAGCAAAAGGGTTCTCATATTGCGAACGTATTATACGAAGTTACATTAGAGAATTTGGACTTTGTGCCATCAGACGAATGCCAAGAGCTACGTTTCTTCACTCCAGAACAGATACAGCCACTGGATTTACACGCCAACGGGCAAGAGTTCGCCAGACTCCTAAATATTGACAAAAATAAGCATTAGTGCTATAATTTATTATGCTCGGTTGAGTAATTACTCCCGAAGCACATTGACAGAGTAGGGTGGTGAGGTACTACTGTAAGTAATTATTTTTTATGATTATTCACAGTAGTACCCAAACCAAATCTATGAAAGAGAGTTGCCATGACGGCACAAACGAAGAGTGAAGAGCTTGCCGCCGAGTGCATCGAGCACTTCAAACTTACACCGTTCGAACTCGATGTTCACAACATCAGGAAGACAATCAATGACTACCTTCAGCAGAAGATGACTCAAGAGGTTGCACTGGATGTCGTCTTGAACTTCCCTGACAAGTACGTCGATGGACTGTACATGTACAACGAGACGGATGGATTGCATCCACGTGTATGGATTGTGGACATCGCCCTGAAGTGCGTCGACATGGTCATCGACAAGATGGTTGAAAAACAGTCGTGAAGCTGAGGGGGTGTGGTTGACTTCGGTTGATTGTGCTGATTGCACCCCCTCTCACTTCATGCATTTTTATCTCTACTCTGTCACTTAACCTAAGGTTTCAAATCCTTGAGATTTTAGGCTAAGGAATTAATCACCTATACTTATAAGCAATGACTATTGATAGTCCGTTGACTGATATTAAGGGCGTGGGCGCAGAGCTGGCTAAGAAGCTGGCTATTTTGGGTATCAAAACAACCGGCGAATTAATTCAGTATTTCCCACGACGCTATGATGACTATTCTGACATCCAGCCTATTGGCAGTATTAAGCCAGGGGTGGTTACTATCAAAGCGGTGATAAAACAGTCCGCTGGCAGGTATGCCAGACGTGGCCTGCACATTACAGAGGCTGTTGCCAGTGATGAGACGGGCAGCGTACGAATAGTTTGGTTCAATCAACCATACCGTGCAGCTAGCATTAAATCTGGCCAGGAATACTATATATCTGGTGATTTTGGCCTCAGGGCTACTCGGCTCAGTATTTTGAATCCATCAATGGAGCTTGTCAGTAGCTTTCCGATAAACACTGCCCGAATTGTGCCGATATACCGTGAGACCAAGGGACTCAAATCCGCTCAAATCCGCAAACTTTTAGGGCAAGTATTACCACTTATTCGTAGCTCGCCGGAGAATTTGCCAGAGTGGATTGTAGAGCATTACAAGCTTATTTCTCATGCCGAGGCATTGGAGGCAATTCATTTTCCGGCCAGCCCAGAGCAGTTGCAGGCGGCCCGACTAAGACTGGGTTTTGAAGAAGTGTTTGGGCTAACTTTGGCCGCACTACTGAATAAGTATGAACTAATGCAGGATAAGGCGATTGCTATACCGTTTGGCGAAACGTTGGCTAAAGATTTTGTGAAGCATCTGCCATTTGAATTGACCGACGCTCAGCGTAAAACGGTCTGGCAGGTGTATCAGGATATGGAGCGAACTATACCTATGAATAGGCTAGTGGAAGGCGACGTAGGTTCTGGTAAAACTGTTGTTGCGGCCATGGCGGCTGTTATGGCTATGCAACAGGGATTTCAGGTGGCCTTTATGGCACCAACCGAGCTATTGGCCCGACAGCACGCCGAAACGCTCAGTAAACTATTACAGCCGCTTGGTATGGCTGATAGTGTAGGGCTGCTGATAGGTGGGCTAAAACCAGCTCAGAAAAAGATTGCCCATGAGCGAGTAAAATCTGGTGATATCAAACTAATCGTCGGTACGCATGCCATTATCCAAGAGAAGGTAGACATGCATCAGCTTGGTTTAGTTATTATTGACGAGCAACACCGCTTTGGCGTAGAGCAGCGTAAGACACTACAGGCTAAAGCCGGCCATGCTATTCATGTACTGAACATGACTGCCACGCCAATCCCACGCAGCTTGGCGCTGACCCTGTATGGTGAACTGGACATATCCATTGTTGACACCAAACCGGCCGGACGATTACCTATTAAGACAAAGATTCTCAAGCCAACCGGTATAGAACGAACTTACGAACACATACGTGCAGAGTTGGCTGATGGCAGGCAGGTATTTGTGGTGTGTCCGCTCATTGCGGAATCCGATACGTTGCCTGCCAAATCTGCCGAGCAGGTCTACGCGGAGCTGAGTAAAGGGCCGTTTAAGCAGTGGCGCATTGGATTATTGCACGGCAAGCTCAAGGCAGATGAAAAAGACGCCATCATGGCTCAATTTGTCAGACATGAACTGGACATATTAGTATCGACTACAGTAATCGAAGTGGGTGTGGACGTACCTAATGCTACGGTAATGTTGATAGAAAGTGCTGAGCGATTCGGTTTGGCCCAGGTGCATCAGCTGCGTGGCCGTGTGGGCCGAAGCGAGCACCAAGGGTATTGTTATCTGCTGCTCACGGATGATAGTGAACCACCAAGACGCCTCAAGGCTCTGGAAAGTAGTGGTGATGGGTTCAAATTAGCAGAGCTAGATTTAGAAATCCGCGGCCCAGGTGCTATTTATGGCACTATGCAGCATGGGCAATTAGACCTGCGTATTGCCAAACTAACGGATACAAAGCTGATAGCCGCTGCCCGACGGAGTGCCCAGGAATTCATCGATAGAGGTGATGATTTGCTACAATATAAGGAGTTACATGACCTTGTCCAAAAACTCAGAGCGGTCACTAATCTCAACTAGCTATGTATAGTGGAACAACTCTCACCAAATACTCTGGCCGTGTGCTGGGGGCTCATCAAAAGATTGACCGCATTTCACGGCGTCATTTGCGTATACTGATGGAAAATAATCGGGATTTTCCGTTTATACGCCAGATTTTACACTTCGAGGGCAAGAACGGGCCCGATGCAATCAAGCGCAAAAGCCCGGCCAAAGATGAACCATGGCACTATTTCAATCCGTTCGTGACTAATGATACCCAGCTGCTTGATTTGATAGATGATCATTACAAGCAGTTATCGGGTGAGTTGCGGGCGGGCAATATGGAGCGTGCGGCGTTTGAGTCTGCCTGGTTAGCACATGCGTTGGTTGATGGCCTGACTCCTGCACATCATTATCCCTACGAAGAAGAATTGACCAAATTGCGCAAGGGCAAGAGCAACGCTTCGCGTACGACTATCAAGGAAAAGCTGGTGATGCACGGTGATACGCATACCGAGATGCTGATGAACAATTGGCGTATGTGGGGAACTAAGGGCTTGATGACCACCCATGGTAGTTTTGAATGGGGCTTTTCGGTATTAATTGCACCTATGAACTTTACAGATGCAGTGCCATCACAGCAAGATATCGCACGTATGCAGGAGCTGGGTTTACGCGAATACTTTGTCCAGGTAGCGCGCGAGGTCGCGGTCCTAGACTTGTTTAATGATTATTATGAAAAGGGTTGGAATTTGCGTCTTGCCTACCGAGTTCGCTATAAGCTGGCCCCTATTTTGATAAAAACTATTACACTGGCGTGGTACACCGCCCTGGAGGACAGCAAAAAATGAGAATAGTTGCTGGAAAACTTGGTGGTAGGACATTTGACGCTCCGCGGGGCCATCGTACACATCCGATGAGCGATAAAGTCCGCGGTGCCATTTTTAACACACTCGGTGACATTGAAGGCCTAACCGTGGCAGATTTATATGCGGGCAGTGGTGCGCTAGCAATCGAAGCTATTAGCAGGGGTGCTGCAAGTGCGGTAGCTATTGAGGCAGACAAGGTTGCCTCCGCGGTGATTACTAAGAATATACAGGCATTGGGCTTAGACGAGGTAATGAAATCACACAAAATGTTTGTCCATAGCTGGCTAAACCGTACTAACGACCAATTTGATGTTGTGCTTGCCGACCCCCCGTACGACAACCTTGTATATAAGACGCTTGATAAGCTGCCCGAACTGGTAAAGCCAGGAGGCATCTTAGTCTATTCGCTACCGCCCAAGGCCCGGCTGGTATTGCCAGATTCTATGGAAAAGATTGCCGATAAGTCATATGGTGACGCCACACTGGTAATTTACCGTAAACTAAACATTTAAAAAGAGTCCCTGAGTGGGACTCTTTTTATTGGTGCGCGAGAGAGGACTTGAACCTCCACACCTTACGGCACCAGCTCCTAAAACTAGCGTGTCTACCAATTCCACCACTCGCGCTGAACCATAATATTCTACAAGAGAATCATTGTTTTTCCCAGTACATTGTATTGTTGATAACAATATGGCATACTTGCAATCAATTATGGGAAACGAAGTACCTGAACCAACTGAAACTCCTCGGTATAGTGACGAAGAGATACTGGACGTTCTGAAAAATCGACCTGCCGAAAGAATGGATATAATGGCAACACAAGGTGATGATTACTTTAGGCTGGCGTATGCTCTGGAATATCAAAAAGTGACAGAAGAGCATCAGAATCGAAATCAAGCGGCTAGCTCGTCACGTATTGGCAGGTTCTTTGGTCGTTTAGTAAGCTAGACAGTAAACGTACTGTATAATAACTGCCAAGATGTCTTTATCAACACAACCGTATAAGGGCGCGCGGGATTTTTATCCTGAGGATAAGCGCCTCCAAAAATACATATTTAGTACATTCCGGTCTGTTTGCGAAAGCTACGGCTACCAAGAATACGACGCGCCAATTTTAGAGCCAACAGAGCTGTTTGCCAGCAAGACCTCTGACGAAATCGTTAACGAACAGACGTATACATTTACGGATCGTGGTGACCGTAGTGTAACGATTCGCACTGAGATGACCCCAAGTGTTAGCCGTATGGTGGCTGGCCAACGACAGGAACTAGCCTATCCGGTACGTTGGTACTCCATCCCTAACCTATGGCGCTATGAGCGGCCGCAGCGTGGGCGTCTGCGTGAATTCTGGCAACTGAATGTAGATGTCTTTGGGCTAGCAGGACTTCAAGCAGAACATGAACTTATCCTTCTGACTGACAGTATTATGAAAGCCTTTGGTGCCAAGCCAGATATGTACACAATTAAGCTCAACAGTCGTGTGTTACTCAACACAGTGCTACACGAACAACTTGGTCTGGACGATACACAGGCAACCACATTACTACGCATCATAGATCGCATGCACAAGCTCGAGCACGCTGAATTTATCGGTCAAATTGATGCCGTATTTAGCCCAAGCCAGCGCGAAGCCGGTGCGGCTGATACGTTATTGGCTTTTTTGAGGGCCAAGACTATCCAGGATTTACCAGCCTCATTACAGGCGCATGAGTCTGTTGTTGAGCTACAAAAACTCATTACTTTGCTAGATAAGTCTGGCGTAGCTAATGCTGAGTTTGACCCAACATTGGCGCGTGGTTTTGATTATTACACCGATATTGTGTTTGAAGTATTTGATGCAGACCCAGAAAACAACCGTTCTATGTTTGGCGGCGGTCGCTACGATGGTCTGGTTGGGTTATTCGGCGTAGAACCAGTACCAACTGTAGGTTTTGGAATGGGTGACGTGACGCTCGAGAATTTCTTGCGCTCGCACAAGCTGCTGCCAGAGCTCAAGTCAGAGACAGATATCTACGTTGTCCTAATTGGTGACGTGTATGAAGCAGCACAAAAGCCAATTGCCGAGCTGCGTGAAATGGGCTTGAATATTGCCGTTGATTCGAGTGGCCGCAAGCTAGACAAGCAGATTAAGTCTGCCAGCAAACAGGGTATTCGCTACACATTATTCATTGGCGAGAACGAGCTGAAAGAAGAACAGTATCCGTTTAAGGACCTAGAAACAGGTGCCGAAGAAAAGCACGGGCTGCAGCGCATTGTCAGTACTGTTAAGGATTACAGGAAATCTAAATAGTCTATGACAGGCAGTAACCATGTAGTCGCGGGGGCTTTAATAGGTGCGGTTGTATTGCAACCCGCCGTGGCTATTCCGGCCGCATTAGCCTCTCATTTTTTGATGGACGCATTGCCGCATTATGGCGATAAGAACAAAAGCTCGTGGCTTAACAGACACTTTAAGTATGTGCTGGTAACTGACGCACTTATTATGGTGTCGTTTCTGACCGCAGTGACAGTTATTCAGCCTACTAACTGGGGGCTCTTGCTATTTTGCGCACTGGTGGCGGTGCTACCCGACGCTATATGGATACCACACTATCTGGCTGATATGCGCCAAGAACCCAAGCAACCCGGAGCCTTTGCGCGCTTTTCTAAATGGATACAATGGGGTGAACACCCATGGGGCATATATCTAGAGGCGGTAGTTCTCGTAGCTCTATTGACCGTTTTTTGGCAGATTGTTCGCTAATCTGTAGAAAAAATGGTTTATATCTGTTAGCATAGATACCTATGCAAGTTAAACGAACCAATTCAAACGATACTGATATTACTTTAATTATTGTTGCGAGCGAGCAAGAACTCAGCTCTATGAAAGAGCATGTGCTGGGCCATTTCCGTGGCAGCGTCAAAATCGCCGGCTTTCGTGAGGGTAAAGCACCACTCGAGCTTATAGAGAAAAACGTAGATCCAAGCGCGTTGCAGTCAGAATTCTTGGAGGAAACAATTAACAGCTTGTACGGCCGTGCTGTCGAGAGCGAAAAGCTGCGTCCTGTTACGAACCCAGAGGTGAATATCACTAAGTTTGTGCCGTTTACTACTTTGGAATTTGAGGCAAAGGTAAGTGTTATTGGAGAGGTAAAGATTCCTGATTACAAAAAGCTCAAGAAAACTAAACCAGCTGTCACCATAACCGCAGACGATGTAAAGGATGTATTACAGAATCTCCGCACCCGGGCTGCAGCCAAAAAAGATGTTGACCGTGCTGCTAAAGATGGCGACCAGGTATATATCGACTTTGCCGGCACGGATACCAAGGGTAAGGCCGTAGATGGTGCAGATGGCAAAGACTATCCACTGACTATTGGCAGCAAACAGTTTATTCCAGGCTTTGAAGAGAATCTTATTGGCATGAAGGCGAATGATAACAAATCTTTTACCGTCACATTCCCGGCTGATTATCACGCCAAGATATTGGCTAAACAAAAAGTTACGTTTGCGGTAACCGTAAACAAAGTGCAAGAAGTCGTTGAGCCAAAGCTTGATGATGCATTTGCCGCCACGGTTGGCCCTTTCAAGACATTACAACAGCTTAAGGATGACGTTAAACTGCAGCTACAGGCAGAGCGTCAGAGTGAAGCTGACCGCCAGTTTGAAGCCGAGATTGTTGGTGAGCTAGCCGAGAAGACCAAAGTTGCGCTGCCAAAATCTATGGTAGACGAACAGATTCAGAAGATAGAAGACGGCGAGAGACAGAATCTTGTGTACCGTGGTCAGACCTGGGAAGAGCATCTCAAGGAAGAAGGTGTGACAGCCGAAGAACACGCAGAGCAGAAGCGTCCTGAAGCAGAGAAGACCATCAAGGCGAGCCTGCTACTAGCAGAGATAGCCCAAGCAGAAGAACTTGACGTTACCTCCGAAGAACTAGACCTGAGAATCAAGCTACTAAAAGGCCAATATGCAGACGAGGCTATGCAGGCCGAGCTTGATAAAGACACGAATCGTCGTGACATTGCCAGCCGCATTCTTACCGACAAAGCCGTAGCCAAGTTAGTCGAATACGCCACGGAAAAGTAATTAGCACTCAGCATTGACGAGTGCTAACTTGAAGCGTAGAATAGTACATATAACCACTGTTAAGGGGTTATTCTGAGCCAAGAGTCATTTGCGCTCAGGTGAGGCTTCCATTTTATAAGACGTATATACATACGACTGGGAAATGTCCTCAACTGGGCGGAAATGACTACTCTCAGAATAAGCGTGCACATCAAGGAGAAAGTTATGCCATTGATTCCAACCGTTATTGAACAAGAAGGCCGCGTAGAACGCGCCTATGACATTTATTCTCGTCTGCTCAAAGACCGTATTATCTTCCTGGGCGAAGATGTAAACGAACACACCGCTAATCTCATTGTGGCACAGCTGTTGTTCCTCGATAACGAAGATGCCAAGAAAGATATCTTCCTCTATATCAATAGCCCCGGCGGAAGCGTCTACGACGCCCTGGCTATTTATGACACCATGAACTTCGTAAAAGCCGACGTGCAAACCGTGGGCATCGGCGTGCAGGCATCTGCAGCAGCTTTCCTGTTAAGTAGTGGTGCTAAAGGCAAGCGATTCTTGCTGCCGCACAGTACGGTCATGATTCACCAGCCAAGCAGCGGCACCCGTGGAAAGGTAACCGACCAAGAGATTGACCTTAAGGAATCTCTGCGTGTTAAGGACTTGCTGGAAAGCATCATGGCTAAGAATACCGGCCAAAAACAGGCGCAGATTCACGATGACATGGAGCGTGACCGTTGGATGACCGCTGACGAAGCTCATAAATATGGCATCGTTGATAACATTATCAAGAACCCGCCAAAATAGACTTCACAACTGTTGACACAGTGTAATTTTTACTCCATACTAGTGGATAAGAAGTAGGGTACTGTGGGTTTAGTGTTGTCTCGTACCCTAGACAACACCAGAACTCCCACGTAGAAATCTTCGCGCGCAAATACTCATATAAACACTAATCATTATCCAGATGACATTGCTGGATTTTGTAGTTATAACGAAGGCACACAAGAAAATAGGAGCTTGCTCATATTTTCCGAGTACCGAACGTTTCAACGCTGCAAGCGTTAAACCATTATTAATCACCTAACGTGGGAGTGCTATATTTATGGCTAAAACCGTCACCGCCCCTAAGGCGACGAACAAGCGTGTCTACTATACTAAAACTGATGATGCTCTCGAGCTACCAAACCTCGTTGACCATCAAAACCGCTCATTCCAATGGTTTGTAGAAGAAGGCCTCGGCGAACTACTTGCCGAAATCAGCCCAATCGACGACTACACTGGTACCAAGCTATCACTAAGCTTTAAAGATTATCGATTCGAGGAGCCAAAGCTATCTGAAGCTATTGCCCGCGAAAATAATGTTAGCTACGAAGCGCCGCTCAAGGCAACCGTAGAACTAACTAACAAAGTGACCGGTGAAATCAAAGAGCAGGAAATCTACTTGGGTGACTACCCATGGATGACCGAGCGCGGTACTTTCGTTATTAACGGTGCCGAGCGTGTTGTTGTATCCCAGCTGATTCGTTCTGCTGGTGTTTTCTTTACCTCTGATTTGCATGGTACAAGCAACATTTACGGTGCCAAGGTTATCCCTGGCCGTGGTGCATGGCTGGAATTTGAGACCGCTGCTGCAGGTGCTCTGTATGTAAAAATTGATCGCAAACGAAAAATAGCTGTTACGACCCTGCTGCGCGCGCTGGGTCTGAACGAAGCCCAGATTAAAGACCAGTTCAAAGGTGTTGATACTGGCAAGCAAAGCTACATCGAAACGACACTTGAAAAAGACCCAACCAAGACTACAAACGAAGCCCTCATTGAGGTATACCGTCGTCTTCGCCCAGGTGATTTGGCGACTGTCGACAACGCTCGTGGTCTGATTGAGAATATGTTCTACAACTTCAAGCGCTTTGATTTTAGCCGTGTTGGCCGTTACAAGATTAACAAGCGTCTAAATCTAGACATTCCTAACACTATCGAAAACCGCACTATGCGTATTGAAGATCTCGTTGCTATCATTGCCGAGCTCATTCGCCTGAACAATACTCAGGACCCTGCTGATGACATCGACTCATTGGCAAATCGTCGTGTGAAATTGGTTGGTGAATTGGTACAGCGTCAGTTCCGTATTGGTTTGCTACGCATGGAACGTAACACCAAAGACCGTATGTCTATGAGCGAAATCGAGACTGTTACTCCAGCTCAGCTGATTAACGCTCGTCCAATCGTAGCTGCCGTCCGTGAATTCTTTGCCAGCTCACAGCTGTCACAGTTCATGGACCAGATTAACCCACTTTCAGAACTTGCTCACAAGCGTCGTTTGTCATCTATGGGCCCTGGTGGTCTCTCACGTGAGCGAGCTGGTTTTGAGGTTCGTGATGCTCACGCTACTCACTACGGCCGTATCTGTGCCGTAGAAACGCCAGAAGGTGCCAACATTGGTTTGGTGCTGAACCTGGCTAGCTACGCCCGTATCAACGACTACGGTTTTATCGAAACTCCATACCGTGTGGTTAAGAACAAGAAAGTTACCAACGATGTTGTCTATCTTGATGCAGCTGCCGAAGAAGTAGCTGTTATCGCTGGTGCTGGTGAATCTTTGGACGCATCAGGCAAGTTTATTAACGAGCGTGTTTCTGTACGTAACCGCTTGAACTCAGTGGAAATGGATGCTGGCGAAGTGACCCACATGGACGCGAGCCGTAAGCAAATCATTGGTTCATCTGCTGGCTTGATTCCATTTGTTGAAAAGAACTACGTGTACCGTTCACTGATGGGTAGTAACCAACAGCGCCAAGCTGTACCGTTGGTTCGTCCACAATCTCCGATTGTGGGTACTGGTACCGAGGCAAATGCTGCTCAGAACACTGGTCAGCTGATTTCTGCCGAAGGCGAAGGTGAAGTTATCAAGGCAACTGCCGAAGAAGTAGTTGTTAAGTATAAGAAAGAAGGCACCGTTAGCTACACGCCACAACACTTTGTGCGTAGCAACGAAGGTACTAGCATTAACCAAAACGTCGTTGTAGAAACTGGCCAGAAGGTTAACGCTGGTGATCCACTTGTCGAGGGTATGTCTATCCAAGGCGGTGAATTGGCACTTGGTAAGGACCTTCGTGTGGCATTTATGCCATGGGGTGGCTATAACTTCGAGGATGCGATTATTATCAGCCGTAAGTTGGTAGAAGACGACACCCTCACATCAGTTCACATCGTGGACTACATGGTAGAAGTTCGTGAAACCAAGCTCGGCCCTGAAATCGTAACTCGTGATATCCCTAATGTTTCAGAGGAAGCGCTGCGTCACCTAGACGAAGACGGTATTGTCCGTATTGGTGCAGAAGTGCATCCTGGCGATATCTTGGTTGGTAAAATTACTCCTAAGGGTGAGCAAGAGCTCAGTTCTGAAGAGCGTCTGCTGCGTGCCATCTTTGGCGAAAAAGCCAAGGAAGTTCGTGATACCTCACAGCGCATGAGCAACGGTAAGCACGGTAAGGTTGTTGGTGTGAAAGTATTCTCACGCGCCAATGGCCACGAGCTAAAAGCCGGTGTTATTATGCAAATTCAGGTATTCGTTGCCCAGATGCGCAAAATCTCTGTTGGTGACAAACTTGGTGGTCGTCACGGTAACAAGGGTGTTATCGCCCGTATTTTGCCTATCGAAGACATGCCATTTAGCGAAGACGGTACACCTATCGATATCATCTTGAACCCACTCGGTGTGCCAAGTCGTATGAACATTGGCCAGCTGTTTGAAACACACCTTGGTATGGCAGCACATGCCCTTGGTATCAAGGTGGCTAGCCCAGCCTTTGACGGCGTTGAAGAAAGCAAAATCAAAGAACTATTGAAAGAAGCTGGTTTGCCAGAAGACGGCAAGCAGCAACTATACGACGGTCGTACTGGTGAACCATTCCAGGAGCGCACAACTGTCGGTGCTATGTACATGATTAAGCTCAATCACATGATTGCCGATAAGATTCACGCCCGTTCAACTGGTCCATACACCATGGTGACGCAGCAACCACTGGGCGGTAAAGCTCAAAACGGTGGCCAGCGTTTTGGTGAGATGGAGGTTTGGGCGCTGGAAGCTTACGGTGCATCTAATACGCTTCAGGAAATGCTGACTATTAAGTCTGATGATGTCTACGGACGTTCAAAGGCCTACGAAGCCATTATCAAGCAGACTGAAATTGTTGGTCCAAAGGTTCCAGAATCATTCAACGTGCTTGTTAAGGAACTACAGGGTCTTGGCCTGAAGGTTGACCTGGTTACGAGCGATGTCGTTATTGATGCCGAAGCCGTGTTGGCCGAAAACATCAAAGACGAATCTGAGCACCAATCAGAAGTTGAGGTGCCTGCACCATCAGCTTCAGATGTTGATGTAACCGAAGACGCAGCGGCTGACGAGTTCATCGTTATGGAAATGGATGATGACATGCCAGCTACTACCGTGATTAGTAATGACGATGACGAAGAATTAGTAGTCACCGCCGCAGATGATGAAGAAGGGGAGGAGGTCTAGCATGCGACGATACTCATACGGAACTAACATTGCTGACTTTGATGCAGTCCGCCTAGCGGTCGCTAGCCCAGAAGACATCCTGGATTGGAGTTACGGCGAAGTAACCAAGCCAGAAACTATTAACTACCGTACCCAAAAACCAGAGCGTGATGGTCTATTCTGTGAGCGTATTTTTGGCCCGGTCAAGGATATCAACCCACATGACGCCAAGTACAAAGGTGTTCGTTCACGCGAAGCAGCCGTTGATAAAAATGGTGAAATCGTTACTAAGTCTATCGTTCGTCGTGAGCGCATGGGTCACATTAACCTTGCAAGTCCTGTTGCACATATTTGGTTCCTCCGTGGTACACCAAGTGCAGTCGGCTTACTCCTTGGCCTCACGGTCAAGAACCTCGAGCGCGTTGCCTACTTTGCTAGCTACATCGTTAAGAGCGTAGATACTGCAAAGCGCGACCAGCTCCTAACTGATAAAGAAGCTGAATTTGCAGCCGCACAAGAGGCTATTACGCTACGCTACGACAACGAAGCTAAGGCTGAAGATGCCAACATCAAGGCTTTGGCCGAGATGCGCAACAAAGAGCTAGAAGAACTTGCTGCTGAGTACGATGTCGTTAAGGCACAGCTCGACAGTCTTGTGAAACTCAGCCTTATGTCAGAGACCGACTACCGTGCATTGCCAGATGAACTCGCTGACCTTATTAGTGTTGGCATGGGTGGTTCATCACTCAAGGACTTGCTCGAAGAAATCGATCTTGCACAGCTGATTGCTCAACTGACCGAAGAAGCTGAAGATGCTAAGGGCCAACGTAAGAAGAAGCTATTGAAGCGTCTCCGCCTTCTCGAAAGTATGCATCGTGCTGGCATCAAGCCATCAAGCATGTGTTTGTCAGTATTGCCAGTAATCCCTCCAGACCTTCGCCCTATGGTGCAGCTAACTGGTGGTCGCTTTGCTACTTCTGACCTGAACGACCTATACCGTCGTGTTATCAACCGTAACAATCGTTTGAAGAAGCTGATTGAGCTAAATGCCCCAGAAGTAATCCGCCGCAACGAGCAGCGTATGCTTCAGGAAGCTGTTGATGCATTGATTGATAACAACAACGCCCGTTCTGGCCGTGCAGTTGCTGCAACTGGTCAGCGCCGCCGACTCAAGAGCCTCAGCGACATGCTTAAGGGTAAGCAGGGTCGTTTCCGCCAGAACCTTCTTGGTAAGCGCGTAGACTACTCTGGTCGTTCTGTTATTGTGGCTGGTCCAGAGCTCAAGATTAATGAGTGTGGTCTGCCAAAGATGATGGCTCTAGAGCTATTTAAGCCATTCGTAATTGGCCACTTGATTGCTAACGAACATGCGCATAACATCCGTTCTGCGACTCGTATGATTGAGATGGGTGAAATTGCCGTTTGGGATGCATTGGACGAAGTTATTAAGGGCAAGTATGTGCTCCTTAACCGTGCACCATCGCTCCACCGTCTGTCTATCCAGGCTTTCCAGCCTCGTTTGATTGAAGGTAAGGCTATTCAGCTGCACCCACTCGTTTGTAAGGGCTTCAACGCCGACTTCGATGGTGACCAGATGGCTGTACACCTTCCATTGTCAGACGCTGCTCAGGCCGAGGCTCGTGACATCATGGCTAGCAACAAGAACCTCTTGAAACCAGCTGATGGTTCACCAATCCTTCACATCGAGCAAGATATCGTACTTGGTTGTTATTACCTAACCTACGACCGTTTTGCTGGTGAAAAGGCTAAGCCATTCGCAAGCCTATCTGAAGCTCAGATGGCACTTGATGGTCGCCACATTAAGCTACAGACTCGTATTCGCGCACCATTCCGTGGTGAAGTCCGCGAAACTACACTCGGTCAGTTGCTATTTAACGAAATCTTCCCTGAAGACTTCCCATTCCAGTCTGACGCCATGACCAAGAAGAAGCTGACTGCTGTTATGGCTTTGGCCTACCAACAGTACGGTCAGGAAAAGACTGCTGCTATTGCTGACGACCTTAAAGACGTTGGTTTCTACTATGCAACCAAGTCTGGTCTATCAATGGGTATGGGCGACTTCTTGCCAATCAAGGGCATGGACAAGCAGATTAACGAAGGCGAAGAGCGCTCAGCTGCTATTGCTGAGCAGTTCGAGCAAGGTTTCATTACTGAAGAAGAGCGTTTCCGCTTAACTGTAGATAACTGGACCAAGATTGAAAACAAGGTACAAGACCTGCTAGCAGAGCAGCTCAAAGACGAAGATACAGCGACTGCTATTGCTATCACCTCTGGTGCTCGTGGTAACATCTCTCAGATGAAGAACGCCGTTGGTATGCTAGGTGTACTCCAGGATGCCGCTGGTAACCTGATTGAGCTTCCTATTAAGTCTGGCTACGTCAAGGGTCTCGAGCCACTCGAATACTTTACCGGTACTCGTGGTACTCGTAAGGCGCTTATCGACATCGCCCTGAAGACCGCTGACGCTGGTTACTTGACTCGTCGTCTGGTAGACGTATCTCAGGATGTATTTACTATCGATGACGATATGAGCGACCCAGGCTACGCAATGCTCCGTGAGGATGCTGCGACTATCGGTGTGAGCTATGGTTCACGTTTGATTGGCCGCTACGCCGCAGAAGACGTGAAGGGCTTTATTAAGAAGCACGAAGCGTTTACTCCAGAAATTGCTGCTAAGATTGAAGCCGAAGAGAAGATTGACGGCGTCAAGATTATGAGTGCATTGTCTGCGACCTCTGTCCGTGGCGTACCACAACAGTCATATGGCGTTGACCCAGCTACTGGTAACTTGGTTGCTGGCCACCATCCGATTGGTGTGATTGCCGCTCAGTCTATTGGTGAGCCTGGTACACAGCTATCTCTCGACTCTAAACACCGTTCAGGTGGTGCACTATCAGATGATACTGCACAGGGTCTGAACCGTATCGAAGAGTTGTTCGAAGCTCGTCAGCCGAAGGGTCTTGCATATCTTACTGATATTGCGGGTACTGCCAATGTTTGGGAAGAGGGTGATCACTACGTGATTCAAATCAACGCAAGCGATAGTGACCAGGTAGAATTCAAGCTCGGTCCACGTAAGGCACATGTTGCTGGTGGCACAGAAGTAGCTATTGGTGATGTACTGGCAGCCGAAGATGGTGGTGACAATCCAATTGTTTCCCCAATGGCTGGCAAGGTAGAAATCAAGGGCAAGACGATTATCATCGTTCCAACCAGCAAGTCTGTCGTTAAGTACGAAATCCCTGGCTATAAGCAGCTATTTGTTAAGGACGGCGATAAAGTTGTGGCCGGCCAGCGTTTGACCAACGGTTCTATCAACCTCCAGGACCTTATGGCCTTGCAAGGTGTTGAGCCAACTCAGCGTTACATCATGAACGAAATCCTACGTATGTTCGCATCACAGGGTCAAGACGTTGCTGCCAAGCACCTTGAAATCATCGTTCGTCAGATGTTTAGCCGTGTCCAAATTGAAGAAGCTGGCGACAGTGAATTCGTAACGGGCGACGTCGTATCCAAGCTTGCTGCCGTAGAAGCTAGTGAGTCACTTGTTGCTGACAAGAAGAACCCACCTAAGTTTACCCAGCTACTGCTTGGTATCACTAAGTCATCTCTATCTACTGACTCATTCTTGAGTGCTGCATCATTCCAGGACACAACTCGTGTACTGATTGCTGCTGCAACCAGTGGTAAGATTGACCGCCTCATCGGCCTGAAAGAGAACGTTATCTTGGGTCGCCGTATCCCTGTGGGTACTGGCTATAGAAGCCCAGAACAGCTCGAGGCTGAAGCTGCAGAGCTCGAAGACGCCCAAGTCTAGAGTAAAGCTAACGTGCAACAAAACCCGGTGTTCCTGCACCGGGTTTTTGTTTCCCTAGACTGTAGCCAATCGTTGACATTATGTAGCATAAGCAATACAGTAATGCTTAAGATATCTTTAGAATAAGAAACACATATAACACATGCGCAAACTCTTTGGCTTAAGCAAAAAATCAGCAAACATCCGTACCAATCAATCTGGCATCGCCCACCTAGGTCTTGTCCTAGCAGTGGTATTCGTTGTTGGTATTATCGGCATCGCCAGCTATTCAGTATTCCACAAGCCTCAGTCAAACTCTGCTCAGCTCAATGACCTGGATAGTAAGATTATCAAAGATCAGCTCAAGGACTTAGCACCGGGACTAAAGAATGGCCAAGCCCTCAAGATATCCGAAGCTGATTTCAAAGCAAAGGTTGATGGGCTCAGTGATGAGCAGCTGAATGGGCTCGTGAGTGATGACGGCACGATTAATGAAGCACAATTCAATAAGTTGTTCGGTGATTCGTTTTATACAACCGATGATGCAAAGACCCGCGTCTCAAGCCTGTTGAGCAAAAAGCTAAACTACGTTACCAAAAATGACAATAAGGTAACTGACGACAACAAGAAAGTCACGGGTAGTACCGTAAACGAAAATCCTAGCAACAATGATTCTGGGGTTATTGTTAACCTCGACGAGAGGTCTGACACCGGGGATTCTGAAGACTCATCAAGTTCAGATAATGGTAATTCTAGCTCAGGAAACTCAGCTAGCTCGCCTTCAGACGATGAATCAAACCAATCTTCTAATGATTCAGATAATTCTTCTGACAATGGGTCTTCCTCGGGCAATAAATGTAGTATGCCGCACCAAGCATACAACAAATCAAGTGGAGCATGTCTCGATGATTGCGGCTATGAAGATGTCCAGTATTATCTTACCGACAACCCCAATGGCAACAATGGGTGTGTTACAAAGGACAAATGCCCTGGCGGTAAGGTTGTCGGAGGCACTACTCAACACAGATGTGTCAGGGGTAATGTTGGCGCAAACGTAGACCAGAAGAAGTGTACTAGTGCTGATGTAGGCCGTGTCTATAAGGATGGATGTCAGCGTGTATGTCAGAACACGTCTAAGTTTCTTACGAACTACGCTAATGGCGCGCTCGATAAATGTGTATCTAGTTGGACTCAATGTAAGTTGGGTAAGGGCTGGACAGCATCAAATCCCGGTTTCGCCATAGTAGGCGGGGTTAATAAGAAATGTTACGCCGAAGGGTCAACCCCCCAGCCATCGGCGAGTGGTCCAGAAAAGGGTACCATGAGCTGTACGGCCGCCGAAAAAGCCGGCATTGTATCCGGAAAATATGCTTGTGCAAAATCTACTGACGAGAGATACGCATGCCTTGATTATGCAGCAGAGAGGAACACTAACCTATCAAAAGACCTGTATCTGCCGAAGTTTACGTTTGTGAGCACTAAAGATAAAAAGAAATATACTTATGACCTATGCCTTAATGCTAAAAAATACAAAGGTGAAAAAGTCATACAAGATGGATTTAGATGTAGGGAAGTCGCTTCATTCCTAAAAGAGAGAGGCTATGTCTGTCCGGATAGCGATACACTTGGTAAGGATGAATGTCCCAAGAACACAACTACCCTTAATAATTACAGCTTCGCAACGGACGGGAAGTCATACAAAATAAGGGTTTGTAAAAATAATAAGTCCACCGGCGAAACAATTGCATGCAGCCAGTATCTTAATAAAGTAAATACCTACTATTATCAATGTCCAAAGAATACAAATACAGATCCAAACAAAGCGTGTCCTCCTAAAAAGGCAGGCGTCGGTCTTTATCTCAGTACACCATCAATTTTGAAGACGATAAGTGGCACCACAATTACGCCGGCAGGTATCTGTAAATATACATATTATGGCAATAATCCTGACACTGGGCCTAAAGAAAAGGCTGGCTGTGAAGGTTATCTAAAGCGTGTTTGGAACGATAAGACCAAAAAGTGCGCGCCTAAATGCCTAAAGAACTATGAGTATTGGCGAACAATCACCAGCGGTGAATACAAAGGCTGGCGACAATGCCGAGTGATAGTAAAAGGTGATGACGGCAAGAACACATCAAGTGTAAGCCCTAGCTTCTGTAAGAAGCTAAAAAGAACTCATTACTTTGATGGCGGGGGTAATGGTCGATGTGGCGGCTGTTCACCATCAAGTCTAATGTTAAGCAGTGAAAAAGATCATAACTGGAGCATCTGTAAGTCAAAAGACGATAAGAAAGATGACGACAAGGGTTCAAGTTCAGACGTTGGCAGTAAGTGTGGTATAGCAAATTCAACAGCAGCATATACAAGCGGTAAGTATTGCGCAAAACTGAGAACAAGTAGTGCCTGCAAAGGGACATACAATGGTCATGAACTGGAGTGGGAGTTCCCAGGACGCAAAGATGGAAAGAAAGCCGGTTTCCATATCTGTAACATAAATGGTTTATAGGAAAATTAATGACACAACTAAAATCTAACCAATCAGGAATCGCACATATCACACTCATACTATTGATAGTGATAGCAATCGGTTTAGTGGGCCTGGTTGGCTACAGCGTGTACAGACACAATAGTACTCCCAGTGGCTTGACGATTGATGAAGTTAAGCAGGCCAGCGGCTGTACGGAAGAGGAACCACTACCTGATGAGTGTCAAGATTCAGACTCTCGCGCGGATGCAGATGTAATTGATGATGAAGGACCAACCAGTGAGCTATAATAACGGCAGAATAAAACCCACACATAAGACCCAATTTGCCTGCCTTTTTGATAATCAGGCAGGCATCGTTCATTTCGGGCTTCTATTGTTCGTTATGTTGACAATCGGTGTGACCGGATTTGTCGGCTATAGCGTGTATCAAAACAACACATCCCAGGCAGATACGAATCAAGCTTTGGATATACAGACTACCTGCACCGAAATAAACTGTGATGAACCAGAACCAGCTGACAGAATAGAAGACCAAATCTGAGCTTAGTTGCTTTGTAAATAACCCAACCCTGTACACCTGCTTGATTAAATAACCCGTATCTGTTACAATCTACAGGTTATTAATGCATCTCGAGCCGTGTGTCTGGCATTGACACTTGCAGCAGATAAGATGCGACCGTAGAAGGAGATTAAATGCCAACTATCAATCAATTGGTGCGCAAGCCGCGTACCAGTAAGGGCAAGAAGTCTGGTGCCCCTCACCTGCAGCGCGTGGTGAACAACCTCCAGACTAAAAACTATGAGAAGCCTGCGCCGTTCAAGCGTGGTGTCTGTATCAAGGTAACTACCAAAACACCAAAGAAGCCTAACTCAGCCCTTCGTAAGGTTGCACGTGTGCGCCTGACCAATGGCTACGAAGTATGGGCCTATATTGGTGGTGAAGGTCACAACCTCCAGGAGCATGCCGTTGTTATGGTACGTGGTGGACGCGTAAAGGATCTTCCTGGTGTGCGTTATCACATCGTTCGTGGCACATTGGACCTCCAAGGTGTCGCTAACCGCAAACAGGGCCGTTCTAAGTACGGTGCCAAGAAGGAGAGTAAGTAGTCATGCCTAGGAAAAAGACAGCTTCACTTATTCGTGATATTCAGCCAGACCGCGTGTACAACAGCGTTATGGTTCAGAAGCTCATCAACCGCGTTATGTTGAATGGTAAAAAGCAGGTTGCAGAGCGCCTCGTATACGGTGGTATGCAAAAGGCAGCAGACAAGCTAAAGGTTCAGAACCCTATCGAAGTATTCGACCAAGCTATCAAGAATGCACAGCCGCACATGGAGACTCGTTCTCGTCGTGTTGGTGGTGCTAACTACCAGATTCCATTCGAGGTAAAGGGTCAGCGCCAGACGCACCTTACCTTGATGTGGTTTGTAGCCGCAGCCCGTAGCCGCAAGGGTATGAGCATGGAAGACCGATTAGCTCTCGAGCTCGTTGATGCCTTCAACAACACTGGTATCGCTGTTAAGAAAAAGGAAGACACCCACAAAATGGCCGAAGCCAACCGCGCCTTCGCTCACTTTGCGCGGTTCTAATAAAGGAACACACACATGGCAGAAAAGAAAACCCCTATTGATAAGATTCGTAACCTTGGTATTATCGCGCATATTGACGCCGGTAAGACCACTACGACTGAAGGCATTCTGTATCGTACCGGCCTGAGCCACAAGATTGGTGCTGTGCACGAAGGTGAAACTACGACCGACTGGATGGCTCAAGAGCGTGAACGTGGTATTACCATTGTTGCCGCCTCTGTTACTTGTTTCTGGAAGGGCAACCAAATCAACATCATCGACACACCAGGACACATCGACTTTACTGTTGAGGTAGAGCGTTCACTCCGTGTGCTTGATGGTGCCTGTGTAGTATTTGATGGCAAGATGGGCGTGGAATCACAGTCAGAGACTGTATGGCGTCAGGCCGACAAATACGGTGTGCCTCGTATCTGTTTTATCAACAAGATTAACCAAACTGGTGGTGATTTCTACAAATCACTTGATTCTATCCATGCTCGTTTGAGCAAGCGCGCTTTCCCGGTGCACCTGCCAATTGGCTTTGAGCAGAGCATCAACGGTATTGTTGACTTGGTAGAAATGAAGGCTTACACCTACAAAGATTTCCATGATAAAGAACTTGTTGAAGCAGAAATTCCTGCCGATATGATGGATCAGGTCAAGAAGGCTCGTAGTTTACTGATTGAAAACGCCGTAGCCGAAGACGAAGTCATGCTCGAGAAATATTTCGAAGTTGGCGAAGAGGGCCTATCGGTCGCTGAAGTTAAGCAAGCTATCCGTACTGCCGTACTATCCGGCCAGTTCTTTGCGGTTACCGGTGGTGATGGTCGTGGCGTAATCGTTGAAAAGGTCTTAGACATGGTCAACGACTACCTGCCAAGCCCACTGGACGTGAAGTCAACTTGGGGCACACACCCTAAGACCGGCGATGAAATTGAGCGTAAGCCAACTGAGGCTGAGCCATTTGCAGCCCTTGCATTCAAGATTACAACTGACCCATTCGTAGGTAAGCTTGCTTACTTCCGTGTCTATTCTGGCAAGGTTGTAGCTGGTAGCTATGTACTGAACAGCTCTACAGGCGAAAAAGAGCGTGTAGGCCGTATTGTGCGTCTACAAGCCGATAAGCGAACCGACGTTACTGAAGTTGGTGCAGGTGATATTGCTGCTATTGTGGGCCTCAAGGGCACTACAACCGGCCACACCCTGTGTGACCCTAACAACTCTATTGTTCTAGAAAGTATCACCTTCCCAGAACCACCGGTATCTATTGCTATCGAACCCAAGACCAAAGCCGACCAAGAAAAGATGGGCATCGCCCTGCAGCGCTTGGCAGAAGAGGACCCAACTTTCCGCGTGCGTGTGGACGACGAAACTGGCCAGACTATCATCTCTGGTATGGGTGAGCTGCACCTTGAAATCTTGGTAGACCGTATGAAGCGCGAATTTAGTGTCGAAGCTAATATCGGTCAGCCTCAGGTTGCCTACCGTGAGACTATCCGCAAAGATGGTGTCGAAGTCCAAGGCAAGTTCATCAAGCAATCTGGTGGTCGTGGTCAGTACGGTGACGTATGGCTTCGCTTGAGCCAGAATGAAGCTGGTAAGGGCTTTGAATTCATCAACTCTATCAAGGGTGGTGTGGTCCCAAGTGAATACATCAAGCCTGTTGAGAACGGTATTGTTGAGGCCATGGCAAGTGGTGTGATGGCTGGTTATCCAGTAGTGGATATCAAGGCCGAACTATATGATGGTAGCTACCACGATGTTGACTCTAACGAAATGGCCTTTAAAATTGCTGGTTCTATGGCACTTCAAGAGGGTGTTAAGAAAGCTCAGCCAACCTTGCTTGAGCCTGTGATGAAAGTCGTTGTGGTGACTCCTGAAGAGTTCATGGGTGATGTGATTGGTGACCTGAACAGCAAGCGTGGCCGTATCGAAGCCATGGAAGACTTGCAGAACAACGTGAAGCAAATCACTAGCTTTGTACCACTCGGTGAAATGTTTGGTTACACAACCAACCTTCGTTCTAACACTCAGGGCCGTGCATCAAGCTCTATGGAGCTCGATCACTACGCTGATGTGCCAAACAATGTTGCTGAAGCAATCATTGCTAAGAACGCCAAATAGAAGTTTCTACGACTTTTGACAAAGAGCCCCGTGAGGGGCTTTTTTGTTGTACCAACTTGAAATAATCACATAGTAGTGGTATTACATAGGCATGAACGCTGAAGCTATCTATTCACATCAACAATGGGAAGACGCGCACGGCTATGGCCATGACCACCATATTGAGTTGGATGCTGACGAAGCCCAAGGTGCACGTGGCTTATCCCGGATACTTGGCCGCGAAGTGCTTATTTCTTGCTTAACAGATAAATATATTGCTTATGACGTGGCTGCCGAAGCCGGCGCCACAGAATCAGAACTTTTAGCAAAAGCCAGAGAGCTTGAGGTATTTCACCGCGCGCTTATATTGTCATTGTCACCAGAAACAAAAACAGCCGCCTAGGAGGAGGCATAGTATGGAATTTAGCGAACAACCAACCCAACCAGAAGAACCACAAACAGGCCTGCTTGAAGAGTTCAGAGCCGCCAACATGAATATTGTCAGGCATCTTATCACCCCCGATGGTGTACGTGAATCGTGGCAACCACTCGAGGATTTGGTTGAAGCGGCTGATGCGATTGGCCGACGGTTGATTGCGTCGCGTAATCACCAGCCGCTGGACAAATCGCGCAGTATTGGCGGGATGATTACTCGTTTGGCACAATTCGGCGCATAAAAAGCGGTTTCTTAGGGTATTTACAAATAGGGGGTATTTACCCTATAATTCATGCTATCTCGCGCGAGGGCGTTGCTCGTCATGCAACATGGACCGCGAAAATCGAATAATAAATCATCATTAAATACTGTGTAGTAGGTTTTATATTGCCTACGCATATAAGGAGAAAATATATGGCAGATGCCTTTGACCGAACCAAGCCACACGTAAACGTTGGTACTATGGGTCACGTTGACCACGGTAAGACTACTCTTACTGCTGCTATCACGCATGTACTCGCAAAGCGCCTTCCAAGCGCTGTTAACCAACCTAAGAATTACGACGAAATTGACAACGCACCAGAAGAGAAGGCTCGTGGCATAACCATCGCTACTTCTCACCAGGAATACGAGTCAGAGAAGCGTCACTACGCTCACGTCGATATGCCAGGTCACGCCGACTACGTTAAGAACATGATTACTGGAGCTGCTCAGATTGACGGCGCTATTCTTGTTGTTGGTGCTAACGACGGCCCACTTCCACAGACTCGTGAGCACGTGTTGCTTGCTAAGCAGGTTGGTGTGCCTAAGATTCTTGTTTTCATGAACAAGATGGACCTTGCTGACCCAGAGTTGGTAGAACTTGTAGAAATGGACATTCGTGAGCTGCTTGCTAAGAACGGTTTCGACGAAGATGCGCCTATCATAAAGGGTTCTGCTACTAAGGCTCTTGAAGGCGACGCTGCTAACGAAGACGCTATTATGGAGCTCGTTAAGGCTTTGGACGAATACGTTCCAGAACCAACACGTGAACTTGATAAGCCATTCTTGATGCCTGTTGAGGATGTATTCTCAATCAAGGGTCGTGGTACTGTTGCAACTGGTCGTATCGAGCAAGGTATTGCCAAGGTTAACGACGAAGTTGAAATCGTTGGTATTCGTGACACCCAGAAGTCAGTTATTACTGGTATCGAGATGTTCAAGAAGAGCCTTGACCAGGGTCAAGCCGGCGACAACGCTGGTATCCTTCTCCGTGGTATCGAGCGTGATGACATCGAGCGTGGTCAGGTCCTTTGTAAGCCTGGTTCAATCACTCCTCACACCGAGTTTGATGCTGAGGTTTACATCCTGACCAAAGAAGAAGGTGGACGTCACACGCCATTCTTCAAGGGTTACAAGCCACAGTTCTACTTCCGTACAACTGACGTAACCGGTGAAGTTGAGCTACCAGCTGACAAAGAAATGGTCATGCCTGGTGACACAATCACCTTCAAGGTCAAGTTACTCGCACCTATCGCCATGGAACAGGGTCTAAACTTCGCTATCCGCGAAGGTGGCCGTACTGTTGGTGCTGGTGTTGTAACCAAAATCAACAAATAGATAGCCTAACTAAGCTACCTAAGAAAACTCCCGGGAAACCGGGAGTTTTGTATATAATGTGCTTATGACTAAAGATGCAACTAACTATGGTGAGATTAGAGAACGTATTTGTGAAGTCACGCCCGATAGATGTAAACCATGCTATCGTCCACGAATGACTGCAGGATATCTTGCAGACCAAGTTATTGCAGACCAGATTACAATTGAAGAAGCACAGAGTCACCATAAGGACGAGTATGAGAACGACTGTAAATATGGTGCAATAGATGTTGCTGGCTGTTTTGGGAGTGTAGCTTGTCGCTATGCAGTACTTTGTGAATTTCCTCCAACTAAGCCATGGTTCAGCCCCCTGATATAATGTAAGTGATATGAAAGGTTCCGAGGGAGAATTTGTAGATTACTATGAGCTGTTGGGCGTGGAGCCTACAGCCGAGGCTGGGCAGATAAAGACCAGCTATTTTAAGCTCGCCAAGGACCATCACCCGGATGCGGGCGGCTCTACGGAACAGATGCAACTGATTAATACAGCATATCTAACGCTCAAGGATGATACTAAACGCGCTGCTTATAACAAACTATATAACCTCCATCACGGTGGTCTGTCAGAAGACTTAGAGCTGAAGGATGAGTATGAAGTGCCTACTTCAGACGAGGACGTAGATGACGCAAGCGCCGATTACTTTGTAGACCAAATATACGCCGAATTTTATGGCAAGGACGAGCCAGAGGATAAAGGCAAGGGCGGCAAGTTCAAGGGTATCTTCCGTAAATAGCTGGCGTTAGACGGCAAAATATTGTACACTTAGCCAGTAAATTTAATCGTATTGGTTACTCGTGCGGTAGACTCCACACCCCGTAAGAGATTGCAATACAAGGAGATAATATCCATGGCTGAGGCCAAAACCCCCGCAAAGGCGCCTGCTACCCAGCAGCGCATTCGTATTCGCCTAAAGGCATATGACCACAAAGTAATTGACCAGTCTGCAAAACAGATTGTTGACACCGCTCTTCGTACTGGTGCAACCATTGCTGGTCCAATTCCACTACCAACCAAGAAGACTTTATACACCGTTATCAAGTCCCCTCACATCTACAAAAAGGGTCGTGAGCAGTTTGAAATGCGCGTACACAAGCGCCTAATTGACGTCTTTAACCCAACTCCTAAGACTATCGACAGTCTTATGAATTTGAGTCTTCCTGCCGGCTGTGACGCCGAAATTAAGATGTAGTACATAGAAGAGCCCTACGGGGCTCTTTTTAGTGACGGACAAATAGTTATGACTGTTTGGTGGCTATGGTAACTTCGCCGCTAAAATAGCGATAATCAAAGCACCACAGTTCATTCGTTTCGCTGTCTCTCAAGTAATAACGATTGGTCATATTGTCCTCACTCCACTTATGGTAGCCTCACTGTAACGTTACTTCAGACCATAAAATATGATAATTTTCACATTTTGGTGTTATAGTGATTCCTCATGAAACCACGAGACACAGAACCAGGAATAATATTGGAGTCCCAGGATATCGGGTATATCCAGGATGAGTACATAGAGAACTGCCGACCTTTTAGTCGGATGCCCATTAGCCCAGATACCGACCCAACTAGCCCACTTGAGCTGACTGTAGAAGAGAGCTATTTGGTACGTCATGCACTCAGGGTCGGCGCACTGTGTCTAGAAGCAAATATACGTAGTAGGTCCAGCAATGCGCTTCGTCGTGTGGTATTACAGGCCAGCATTAGACGAGATGAGGTCAGATTGTCAAACCTTACTGCCTTTGGTGATACATTAGACCAAACCTTGCTTGTCTCAAAACAGGACCACGCTGCCCGCCAAAACGTGTAGAATGCACAACATATTGACAGGGGTAGTATAATTGTGCTAATCTGTATTGGTATATAAAGTATTTCTGTACTTGGTGAGTAGGTAAGTCTGTCTTGTAACAGAGGTAGAAACTGCCATTTGCCAAGCATTTTTATGTCACGCTTTGCGGGCGGCATAATCACAGAAAGATAAATAATAAGGTCATACACATACTATGAAAGCACTCATTACGAGAAAGGTTGGCATGACAAGCACTATCGCAGACGATGGTGTTGTTACTGCTATTACTTTGCTTTCCGCTAGTCCGTGCGTTATTACGCAAATCAAAACTGCTGAGACCGACGGTTATACGGCTGTACAAATCGGTGCTGAAGAAGCACGCGAAAAGCTCGTTAACAAGGCACAGCAGGGTCACTTCAAGGCTGCCGGAATGCTCCCGAAGATTATTCGCGAGTTCCGTGTAGACGAAATCACTGAAGACCTCAAGGTTGGAGAAACTATCAACCCCGAGGTCTTTTCAGTTGGTGACACGATTACGGTTACTGGCGTGAGCAAAGGTAAAGGTTGGGCTGGTACTATTAAGCGCCATAACTTCCATCGCCAGCGTAAAACACACGGTGGTAAGGGTAACACCCGTAAAGTCGGCTCTATCGGCTCTATGTACCCACAGCACATCTTTAAGGGCAAGAAAATGGCTGGTCAATACGGTGCCGATCAGGTAACTGTAAAGAACCTACGTATTGCGCTTGTTGACACCGAACTCGGTGTTATTGGTGTGACTGGTGCTGTCCCTGGCCCACGTAAAGGGATTGTTGTAATCCGAGGGGAGGCTTAAATCATGGCTGTTCCTACTTATACCAAGACTGGTACTAAGGCTACAACTGCCGCAAAACTCGACAAAGCCGTCTTTGGCGTCGAAATCAAAAATCATGAACTGTTGAAGCAGGCTTACGTAGCCTACCTCGCAAATGGTCGTGAGAACCTAGCTGTTACCAAGACTCGCGGCGAAGTCCGTGGTGGTGGTAAGAAGCCATGGAAGCAAAAGGGCACTGGCCGAGCACGTTTCGGTTCAAGCCGCGTGCCAATTTGGCGTGGTGGTGGTATCACCTTTGGCCCAACAGGCCTAGAAAACTACAGCCACAAGCTACCAACCGCTACTAAGCGTGTTGCACTTCGTCAGGCACTGACAACCGCATCAACTGCTAATAAGCTCGTTGTCGTAGAAGATGTCACTTTCAAGGCTAAGACTACCGAAGCTGTTAAGTTCTTCAACAAGATTGGTGTAGACCGTAGCGTACTGCTCGTAGTTGAGTCTAAAACGGACGAAATCACTCGTGCTGTCAGCAACCTTGGCAATGTCCAGGTTGTAACCGCACAGTACCTGAATGTCTTCGATATCTTGAATGCTGACCATATTGTGGTGACTAACAAAGCTTTGAGCGTAGTACACGAATGGCTAGGAGGCAAAGCATAATGTCTGACACTCTTTTATTGAAGCCACGTATTAGTGAAAAGGCCTATGGCCAAAGCACCGCTAAGAACACATACGTGTTCGTAGTACCTAACAATGCTAATCGTACTGAAGTTGCCCAAGCTGTAGAAACACAGTTCAAGGTAACGGTCATTGATGTAAATATCCTGAATGTTAAAGGCAAAGCAAAGCGTACCGTCCGTAAGGGCGGCCGACAGAGCATTGGCCGTGATAACGACTTCAAGAAAGCCTACGTTACCCTCAAAGAAGGCGATCAGCTTGCTATCTTTGCAGGCGAAGACGATGACAAGAAGTCAGCTAGCTCAACTGCTGCGCAGAAGAATGCGAAGGAGAAGAAATAATGGCACTTAAAGCATACAAGCCAAATACTCCCGGTACTCGTGGCATGACCAATCAAGACTTCAGTACTATCACTACTAAGAAGCCACTGAAGTCACTGACTGTTATCAAGAAAAAGCACAGTGGCCGCAACAACATGGGCCGCATCACTACCCGCCACCGTGGTGGTGGTACCCGTGCGTTCTACCGTATTATGAACTTTAACCTTGCTGCTGGCACAATCGCTACTATCGAGCACATCGAATACGACCCGAACCGCTCAGCTCGCATTGCCCGTATCAAGGACCAAGACAACAAGTATCACTACATCATTGCCGCAAACGGCATGAAGGTTGGCCAGACAATCACTAGTGGCGAGGAAGCTCCTATCGAGACTGGCAACCGCTTACAAATCAAGAACATCCCAGTTGGTTCAACAGTTCATGCTATTGAGCTAACACCAGGTCGTGGTGCACAAATCGTACGTAGCGCTGGTGCTTCAGCTCAGCTGATGGCTAAAGAAGGCGACTATGCACAATTGCGTCTGCCAAGTGGCGAAGTCCGCAAGGTACACGTAGAGTGCACAGCCTCAATGGGTGTTATTGGCAACGAACAGCATCAGAACGTAAAGATTGGTAAAGCTGGCCGTAACCGCCTTAAGGGCAAGCGTCCAGGTGTCCGTGGTGTCGTGATGAACGCAGCTGATCACCCACACGGTGGTGGTGATGGTGGTCGTCACCGTATGGCACGTGCACCAGTTACGCCATGGGGTCAGAAGACACTTGGTTTCAAGACCCGTCGTCGTAAAGACAATGGTAACTTTATCGTTAAGAGCCGTCACGCGGCGAAGAGGAAATAAGGAGCATATAGATGAGTCGTTCACTTAAGAAAGGTCCATTTATCGATCCGAAGCTTGCTAAGAAAGTAGCAGCCCTCGGAGCCGAAGACCGCACAATTATCAAGACATGGGCACGTGCCTCAACAATTCCACCAGAATTTGTTGGCCGTACTATTGCTGTGCACAACGGCAAAGTCCACGTTCCTGTGTTTGTGACAGAAAACATGGTTGGTCATAAACTCGGTGAGTTTAGCCCAACCCGTAAGTTCCGCAGCCACGGTGGTAAGCTGGCGAAAGGTAAGAAGTAATGGCTGAAGTTATGACATCTCGCCCTATTCAGACTGAAACTGGTATTGAACTTCAGAATGTAACAGTATTCTACACAGAAGCTGGTCACCGACTTGGTTCGATGGTTATGTCTGCTGAAGAAGCGATTGCATCAGAGGAGAACAAATAATGGCAGTTACAGCTATCGCTAAAGGCGTCAGTATGAGCCCTCGTAAGGTTGGTATCGTTGCTCAGTTAGTACGTGGCCGTACCGTTGCTGATGCGCTGACTATCCTCGAACACACCCCACGCCGTTCTGCATTACCTGTTAAGAAAGTTATCGAGAGTGCTCGTGCAAACGCCGACCACAACCATAACTACAAGCCAGATACCCTACGAATTGTTAGTATCAGCGTTACACCCGGAGCTCGCTTAAAGCGATACCGCCCAGCCGCACATGGTCGTGCCTTGCCATTCCAGCGCAAGACTTCACATATCCATGTTGTAGTTGAAGGTGATCAGCGTGTTGCTAAGAAACCAGCCGCGAAAGCAGCAGATAAGAAGGAGAGCAAGTAATGGGCCAAAAAGTAAACCCAATTAGCATGCGTCTCCAGCTTAATAAGGACTGGCGTAGCAAGTGGTTCGCAAACAAGCGTGAGTACGCTGCGTTTTTGACACAAGACCTTAAGGTGCGTCGTTTAATCCAAGATAAGCTGGGTTCACGTGCCGCCATTAACAAAGTTGATATCGAGCGTTCACCAAACCTCGTGACGGTGACTATCACTACTGCTAAAGCTGGTGTTGTCATTGGTCGTGGTGGTACTGGTGCTCAGGAGCTCAAGGCCGCAATCGAAAAGATTTACGGTTTCCCATCTCGTGTTAACATCGAAGAAATCAAGAAGCCAGAGCTATACGCCAAGTTGGTTGCCGAAAATATCGCCCACCAGCTTGAACGACGTATCGCTTTCCGTCGTGCCGCCAAGATGGCAGCCCAGAACGCTATGCGTTCAGGTGCTCAGGGTATCCGTATTGAAATTGCTGGCCGTCTCGGTGGTGCAGAGATGAGCCGCCGTGAAAAGACCGTAGAAGGTTCAGTACCTCTACACACTATCCGTGCCAACATTGATTACCACGCCGCTCGTGCCCAGTATCCTGGTGCTGGCATCATCGGTGTCAAAGTATGGATTTACAAGGGGGAGAATAGCTAATGTTAGTCCCTAACCGAACCAAGCACCGCAAGGTGTTCAAGGGTCGTGTTCGCGGCCCCGCAACCAGCGGCAACTACATCGCTTTTGGTAACTATGCACTCCAAGCCCAAGGCCACGAGCGTATTACCAGTCGTCAGATTGAGTCTGCTCGTCAGGCGATGACCCGCTACATTAAGCGTGGTGGTAAAATCTGGATTCGTATCTTCCCACATACACCCGTTACTCGCAAAGCGTTGGGTACCAAAATGGGTAGTGGTAAGGGTAGCCCTGAATTCTTTGTTGCCCCTGTTCGTCCCGGCACTATTATGTTCGAGATGCAGGGTGTAACCGAAGAAGTGGCCCGCGAAGCAATGCGCCTCGCAGCGCATAAATTACCTGTTAAGACCAAGTTCTTGGTGAAGGAGGAAGCGTAATGAAAATCGCCGATATCCGTAAGTTGTCTACCATAGACCTTACTACCGAGAGTACTAAATTAAGAGTTGAAATTACCGAGATGAAGCGTCGTGTACATATGGGCGAAGTCCAGAATGTTCGTGGTCTACGCAACAAGCGCAAAGACCTTGCACGTGTGCTGACTGTTTTGGGTGAACAATTAACTAAGGAGGTAGCGTAATGGCTAAGACCCTACAAGGTGTCGTCTCGTCTGACAAAGCCGACAAGACCATTGTCGTTACCGTCACTACACGTAAGACACACCCAATTTATAAAAAGCAGTATTCTGCCAGCAAGAAGTTCATCGCACATGATGAGAAGAACGATGCTAAAGCAGGTGATACTGTGGTAATCGCCGAGACTCGTCCACTTTCTGCTCGCAAGCGCCACACACTAGTCCAGGTTGTAGAGCGCGCAGGTGTTGTACACAAGGAGGAGGCGTAATGATACAGCAAGAATCACGTCTGAGTATCTGTGATAACAGCGGTGCTAAGGAAATCCTCTGTATCCGTGTTCTTGGTGGTACCCGCAAGCGTTACGCTCGTGTTGGTGACGTTATTGTCGCTACCGTAAAGCAAGCGAGCCCAACTGGCACCGTCAAGAAGAAGTCAGTTATCCGTGCCGTAGTTGTTCGCACTCGCGACACAATCCGCCGCAAAGACGGCTCAACCATCAGTTTTGATGACAATGCAGCCGTTGTGATTGGCGACGATAAGAATCCTAAGGCTACTCGTATCTTTGGCCCAGTCCCACGTGAACTACGTGAACTCGGCTACCAGAAGATTATTAGCCTTGCACCGGAGGTACTATAATGAGCATCACTAAAATCCGCCTGAAGAAGGGCGATACCGTAGTGGTTCGTTCCGGCAAGTACAAGGGCAAGAGTGGCAAGATTGTTGCAACGCACCCTGATTTAAACAAGGTTACCGTCGAAGGTATCAACATTGTCAAGAAAGCTACCAAGCCTAACAAGGCATACCCACAGGGTGGCATTATTGAGATTACTAAGCCTATTGCTGTTAGCAAGGTAGGTATCCAGGACCCAACCAGCAAAAAGCCAAGCCGTATCGGTTACAAGCTTGATGCTAAAGGTGCTAAGACTCGCGTATTTAAGAAGAGTGGAAAGGAGATTAAATAATGGCTGAATCTACAACTAAGAAACCGGCTGCTAAGAAAGCTCCTGTTACCGTTACTCATCTAAAGGCTGATTATCAGAACAAGTTTATTGCAGAGCTGCAAAAAGAGCTTGGTTTGAACATCATGCAGGTACCAAAGCTCGAAAAAATTGTCCTAAATGTTGGCCTTGGCAAATCCAAGGAAGACAAGAAGATGATTGAGGTTGCTACCAACACCCTGACCAAGATTACCGGCCAAAAGCCAGTAGAAACCTACGCCAAGAACTCAATCGCTGGCTTCAAGCTCCGTGAAGGTCAGAAAATTGGTCTCAAGGTTACCCTTCGTGGTGACTATATGTACGAGTTCATGGACCGTCTGGTAAACATCGTATTGCCACGCTTGCGTGACTTCCACGGTGTATCTGCCAAAGCTTTTGATAAGTCTGGCAACTTCAGCCTCGGTCTTAATGACCAGTCAGTATTCCCAGAGCTTACATTCGAAGAAACTACTACCGTTCACGGTATGCAGGCAGTGTTTGTAATTAAGTGCCAAGAGCAAGCTCATGGTCGTGCCCTACTAGAGAAGTTTGGCATGCCGTTCGAGAAGGAGGCTAAATAACATGGCTAAGAAATCAGCAATCGCACGCGACCTCAAGCGTCAGAAGATGATTACTGCAACCGCAGCCAAGCGCGCCGAGCTCAAGAAGCTTGGTGACCGCGAAGGCCTGCACAAGTTGCCTCGTAATTCATCTCCAACCCGTTGGAAGAATCGTTGTTCTGAAACCGGTCGTCCTCACGGCTACATGCGCCAGTTTGGTCTGAGCCGTATTAGTTTCCGTGAGCATGCAAGCAAGGGAGAAATCCCTGGTATAACTAAGAGTAGCTGGTAAGGAAGGAGTATCGATGTCAAAAACTAGTACAGATCCAATCGCTGACATGCTGACTCGTATCCGTAACGCAATCGCGGTACGTAAGACGGAAGTCACCTTGCCACACAGCAAGGTCAAAGAAGCTGTTGCAAACCTACTGAAGACCAGTGGTTTCGTAGACGGCGTTTCAGTTGGCAAAGCAGATATTGGCAAAAGTTTAACAATCACTATCAACTCAGAAGGTACCAACGCACGTATCACCGAGATTGCTCGTTTGAGCACCCCCGGCCGTCGTGCATATGCTGGTAGCGACAAAATCCCAACCGTTAAGCGCGGTCGTGGTCTCGTCATTATTAGTACCAGCAAAGGTATCATGAGCGGCGACCAAGCCAAGAAGGCTGGCGTTGGCGGTGAGTTAATTTGTAAAGTTTATTAATAGGTATAGGAAAATAATATGAGTCGTATAGGAAAACTACCGATCGCAGTGCCATCGGGCGTGACAATCACTATCGACCCTGAGACCATTACGGTAGCGGGTTCGAAAGGCACCTTGAAGCAATTCACGATGCCTGGTGTAACTGTCAAGCACGATGGTGATCAGATTGTCGTCACTCGTGAGAATGACGAACCAAAGAACCGCAGCAAGCACGGCTTGATGCGTTCATTGGTAGCAAACATGATTACTGGTGTATCAACTGGCTTTAATAAGCAGCTCGAAATCAACGGTGTTGGTTATCGTGTCGCTTTAGCCGGCAACCAACTTAAAATGAACCTTGGGTTCTCTCACGAAGTGGTATATACCCTTCCACAGGGAGTTAGCGCCAAGGTTGAGCAGAACGTTATTACTATAGAAGGTTTTGACAAGCAGCAAGTTGGTCAGGTTGCGGCCGAAATCCGCGCCCTCAAGAAGCCAGAGCCATATAAGGGCAAAGGTATTAAGTACGTAGGCGAGCGCATTATCCGCAAGTCTGGTAAGTCAGGTAAGGACAAGTAATCATGAGTAATCTTTCAAGCAAACTGAAGAACCTCGCCCGCCGCAAACACCGCATTCGTAGTGTTGTGAGCGGTACTACCGAGCGCCCACGTCTTACTGTTTTCATTAGTAATAAGCACATCAGTGCTCAGCTGATTGACGACACCAAGCAAACCACCATTGCTGCAGTAACTACCGTTGGCCAAAAGGCAGCTACCGGTACTATGACTGCCAAGGCAGAGTGGATTGGCACCGAAATTGCAAAGAAGGCTAAGACTGCCAAGATTAAATCAGTAGTATTTGATCGCAACGGCAAGCTCTATCACGGCCGCGTTAAAGCACTGGCAGATGCTGCACGTGCAGGAGGCTTAGAGTTCTAATATGGCAGAATTTGGAAACAATTCACATGGTCCTACCGGACAAGGGCGCGGTCCACGTAATGATCGTGGCCCACGCGTAGAAGAAGAAAAACAATTTGATGAGCGCGTAGTTAATATTGACCGTGTTGCTCGTGTTGTAAAGGGCGGTCGCCGTTTCCGTTTCCGTGCACTTGTTGTCGTTGGTGACAAAAAGGGCAAGGTTGGCATCGGTATCGCTAAGGGTGCAGACGTTACTACGGCTGTAGCCAAGGCTGTTGATGTAGCCAAAAAGAACTTCATTAAGGTGAATCTGTACAAGGGTACACTGCCACACGAAACAGAAGCCAAGGTTGGTGGCGCCAAGATTCTTATCAAGCCAGCAGCCGCTGGTACTGGTTTGATTGCTGGCGGTACAGTCCGTACTGTATTGGAAGTAGCTGGTGTATCTAACGTGCTTTCCAAGTCACTTGGATCAAGCAACAAGATTAACACTGCCTACGCAACTATTGAAGCACTACAGTCATTGGTTCCATTCAAGCAGTGGGTGACAACCAAGGAAGCTCCCAAGAAGGCTGAAAAGCCAGTAGCTGCCAAGGTAGAAGCTAAGCCTGCAGCCAAGAAAACTGCAGCTCCCAAGGAGGCCAAATAATGAAATATCACGAACTAAAAGTCGCATCTAAGGGCTCACCAAAGCGTGTCGGCCGTGGTATCTCTGCTGGTCAGGGTAAGACCGCTGGTCGTGGTACCAAGGGTCAGCGCTCACGTACTGGTTCATCTAAGAAAGCCGGTTTTGCTGGTGGTCAGCTGCCACTTATGCAGCGTCTACCTAAGCTTCCAGGCTTCCGTAGTATTCGTGTTCCTGCAGAGAACGTGTACACTGGTCAACTCGATGCTATCAAGGGCGTTGTAGATAACTTTAGCCTGGCTGATGCCGGTATTACCTCTAGCCCATACGTCCGCGTCAAGCTCGTTGTTAAGGGTGACGTGACTAAGAAAGCTGAAGTGAAGCTACAAGGTGCTTCTCAGACCGCTATTGCAGCTGTGCAGAAGGCTGGCGGTTCATTCACAGTCGTAGAGCAAGTAAAGCGCTCTAAGCTCGAAAAGAACGAGACTAAGTCTACTCAAAAATCAGCCACAGCTTCCAAATAAACAGACCTCAAACAATAAAGTCCCGAATAAGTCGGGGCTTTTTTGTTTGCTGACGGGCCCTTTTCCAATTTTTCCTGTGGGTGCATAAGCAGCAGTAGCTTATCTACAGCTACCCATGCCGTCCTCGGAAGAAATTGAAAAATAACTCCGTCTCTGTCCATTTGGAGTCGACGCCGAATCCTAAATAAAAACCGCCAGGTTAATTCTCCTAGCGGTTTTTATTGGAACCTTGTTTAGGCTTCTGGGTGGGTATTGAGAGCGGTTACAATCTTGGCTAAGCCCACTAGGCCAATAGCATTATTAATATCACCATCCATCTTGATAAGTTCTGCAATTTCGATTTCATTGCGAACCTTTTCATCAGAATCATTAGCAAGTTTTACTAATACATCGGTGACATATCCAGGATTTATTAGGACGAGCTGTTTTGTCAAATAAACACCAAGTCCACGAACACTTGCATCCTGATGTTCTACTACTTTTTGTAAAAACTCCGTTGCGCTAGCTTCATCAGCACTGAACCAATCCATGAACTTTTCAGCATGGCCTGAATCAAATATTTCTTCGTCAAAGGCTTCCGTATTAACAGGGTACACAGTCAAAAATGCGTCCTGATTTTCAAGAATCTCTAAATTAGTTCCGTTTATCTCGTAAGTCATGAAGTACATAATAATATAAAAACAACTATATGTCAAGTATATATTGTCCACAAAGTAACTTTTACAGCGATTGGCAGTTTTATGCTTACAGTGCCAGTTTTGTTGTATACTAGGAGTAATTTGTTTGAAACTAAAGAGGGAACTACTGTAATTCTATGAACTGGCGTCTGATTCTGAAAGCACTCAAGAGCAGCGATATGCGCAACCGTATTTTGGCGGTGCTGGGCATGCTGCTTATATTCCGTATTTTAGCCCACATTCCGGTGCCACTCAGCAATCCAGAGACGCTCAAACAAGTCCTGACGAACCTCTTTAATTCAGATACATCCCAGCTCTTGAACTTTATCAACGTGCTCTCTGGTGGCGCCTTGCAGAACTTCTCTATTGTACTAGTCGGTCTTGGCCCATACATTAACGCCTCTATCATCATGCAGCTACTGACTAAGGCAATCCCTAAGCTTGAAGAAATGAACAAGGACGGTGAGTTTGGCCGCAAGAAGATTAACCAATATACCCGTATCCTGACACTACCACTGGCAATTATTCAGTCTATTGGTGCAATCTACCTAGTTCGTCAGCAAGCTTCTCAGGTGGCTGGTATCGGTGATATCACCGCCAATACGTCACTACTTCAGTGGGGGCTCATGGTTGCCGCGCTAACTGGTGGAGCCATGATGCTGATGTGGATGGGTGAAATCATTACTGAAAAGGGTATCGGTAACGGTATCTCACTATTGATTACTGTAGGTATCGTCAGCGGTCTGCCGGGTATGCTCGGCAGTATTATTAGTGGTGTAGTGGATGAAACCAACAAGACGACTATCTTTGGTCATCAATTACCAATTAACCAACAGCAGTTTACGACAGCAATGATAATCCTATTGATAACCATTGTGGTAACAGTACTAGTGGTACGGCTTAATGAAGCCCGGCGGCGTATAACCATAAACTATGCCAAACGTGTGCAAGGTAACCGTGCGTACGGCGGCGTAACCACCGAATTACCCGTCAAGCTCATAACTGCTGGTGTGGTACCAATTATCTTTGCTGTGGCGTTCCTCAGCGTACCGAGCTTTGTAGGACAAATTCTTTCTACCAATAACAGCGCGCATCTTCGTGAAATTGGTGCAAATTTGTTGCTTTGGTTCCAGAACCCTTCTGCTCAGACTTTTGCTGCTGGTGGCTGGGAGCCATATATCTATCCTGTGGTCTACTTCCTGTTGGTATTCTTGTTTACCTTCTTCTATACCGGTATTACGTTTAACTCAAAAGACATTAGTGAGAATTTGCAGAAGCAAGGTGGCTTTATCGAGGGTATCCGTGGTGGCTCGGCCACAGAAAAGTACCTGGGCGGGCTGGTTAATCGTTTGACGTTCTTTGGTGCCTTAGCACTCGGTATGCTGGCTATCATGCCAATAATCGGCCAGGTGTTCTTGAACACCAGCATAGCTATCGGCGGTACCAGTATCCTTATCTTGGTAGCTGTATCGCTTGAGACAATGCGTCAGATTGAGTCACGTGCCCTGATGGTGACCTATGACCAATACGAACAGCCAGACTACTTCTACGAAAACGATTTACCAGGTGTCACAGCCTCTCGACTGAGCTTTATCAAGAAGCCACTTAGCAAACTGAAACGCCCTAAGAAGAAAAAAGATTAGAAAACACTTTACACACCACTGTAAAATGTAGTATAATTTTCACCTGTTATACATTTATGGCTAAAAATAAGGAAGTTATCGAGTTAGAAGGCGTAGTTGTGGAGGCCTTACCCGGCACACAATTTCGTGTGGAGCTTGAAAACGGCCATAAGATTATAGCTCATGTCGCCGGTAAAATGCGGAAACATTACATCCGTTTGGTACCTGGAGACAGCGTGACGGTCGAGTTGACCCCTTACGATCTTACTAAGGGCAGAATCACCTATCGCAAATCGTAGGGTTTTCACAGAAGGGTATGGCAACTTCCTTTAGCCGCGCTATTCTGTGACAATCCTACATTCACAATATTAAATCTTAAGCAGTGTGTCATTGCCTATTTAACGAAAGGAACAATGATCCGTATGAAAGTACGTGCAAGTGTGAAAAAAATCAGCCCCGACGACAAGATTGTTCGTCGTAAGGGCCGATTGTACGTTATAAACAAGCTTAAGCCTAAGCATAAGCAGAGGCAGGGTTAATCATGGCTCGTATATCAGGTGTAACTATCCCCGATGCTAAGCAGGTTCAGATTGCTCTGACCTACGTGTACGGCATTGGGCCAAAAACAGCCGGAGATATCGTGGTTGCCGCTAAGGTAGAACCAACGGTCCGTGTAAAAGACCTTACGGACGCTGAAGTTCAGCGCATCCAAGAGGCGATTAACGCTAACTACACTGTTGAAGGTGAGTTACAGCGTATCGTGGTGACTAATATCAAACGTTTGAAAGACATCAATGCTTACCGTGGCGTTCGCCATAAGCAAAACTTGCCCTCACGTGGTCAGCGTACTCGTACCAACGGTCGCACCAAGCGTGGCAAGCGTGTAGCAATTGGTGGCTCACAACCTAAATCAGCATCTAAGACTTAAGGAGGAAGAAGTATATGGCAGAAGCAACTACTACGACTACTCCGGTGGTCAAACGAAAAAAATCTAAGCGTTCTGTTCCTGCTGGCCAGGTTCATATTCAGGCAACGTTTAACAACACCATCATTACCTTTACTGATAGCAAGGGCGGCGTTTTGACCGCATCTAGCGCTGGTGCCTGCGGTTTCCGTGGTTCTAAGAAAGGTACTGCATATGCTGCTCAGATTGCAGCAGAACGTGCCGGCCAGGCTGCTAAGCAAGCTCATGGCTTTGCTAAAGCAGATGTCTACATCAAGGGTATCGGTCTAGGTCGTGAAGCTGCCGTTCGTGCGCTTGCTGGCCTCGATATCGCTGTAGAAAGTATTAAAGATGTGACTGGTGTACCACATGGTGGCACACGTCCTAAGAAAGCACGGAGGGTCTAATCATGGCACGTGATACTCAATCTATCGTCAAGATGAGCCGCCGTGAAGGCTATGCGCTCCACCCCAAGGCCCACAAGGCATTGGCCAAGCGCGCAACTATGCCAGGTAAGGCTCCAAACGCTCGTACACGCAACAAACCAAGTCAGTACAGCCTGCAACTGCGTGAAAAGCAGAAGGTCAAGCGCCTGTACGGCTTGCTCGAAAAGCAATTCAGCAACCTGATGAAAGAAGCAACCAAGCGCAGCGGTGCTGCCGGTGAAAACCTCTTGCAGCTTCTCGAACAGCGTGCAGATAACGCTGTCTACCGTGCTGGTTTTGCAACTTCACGTCGTGCTGCTCGTCAGCTTATGAGCCATGGTCACTTCATGTTGAACGACCGTCGTGTTGATATCCCATCTATTCGTCTGAAGGCTGGCGACACATTGGTACTACGTGCCAAGAGCCAGGCCAACGAATACTTCAAGAAGATTGATGATGTTAGTCCTGCTCCAACAGAGACTCCAGGCTGGCTCAAGGTCAATCGCAAGAAGTTTGAAATTGCTGTAACTGGTTTGCCAACGCGTGCGGAAGCAGAACCAGATATTAATGAACAACTAATCGTGGAATACTACTCACGCTAACGGAGGCTAAGAAGGAATATGTCAAAAGTGATTCACACCCCAGGAATTGTTAACGTAGAGGACCACGGTGCTGTCAGCGCAACCTTTACTGTAGAGCCACTGCACACCGGTTACGGTATGACTCTTGGCAACTCACTACGCCGCGTACTGCTGAGCAGTATTGCTGGTGCTGCTGTTACTGCCTTTAAGGTAGAAGGCGCAACCCACGAGTTCACTACACTCAAGGGCGTTAAGGAAGATGTTGTTGATATCATGCTCAACCTCAAGTCTGTACGCTTCCGCGTATTCGGCGGCGACGCTCAGACACTACGTATTGTTAAAAAAGGCAAGGGCGTTGTAACGGCCAAAGACATTCAGGTTAACGCTGATGTTGAGGTTGTGAACCCTGAGCAAGTTATCGCAACTATCGATGATGACAAAGCTAACTTTGTCATGGACCTCGTCGTAGAACCAGGTCGCGGTTACCGCACTATCGAAGAAGGCGCCAGCCGTAAGGCTAGCGACATGATTGCTATCGACGCAATCTTTACCCCAGTACTACGTGTACGTTATAAGGTAGAAAACACCCGTGTTGGCCAGATGACCAACCTTGATAAGCTACACCTAACTGTAGATACCGACGGTTCAATTACTCCTCGTGAGGCATTCGAAGAAGCTGCTGCTATCTTGGTTAACCAGTACACTGCACTGGCAGGCCAGACTCGTGTTGAGTCAAGCGCCCACGGTGCTGGTGATGGTGACTCAGAGACTGCAGTTGATGGCGATGAGCCAGCTGAACTGATGACTTCTATCGAAGACCTGAACCTGAGTGCTCGTACAACTAACGCGCTTATCAATAACGAAATCCACACCCTGAAAGACTTGTTCTCTCTAAGTGACGGCGAACTACGTGAGCTCAAGGGCTTTGGTAGCAAAGCTTTGGACGAAGTTAAGGAAAAACTAGCGGAGTTGGAGCTTTAGATGCATCGTCACGGATATAAAGGAAGGAAGTTCGGCCGCGAAACCGATCAGCGCCGCGCCCTTATCAAGGGCCTGGCTGATAGTCTCGTGAAGTACGAATCCATTGAAACCACGCTTCACAAGGCAAAGGAAATCGTTCCTTACGTTGAGAAGCTCATTACCAAGGCTAAGAAAGGTGACCTTCACAATCGTCGTCAGGTTATTTCTAGCCTGCAGACTGTTGCCAGCGCACACAAATTAGTTGATGAAATTGCACCTAAGCTTGGTGCTCGTAACAGTGGCCACTTGCGTGTTACGCGTACTCGTGTACGTCGTGGTGACAACGCACAGTTAGCTCGTGTTAGCTTTGTTGATGACCTCAAGGAAGCTCCTGTTGCTAAGAAAGCTGTGCCTGCAGTAGCAAAGGCCGCTGACAAGCCTGCTGCAAAACCAGCTGCCAAGAAAGCTCCTGCTAAGAAGCCAGCCACTAAAAAGCCGGCAGCCAAGAAGGAGACTAAATAATGACCCAAAAGACTTATAGCGCAAAGCCAACTGATGTTGAGCGCAAATGGTACGTTATCGACGCTGCCGAAGCTCCACTGGGCCGTATCTCTACTCATGCAGCAACATTGCTAACTGGTAAGGGTAAGCCTCAGTTTACGAAGCATATCGATTGTGGCGACTACGTCATTGTCATCAATGCCGATAACCTCGTGGTTACTGGTAACAAGATGGAAGACAAAATGTACTACAAGCACAGTGGTTACCCAGGTGGCCTCAAAGAACTGCAATTGAAGGAAGTTATGGCTAAGGATTCAACCAAGGCAATCATTAAGTCAATCCGCGGTATGTTGCCTGTTAACAAGCTCCGAGACGGCCGTTTGGCTCGTCTTAAGGTGTACGCTGGTAGCGAACACAACCATGAGGCTCAGAAACCACAGGTATTTTCAGTAAGTAAGGAAGGTAAGTAATGGCTGCACAGAATTACTTCTACGCACTTGGCCGCCGCAAAAGCGCAACTGCTCGTGTTCGTCTGATGACGGGCAAAGGCAATGTTGTTATCAACGGCAAGCCTGCTGCAGATTACTTCGAGAACAGCAAAACTTTGCTGGCAGAACTCCAGAAGCCATTCGGCATTTTAGAGATTGAGTCAGCTAAGTTCGATATCAGCGTATTAGTATCTGGTGGCGGTCACGCTGGCCAGGCTGATGCCATCCGTTTGGGTGTTGCTAAGGCATTGGTACTGTTGAACGAAGATTACAAGAGTACGCTCCGTCGTGCTGACCTGCTTGGCCGTGACCCACGTGAGAAAGAACGTAAGAAGTTCGGCCTCAAGGGCGCACGTAAGCAACGCCAGTTCACCAAGCGCTAGGGATTACGTATCCGTACAAGAAAAGGAGGCCATGTGGCCTCCTTTTATCTTAGGATAAGCATGATACACTAGAGGTGTGGGCAAAGCATATTATCGGCCAGGCATTCGCAATATTAGCGACGAACAGATAAAATATCGCCAACGAATCGGCACTCTAGGCTTATTATTCACGCTTATTATCATCGCGGCTCTGGTATACGCCAGGGCTAATTATATTTTTGGACTTATTATTTTCTTGCCAGCCTGTGCAGCTGCAATTGGTTATCTGCAGGCTCGGCACAAATTCTGTGTGCTATTTGGTGCAAAAGGGCTCTATAGCTCATCAGAAAAAAACGATGTCGCCAAGGTACTTGATGCCTCGGAACACGAATCTGACCTTAACTGCGCTCGTATCATTAGCGTCCAGGCAACTATGTTTGGATTGGGGGCCACCTTGGTGACTTGCGGCATCCTTTACTTTCTCTAGTATTGACAAGTCACTCAAATAGTACTACTGTGTGAGTGTTATGAAACAAACCGTAACTAATTTTGTGTGCGCTATGCGCTGGTTCTACATCAAGCAAGATGTAGCGGTTTGTTATGTACGTACACAGTAATTAATACACAAGACGACAAGCAAACCGCTACCCGAAAAGGTGGCGGTTTTTTAATCTAAAGGAATACAACAAGATGACAGTAATAGAACAATTCGAATCAGAGGCAGCCCTCGGGCTGCTTGCTGAAGGTATCCCCTTGCAGGAGTTGGCAGCAGAAAACATCCTGCTTGCATTGCAGCGTGGATTACTAGCAACAGAAAGCGCCAGGCAAGAGAGAGAAATCATGGAAGCCAGTATTGCGGCAGGGCGTACTGCGCTCGAGCACGCAGGCATTCTAATAGGATAAATGATGAAACAGATGCAAACACAGCAGTATTGGTTTACCGGCACTACCCGTGACGGTCTGTTCCGTGTGTTTGTATAACTTCACCACGAACCTATAGAAAAGACCGCCACTAGGCGGTTTTTAAATTTTAAGATAACAGGAGAATAACTATGGAAACGAATCCAGGAATCATATTGCAGAGAATGGGCATCGAAGTAACTGATGACCCACGCTCTGCCCAAGAAATACTCAACGCAATAAATAGAAGAAGGATAGAAAATGACGTGGCTATGGAGCCAAAAAGAGATATAAGTAGCCAAATGGCAGAATATGCGCTCAGAACCTACCCTCTAGAAGCCGATAAGGGTATACTTAATGTTAATGACTAAGCAAGTTATCCTCACGGGGCTCAGGGCAAATAACGACCTACATATTGGTAATTATTTGGGTGCATTATTACCTATGGTTGATATGGCAACTCAAAAAGCTGGCGACTACCAGGTTAATTTGTTTGTGCCTGATTTACATAGCTTTACTACCCCAATTGACCACAGCAAGCTCCAAGAGGCCATTCTGAATAACCTGCGCGTCTATGTGGCAGCTGGCTTACCGCTCGATAATGCAGATGTACATATTTACCGTCAGAGCTATGTGCCAGCACATAGCGAGCTAACGATTATTCTGAATAGCTTTACTGGTTTTGGTGAAATGTCCCGCATGACCCAGTTCAAGGATAAATCTCGTCAAATAGAAGAGGTACCAATTAAGGGCAATTTAGATTTAGCGAACCTATCCTCCCAGCCAGTAAAAGATATGTTCGATACTGCTAGGAGCCGAGTAAGTGTAGGCCTATTTGATTATCCTGTACTCATGGCAGCAGATATTTTGTTGTACGGTGCCACTTATGTGCCTGTTGGCGACGACCAAACACAACATCTCGAATTTACACGTGATATAGCCGAACGTATGAATAATAAGTTTGGTGAACTATTCGTGGTCCCTAAGGCAGTTCAGCAACAACATGGCTTTTTTGGCAAAGACCAGGGTCTGCGCATCAAAGACTTAGCAGACCCAACCAAAAAGATGAGCAAGTCAGATGAATCTGGCAAGGGCGTGATATTCCTAACTGATACACCAGATGTAGCGCGCAAAAAGATTACTAGCGCTACTACTGATAGTGCCGGTAAGGTTCAGTACGATTCCGAAAACCAGCCTGGTATTAGTAATCTACTAGACCTTTTGAAGCTATTTGGTGGTAAACCAGAGGAATTCATAGGCCAAGAGCAATATGGCCCGCTCAAAACTGCAGTAGCTGACCGCGTGGCACCATTTCTAACTGCCTTCCAGGCCAAACTCGCTGCGGTGGACGACAGAACTCTATTGGCAAAACTTGAAACAGATGAAGAACGTATGAACGAACAGGCAAATATAACTTTATTCAAAGTACAAAAAGCCGTCGGACTCCGTTAAGTAACTTATCTAGATAGAACAGTAGCCAGACGATCAAAAATTGCTACGTCCTCGCCGGTGATAGTGGTCATTTCACTATCTACAAAATCAGCAAACGCTTCTTCGTCTTCTGACCAGTCATCATCCAAACTGTTATCGTCGATTTCTTCTAAATACGGCAGAATTTTTGCCAAAGAATATCGAAAACACTTTTCTTCCGTAGGTCCCAAACCAACAGCTTTATCAAGCATGTAGGTTGTTACACTATCAGGTGAAGGGCCCTTGTCCACCAGTGACAAATGCACCCACTCAGGATCGTCATTATCTTGTGGGCTTGTTCTGGTTGTAACAATGCCAGCTTCGAATTGGTCGTTTGTAGCTATCTGTTTTAGCTCTTCGTCAGAAAGTCTATATGTTCTTAAAATTCGTAAAATACCACCTACAACAATTTGCTCACTTTGCACTTCTAAACTGGGATTAAGCTCAAATGCACTATGGATGCTGACAAAATATTGTTCCAAGCTGTCCTCAATAGGTGTTTTCTCACCATACTTCATAGATTGCAGTTTAGCATAACGTATGCAAATATCTCTGTTAGAATAGTACTTAATGGCTAATTTGAATATTTCTCGAGCGGAACGGTTGGATATGCGGATTATTGCAATGTATCCGGATTTGACCCGAACTGCTGCGTCGCGTCTGATTGACCAAGGAAAGGTGACGGTTAACGGCAAGGTAGTAGAGAAATCTGGTTATAAGCTGAAGCCGGGTGATGATATAGAGGTGACCTATAACTACGAGATTATGACAGCCATCCCGTCTATCGATTTGCCCATTTTGTACGAAGATGATGACTGTGTTGTGATAGATAAACCGGTTGGTATTCTGTCACACAGTAAAGGCGAGTTTAATCCAGAGGCAACGGTAGCTTCCTGGCTAGCAGAACATTTAATTAACGAGGGCCAAAAACCGGCTTGGATATTGGAGCAGGACGTAGAAAAAGGCAGTCCTAATAACCCCAGGGCTGGTATAGTGCACCGCCTTGACCGCGCTACCAGTGGGGTCATTATCTGTGCCAAAACACCGGCTGCCTTAGCCTATCTGCAGAAGCAATTTAGTCAGCGCAAAACCAAGAAAGTGTACGTGGCTGTAGTTGCTGGCCACCTCAAGCCTGCACATGCCATTATCGACATGCCAATAGTACGCAACCCCAAAAAGCCCAAGACATTTCATGTTAGCCCTGGTGGTAAGGATTCTGTTACTGAATATGAGGTACTCAGAAGTGGTAACAAGACAGATCTTGTGGAGTTGCGACCCGTAACCGGCCGCACACACCAACTACGCGTTCACATGGAGCATCAAGGGCATCCTATCGTGGGTGATACATTCTACCGTGGTCCGACGGCAGTTAGGTTGTTTTTGCACGCAAAGTCACTTGAGATTACTCTGCCAAACAAGCAACGTAAAGTATTTGAATCACCCGTGCCCCAGGCATTTGATAGGGCGGTCATATAGTAATGGCTTTGTTGCTCCATCCTCGTATTACTAATAGCATCCACAGCCTTGTTGAGGCTCCGCCACATGCATTATTACTAATTGGTCCACTTGGGGCGGGCAAGTACAGCCTAGCCATAGAATTGCTAAGCAGCATCACAGACACGTCCAAATTACTGCAATCTGCCTATTTTAAGCATTTAACTCCTATCAATAACAGTACGGGTATTGACCAGATACGTGAATTACAAGCTTTCGTGCAGCTCAAAACCACAGGTACTGGGGCGCTTCGTAGAGCCATATTAGTAGAAGATGCCGACACGATGACCACCGAGGCCCAAAACGCGCTCCTAAAGGTCCTAGAAGAGCCACCAACGGATACTATTATCGTTTTGACAGCTAGCCAGCCGCAGAATCTCAAGCCAACCATTCACTCACGTGTTCAAACACTCAACCTGCTGCCCGTAGATAAAGCTACCGCCATAGAGTATTTTGCGGCCAAAAATTATGTACCAGCGGATATCGAGAAAGCATACAGCATCAGTAATGGCCAGCCAGGACTACTGACTGCACTGTTAGATACCACTGATGAGCATGTACTAAAGGATAAGATTATTCTAGCTAAGCAACTATATGGCATGACGGCTTTTGAGCGCCTGACGAAAGTAGATGAACTAGCAAAGCAAAAGGAAGAACTACCCAGCTTGTTTTACGCTTGTAAGCGCATATGTAGCAGCGCTTTGGAGCAGGCGGCTCTCAAGCAGCAAGATGCAGCTATTAGCACCTGGCACCGTCAACTTGGTCTTATATCACAAGCAGAGTCTAGTCTGCCCAGAAACCCCAACACAAAACTGTTGCTGACCGACTTGTTCGTTTCGATGTAATATAGCCAAGCTCTGTTGAAATAGGGTGTTTTTGTTTTCTTTCGAGATGAGTAGAATAGACAGTATGCAAATTGTTCGAATTGAAACGAGTGAGGCACCTCAATACGCAGAGCGGTTGCTAAAAATTTATAAGCAGCTCTGGCTTGAAACAATGCCGTCATCTGATTCAGGAGTGACCAAAGAGGATATTGAAGACTACTTTTCCGATTATAGTGACAGGCTTGTTATCTGGAGGGATGGAATACTCAGCAGCAGCAACAGTGCATTGTGGGTATTACTGACTGGCATGGGTGAGGTGGTGGGTTTTTCTATAGCAACACGAGAACGAAGTAGCTACGAACTTGACTTTGTTTTTGTGTTGCCTGGGTATCAAGGTCAGGGTTACGGTTTGGCATTGACACAAAAATGTCTAGAATGGCTGGGTGATGATCAGCCAATACATCTAGGAGTGGCAAGACATAACACTAAGGCAATCAAGCTGTATGAGAAACTAGGATTTGAGATTAGTTCTGAACCACGACCCTCTAAGATAATGGCCAGTGGCAAACATATCCCATGGCTAGAGATGACTCGTAAGTAAAGTTGCAGGCCCATCTCGTGGTACAATAGACGTCATATGTACGAACTTGCCTTGGTGGTGGGATTTGGGATTATCGCTTACAGAGCGGCTGACATTAGCCGTAATGAGAGTGATATTCCTCATAAAGTCGGTGATAAAATGGGCAAACTCTGGGACATCGCACACCAGGGTATGCGCGAGAACCGTTTCTTGCGTGCCGAAAAAGCCCTGCTAACTATTCTTAAGATTGACCAAAAGAACGCTGCCGCCTATAACCGTCTGGGTATTTTGTATGCCAAGCAGAAGGAGTACAAAGATGCGATTGATTGTTTTGAAATTGCATCAAGCATCGAGCCTACAGCATCGAGCCTTCATAACCTCGGCCTGATTTATTACGAGACGGAAAACTATCAGAAGGCTGCAACAGCCTTTGAGCAAGCACTGAAATTAGAAGAGGAACTGGCTGCCCGTCATATTGCCTACGCCAAAGTCCAAGAAAAGCTTGGTAACAGCAAGCTGATGTTCCAGGGCTTGGAGCGTGCGGTTGAGCTTGAGCCTAACAAAGAGAGCTTTATGCTACTAGCTAAAGCCTACCAAGAGGCAGAGCGCCACGAAGAAGCGGCAGAACTACACCAAAAAGCAGAAAAGCTAGTTATTCCAGCTGGTAAACCTAAGCGCATCCAGCGCCCCAAGCGCCGCGTTGTTATTTGATAACCGAACAGCCCTCCGACATTGACTTTTTGCATAATTAATGTCATGATAGTTTACTATGGATTTTGTTCCAAGTGAACCAGAAATTACCGATGTATCTCTAGCCTACGACATGGCCTGTGCAGAGAATGAGTTCAGAGTACTTGGAAAATTAGCGTGTATAGCCCGTGATTATGCCCCTTTAGTGGAGGTGGAGTATGCCGAAAGTACCCGTTATCACCATTCTTCAACAGTCTCAGAAAGTCGTCTTGTAGGTTACTTTGACAAGAGGGCAAATTATGCGAGTGGCGTAGTACTAGCTGAATACCTTGGTATAGATAAACCCAAATTTAAAGGATTAGGCCGCTATGAGATTGCTTCTTCTGTGCACGAGCTAGAGCTTGTAGATAGCCGCAAAAAGCTCTCGCTTATTGAAAAACTACTACGTATTGGCAATCATGAAGAATTAACGAATATGTCCTCTGATGATTTAGAGAATATGAAGCGTAAGCCACAATTGGTTCTTGAGCAGGAAAACACAAGACGAAGACAAATGTACAGGCAACGAGAAGCAGCAAAAAATGCTAAGGCTAGAGTCATACGAAACAACAATCTTTTAAAAATTATGGTGGGTCCATTTCGCGAGACGGTAGACGAATCCTTATTGCAAAGTATATTTGAAGCTGATGATCTTGAGCCTGTTACTGTACTTGAATCCCCGATTCGCAAAGATGACATCGCACCCGTAGTATATGAACTTGTAGCAAAACTTAGCCATAATGTATTGAGAAATGCTGATGTTAATAATATTATTGGCACCTCAGGAACGGCTGCTCCTACAAGATATTGGAAAAAGCATGAAATAAAAAAGGTTGCGGAGTCATTAGTGAACAAATTTAATGGTACCGTCACGAACCTTAGTGTCATGAAGTTACCAGTCACTGATGACTGGCTTACCGAGAATTACACCAGTGATTTCAAAGACGAGATATATGCAGAAACGATTAATAGATTGCGCTTTATTGCAGAACTCAAGTCGACAGGTAAGCCTAAGATATACTCACAGATTGAATACGGAGTATATGTCCGTCGTTCAAATGACACGCTGGGTCCTTCAATAGTGGCCACAACCAGAAAAATTAATAGGATGTCAGCAGAGGCAGTCCAAGAGTCGCTGACCCAAGAATCAATTGCGATTGCTGAAGTGGTTTCTTCGAATAGTGGACCTGCTATTCTTGCTGGACTCCCTACTCTTGGTAAGCGCTAGCAGCATTAATCCGATATTAGAGCAGGGTGTAGGATAACGCACGACTGCAGCTGTCCTCGAAGTAAACTTCTGTGGGCGGCTTGGTCGACCGAACCTCTGCTTCGTAGAACGGTTCTCATCTAAACTATAGACCAAAAGAAAAATCCCCAAATAGGGGACATTTCTTTTGGTGCAGGGTGTAGGATTCGAACCTACGAAGGCGTAGCCAGCAGATTTACAGTCTGCCCTCGTTGACCGCTTGAGTAACCCTGCAGAACAGCCACCACTCCATAGTGGCTGTAACACCTCCCTGAACTACAGCCCAGGGGAGTTTTAGTGTTCTCGCAAAAGATGACACTAAAACCATGGAGCCACCTGTCGGATTCGAACCGACGACCCTCTGTTTACAAAACAGATGCTCTAACCAGCTGAGCTAAGGTGGCATTTACTCTTTTAAAGTACCGATTGAGTGTACCAAAAAGTGCCTCTTCGAGCAATATATTGACCCCAGATAGGCTATAATACGTTCTGATTTATCGTGATTATGAGCAAGAAACCCTTTTTATTTACTATTGACCAGCGTTTGGAAGGTACTTTGGCACGTACCGGTGTAATTCATACGCCACATGGTGACATACAGACACCTGCATTTATAGTGGTGGGCACTAAGGCGGTGGTGCGAGCCATGGTGCCCGAACAGGTCAAAGAGGTGAATGCTCAGGCTGTGCTAGGCAACGCCTATCATCTGTACTTGCAGCCTGGTCACAAGCTTGTTGAAGCGGCGGGTGGACTCGGTAAGTTCATGCACTGGGACGGACCAACATTCACAGATAGTGGCGGGTTCCAGGTACTTTCGCTGGGCAGTGGTTTCAAAAAGGTGCTAGCTATGGACACGCATATTGAAAAGGCCGATGCTGTGGCCAAGAAAAGTTCGCGCAATGCTTGGGTAGATGACGAAGGAGTTAATTTCAAGTCACATATCAACGGCGACATGCATCGCTTTACGCCAGAATCATCAATGCAGATACAGCATGCAATTGGCGCAGACATCACCTTTGCATTTGATGAACTAACCTCGTTACTAGACCCCTACGAATACCAGGTTGAGTCACTGGCACGAACGCATCGCTGGGCGGAGCAATCACTAGCCGAGGTAAAACGACTCAGGAAACTGTACCCAGACAGGCCGTATCAGGCGCTATTTGGCGTGCTCCAAGGCGCCAACTACGAGGATTTACGCAAAGAAGCAGCCCAATTTATGGCAGGCAGAGACTTTGACGGCTACGGCATCGGTGGAGCATTAGAAAAAAGCCAAATGGCAGAAATCCTCCAGTGGACCAATACCATACTACCCGAAGGTAAGCCAAGGCACCTTCTGGGCATAAGTGAGCCGGATGACATCTTCGCAGCCATAGAACAGGGTATTGATACTTTTGATTGCGTGTCGCCCACCCGAGTGGCTCGTAACGGCTCAGCGTATACCTACGATGGCCGAGTCAATATAACTGCCTCCAAGTACCGCCAACACTTCCAGCCTGTTGTGGAAGGCTGCCAGTGCTATACCTGCCAAAACTACACCTGTGCGTATATTCATCATTTGCTCAGGGTTAAGGAAAGCCTAGCAGGGACACTGTTATCTATACATAACGAGCACTTTATTATTAAACTCGTAGATGATATTCGTGTATCCATAGGCAATGGTAGTTTCCATCGTTTGCGCGACGAGTGGCTCGCCAGGTATTACAAATAGGCTTGGCATAACCCCTGTTATTTGCTACAATCTATCGGTCTAATAGGCCGCGATAGCTCAGTGCCTGTCCGAAGGCGCAGCCGAGTAGAAGTAAAAACTGCACGGCTCTACCACTGAGCTAGAGCAAACAAAGTGCCGCGATAGCTCAGTGGTAGAGCACTTCCATGGTAAGGAAGGGGTCCTGAGTTCAAGTCTCAGTCGTGGCTCCAGTATTGAAATGAACTCCGTAATCTGTTAAGATTATTTGGATAAACTTTATAAAAGGTAAGGAACAATGGCTAAAAAAGGCGATAAACGCAAGCTTGTAGGTTTGGTTTCTGAGGAAAGTGGCGTACGTGCCTACTACACCAAGAAGAACACCATGAACACTCCAGACAAGCTGGAACTGCGCAAATATGACCCAATCCTGCGCAAACACGTGCTGTTTGTTGAGACCAAGAAAAACCTTGGGCGAAACGAAGTCAAAGCCAAGAAGCGCTAACAAAATCCCCGGACACCCGGGGATTTTTAATAGTAAATAACGTATCGACAATCAAGTAGAGGAGAGACTGCATGAAAGCTGCTTTAGAGAACCCTAAGTTTATTCGCCACACGCTGTCGACGCCATTTATCTGGGCCATGGTAATCCCAGGGCTAATCTTGCACGCAGGCATATTCCTATACCAAGCAGTTACCTTTCGTTTATATGACATTGAACGGGTACGCATTCGTGACTTCGTGGTTTTTGATAGAGAGAAGCTAGCCTATTTAAGCTACTTTGATCGGATGAACTGTGCCTACTGTAGTTATATGAATGGCCTTTTTGCATATGTGTCGGAAATTGGCCACCGTACTGAGTACTACTGGTGTGGCGTAAAACACTATAATCAGCCTACAAACCCTGTTTTCGCATACCAAGAAAAGTTCGCCGCCTATGGTGACGAGAAAGCATACTGTGAAATTTTGGTAAAATCTGGACGATTCCAGAAGCGCAAAGACTAAATCAACACTACATTATATCTAGATATAATGTTCGGTCTTTCTCGGAGCAAGCTCCTGCCGGCAAAGCCCAGCAATAAAAATAAGCCTACCTAGGGCAGACTTACTTTTATTGGCAGGGGTGCACAGAATCGAACTGTGATCACAGGTTTTGGAGACCCGCATACTAACCGTTGTACTACACCCCTTGGTATAGATAGTGTACGAAGGAGAATTTTACCTTATATGGGGCGGTTTGTCACTTTGTGAAATACGTGTAATCTGTTATACAATAGGTATCAAATGAGTAAACTTAGCCTAACGAGACCAACTCTAATTCTGATGTATGGCTACCCCGGCGCAGGTAAGACCTTCTTGGGCAGGCAGCTATGCGAAGACCTCAACGCAGCGCATGTGCACGGCGACCGCATCCGCTACGAGCTGTTTGAACAACCACGCTATGACAAGCAAGAAAACCAGATTGTCGAGCACCTCATGGAATACATGACGGAAGAGTTTCTGAATGCTGGCATCAGCGTCGTATTCGATATGAACGCCCTGCGCGTAGCAGAACGCAAAGAACTACGCGAGCTTGCCCGCAAACAAAAGGCTGATACTTTGTTAATCTGGCTTCAGATTGATGCAGAAACAGCTTTTGCACGCGTAGCCAAGCGTGACCGTCGCAAGGCGGACGACAAATACACTCCACCTATTGATAGGAGCACTTTCGAAGCCTTTGCTGGCCGCATGCAGAACCCTCAACCTAATGAAGAATACGTAGTTATCAGCGGCAAGCACAACTACAACACGCAGCGTAACTCAATTATCAAGCGCCTGTACGATAGCGGTCTTGTATCTACGGACAATGCCGGCAACAAAGTTATCAAACCAGGTCTCGTAAATCTTATCCCAAACCCGCTCGCAGGTAGAGTAGATAACAACCGCCGTAACATATCAATTCGATAGTTAACGGATACAGGCACACATGGCAGTCAAAGAAGTAGAAGTCGAAGATATCGGCGTGGTAAAGCTGTATAAGCGCCGGGGAGCGCGCAATGTGCGACTGAGCATTGCTCATAATGGAGCTGTACGTGTGACCATCCCCCTGTGGGCACCATATAAAGTCGGTATGGATTTTTTGATGCAACGGCTAGAGTGGATAAAGGCTCAGCAACCAGAAAGTACTTTCTTGGCTGAGGGGCACGTGGTGGGCAAGGCTCATCACCTGCATTTTGAATCCACGACAAATAATACTGTCTCTACAAGGCTACGGGGCAACCAAGTGGTAGTATTGTTGCCTGCTGGCATACATTACACTTCTGACAAAGCTCAACAAGCTGCTCAAAAGGCATCCATCAGAGCGCTCAAGAAAGAAGCCACACAGCTGCTGCCCAGCAGGCTAAAAACACTCGCAGCTCAATATGATTACACATACAACTCCGTTGCTATTAAGCAGCTCAAGGGCCGTTGGGGCAGCTGTAGTCAACACAAAGACATAGTTCTGAACTGTTTCCTGATGCAATTACCCTGGGACCTGATAGATTACGTTATTTTGCACGAATTGGCCCATACCCGCGTTATGGCACACGGCGCGCCCTTCTGGACAGAAATGGAACGGTGCCTACACGACGTAAAACGACACAGAAAGTTAATCAAGGAATATAAACCAACACTCTAGGGGTGAGGGTAGAAGGTGCAGGGTTGAGTGAGCTCTTTCTACCTCAACCCTAAACCCTTACCCCTTTAATGGTGCTTATGGCATAATGGTACGTAATGCCGACTAAAAAACCATCTGTAACCGATGCCCATAACGCCGACGTTGAACGTGAGCGTCTAAATAGTCTCATCAACAGCATGGCTGATGGTGTGATTGCTATAGATGAAAAAACTCATATCGTGTTGTACAACGGTGCCGCACTGAATATCTTGGACCTCAACAGCACAGTAACGGGCAAACCAATCGCCAATGTGGTCAAACTAGTAGATAAGAATAATCAGCCAATACAGCTCAAGAACGAGATTCTGGCCACCAAAACACAAATGACTTCTCGCGATTGGCGCCTGCAGTATCCTGATGGTAGTCTTGTAAACCTTTATCTGAGTATTGCTCCAGTTAAGCTGAGTTACGGCCACGAGGGGATGCATGGTTATGTGGTGTTGCTGCGTGACATCACTCATGAAAAGTCGCTAGAAGAAGAGCGAGACGAGTTTATTAGTGTGGTCAGCCACGAGCTGCGCACACCGATTGCTATTGCCGAGGGTAATATTGGCAATGCAGAATTCATCTTAGAGAAGAGCGGTGATACGACACACATCAAAGAAGCACTTGGCCAGGCACATAATCAAGTAAACTTCCTCAGCGGCATGATTAATGATTTGTCTACACTGTCTAGGGCCGAGCGTGGCAAGTTAGCCGTGGATGTTGAGGATATCAACGCTCATGAGCTTATAGACGAGCTGGGCAAGCTCTATGCGCCTGATGCCGAGGCAAAGGGGCTACAGCTACTGACAGAAACCGACCCACACTTAGAACTGCTCAAATCTGCCCGTCTCTATGTACGTGAGATACTGCAGAACTTTATAACTAACGCCATCAAATATACAGAGGAAGGCCATGTCTCTATTGGCGCTACGCATCGTGAAGGTGGCGTGTTATTTACGATTACTGATACGGGTATTGGGCTGAGCAAGGCTGATCAAGAACGGGTCTTTGATAAGTTCTGGAGAAGCGAAGATTACCGAACCCGCCAGAACACTGGTACTGGTCTGGGACTATATGTCACTATGAAGCTCACACGTCTCATTCATGCCGAAATAGAGCTCAACAGCGAACTCAACAAAGGCTCCACGTTCTCTATCTTTATTCCGAACCTGAGCTAATTAAAGCTGATTTTGTGTTTTTTTCTGTGCTATAAGACTAGTTAGAGCTAAAACTTGCTTTCTATAGAGCCCTGATTCGTGACTCCTGACACGCTTTTCTGTATCTATTGTTCTCTCTCCACGAATTGCAAATGCTAGCCCGGCAATGCCCAGTCCAGCCCCTGTAATAAAGATACCTGCACTGTCATTTGAAACACCTTCGTATGTTGTCACTCCCGCTGCTGCAATCGCTGCAGCCGAAACCCCGCGTCTTAAAGCAACAAACCTTCTGCTAGCAAGCTGACTCTCAAGGTAGCTATCTGCAAGCGTACCGAGGGCTTGTTCTAACTGGTTGCCTGTCAACGGCAGATCTTCTGCACTATCAGGGTATACCGTTAGGCTATCTGTCCTGGAGCCTAAAGGGACTCGTTCATCAACACCATTACTAGGTACATTTAAAAAATATTCGTGTGAAGTAGTTACCTTACTTGTGATGTAGCTCTCATCCATATTCATAGACATGAATAATAGAACATATCTTATTGTTTTGGCAAATCGGGAAGTCTTGGAATCACATGCATGACCGGGATGCAGACGTTTCGGTCTTTCCATTCCACGGTGCCAAATTCGTAGCGTACCATTGATACAAGCGCTATTACCACCTCTGTCAAGACCTCTATAGGCAGATTAAATACGGCAATAATAACATTGGCTGGGCTGGTCAGCTGCACGATAATAATGTGATTGATGACCAATAGTAAAGAGGCAGTAAGACTGGCTACGACAACAGCCATGTCATCCGTTAAAAGGCCAAATACCAAGCCGACAAACGGCCCAAATAAGAACAATAATTCTAGTACTGTTACAACAAACACATTCTCAGGTCTACGGCGCAGCTGTGGATAGCGTGTACGAATAGCGGTAGCACGTTGTTCTTTATATGATTTGCGCGTTTGGATATCCAGTGTGTCGTTGGCACGAATAAAGCTGTAATCATTGGTTTTTACCAACTCACGGGCAAAGAAGCCTTCTGGAATAATAGAATGACTCACGGCCTTGAAATCACCTAGTTTATGAAGTGTCTTGCGACGGATTAACCAGCAGGTGCTGAGTACAGCTGGACGGTTAACGAGCTTGCGTGGCAAGGCCAGTTCCCACCAATAGCGCATTGGTTGGATAAATGCTCCGGCAGCACTGCCGCTCAGGCGATGTGGCAGGATACTGACCATTTGTTTATCACGGCGTAGTAGCTCCGTGACCAATGCCTTAATAGCATGTGGGCCAAACCGTACATCCACGCCACAAAATAGTAACAGCTCACCACTAGCCTCGTCAGAAAGCTTTTGATACGCCTGATTCTTGGCCAGCCAACGGTCTGCAGGCGGCTCGCCCTGAACAAAGCGTACTCCGTCGTGGGCAAAGCCTTTGATGACTTCGGATGTCCTAGCCTGGCTACAATCATCCAATACAATGATTTCAAGCTTGGGGTAATCACTAGCCAGTGCGCTGCGCAAGCACTCTTCTAAATCATATGTTTCGTTGCGAGCCGGTATCAACAAAGACACGGTTGGTAATTCTCGGTCAGCATAGAATGTAGTACCTTGCAGATACCTGGTCTTATAGATGTCGCGAATCGTAACAGCTAACACTGCTATTGCTACAACGGCTTGTAAAACAGCAGTGAGTAGCGGCAAATTAGCGATATGCAGATGTACAGGGATAAGCCCAGCCAGGGCCAGCAGCGCCAACGTCTGTGCCACAACCAAGACACGGCTACTATAACGAGTAGCTAGCCTGAGGTAATCGGTATGCATGCGAGCCTGGGCAATCCTAAAGAGATTGAGCAACCTGGCAATAGACAAAGCAACTGCCAGTATTCCAAGCCAATTTGGATGGCTGATGAGCACTTGTGAGCTTGTGAGTGATATGGTTAGAGTCAGCAGCGCTACGAAAGCCAACCTAAAACGCCATAATGAACGTGCGTACATACATTGCTCTAATAGTAGTGTTGCTCCCAAAATCGCAAGAACCATAAGCATAATATATACGTTTCGGTTGCTGCATGCGAACGAATCTGCTATATTGACAGCTGACGAACCTGCTTTATGTAGGTTTTTTTATTACCCATCTGGGTTTAAGGTCAGGAGTAGGAAATGGCAGAGGCCAAGAAAAAGCGTCAGCTCAAAAAGGTAGAAACCGTCAGACAGCGTGCCGAACGTGGCCCGATAGAAAAGTCTGGTAACAATCGTCTCAAGAAAGGTGCACGTGTTGTAACCAAGCCGGTGCGTATTGTTGGCAAGGGTATTGGTAAGGTCGCACGGCCATTTGCATTTGTGCTAAAGCCATTTAAGACCAAGCTTGTCCGCCGTATTGGCAGGATTTTGGCATCGATTCTATTGTTCAAGTTTTTCCGTGATGCATGGAAAGAACTCAAACAAGTACAGTGGCCAACAGCTCGTGAAACAACTCGTTTAACCATAGCTGTGTTTGTATTCTCTCTCGTGTTTGGCGTAATTATCGCTATTACCGACTACGGCCTCGACAAAGTATTTAAGAAAGTGTTTATTGACTAAGAACCCCGTTAGAAATATACGGGAGAGAAGGACAGATATGAACTATAAGTTACATTTAGAAGAAGGGAATTTCTAACGGGATGAGTGTTAAAAGATATGACGCAACCAAGCAATGGTACGCCATTCACACCTATAGTGGGTATGAAGAAAAAGTAGCAGAAAGTATTCGCCAACGCGCCGAGACACTCGAAATGGCGGCCCAAATCTTCCAGGTATTAGTACCCAAGGAAAAAATGATTGAGGTTAAGAACGGCAAGCGTAAGGTAGTCGAGAAGAAAATCTTCCAAGGCTACGTTATGGTACAGATGAAAATGAGTGAAGATGCATGGTATATCGTGCGTAACACCCCGTCTGTAACCGGCTTTGTAGGCAGTGGTTCAGAGCCAAGCCCAATTGACGCTGATGAGATGGAAAAGATTATGAAGCGTATGGGCCGTGAAGAGCCTAAGCACAAGATTGATTTCAACGTTGGAGAAGTGGTTAATATTACTGACGGTCCATTTAAGGGCTTTGACGGTTCTATTAATGAAATCGACCCAGCCAAGGGTAAACTCAAGGTACTGGTCAACATGTTTGGCCGCGAAACACCAGTAGAGCTCGACAGCCTACAGGTAAAACGCGTCTAAGTATATCGCTTAAGGTATATAAACGGCCCAGTAATGGGCTGTTTTTATTTGTACTTGTGCTTACGATTAAGCGGCGTATAGTACGTGGAAATAAATGGGAGAATCCAGTGAGTGTTATACACGAACTAGATATGGGTGGCGAACATCAGCAGCCCGTGCCCGTCCAGATACTAGGCACCGACGAAAGTCTTACCTATCACTACGGTCATCTTAGTCCCGAACAAATAGCACTATCTGCTCTAGAAAAACATGATATGGCTCGCGTAGCTCAACTCAAAATGATTGAGGCTCATAGCTTAGAAACCTACAATCACGACGCTTATTGTGCATGGCTGGGAGTCTATAACACGGCTATAGGCCCTTTTGACGGAAATAGCGTGTAGACGTGGACGAACTAGAAGACGAATTTATGGATTTGTACACCTTTATAGAGTATGGTGAGCAACTGTATACCGAAGACCGTGAGTTTGCTGATATTGCCTTGAATGGTCTCATAGAAACACTCGACATAACAGAGTAAATCTGCTAGAATAATCCAGTTACGCACGACTTAACACCTCGATTACGAGGGAGAGTACCCGGCAGCTTCAGACCGAGGACTCGCACATAAGGAGTAATACTAATGGCAAAAGCTGTAAAAGCGAATCTAAAGATGAAAATCAAAGGCGGACAAGCATCAGCGGCTCCACCAGTTGGTTCATCTCTTGGTCAGCACGGTGTGAACATGATGGATTTCATCAACCCGTTCAACGAGCAGACTAAGGACAAAATGGGACAGGACGTTACTGTTCACATTACTATTTACGAAGATCGCACCATGGATTGGCGCGTCGTCAGTATCCCTACTGACAACCGTATTTTGGCGGAACTTGGTATCAAGAAAGGCTCAGGGCGCCCGAATAGCGAGAAAATCGCTAAGAAGCTAACTGACGCTCAGTTGACCAAGATTGCAGAAGAAAAAGCTATCGACATGAATACTCAGGATATTCCTGCGGTCAAGAAGATGGTAGCTGGCACAGCCCGTTCAATGGGAATCGAGATTGAGGCCTAGTAATGGCACCAGAATTTGAGCAGTCCAACGTAGTTTCAGCGGACTTCCAAGAACATCGCAGGCAAATTAGTAGGCAAAACAGCCCATTCGGCCCTGTTATCATGGGTATTGTCGAACTAGAATTCCCTAAGATAGAAGCACAAGAAGTGCCACAAGCACCAATCACTGTTCACTATGACCGTTTCAACCCTATAATTAAGGGTTATGATGCCGCAGAACGAACGAATATCGACCCTATCACCAATCAAAGATTTTACGATATGTAATTAACGTGGGAGGCCCTAAGCAGCCGCTTGCACCACAAAGGAGAATAACTATGGCACAAAGCAAAGCAGACTTGCTTGCAGAAGCAAAAGCGCTCAAACTAGAAGTTACAGAAAAGCACACAATTGCGCAATTAAAGGAGCTAATTGATGGGTCTACTAAGAACACTGATTCTAAAGAGAGCATTGAAGAAAAAGAAGTAAAGATTGCCAAAGCTGGCAAACGCTCTGAAAAGGGTATTAAAGAAGCCGAGGAAAAGATTGCCAAGGCCGAAGCTCAGCAACACCGTGATGAAACAGAAGCGGAAGCAGACAAGAAGCCAAAGCAGCCACAGCGCGTTACAACTAAGCTGGATCGCCGTGCTAAAGGCTACCGTAAATCTGCTGAACTAATCGAAAAGGGCAAAGCATACAGTCTTAAGGAGGCCCTCGTGCTGGTTACTAAGACCAGTCATGTTAAGTTTGATGCCGGCGTAGAGCTACACATCAACCTAGGCGTTGACCCTCGTCAGGCAGACCAGAACCTACGTGACGTTGTAGTATTGCCTGCCGGTACTGGCAAGACTATCCGTGTAGCAGTAGCTGACGAAGCCCTGCTAGCTAAACTCGATAAGGGTGTAATTGAGTTTGATATCTTGGTGACCACACCAGATTTCATGCCAAAGCTTGGTAAGTACGCCCGCGTGCTTGGTCCAAAGGGCCTCATGCCAAATCCTAAAAGTGGTACGGTTACCACTGATATCGATAAGGCTGTAGAGCAGGCTAAAGCTGGCCGTGTTGAATACCGAGTTGATACCACGGGTATCGTACACGTTGGTGTCGGTAAGGTTAGCTTTGGCGCAGACAAGTTGGGACAGAACATTCGTGCCATATTTGCCAGCATCAAGCACAACAAGCCAACTACACTGAAGGGTACATATGTGCAGGCAATCCACCTGGCTACTACTATGGGTCCTTCTATCAAGGTAGAAATAAGCGAAATCTAAATACTAACCAGATTTTCTACAAAAACGGCCCAATCTCGGGCCGTTTTTTGCTATGCTAGCTAGATGTGGCAAGATTATGTCTTTACAGTTGGACTCAGCGTGTTTGCTATCTCTCTTATCCCAACGGTTCTAGGTACACAAAAGCCGCCACTTACTACGGCCGTACCGACTGCAATTACACAATTTATACTTGCATATGCCTCTTGGACACTACATCTGCGCTATGCAGCCATTGTGAACATTACTGTTGGCATACTCTGGATTACCCTGGCAATGCAGCGATATCGCCAAAACCAATAGATGTTATACATTTTACGTTGAAAACTGTTGAGACACCCCGTACAATGGACAGTAATAGCGGGCTGGGCGCAAATGAACATGAGGGGACAAATACAAGCATGGGCGTGTACAGCAACATACAAATCCGAGAAGCCTTAGAATCAGGGCATATTGTTTGCACGCCGTTTAACCCCAAGCACGTTGCGCATGCAAGCTTGGATGTTACCTTGGGTTATTACTACTACCGCACCGGTCAGTCCAAGAGGGGCTTTGTCTACAATCCCTTTAGTGAAACTGATACTAGGAGATACTTTGGTGAAGTCCATCAGGCAGTGGCACACCAAGATTGGTGCAATGCTAACAACGTACAGTTACAGGAAAACATTCCAGCTGACCATCCCGTAATCCCGTTGCGCCCTGGTGAACGCATACTGGCCCACACACACGAATTCTTTGGTATTAAGCCACCAGGCGCGTACCAGGTAAAAGCACGCTCTAGCTGGGGCCGTAACGGCGTAGCTGTTTGTTTTGACGCCGGCTGGGTTGACCCCGGCTATATTAACCGCTTAACACTCGAAATCTATAATCTTAACGAGCACGAGACAGTGTTATTGCCTGTCGGTGAGCGTATTGCCCAAGCGGTATTTCTAGAAACGGGCGAAGTAGAGGGTAGTTACGGCAAAGGCCGTGATGGTGGCTTTAGCGGTAAGTACCAGCAAGGTGACGATTTAGACGAAATTATTGCCAATTGGCGTCCTGAAGCAATGCTGCCAAGAGCCTATAAAGATGCGCGTACATTACCGGTGGAAATCAAAGGTTTAAAAGCACGATGAGCACCGAGACCGCAAACCGCGCTGGTGCATTCTTTGTCATAGAAGGTACTGATGGGTCCGGAAAGGGCACCCAATTTGCCAAATTAGCCGATAAGCTTCGTAGCGAAGGCTATGACGTAGCAACATTTGATTTTCCGCAATACGAGCAGCCATCGAGCTATTTTGTGCGCGAATATCTGAATGGCAAATATGGTACTGCCGAAGAAGTCGGCCCCTATACGGGGTCGTTATTCTACGCACTTGATCGGTATCAAGCTGCTGCCGATATTCGTGGAGCATTGGCAGCTGGTAAGGTTGTACTAGCAAATCGTTTTACCGGCAGTAATATGGCCCACCAAGGTACCAAGTTTGAACATGCCGAAGAACGACGTGGTTACTTTATATGGCTTGATAATCTAGAATTCCAGATGTTAGGCATTCCACGCCCTGACAAGTCATTCGTTCTGCGTGTACCAGCTGAGACCGCTCAACAGCTTGTAGATAATAAAGAGGCACGTAGTTACACGGATAAAAAGCGTGATATTCATGAAGCAGACATCAACCACCTGCGCCGTTCTGTAGAAGTCTATGACAATCTGTGTGATTTATTCCCCAAAGACTTCCAGAGACTGGATTGCGTACGTGGCGATAAACTACTGTCTATTGATACTGTTCATGATATGCTCTGGAAAACTATCACTCCGCTGCTTCCAGAAAAGACGAAAACTGCTATAAAACAGTCAGTCGTGACTGAAAACCCATATGTTACGAAAACAGATACTGGCTATACCGTAACAGCTGCCGGAGAGGACTTCTTGCGCAGCACCGTATCAAGTGTCGATGACGATGTATACGTCTTTAATGACAAGCTGAGTCCGACTACTATTGCAGCTGCTATGGCCCGTTTGTCACGACGTGGTGATGATATGCGTATTACATTGCTTGATGAGTTTGCCCATGCCATGGGTAAAGACGAAAAGCTCCTCCAACGCGTTATTACGGCTTATGGTGATGATTCGGTGCAACAACTTGTTGGTTTGCATCTGACAGTAGAAAACGCCTCTAATCTGCTTACTAAAAAGCTTGAATGGGGGCGTCTAGCAGCATATCTGGAACAATCAACTCGCTATATCTACTTCGACCAGAAGGATACAAACGGCAAATATAAATACTACACACCAGACCATTTCAACAAAAAGGTTAAAACCCACTACAACGAGGTAATGGACAAGATATTTGACCAGTACTCGTCAATGGTACGTCAGTTAACTGATTATGTTCGTGCTAACTCAGATGTGCCTAAGGCCGAACAAGATGTAGCCTGGCAAGGTGCCACTCGTGCACAGGCCTGTGATGCTATTCGGGCTGTGTTGCCGGTATCTACTAAATCAACTGTCGGCATATATGCATCTGGACAGGCAGTCGAAAATCTTATTATGAACCTCCTTGCCGATGAGCTACCGGAGGCTCGCATTACAGGGCAGAAGCTACTTGAACACGCCCGTACTATCATCCCAACCTTTCTCGAGCGCGCAGATAAACCAGAGCGCGGTGGTGCGACTATTGCATACCGTGCAAATACCAAGCGCGCCGTCGCAAAACTAGCGTCAGAGCTATTACCTGCAGCGCACACAGAGGCGAATGAGCCAGTTACCTTGACAGCCGTATGGCCTCGCAACGAACTAGAATTGATACCTGATATGTTGTATGAGCACAGCAATCTATCACTAAGTGAGCTAAAGAAAGCTACCGAGAAACTCCCATACGATAAAAAAGAAGAAATCTTTAAGACCTACATTGGCGAACGTCTTAACCGTCGTCACCGTCCAGGTAGGGCACTAGAGAAAGCACATTATAGCTGGGATTTGGTGTGTGACTACGGTATTTTTCGTGATTTACAACGTCACCGTATGGTAGATGATCTCAATTGGCAACTACTGACACCTCGCTATGGCTATGAAGTACCTGAACTGGTAGAGGAAGCTGGGCTCACCGAAACCTTCGAGAACTGTTTTGACCTGAGTCTAGAACTCTATAGTTACTTGCAGGCAGAAGGCTACGAGCTTGAAGCACAGTACGCCACCCTGCTGGGCCACAAAATGCGCTGGAAGCTAACATATAATGCCCGTGAAGCATTTCATTTCCACGAACTCCGAACCAGCCCCCAGGGACATCCTGGTTACCGCAAACTTGTACTACAAATGCACGAAAAATTAGCAGAAGTACATCCACTAATGACAGAAGCTATGGCATTTGTGAACAAGGGTGAGGATGACAAACTAACTCGTCTAGCTGCTGAACGCTACACCCAGTACAAGTTACAGAATCTTAGTAACGACTAATTATTATTGGGTGCTTCGATGTGGCCCATCAAGAAGTAGCCTCCGCTGTTCTGACGGTGAATTTCCAGGCGATGACCGTTGAGCATTGGTATCTGAGCTAGGTCAGTTTCATCAGGTTCGGTAATTTCAATCTCGTGTATTTCTTTAACCATTTCAGTAAATGCCTGGAACATGGTTGCACCTTGTTTGGTGTGCGTATCAAAATCAGCCTGATAGCGGTATTCGCCATCATTGCTTGCCATGAACGCTTCAAATGCCTCATATTTCTCAGTCAGCTGTTCTTCTGGGCTTTGAACGTCGCGCTCAAGCGCGTGTACTACATGTTTAATACCTGCGACTGCTATCTTAGCAGGCAACAGACCTAAATCGCGTAGGCTCTCGTAGCGAGACCATGCGAAGGCCATCTGTGATTCATCCGACAATAAGTCCGGATTATCTTGTCTATCTTCTCTCATAATCAAACTTGTCAATCATACCCCACATTTTTAATTCCGCAAACCATTATATGACGAAAATAGCAAATATGTGTTAGATATATCACAGACAGAATAATATGGCACTTTATTACATCTGTATTAGCAATTTTTATAAAATCTCTTGAACAGCAATTATGTTAGTGTTTAAATCCTAATAGGTAAGTTTAAAACAAACACCTGCAACAAACCATGACACTTAACCCTGATTTCAACCTGACATTTGTTAATGAAGCCCACAGAGCACATCCTGACTTCAGTCAGTTAGAGGCACCTGAGCTGTATCAAGAGACAGCTCTATTATTAGCATCTGGGAATGTTGATCCTGTGTCAGCCCTAGAGGGCTGCCTAGAACTACCAGACAAGGATGTTCGCTGGAAATTAACATCACTGAATAATACTTACGAGGTGGGGAACGAACATTTTAATTGGTGGCAAACCATGCGTGCCCAGCGTGGTATCAAACGAGCAGCCATTAATTTTGCTGCCAGTCGCCTTCCAGAAGAAGATATTGCAGAGCTCCGTATACCCAGCCGTTATATACCAGAGACTACAACCAGGGAAAATAGTGTAGGCGTGCTTGAACTGCCCATTATTCTCAAGGCCTGGGACAATAGTCGTCGTGACCCTATAATCGAGAGTCTGGTTGACCGTATGTTTGACCGCAGCCAGGAATGCCAAGTACTAGATGAGCTTCGACAATATTATGAAACCGCTAAACAAACCGGGGAGCGATACGATGTAGTCGCCTTCAGCCAAGAGCGTAAAGCGCTTGATCCATGTGCTTATAGTGTCGTTGGCAGAAAAATGGTTGCCATATGTATGGAAGAGTGGACTAATCAGGATACGGGACTCGTATCTGTTGCTGGCTAGGGCTTGCATTGATAAAGTAAGTGGCGTATAAAAGACATATGGTTTCAACAAGCTACAAGTTTGTGATTATTGTGCTCAGCCTCACAGGGCTGCGTTTCAATATGCTTGAAACCTCTCGCGTCTAACGCGAACAACGCAGTCCAAAACAAGTAGGTTTCAGGCAAGATCTGAAACTTTTTTAATTTCAAGGAGAATATACATGGGATTTGTAGATAGATATCCGACAGGATACGAACTAAAACACGGTGGGCAGCATGAGGCAAAGGTACCGTCGTATCCAGCGGAAGTGTTAACTGAAGCTCAGATAGCCTATGACCAGCGAGTAAAAGCTGCTCAAGAAATGGGTGAAGCTATGGCGCAAAATGTAAGGGGTCTTCGTCTTATGCAAGAAGCAAGGGAAGCACGTATAGGCGATGACGCGGCCTAAATACCGGAAACCTCATCCCCGGACAGGCTGGGTCAAGGATAGCTTTGACCGCCTAGCACAAATACAAGCAGCCCCGGGCTATGAAAATGGAGAATTTATTGACGAGGCAGCCGATGCGGCGTTTGAAGCCGCAGCTGTATCTATGCAATTCCAGCGAAAACGACTACCACGTCATCTACTGGAGCAAATATGCCTTGAAGCTCGTGAGAGATATGCTGACACACCATTTCTGGGGCAGATTAGTGAAGCGGAGACCACCTATAGTGGGCTAGCGTTAGCTTTTGATTACATCACTCAATTACCAACAGTAACAGAGGTTGCGT